>JAUWKS010000057.1 GCA_030614005.1 Candidatus Heimdallarchaeota archaeon | reverse complement strand
GTATAGTATCTAATGTCAAAACCTGCTGATCGAGCGATTGGTCGAAAAATGTGGGTAGCAAAATTATTAGGGTGATATTTTTTGCCCATTTTAGTTGGGAATAAAAATTCTTCCCCTTCATTAGTGCTTTTTCTCTGAGCGAGATATTGTTCTAGAACTTTCACTAAACCTTTTGAAAGAGGAATTGCTTGAGGTTGAGAGTGTTTCAAAGGTTTCTCGATGAAAATTTCCATTTTTGTAAGATTTAGATGTTTTATTTTGAGATTGCAGAGCTCATCCGTTCGTAATGCTGCTTCATATGCAAGAAGAAACATTGCTTGTAATTTTAAGCCTTCAAAATAAAAACAAACTGCAGGATATTTTCTCTGTAATGCAGCTTTCTCGCTTTTCGGTTGTCTATATTTCTTACACTTTAGACAATTTGTTTCTGTAATAGTCTTATGCTGAAATGTACAATATTTTGCTGCTGTATTAACTATTTTAGTTATTTCAAATGTGGTAAGAACATCAGGATTAAAATTATCATCAAATTTCGGTGTAGGTATTTTAGTCCAGTTTAGCTGCTGTTCGTTTACTTCTAAGAATTTTCTAATCGCTGAAAGATATTTGTAAACACTTTTTCCATGAAGATTAGACCCTCGAGAGAATTGTAGCAATTCTTGCTCAGAAGGCTTTCTTTTGTGTAGTTTAACAAATTCTTTTGTTGCTTTCTTTTTCTTTAGCCATAATTGGAATTTTACAATATCGTTTTCTTTTAATTGACTGAATTCGATATTTGATTCAATGAGAAATTTTTCAAACCAATTTAAGATATCAATATATTGTCTTATAGTATGCGGAGATCGTTGTTCGATTTCCATAAAACATTTGAATGTTTCGATTTCTGCAGCAATCAATTACTTTAACCTACTATTTAGTCCTCATACCATCTATTTTCATTCTTAATTAAAAAGCAAAGTAACACTCATATATTATCACATATCCACACGTTCATATGGAGATTTGTTTGTTACTTTTAAATATTGTAAACTTACTACTTGTTTTATTATGATTATTATTGGGAAGAGTAGTGAACGTTCTACTATGAGGAAATTTGGGGTAGCATTTCTAGTATTTGCTGTTATTGGCATTTTTTTTGTCACTTTGGCACCATTTAACTATACATGCTATACATATGAGTATGAAGGAGAGACTATTATTTACGAGATGTGGTCTTATTTTAACGGTCGAACAAAATTTTCTTCAACAATTGATGGTGTAGTTGAATCTGTCATTTTGGGAGAAGCAATAATGATTGCCATAGGAAATTTTCCTGTTGAAAATATAGTTTTCATTGCAGTTGGTATTGGATTAGCAATGTTGGGTGGTTTATATAAAACATTTGCGCCAATGCGGGAAGACAAACGAATATTCACTTTTCTTGTAATACTAGGTGGTGGGTTTGGTTTAGCTGGTACTCTACTCTTCACTAAATTTCATGCTTCATTCGTTGTTCCAATACCTGAATTAGGTGGAGCTGAATTAGCTTGGGGCTTTTATTTCTCAATTGTAGTATTTAGTCTTTTTATCCTAATAGGACTAGTTACTGTTTATGACTCCCTAAAAACCCTTTATGCTGTAGAAAGAGATGATGAAGAAATGTACACTGATCTCTTGAAATAGATAAAATTCTATTTTTTTTCTTTATGTCTTAAATTTTTATTAAATGAATCTTCCCAAAAAAATTGATAGCTCAAACAAGCAGAAAATTCATTAAAAATTATGATAAATGGATATATTGATCAAATAAGTGGAAAAAAAGGTGATAATATCTATAATGGAAAATCTTAAAGGAAAAGTATAGAATTAAACTAATAAGACTTAAAAGAAGAAAAGTATGCCTTTAAATAATGCGAAAAAATGGAGATAAATAATAATGAATAAAATAATCCTTCTAGCTGAGGATAATCCCGACGATGTGCTTTTAACTCAAAGAGCATTCAAAAAGAGCAATATTCTAAATGAACTTGTAGTAGTTAAAGACGGAGAAGAAACACTAAACTACCTTTTTGCAGAAGGCAAGTATAAAAATCGTGATAAAAACATAATGCCTGAATTGGTTTTGCTTGATCTTAAAATGCCAAAATTGGATGGATTACAAGTATTAGAACGAATTCGAAAAAACCCTCGAACAAAACTGCTACCAGTTGTAATTTTAACAACGTCAAAAGAAGAAAGCGATGTTGTTAAAAGCTACTGTTTAGGAGCGAACTCGTATATTTCAAAGCCTGTTGATTTTGATCAGTTTATAGATGCTGTAAAACAACTTGGTCTTTACTGGTTAGTTCTAAATCAAACAGCAAAATTAACTTGTGATGAGTGATGAATGAAATTACAAATATCTTGTTTATTGAAGACTTGGAGGATGATGTTATCTTAATGCAACATCATATTAAACAAGAGTATTCTAATCTTAATTATGATTGGGTTGATAGTAAGGATAAGCTATTAAAATTATTAGAGACTGAAAAGAATTGGGATATTATTATTTGTGATAATTCTCTACCACAACTAAATGGTCATGAAGCTGTGGAAATAATACGACAAAAGGGCATTCAAACTCCAATAATCTGTGTTTCAGGTTTTTCTAAAGATGAAGAAGATTGCCTTGATGCGGGTGCTGTAAAATTCATCGATAAAGCCAATCTTGATGAGCTAGTAGAAACAATCAAAGAAATATTGAGTAAAAAGAAATAGAATCTGAGGTGAGGGCACTCAGATAAGGAAAAACAGTTGCAGACCAAACCTTACCGGAGATGTTTTTTTGTGACGATGTTTACTCACCTCAGTATCATTTATTTTTGAGGGAATTCTTATTTTTATATAGGGAACTATTTCTAGTTTGAAGCATAATAAGCTGATGCTTAAGTTGATGATCCACAACTTGGACAATAACGACCATCCTTTTTGGTTATTGGTGCACCACACGAAATGCAAAAGTTTTCATCTTTTTCTGGTTGTAAAATTGCTTCAGTTTTACCTTGTGATTGAACTGTGAGCACTTTTGGTTTTTCATTGTGAGATAATACGAAATATCCTGTAAATCCGATTTTTGTGAGTAAACCAAGGAAGCATATTGCAAAACCAAATCCAACGATACTTGTTGCTATTATGTGACCCCAAGGTATTATTGTTAAAGTAAGATCAACTCGAATTGTGAATGCATTTGTATTATAGAAAATGAAATAATAGTCTCTATCAAGATCGACACCTATATTCTCTAATTTGATCTCAGCATTTTCATAAAAATGAGTTGAGTTGATGATATTTGGTGCATTTTCTCCTGCATCATACCAGTCTGAAAATTCTCCTTCTGATAATATTGCAAAAATAACCTGAACAGGATCATCATGAACAAAGATTGCATCGTACGCTGAAATCTCAGCGGATACCCTATTACTAGGCTCTAAATCAAATTTAATGACAGAATATGAGTCTGAAGTAATTACTTGATCAATTTGTGTATAGCTTTGCCAATTTCGTCCTACATTGATTCCTTCGATTATTGTAGGAAAGGCAAAACAAATTGAGAAAATAATCATTAATATTGCGAACCCTGTCATAAATCTTATTTTTTTCGTTTTTCTTCTTGACACTGATTTTGAACTCCGTTTTTTATTAATAGAACAACTCTGATAGTTACTACTCGAGTAGTAACCTTAATAAACGTTTTCAAACTATTAATTAGTTAGAATAGTAAATTACTATACGTAAATTACAAGCTTAAAAGTGATAGCAATGCAAATTGACAATAAGCTAATCGACGGGTTAACTCAAATAGGATTACAAAGGTATCAATCGCAAGTATACATTGCGAGTTTTGTGTTAGGTGAAGCTACTGCCTACTTGATAGCAAAAGAATCTGGAGTGCCACGAGCAAAGGTTTACTCTGTTTTAGATAGTTTAGTAGAGCTGGGGTTCATAATGAAAGTTCCAGCAGAAAAAGGAATGCTCTTTAAAGCTCTTCCACCAGAAGATACTATTGACAACGCTATCGACTCGATAGTTTCCACCATCACTAGTGTTAAAAAAGGCATTTCTAAATTACAAGACAAATCAGCTCAAAAGAGTAGCGTTTCACCTGTTATGATTTTTAATAATCTAAGTTCAGTTATTACTATCATAAAAGAGAATGAATTCCCTGAAGCTTGGATAGATGACAATCTAGAAATCTCTAAGGATTTACGTGATGTTTTATCAACAAAAAAATGTAAAGTTCATAGCATTGCTAGCGATGAACCATTAGCACTTATTTTAGGGAAAACTGAAGCCTTGTTTATCAAAGGAACAAATGGCTCTCAAACAATGATAAGATTCTCTAATAGATTATTACAAGAATTGTTGGAATTAACTAAGAAGCTACCTGCTTTAGAAGAAAGAGCGAAAAGCGATACTGGCGTTAGGATCATTCGTGAAACATCCATTATCGATTTAGAAGATCGAATAAAGATTGTCATACCCGGTTTTGATTGGAAAACTGAGAAAGTGCTCTTCTGGGGGAATGTTGAGAAAGTTAGTGGAGCTTTTAATTGTAATATTCCTTGTGATTGTTTTATCACTGACTCAAGAATTCTTTTTGGTTCAGATGATGGAAAAGTTTGGGCTCGAGCTGTTAAATTTGTCCAAAACGTTTCCTATAAGAAAGGTTCTGTCAAGCTAATTTTTAGTAGAGTAGATGGCACAGAAGAACTTGCTATTGCATCTAGTTTTTATGCTAATATTATTGCTAATTTAATTGCTTATGTCTTCAAAAACAGCAAGTAAACAAGAAAGATAAATAACCGTTAGTAGGTTATTTTCTTATTGTGTTTCATTTTTATAAAAAACGGTTGTGACCAAAGAGATGGTGCGAAAATACTCCAAAAAAATCGGTTTTCTTTTAACTCATGGAACAGATTCTATGTCTTGGGCTTTGAGTGCTATTAGATATACTCTCAAAAATCTCCCAGCAAATGTAGCTATTACAGGATCTCAAGTGCCTTTTAGCATGCAATTTTCTTCTTCTGATGTATATCCTAATGTTGAGAATTCCATCAAATTACTAACACAACTTACAGGACCAAATATTTTTGTTGTATTTAACAATGGTCAAGCAGCTTTTCAAGATGATCTCTGGAAAATCGATAAATGGTCCCCAGATGCTTTTCGTGGAGAAGAATTAGCAAGGATTTCTTCAGATGAGATTTTCATTCGTGGAAGAGCCTATCCTTTGAATTTGAACCGAAAATTGGATAAATTATTTCTTATTAGAACTGGAGGAACTATCGAATCTGAGCACAATGAAGATGGAGTGTTAACTCCAACAGCAAATCTAATTTCAGATTATATTACTCAAAAGTTCGCTGGTTTTTTTCATGAATTCGAATCAATCTCTTTGATGTCCAAGGATTCTTCAGATTTGATTTTGGATTCTTGGTTTCAAATTTGTAAAAGAATTGCTAAAGAATGTCAGAATGTTGGATTTACCACTTTTTGCGACACCAAATTTAATCAAAAAATAATTGTTGTAAATACCACTCCAATGATGACTGAAGAAGAGTACCGGAAACGATTTGCTTCTGCAGATGGAATAATATTAAATGCCTATGGAAGTGGAACAATAAACACTGATATCAATTCCGGTCATTCGCCTTTACCAGCAATTGAACAAGCAATTGCGAATGGTAAGATCGTTATTTTATCCTCCCAAACGCCCATTGGTACTCAAGATTTTGTCTACCAAAATGCTTGGTTACCGATAATGAAAGGTGCTATACCTTCTGGTGATTTTAGCATTGCTCACAGTCAGATAAAACTTTCTTATCTTTTAGGTCATAAAAAAGAGCTAGAGAAATTCGCTAAGAAAATGAAAATTCCTGCAGATATTTTCATCAAAATAGCTTTTCTTGCAGGTGTTGACTTTAGATCCTATACTAGCAGAAAGAAATATGAAAAACTCATTGGATACCCAATACCACTAAAAGATCCTTTCTTCAATTTACCATTTGAAATTTCATTGCAGAAAATTCAACGTTTCTTGAACAAAAAAGAAACTCAACAAATAACTATTAGTTCTATTGCAGAATTCGAAAAAGCATACAAAAGTCATTTTAGTAATCCAAATCAAAGAAGTAAATGGGCCGTTATTTTAAAACCAGATACTGTTATTGGATCAAATCAATGGGGAGAATTGATTGATGCATCAAAAAACTTTGCAACAATAACTAAAGAGATACTTGATTGGAATGTTGTCATTCTTGAATTATCTGAAATGAGTTATGCCAAATTTCTCGATAAAGTCAAAGAGCATTGTGTTGGCGAATCGTTGGGAGAATTTCTACGATCTTTTAGATATGTCATCGTGGAAGGTGGAAGACAATCACTTTATGATAGCAAAAGCTTTACTGAGATTACAAATGGAAATTTTGAAAGAAAAGACTATTTGCATTTGCTACGTTCAATAATGCTAGCGAGAAATAACCCTGGATCCAGTCCTGCACTTTTCATTTGTTTAGGACACCAAGGTGTAGCAGAAACATTCAGGGATTACATTGTAGAATTGTGCAAAAAAGCAGAGAAAATTGCCAAAATAATCTCTAAAAAGAGTAAAATTGTAAGCGAGGAGTTTTTGAAAACAATAGGTGAAATAAAATCGCAAGGAAATAATTTGGCTATTAAGAATCGAAACGAAGAAATCATTGCTAATAGTATAAATGATCAATATTTTGCTGTAAAGAAAAATGAACTACCTGAATTTGGGTTAAAAAAACTAGTGAAATTCAGACCAGAAGCTTCCAAAAATTCAAAGGAAATGCTAGATGAATATCAAGATACAGCTATATTCCAAACTGGAATGTTAGAAGATCTTTACTCATTAGAGACCTTGGATATTATTATGCTACACGGTGATGAAGTAAATGAAGAAGCAGTGCTATTTTTCAATTGGGCATTCAAGAAAATTGCTGATTTTTCACAGAAAAATTTCGAATTATTACTAGAAGATGAGGGTTTAAGTGAACTAACAACATTACCATTTGGATTAGAAATACCAAGCTCAACTCTCTATAGCATTGAAAGTAAAGATGGAGATTATTTAACTGAAATAGCTGGTATGGTCATTTATTATTATAATCCTAAAACAAATATGATAAAAAGAGATTATACATTGCAATTCCATCCAGAACTATTCGAAGAAATTCAAATCCTACAAAAAAGAGATTTTGAAAGTAAAACATTATTGGAATTATCAGATGGCATACAACTGCTACTCTCAAGTTTACAAGCAGGCTTTATTGAAACTCATTATAAATATTAAAAAAAATCTTTTCTACTAGAAAATTGAAAAGCACTTGTAGATTAAAGCTTCTGAAGCATTAATTTGAAAATGATTATATATCATGGTAATTATTATTTATCTTGATGTAGATATGGGGAAAAAAATTGGATTATTGATTGCAACAATTATTCTTTTTGGAGCATTTTCTGTCGATTTGAGTGTTAGTAGTAACCACGTCAATTTTGACAACTTTAACAACGGAATAAATTCTGATGATACAATATCATTAAGCTTAACATGGGAAAGAGAATTAAAATTGGAAGGTTGCTCTCCTCACTATGCAGATCTAAATGGAGATGGGTTTCTGGACATAGTTTTTCTTTCGGGATCTTATTTATACTGTTTAAATGGAAGAACAGGAAAGACAATCTGGTCACAATCTGAATCTTTCAAGTATATTTCTACACCTTGTATTGTTGATATTGATAATGATTCACAATTAGAAATAATTACTCTGGGTGGACTTGATTCAGATACTATTTTTATTTACGATTTTAAAGGAAATAAAGAAAAAGCAGTGAAAATTTCCGAAAATTATGGTATCTATCCATTTCATACTTCTTCTCCTTGTATTGGTGATCAAGATTTAGATGGTGTTTTTGAAATAATTATTGGTACAAGATTTGGAATTATCTGTATCAATGCTGATGATTTTAGTCGATGGGAATATACAACTGATAACGATGTGTATTGTACTCCATCACTGCTAAATGTTGATTCCGATCCTGAATATGAAATTGTTTTCACTTGTATTGATGGGTATATTTATTGCATTGATGATCAAGGAGATTTTCTTTGGAAAACAGCTTTAATTGGAGAATTAAGCACAGGTTCATCTCCAGCGATATATGATGTGGACTTAGATGGGAAACATGAGATTTATGTTGGTACTGGAGAAAGATTCTGTAATTATGATTCTGATGGAAGTTTACTTTGGTCAGTAACAGCAACTGCTACAGAGTATGAAACATTTGAAGGTTCACCTGTTATTGCAAATATAGATAATGAAGGCTCACTAGAAATTCTCATTCAGTCATCATCTAACAAGTTATATTGTTTTAGTAGTAATGGTTCATTAAATTGGACAACTGACGCAGGTTCTCATTCACCAAAATCTTCTGTTGTTTTGTCAGATTTAACCGGTGATGGAAATCAAGAAATAATTGTAGTGAATTACGAGATAACTTGTTTAGATTATAATGGAACAGTATTAGATGCCTATCCAATACATAATTTTTCGTACAGCAACCCATTAGTAGGTGATTTGAATTTAGATGGAAAGAACAATATTTTCTGTGGAGAATATAATGACAAAGTCAAATGTTTAGAAATAAATACTTCACAAGATTCTGGTATAAGTGTTTGGCCATGTTTTCTTGGGTCAAATTATCACACAGGTTTCGGTGATTATGATGGTGATTTGTTAGATGAATTAACTGAGAAATTTTATTGCACCAATGAAACAAACGCAGATACCGATTCAGACGGATTTCTTGATGGGTGGGAAATTATGGTTGGTTTAAATCCTCTTGTGTTTGATAGATATGATGATTTAGACAATGATAATTTAGCGAATAATCTTGAAGCAACAATTTACCACACTTCTGTTTTTACTGCAGATACAGACGGAGATGGTGTTGATGATGGAGAAGAGATTCTTTTAGGACGAGATCCATTAATTTATGACGATAATGAATCAACTTTACCAACAACACCTTTTGGTTATTCAGCCTTTGTACCAGTGAATAATATTTATGTTATTCTATTTGCTACAGTTGCAATAATCGTTCTTACAAAAAAGAAGAGGAAAAAGTTCTAATTTACTCCTTTTTTTGTTTCTGTGCTACTAACCATATATATCCTCTAAGATCATTTGGACGCAATAAACGTTCATCTGTCCCTTTACTATGATATAACCAACCTTCGAAAATTTCATCTAATTCTTCTTGATAAATAAATTTCATCGGCGGATCTAATTTGAAATGAGGAGGAACATTCCCAGAGTAAACCAAAAACCCTCCAGGTTTTACTGCCGAAGCCAATTCTTCTAATCTTGGTATTGCGCGATCAAAGAGGTATTGTAAACATTGAGTGGCAATAATGATATCATAGCTTTCAGGTTTTAACTCCCAACCATCTATATCTTTTTGATAAGCATTTATTTTATCAGATAACCCCATTAATTTTGCACGTTTTTTAACGATGATAATAGCATTGACTAATGCATCAATTGCTTCCATTTGCACCCCTAATTTGGCTAAAAAGAGTGTTGTTGATCCTTGTCCACAAGCAAAATCAATCCCTTTCATATCATTAGCTTTATCACGTATTGGAGCAGCTAAACACTAAATTGGATGACTAATTGCAGATAAATCCATCAATGCATCATCTGATTGTTCTAATAATTTTTTAAAATAATTATCCCAGCCTGCCATCCATTTATCCGGGGCAGCAACAGATATGTTCTTATTTTCTGTCATTTTCCTTCTAGTTTCCTTGATTATATTTAATATAAGAATACCAGCTCTAATCTAGCAAAAAGAGATATAATAGATGATTGGATTCTTATGGTAGAATAAATTGTGTGGGAATCTGTTTGAATAAAAAGATCATTCTTGGAATTGTTGCTCTAATATGTTTTCTATCATCACTAACTTCTATGAGTTTCCTTCTCTACAATGATAGTGTTTTGTGTGATAATTCCACTGTTAGATTTCAAGGACCTTCGGATGAAATACTATTCAGCAAGTATTATCCTGGAACCTTAAACAGAGGAGTTATGTTGTTTCATGGATTTGGTGAAGATGGAACATCGATGAAATCTATTGCAAACGATCTGGTTCGTTTGGGTTTCCATGTATTTTCAACTGATTTCGCAGGGCATGGAAGATCAACGGGTTCGCTTGATGGAAACAATTCATCTAATTACATCGCAGAACAAATATTGCTGGCTAAAGAGAAATTTAAGCAAATTTCCGGTTTAGATAGTTCATAAATTCATTTAGTCGGTCATAGTATGGGTGCCGCTGGTATACTTCGTGCTACTTTAATTGATTCTGAGAATGTTTCTGGTTTAGTTTTACTTGGTGGGGCAATTCCCACAAAAGCTTCTGATAATGGTCTTGTTGACTTAGGACCAAACAATCCGGCAACAGATATCTTAATTATCACTGGGACTTGGGATGATATCCTTACACCTAGTGAAGCAATTGATACATACAATTCATTGTCAAATACTACAATCGCTGATTTAGAAGAAATATCTACAGCTCCAAGATTCTATCAGCATTATACCAATACTTCTGGAGGGTATATGAGAAAATTATTTGTTGTATCACGATTAGTTCACACATATGAACCGATTTCTCCATCTGTAATAAATCAAATACGAAAATTTTGTTTGTGGGAAGATTATCCTCATGCTATGGTTGGTCTCACTTCATTCAATGATTTTCGCGTATTATTTATCATAGTAGAAATTGTTAGTATATTTCTAACAGCAATTTTTGGTATTTTTTGGTGGAGTGCTTTTGAAAGCTCAATAAAAGGCAATCAAAAATTAGAAGATAATTCCGAAAAAGTAAAACTTGTTAGTAACGAATATTTGGAATTAGTTAATTTCTCAAAATTCCTTGGGTTTAAACCATTGTTTATTCTCGGTGGATTTGTCCTTGGTTTTATTCCAGTTCTTGTTTTTAATTTCATTCCAGTTGCTAAGCCATATTTTGCTTTTATTTACTTGTGCCCATTTTTCGGATATGGTATGCTAATGATGACTTTTTATTCAATTGATAAAATGCCAGGGGTTCAAGGAAAATGGCGAATGAAGATTCAAGATTTAAAAGAAAAATGGAATTGGCGTCAGATATTGATTGGGTTAGCAGTGTTCATAGCGTTTACTACATTATTTGCAATTTTCTTAAGTTCATTCCTCTATCATGTTTTTCCAGCTAATATTCGACTTCTTTGGTTGCTTATTCTTTTTCTCCTAAGCTTTGTTGGTTATTATTTCATTAATATTGAGAGTAACCTTATTGAGAAAGTAGGTGAAAAATGGCGCATTAGAAAATTCGTTAATTATCTACTATTCTTAATACCTTTCATTGCAGGTGTAGCAGCCATTGGTTTTTCCGGAACGCTCATCTATTTCTTCGATGGTATTCATAGTGTTTTGATCATCACTTTCATCTTTATCTTAGGCGAATTGCTCGAAAGTATATGGAAAAAACCACTGATAACAGCATTTTTGCAATCTTTCCTGTTATTTTTCTTGCTTCTACCTCGAGGTCCTTTGACGTTTAGTTTCTTCTAGGGCTTAAATTTCTTTTTTTTTTGAAAGCAAATTAAAAACCCACTCAATTAATCGTGCAGTATTCGGATTTTAGTAAAAAAATGGATTAATATTCAATTAATTTATTGGTGGTATTCTTTTTTAATGTATAAAAGTTATGACGATACTATTATGAAAGATTATGCCCGAAAAATTTTGGATGATATAGATCTTGGTCCGGGCGGTTTTGCTGATATTCGTTTCCAACAATCAGAATCAATGAATATGATTGTTAAAAATGCAATTACAGAAGAAGTAACCTCAAATAGAATGGGGGGAGCCGCAGTACGGGTTTTGGTTGGAGGAGCATGGGGTCTGGCAACTACTGCTGATATATCAAAGAATTCGCTTGCAAAAAGTCTTAAAACAGCAGTATCGATGGCAAAAGTTGCCTCAGAAAAGGTTAAAGAGCCTCGGAAAATAAATCCTGAATTCTCAACTCAAGGAGAAACAAAAATAAGTTTTGATCTTGATCCAAAGGATATTTCCATTGAAGAGAAAATGAAAATCACACAGGATTTTGAAAAAAGCATCAGAGAAGTAGATAAAAGAATAGCAACTTCTCAAGCAATTTATTTAGAAACAATTAATTCTGAAGATATTATTTCAACGAATGGTACAAATGTTTCAACAGAATCAGGTGTTTTTCGATTGTCCGGAGGAGCTGTTGCTCGAGAAGGAAATCTACAACAAAATGTTGGAGAAAATATTGCTTCATCAATTGGTATAAAGACTATTATGGCTTTCAATGTAGATGAAATAGGTAAAGAAGTTGGTACAAAAGCAATTGGGCTTCTTTCTGCTGATAAACCTATTAGTGGTAAAATGAATTTAGTTATGGATCCAAGCTTAGTTGGAGTATTCGTTCATGAAGCCTTTGGGCATGCATGCGAGGCTGATGGCATTATTACTAAAAGATCGATTCTTCATGACAAATTGAATACTAAAGTTGGTGTTGAAGAGATTAACATAACCGATGATCCAACTATTCCAGGTTTACGAGGTTCTTTTGCTCATGATTCTGAAGGAACAAAAGCCGTTCCACGTAAATTGGTTGAAAAAGGTATTCTAAAAGAATTTTTCCACACACTTGAAACTGCTTCTATCCTTGGTCAAAAACCCAATGGCTCTGGTAGAGCAATGGACTTTCGTTTTCCACCACTTGCCCGAATGGGTAATACCTATGTCGAAGGTAGTGATAAGAGCCTTGAAGAATTATTTGAAATCATTGGTGATGGAATGTACCTCGAAAAGTCATATGGAGGCTATGTTAATCCAGCTAAAGGACAATTTATGTTCTCATCTCAAAATGGTTACATAATCGAAAAAGGCAAACAAAAAGCAATCACTCAAAACGTTTCTATGAGTGGTATGATTATGGAAGTTTTATCTAATACTATTGGTGTCGGAAAACTAGAACATGCTGCATTCAACGGTTCTTGTGGTAAAGGTGGTCAATGGATACCTGTTACTGGTAGTGGTCCTGCACTTGCAGTGAAAGATTTAGTTGTTGGAGGAAGATAAAATGGCAGATAATACTATCGTAGCTCTTGCTGAAAAAGTAAATAAAATGGCTCAAAAACTTGGTGCAGAACATTCTGAAGTGGTCCTTATCCAAGGAAAACAACTATCAATCAATCTTGAAGAATCCAGTATTGTTAAAGCAAATAGTAAAAGTCAAACTGGTATTGGCTTGCGCGTTTTAATTAACAAAGCTATTGGTTTAAGCACTTCAACTCAATTTGATGATAGTCTCTTAGATGCAATGGTCAAAGATGCTGTTTCTTTAGCCAAAGTGTCTAGTCCCAACCCAGACAATATTGGATTTGCATCAAAAGCATCTGCTTATCCTGAAGTTAAAGGGTTATACAATAAAGAATTAGCCACACTTAGTAGTGATAAACTAGTTGAAACAGCTATTCAAGCATTGAATGCTTCCCTAGAAAAAGAATCTACTTTGAATGTTAGTGGAAGTGTTGGACTGACTGTTGGCAGCAAAGTTATAGTCAATTCAAATGGTGTTCTTGCAGAAGCAGAAGGTTCTGTTATGCTTGTTTACATCAATAATAAAATAGTCAAAGACGATGATATTGGTGTTGGCTATGAATATGGTTTTGCTCGTTCTCTCAAAGATATTGATCCAGCTGAAATAGGTCATAAAGCCGCAGATAAAGCACTTAACAATCTTGGAGGACAAAAAATTGATTCTGGTAAATATCCTCTGTTAATTGACAAAAGAGCTACTCGTCAAACTGTTGGTGGAATACTCTCTAAAGGTGTTTCTGCTTACAATATTATTCAAGGAACAGCTTTCTTTAACGATAGACTTGCAGAAGAAATTGCTAGTCCGGAATTAACCGTTATTGATAATCCCCTTGAAACTGCAGGCTCAAGCAGCCGTTGTTTCGATGACGAAGGTACAGCAACACAAAAGATCACTATTGTAGATAAAGGAACATTACTTTCCTATCTCAGCGATGTTTATACATCCAAGAAACTAGATATTCCAAATACTGGTAGTGCAACAAAACAAGGATATGGTGGAATTCCAAAACCAAGCCTTACACAAATTCAAATTGAACCTGGAACTGCATCAAAAGATGAGCTTTTTGCAGAACTTGGTACTGGAATTTATATGGAAAGTCCAATATTTTCAATGGCTGGTACAAACATCAGCCAACAAGTAGATGTTGGATTTTGGGTAGAAAAAGGTGAAATAAAATTCCCGGTTAAAAATACTATGCTTGGAACAACTGTCTATGATATTATGAAAAATATCAAATTAGTTGGAAAAGATCTTCTTATTGAGGGTGGAATGAAATCACCTATGGTTCTTCTTAACCCTACTAAGTTTGCTAGTGGTAGATAATATGAATGTCACCTGTGGATTATTTCCACAGATTTTCTTTTCTTTTTACTGTCATTTTCGTTTGGTTATTTTATTTGTTGCCTTAATAAGAAATCAAGAGCAATATTGTTGAATAATTCTGCTCGTTTTAGAAAACATTCATGTGTAGCATTTGGTATTATCGCTAATTCACTATTTTTAATTAATTTATGAAGTGTAGTTGCTTCTGAGAGAGAAATGTATTCGTCACGATCTCCTTGTAAAATCAAAGTTGGTATTATTATCTCTTTTACTGTTTCACCAGGATATTCATCAGGGTTGAACCACATTTTGGTTATATTTTCCAGTAAAGTTTTCCAATAATTTTCTCCATAAACAGATGAATGCACTTCTTGGAGCATCTTAACAAATCCAGGAACAGTTTTTTCTAAATGTTCAAAATTAATTTTTCCAGGTCCTTCAATTCCAATATATTTCATTCCTTCCTTTAAATCTAATGAAGATTCAAGAAGTGCACCACCAGCAATAATTGTTTTTAATAAATTCGGATATTTTATTGCTATTTCTAAAGCTATTTGTGCTCCATCACTCCAACCGAAGATTATTGGATTTTCTAATCCTAATTTCTCTATCAATATTACAAAATCTTCTGCCATCTCTTTGTAATGAAAATCACCTTTTGGATTACTGCTTTTTCCTTGACCTCTGCAATCAACAACTATTACACGAAAATATTGGGAAAAAAATGGTATTTGTTTATCCCACGTACGTACTGTTCCCGAACCACCATGAATAAGAATCAGTGGTTCTCCAGACCCATATTCTTCATAATACATTGAAATGTCATTTACTTGTTCATATTTTCCTTCAATTGGTTTAAAATCTCTGTCAACCATAATGATTACCTCTTTTACTCATTATAATAAACTCAAAATAATAAAATTTTCGAGAAAAAATTATGAATTTAATTAATATTTCGACAAAAAAAACTCGGAGAAAAAATTTCGTTTGATTTTGGTATTATTCTTAACTGAAAAAATTTATAGTAAAAATCAATCACTGCTAGATAGGGATAGTATTATGGAACAAACAATATCATATAAACCAATAGGAATTATCAGAACATCATTTAACAAATCAGAAGGAATGCCAATTCAACCTAGATTTTCAAAAGAAAAAGGAAAAGCGATAATACCGATAGAGTATCTAAAAGCAACACAAGGATTAAAGGAATTCTCACATATTATAATGCTTTATCATTTTCACAAAGCTAAAAAACCAAAACTACAAATGAGACCATTCCTCAGTACAAACGAAATTGGATTGTTTGCTTTTAGGGCACCCAATAGACCTAATCCTATTGGTATTTCTGTTGTTCAATTACTCGAAATAAATGTAAAAAATAATGTAATTGAGATTATCTTCTTAGGGGCAGATATGTTGGATCAAACACCATTATTGGATATTAAGCCATACATCACCGATTTTGATTCTTATCCTGAAGCAAAAAACGGTTGGTATGAAAAAAGAGATATTGAAAAGACAGTAGCCGATAATCGTTTTAGCAAACAATAATTTTGAAGTTGTTCACTCCTAACTCTCTTTTTCAAAAGTTTTTACTTCAGATTTTTTGTTTAGGTGGACATTTCAGTAAAAATACTAAAACAGTAAATTTTTATAAAATAAAGATTATCATTTTCAAGTGGGTTTTGTTTATATGGTACAACAAAATGAAAAAGGAGAGGATTACTAATTTGATAAGAATTATATCAACTAAGAAATTTTCTATCATTCTAATTCTTTTATTTGCAACTAATTTTCTATATACATCAATTATTCCTTCTATTACTGGTATAGCATTAAAACAAGTATTTTCAACTCCCGATTCAGATTCCATCTATGGTGATAATTCATACACAGGAGTAAATTGTACAAAATTGAATGAATATGATTCTAACATCGGGAAGACTATTTGGGATTTTTCTGCAGCAGAATTTTCTAATAAAAAAGTAGCTTATATTTCGACAGGTAATAGTATTTTAGCTTTTGATTTTTCGGATCATAATAAACCTAAATACATATCTACAATCGATTTCGGTTATTCAAATTATATTTACAATATAGATGCAATAAACAATCTACTTATTGTAGATTTCTCATATACAGGAATAGCAATAATTGACTTTTCAAATTTGAAAAAACCTCAGATAATATTTAATGGTCAAATTAGTAATGTTAGCAATTTAGATGATTGTATTATAAAAGATGACATTTTATATGGGCGGGATTGGAATGCGTTAATACTACTTGATATATCTACTATATCTTCTCCAAAATATCTTAACAAATATGAAGGGACAATCACTAATTTTACTAGTATAGTAAGTATCTATCTTGAAAATGATTACGTGTATCTAATGTATGATGACTCATTTGAGATAGTAGATATATCCGATTTTACTGCTCCGGTTCAACTAGGAATTTTTAATTCTACCAACAATATAAATGGCACTTTTACTGATATTTCTGTTTCGGGAAATATTGCTTATACTGTTACTACAGGTGGTCAAGTATTTGCTATTGATTGTTCGGATCCATCCAATCCAAGTCTACTTGATTATTCAATGGATAACACAACAATTTTCAATCAAATTAATATCGTTGAATCTCTTGCATATGTCCTTGACCAAAAAACTGGTATTCATGTTTTTGATATTTACAATCCAACAGAAATCACTCTGATATCCAGAGATTATAATGCCGGTAATTATAGAACCCAACAACTAATAAGCGATTACCTTTTTCTTTTTAATATAAATGAAGGCATAGAAATTTATTCGCTTCTTGACCATCAAAATCCTACATTTGTTTCAATTTACCTCCTTTCAGGTTGCGGGTATGATGTTGCTATTAGTGGCAAAACGGTACTCATTGCCAATGGTTTTAGCGGCTTAGAAATCTATCATATTAATAATTTTGATAAACCAATATTTAGAAGTAGAATTCTCAGTGGAAAACATTGCATATTTGTTCAAATTAGAGGTGAATTAGCTTATGTATATAGCGATAATGACTGGGAAGCAAATGTTCATATTGTTGACTTTTCTGATTTAGAAAATCCGGTTCTTTTGCAGACTGAGAGCATTTTAGTGGAAATAAATAATCTAAAAAGAGATCCTTTTTTCATTCAGGTCTGTGGTGATTTCTTAATAGCTTCCTATTCAGTGATTCCTTGGTATTCTCCTAAAATTCTAAGAGTGTATGATTTGTCTACTAAAACAAATTTTGAATTGGTTGAACAAATAGAACTTGGATACTTTTTTAATTTTGCTTATAAAAATAATAATCTTTACTTAATAGATTCCGAAAATTTTTCGATATTTTCATACGAACCTTATAATTTATCTCTTATATCTCAAACACCTCTAAATTTAGTGTCATATATTTATAACTTTCATATTTCAGATAATTTTGCTTTCGTTTCGACAGTATCTGACACACATGTATTTAATATAACAAATCCATTTTCACCTGTTGAAACATTTAGATTCTCACAAATAGCTCTCCATTCAAAACGTGGTTATAAAGAGGTAATAGTTAGTGCTGATATTATTTACGTATTAGAGAGGAATTACGTATCAGGTAGTAGGGGAAGTAATCTTTATTTCATCAATTTTGAGGATAGAAACTCTCCATATCTTGAAGGAATCTTCAGCTGTAATGAAAGCATAACAAGTTTTGTTGTAAGTGAAAATAAAGTCTATCTTTCAGCCTTGGAAGTAAATCTTGAGATTGTCCAATTAACTCGTTTTATAATACAACGAGGTATTATTATTTTAGTTATAACTGGTAGTTTTGTTTTTGGTATAGCTGCATTGACATTAATTCTAAGAAGAAGAAAAATTAGGAGAGCTTCTGAGAAAGCAAAATCTGTCGAAACCCCGGATACAGAAGTAGAATATTAATCTCTTGTTTAAGACCATCATCATTTTTTGATTTTGACGGTTATTTATGTAAATACTAAATTGTTTAATATTCAAAAGACCAATGACTAATAGGAATAGGTGAATTTGATTTTCAATCTCCTACGATTCCTCACAGTAGAAACATAAATGGAGAGTAAACTAATATGACAGAAATCCTTACAACTAAGAGATTTTTATCACTTCTTCTTATTGGTTTAATAGCTACTAATTTTCTATATACATCAATTATTCCTTCGGCTACTGGAATAGCATTAAAACCAGTACTTTCATCTCCCGATTCAGATTCCTATTTTGGTGATAATTCATACACAGGAGTAAATTGTACAAAATTGAATGAATATGATTCTAACATCGGGGAGACTATTTGGGATTTTTCTGCAGCAGAATTTTCTAATAAAAAAGTAGCTTATATTTCGACAGATTTTAGTATTTTAGCTTTTGATTATTCGGATCCTAAAAAACCTAAATACATATCTACAGTCGATTTCGGTTATCCAAATCATCTTAACGGTATAATTGCAATAAACAATCTACTAGTTGTTAATTTCTTATTTACAGGAATAGCAATAATTGACTTTTCTAATTTGATAAAACCTCAGATAATTTTTAATGATCATATTAGCAATGTTGTCCATTTACATGATTGTATTATAAATGATGACATTTTATATGGATGTGATAGGAGTGCGTTAGTACTACTTGATATATCTACTATATCTTCACCAAAATATCTTAACAAATATGATGGAACAATCGCTGCTAGTATAATAAATATCTATCTTGAAAATGATTACGTGTATCTAATGTATGATGACTCATTTGAGATAGTAGATATATCCGATTTTACTGCTCCGGTTCAACTAGGAATTTTTAATTCAACCTTCTATATTAACGGCACTTTTACTGATATTTCTGTTTCGGGAAATATTGCTTATACTGTTACTACAGGCGGTCAAGTATTTGCTATTGATTGTTCGGATCCATCCAATCCAACTCTACTTGATTATTCAACGGATAACACAAAAATTTTCAATCAAATTGATATCGATGAATCTCTTGCATATGTTCTTGACCAAGAAACTGGCATTCATGTTTTTGATATTTATAATCCAACAGAAATCACTCTGATATCCAGAAATAATAATGCAGGTGATTATGAAATCCAACAACTAATAAGCAATTTCCTTTTTCTTTTTAATAGAGATAAAGGCATAGAAGTTTATTCGCTTCTTGATCATCAAAATCCTACATTTGTTTCAATTTACTATCTTTCAGGTCGCGGGTATGATGTTGCTATTAGTGGCAAAACTGTTCTTATTGCCAATAGTTACAGTGGCTTAGAAATCTATCAAATTAATAATTTTGATAAACCAATATTTAGAAGTAGAATTCTCAGTGGAAAACATTGTATATTTGTTCAAATCAGAAGTGAATTAGCTTATGTATATACTCAAAATGCAGGAGAAGGGGATATTCATATTATTGATTTTTCTGATTTAAAAAATCCAGTTCTTTTGCAGACTGAGAGCATTTTAGCGGACTCAAATGGCTTTGGACCCATTTCAATGCAAATCTGTGGGGATTATTTAATTGCTTCCTATAAAAAACAGCATATTTCTATTCCTGAAATTATCGGAGTGTATGATCTGAGCACTAAAACTAATTTTGAATTGGTTGAACTAATAGATTTTGGATTCTTTTACGAATTTGATTTTCAAGATAATTATCTTTATATAATAAATTACTTAAACTTGACAATATATTTATGTGAATCCCAAAATTTTTCTCAGATAGCTCAAACACCCACTAATTTATCGACTTCTATTTATAATCTTCATGTCTCAGATAATTATGCCTTCGTTTCGACAAGATATGACACATATGCATTTAACATTACAAATCCATTAATACCAGTTGAAACTTTTAGATTCTCACAAATAGTTCCCTATACAGAATATGGACTTTCTGAGATTGTAATTAGTAATGATATTATTTACGCGTTAGATAGGGGAAAATGTCTTTATTTCATCAATTTTGAGGATAGGAACTCACCTTATCTTGAAGGAAGTTTCAGCTGTGATGAATTTCTAACAAGTTTTGATGTAAGTGAAAACAAAGTCTATCTTTCAGCCATTGAAGTAAATCTTGAGATTGTCC
>JAUWKS010000023.1 GCA_030614005.1 Candidatus Heimdallarchaeota archaeon | reverse complement strand
CAGGCAACGACTCTTGAAAGATATTCGAGTCTTTCGAGAGAAGTTTTTTAGCGATATACAGCCAAACGTCAAACGAAAGTTCCTCCCTCACGGGAGTTGGGCGGACTCGCAGAAAGTCAAACGTTAACACCAACTCTTTAAGAGTGCGTTAACCAAGATAGACCATGAATCACTTCTGAAAAGATAGGTAAAAAAATTTCTTCAAATGCAAGGTTATTGTGCATTTACCTGCCATTTGTATTTTTTAAAGTATATTTTTGAATTCTCAAGTTTATCAATTGGACCTTTCCAATATTTTGCGATAAATTTCTTTATTCCACCATCTCTTGTAAAGTCTTTTGAATACCAATCAAAAATTTTGTTCAGATAAAGAAGATTTAATTTTTCATCATAACAAACATTTGCATTAGAATTTATGAAAAAATTCGTTAATCCATCTAACATTTTTTCCAAATTTTTTGATGTAAATAACTGATTTGGCAAGTATGGGCAGCTTGCACTCCCACAATTTATTGCAAAATGAATTCTTGGATCTTTGAATCCTTTTCGTATTTTATTGTGTTCTATCGAATTGAGATTATATCTATCTCTTGCTACGTTATGTTTTCGTAAAATAAAAAATCTCAATTTTGAAACCAGTGTAAGATTTCCTTTCCATACAGGCTTTTTCTTCAATTCAATTAAAACGCTTTTAATAGTAATGAAATTATAAGCATTCAACCAAAAAGCGAATCTTTCTTCCCTATTTTTGTTTTTTAAATCATAATTCTCAATTATTGCAAGCTGTTTCCAGAATTCTTTCGATTCATTTAATTTGATATAATCAACTTCTCCATTTTCATTGACCCATTTTTGGAGGGCAGGCAGCTTCAGAATATTTGTTTGTTCATCTCTTTTTGTCATAATGAATAGCTTTGCGCCATTTTATTAAAAACTGGTCTTTCTATTTCTTAAGAAATCAATTACAATTTGCTTTGATTATAATAAAAAAATCTTCTACGATGCGAATTATTGAATATCTAGCAGTTTTGCTATTCCATTACCTAGAATAAGTTCCTTCTGTTCTTTAGGAATATCCATTTTTTTTATTTTTTTGATATTGTTCTTTAGATTATCATAACCTAATGGGGAATCAGAACCTAAGAGAACGTGATCAGCTCCAAAAAACTTTATGGCTTTTTTTATGCGTTGATTACTAACAATATAGTAAGTTGAAATATCGAAATAGAAATTCTTCAGATCCTTGCCTTTGCTAATAACATTCTCTAAACCCATCATATGAGCAATTATGTAATTTGTTTTCGGATGTTTTCTACCAAGTCCAACTAATTTATCTGCTTCTTTTGGATTAAATATATGAATGAAAATAGGCAAGTTGTTTTCCGCAGCAAATTGTGATAATTTTTCCATATCTTCACTATCATTTGAAAATGGCAACACGCATTGATGAAGTTTCAATCCTTTGAATTTCCATTTAGAGAATTTTTCTCTTAATTCTTCAAAATAATCTTCTCTAAAGAAATTTACCCAATAAAACTGGATTATTCTTTCAGGTAATTTTTCAACTAATGAGTGAACATATTGATTGCCGGCATCTCTGTCTCCCATACCTTTGCTATATCGTCGAAGAAAAATATTTGATACAAAGACTATTCTAGCATTTTTAGTGATGAAATTGCCTTTTATTTTTGGTTTTATTGGTGTAATAGTGGGGTCTTCACTTGAACCTGGGCAGAGAACTATTTTATCCACTTTTAATTCATCGAGAATAGTTTTTATCGACTCAACGTTAGAAAATTCACCAAGAGCGTGTGCATGACCATCTATAATCATTTTTTTATCTTCCTTTTTGACTTGTCTCATAATCTACCTTTCTTAATTAAGATGTAGCAAATCTCCAATAATGATCATAGAGATGAAGTGCAACTTGTTTTTCTTACTAAAGCAGTCACTTGATTATCATTTTTAATTATTTCGTCAACAATATGCGACCCTAAGAATCTTGTTGCCCCAATTATCATTTTATTTAAATTAACCACTCAACGGAGGAGTAATCTAGAAGCTGCTGCAAAATAGGTCTAAAAAAGATATACTTGGTTTCAGCTGAAAATACAGAATAACAACTACAAGAATGACTAAAAATTCAAATAGGGAAATGCTTTTTTAAAGCAAAAACATCCTAGAAAAGGATAACAAAAAAAAGAATCCGATATTATCTATATAGGAGACTTTCAAACAATGACTTTAAGTGTAAATAAAACAAAAATTCTGAAGTCCATTATGGCAATTGTTATTGTAACTTGTATGTTCCAACAGCAAATTGCAGATGGCTCAGCAAATAATCAAGACTCGTTTAATATAGAAATTGCGGTTGCAGAAACAATTCAAGATTCTGTTGAATTTGAAGTAACAGGTGGATTTAGTCATATTTATAGTAAAGTAGGAAATTGGTCCGATTCAGGAACAGTTCACAAAGTCATTGTTGTAGACGATTTCGCATTTGTTGCAGATGGATCAAATGGATTCAGAATCTTAGATGTCAGTAATATATCCGATATTACTCTTGTAGGATTTTATGTTAGTGCTTCAGCTATCTGCTACGATTTCGTGTTAGCAGATGATTTCGCTTATTTAGCTTATGGAATAAATGGTATTGTCATTTTAGACTTAGGTAACAAAGCTAGTCCAAATGTTGTTGGTCAAGAAAATAATTTTCTTATTGGCACAAATCAAACGTTAGCTATTGATATTGATGAACATTATGCGTACTTAGCTTGTGGTTACCAAGGGCTTGTATTGGTTTCTTTTGTCGAACCAACTACGCCAACCAAAATTGGTTCTGGTTATTATAACGGTGAGTATGCTCGAGATATTGTTAAGAAAGAAGATGGAGGAGAAGAATACGCATTTATTACTTACAGAAATTGGGGTTTGGAAATAATTAGCGTAGCAAATCCAGTCACTCCAAGTTTAACTGGTTCTTTTACTTCAGATTTAAGTGATCCATTTAGTTTAGAAGTTGATTTTGATAATACAGCAAGATACGCTTATGTCACCGATCAAAATGGTTTCTTTATTGTAGCAGTTTGGATTCCTCAAAACCCAGTTTGCCCTTCAGAATATAGATATGTTAATGAATCTTATGCATCAAGTGTCTCACTTGAAGGGAATAAAGCATTTGTAACATATCGGAATGATGGATTAAAAATTTTCAATATTACAGATAGAAGTATACCAGTTATCGATGGTATTGTTGGTACTTTTGATGATGGAAATGATGGCACATCTTACAATCTTGGAACATTCGTTCTAGATGAATACTGTTATTACGCAGATGGAGCAGATGGTCTCAAAGTTGTTGAGTTAGATTCTGATGGAGATCGCTTATACGATGGTGATGAAATTAATGTTTATCTTACAGATGAAACTAAAGACGATACTGACGATGACCAGATAATTGATGGTGACGAAGTTTTCGATTATTTAACAGATCCAAATAATAATGATACAGATGCTGACTTCTTGAAAGATGGAGAAGAAATTATTATTGGATTCGACGGATTTATCACAAATCCATTAAATAACGACACCGACAGCGATGGTTTACTAGATGGAAATGAAACTCTTGGTTTGTATTATCCAACAAGCCCTAATGCCAACATAACGACTGGAAATATCTTCACTGATCCTACAGATATTGACACCGACAGTGATGGTTTAACAGATGGAGATGAATATCTAACCCATCTTACTGATCCGACTGTTGTTGATACTGATATCGATGGTATGGATGATGATTTTGAAGTTAAATATGGTCTTGATCCTTTACTCGACGATTCTCTTTCTGATCTAGATGGAGACTCTGTTTCTAATATCGATGAATATAATCTCAGTCTTAACCCTAACAACCCAGATACAGACGCTGACGACTTAACAGATGGAGAAGAGCTTTACGGCATCTACTGGCCAACAAATCCTTATGCAAACACTACTGGATACATTTTAACAAACAAACCACTTAACAGCGACTCCGATGGAGACGGATTAAGAGATGGAGATGAAGTTAAACTGTATTATAGTAATCCTCTCGATTCAGATTCGGATGGCGATGGTTTGGATGATTATGATGAAATTATTACCTATTCAACTTTTGCTAATTCAACTGATACAGATGGTGATTCATTAGGTGATCTTTGGGAAGTAACTTGGGGTACAAATCCTCTTAGAAACGACATTGGAGATGATAACGATTCAGATGGCCTTACTCATTTAGAAGAATACAACCTTCATACTGATCCAATGGTTGCAGATACCGACGGAGATGGAATGCCAGATGGCTACGAAGTTGACCAAGGATTCAATCCTCTTGTTGCTGACGGGAATCTCGATTCAGACGGAGATGGGTTATCTAATGTAGAAGAATATACTATTGGCACTAATCCTCACAATGCAGATACCGACGGAGATGGAATGGATGATTTGTGGGAACATAATGTTGGTACTGACCCCTTTGTTGATGATGCTTCAGAAGATCCGGATACAGATGGATTGACTAATCTTGAAGAGTATGCTGCAGATACCGATCCTTTCGATGCTGACAGTGACAACGATACTTTATCAGATGGAGACGAAGTTAAGATTTATGGAACAGATCCTAACAAGTATGATACCGACAGTGATTCCTTTAGCGATGCTGAAGAAATCAATGCTGGTTCTGATCCACTTAATGCTGATAGCACTCCTGTTACTCGCAGAAATCTTCTTGCTTTGTCTATTGGTCTTAGTAGTGCAATATTGTTAATAGCAATTTTAGTTATTTTCTTGTTAACATATCGTTATACTCGTCCCGAACAACGTATGTTCAGATACATAGAAACTCAGAGATCAAAAGGAAAGGTTAGCCTTTCTGCCAAAGAAATCACACAATACCTTGACAAGAAACTTAACAAGGGACAAATTAAGCAACTAGTTGTTGAGCATTCCAAAGATTACAAGATTGCTCTTTCTGGTAATACTATTTGGTTAGCTTCAGAGGAAGATCTTGAAGACAGTATTCAGCTCTATAAAAAAGAAATTTCTCATTTCAGAGATGAAAAATCTTCTGCGGTAAAAAACTCTGCAATCAAAGGTCTCAAAAAGAAAATTATTGCTGATCGCAAAGCAGCTTTAAAACTGAAATTGACTAAACTTGACGAAGAATATTCTACACTTCTAGCTGATTTGGAAGAAATTTCCGTTGCGAAAGAAACTCAATCTTTACCTCCTCACGAACCTGAAATTGTTGATGAGAGTTCTACTGAAACATTCTCATTACCTGATATAAGTTCCTCATCTGCTGATGATGCACAAGAGGAAGTTATTGATCCAGAACAAACAGATGATTAGTTTTCAACAATACATATTGATAGATGACTTTTCATCTATCTTCTCTGTTTTTTTTATGGTAGAGAATAATTATTATCGTCTTTTTTTATTAATCCATCTTTTTGCAGCGATTGAAGAATTTCGTCCAATTGTTCAATTGGTATTTCACAATTCTCTGCGATTTCTATTGCGTCAGCTGTCTCTTTTCTTGTGAAAAATTTCACAATAACCCCTCGATAAAACCTTTTCGAAGATTTATACTTTGGTTGTTTTGAGATTGGTTTAATACCTGTTTTTGCAGCAGTTAATTCTAATGATCCATAGTCCATTAATGCGTTGTGCCAATCTCTAGACCTTCCAACTGGCAACAGTTTACTCGCAATCTTTAACAATTCCTTTTCAGGGGCATTTTCTTCAGCAAATTTTTCTGCAACCAATATTCTTCGAATATTTGTATCTATCGTTGCTAAATCTTCATTGAAAGCAAAAATAAGTATTGACCTCGAAGTGTATGATCCAATTCCCTTCAGTTTCACTAATTCTTCCGGAGTCTTTGGAAAAGAACCTTTTTCTATTATTTGTTTTGCTGCATTATGCAACCAGAGTGCTCTTCTATTATAACCTAAACCAGACCAATATCGCAATACCTCTACTATTTCAGCTTCAACCAAGCTTTCTATTGTTGGAAATCTTTCTATAAATTCATTATACTTTTCTATTGTGCGATTTACCTGTGTTTGTTGTAACATTATTTCTGCGATCATAATATAATATGGATTTATTGTTTTTCTCCAAGGAAGATCTCGTTTGTTTTCCTTCCACCAGTTGAACACTTTCTTTTGAAATTTTTGTTCTTTGTTCTTTTTGACAGCGTTCATTTTTCATCAGTAGTGAATTTTCTCAACTAAAATAGTACTTTGACATCTAATACAAGTGAATCATTCATTTAAAATCAGAAAATCAATAATAGATTATTTTACAATTTGTTAAAATTTTATCTAACACTTGATCTTCTAAGGTATTCTCTTTTGTATCTACGATAAAAACCAATTTTGTTTTTAAACGATCATTATTTTTTGACAGATAAAGCATTTCTTGATTCAGAAGGCTCTTAGTTAAGAGAGTATCAATATTGTTCAAATTAAAATCATCTACAATTATTGTACCCTTTTGTTCTGCGTAAGCCTTTTTTTGTGTCCAGTTATCTATACTAATTCGAATGTTTGTTTCTTTTTCAGAACTTGTGAATAATCGAGAATCAATTTTATTATCTTTCAGAAAAGAATCAAAGTCCAAATATGAGTAATTAAAATCATTTGCAATATTGAAAGCAAAGAATTCTTCAAATATACCTGCAATAAAAATTACTTTGTTTTCAGTTTCGTTTATTTCGTTAGCAATTTGTTCTGGATTGAGAGTCATTTTCTTTCACAAACTATTTCTTAACGCTTAATTGTCATCTATTATTAAGTTATTCGATTTATTAGAACATAGTTTTTATGAAGAACTAAAAAAAATTAGTTGATCTTTGTTTTAGATTTTTCCTTTGGCTTATTCCAGAATATTTTTACAATACTGGGATAAATCATCACAAAGATCCATTATTGTTTCTTTCATTGCTTGTATCTGAATTTTATTGTCTTTGATTTTAATAGCTTCATTGAAGCCTTCATTATCTCGAGACATTATACACATACGATCATCTATGAATTCCTTAACAGTAAACCCTCTTGAGGAAAAAATCTTAATGACAGCAGTGAAAGATTGGAGTTTCTCTTGAATCTCAAATGTAAGTGCACATGGAAAATCCTCTTCAGTACATTTTTTTTCTATTCCTGCCTTAAAATCAATCAATTCTTGATATCCCTCCTTTATAATTATGAAATTTATTCATATTGTATATATCAGTTTAGTTTTTTCAACTAAAAAAAGTTCCTAATTATAAATTATAGTTTAATAAATTGGTATAATACGAGGAAAAAAGCATTGGCATTGAAAAGCTTATTCAATAGGATACCCAGCATTTTTCCATGCAGTCATACTCCCAAAAATACTGGCTACATTTTTGTATCCATTTTTTAGTAGGATACTTGCACCAGCTTTTGCTTTAAAACCAGAGTCACAATAAACACAGATTTTTTTGTCCCTAGGGATTTCAGCTATTCTCTGAGTTAATTCCCCGAGAAATAAATGATGGGATCCTTTTATTGTCCCGCTATCTGCAACGCTACGACCTGTTCTTACATCAAGAATGTATATATTGTCGTCTTCGAGATTTCTATGCAATTCATGAACCGACCAAACATCTGTTTTAGAGATTTCTTCACCATTCATGTACCATTCTCTAAATCCTCGCAAATAACCTACAATATTGTCAAATCCTAATCGTATCAAATATCGCACACTTTGTTCTATATCTTGGTGTGTACTTTTTATCAAAACAATTGGCTTATCGTAGGATACTAACCATAGTGCATAATTTGGCAATCCATTTTTCCATATACTTGTTGTATTTGGAATATGTCCACCAGCAAAACTTTCAGGTTCGCGTACATCAATAATTTGTGCTCCTTGAGCTATAAATTGCTTTACTTCATTCACGGATAGCGAGGGAGGTCGTATTAAACCATTTAAAATAGGTGGTCCTTCCAGATTGAATTTCTCTAAAACACTCATATTGGGTGCTATTTCGAATTTTTCTTCTGATTTGAAAGAAATAAATTCTTCTTTGGATAATAATAATCTTGGATTTGTTTTCTTTTCGTATCCAACTGTAGTAAAAGGTATTCCACTAATTCCCCCACCACATATTGATCCCTCTCCATGGGCAGGAAGAACAATTGTATGATTACCTAATTTTAACAATTTATTGAAAAGACTATCATATAACCATCCTGCTGCTTCCAATTGTTTTTTTGGATTTCGATAAAAATCAATTCTTCCAACATCTCCAGCAAAAAGTGTATCACCAGTAAAGACCATATAAGGATAATCGGGATGCGCTAAAGTTTTTATTACTATAGATATGCTCTCTGGTGTGTGTCCAGGTGTCTCGAGTATGTTGATATCCATGTCCCCAACTTTAAATTCATCACCATCTTTAACTGGGTTTCCATATTTGAAATTTAGTTTATGCCCATGGTAAATTTTTGCTCCGGTAGCATTTGCTAGTTCAGGTGAACCATTCACAAAATCTTCATTTCTATGAGTGTCGAAAATAGCAACTAATTTAGCATCATTTTCTTGTAAAAGAGTAAGATATGCATCTACATCACGTCTTGGATCAACAACAAAAGCTTCTCCTTCAGAAGTAACAAAGTACGAATTACTAGCAATGCCCATTGAAGTTATTTTTTCAAATATCATTTGTGAATAAACCACTTTTTTTTTATTACCTTATAGTTTCAATCATTAAAAAAATAATGCCTTATTTTATAAAATATTAAAACCAAAAAAAGAAGAAATTAAACCTGTAAGGGTTCATTTTGTTCTTCTTCTATATGAGTTACAACCATATTACAGGAATATTCAAAGCTGTCGAATCTTCTTGTAAAAAGTTTAATCAGCAATGCAACTACATTCTTCATGTTGCGAACGCATTCTTTGTACTCTGATTCATTATAGGGTAAGTTTACTAATTTCCATGAATCAACAAGATTGTCTGCAAGATATTGGTCTATAGAATTATTGATGTCTTCTATTACCTTTTCAATATCAGTACCAAGCTCCTTTTCATGCATGAAAACTCTTCTTCTTAATCTTGTACCCCATAATTCTCCTTTGTGTTTTTGCATCAGATTAATTTTGCTTATATGATCAGTATTTGGGAGCTGTTGATCAAGGTAGTATGCTAAAATAGTTGTATCAAATAGAAATCTCAATTCATGCAATGATGAATGATAATATCCCCAATTTGCTAAAGATTCAACAATTGAGAATCGTTTTGTAAATGAAACCATTTCGGAATATACAAGTGATCCAACAATCTTCGATTGGTTTTCAAGATGTTTTTCTTCGAAAGCTTCCAAGTCTTTGCTAAAAGTTGTTTTAATATTCTTCCAGGTATTATAGTCAGACCCGGATTTTTTTTTCGTTTCCTTTTCTGTTTTCCGCGACGCTTTAACCCATTTATTAGTATTCATTCCAAGTCCAAACATCATGAATCTATCCATTAAATATAGGAATCTTACATTCTCTTTATAATTATAAGCTTACTGTTAAAATTTCAGAGCAAGAACAATTTAGATTCAAAACTATATTATTAATTTCTTAATATCTGAAAAAATCAGCAATCCAAATATGCTAATTGTGATATTTCCCTATTTTCATTGTTGCTTATCAACAAAATGTTTTTCAATTAATTAGTTTTCAAATGTTAACTAACGAAGGTTTGCAAATATGGAACTTAATGGAGTAGAAGTCGAAGATACCTATTGTGAAGCATTCGAAGGAATTGTCTCGAGGCTGTTGGTAACACTACGAGACGAACAATTAATACAATACACTGCTGCCCAATGCTCAGCTCTACCTTCAATTGTTGTGGGTCGTACTGAAGCAGCTATCGAAAGATGGGTACGCGGAGATGAAACTCCTGATAAAAATCATGGATTTATTTTGCAAGTATGGGGTAACTGGGATCCTAAAAAGCCGGAAAAAAGTCTTAAGAAATTCTACAAAGAGCTTGGTTTGAGAATTCGACAAGGTATTCTTGTTGTTCCAACAACTACTGTTTTCAACTATCTTACAATGAGTAAGACTTTTGATATGATGGAAAGTGTTGGTTATTGTGGAGATGTTTACCAGAAAGAAGTGGAATTGTTTAACCGTAAGATGATTAGAATTCCCTTAATGATGGGAGACTGGTTTATTGAACAAGAAATTGGTTATCAAACTGGTGTTTCTGGTGGAAACATTTGGTTAATGTGCGATACTGAAAAAGCAGCTCTAAAAGCTGGTAAGAGGGTTTTAAATGCTCTATATCCCATGGAAAATATCATTACTCCATTTGCTATCTGTAGTGCTGGTTCTAAAACGGTGTATGAAGGTCAACCTCATAAGAGTATAGGGCCTACAACTAACCATCCATTTTGTCCTACTTTACGAGGAAAAATAAAAGATTTAGCGGTACCAGAAGGAGTAAATAGTATTCCTGAAATCGTCATTAACGGTTTAACATTAGTAGATGTTCGCAGTGCTATGAAAATCGCTATGAAAGAAGCATCAAAAGTTAAAGGAGTATTAAAAATATCTGCTGGCAATTTTGGTGGTACATTAGGCAAATATCATATTAGTTTAAAGGATTTACTCGCGGAGATGTAATTAACTTTACATCTCGTTTAGCTTTTCTTAGGCGAATATTCGTTCTCTCTTCCAAACGTTTCTACACAAATTTTCGCTACATCTTGAACGTACTTTTTATCAGCGAAAACATACATTCGCCATAGATCTTCATATGAATCTTCAATAGCTTTTATGTCAGCAGCAGGATGTGGTCTCGCGTTTAGTTGAGTGATCTTTCCCGAAGTGTTTTTTATCAACACTTCTGCTTCTTTTAAGGAGGAAGAACTTAAGCAATGAATGATGACATCTGATTTGTTAATTTTCAAATTCTTATTCTTTTTCTGTAATCTATCAATAATCATATCTTCTATTTGGTCTCTTTCTGGAGTTGGAGGATTAAACTTTTGAATGAAATTCTCGCGACTTTTTCTCGAACTTAGAGTTGCACTTGAGAGGACGTAAGCTCGTTTTAATAGCTGTCTTTTTTCTACTCGCTCTATAAGATTCCTAATAGGAGATGTTGCAGGTCGCTTTTCTGGGAATCCCTTTAAGAAATAAAATAAGGTCCAGTCATTCAAATTGTATAATCTATCTCGAGAAATAATGCCTTCTTTAATTGCCATTTCAACTGCTTTGGAAATCATTGCTCCTGAGGATAATTTAGCATGATGGAAATAGACCCTTTCAGTAAGAAAATAGCGTAATCGCAAAAGATGTAAAATTTCAGAGCGAGCATCAGATCGTTCCATCCCGTTTTTGACGAAATTCAAAACCAGCTTTCCTTTTTCTATTATGAAATAGCTTAGTACACGATCATCATAATCTTTGTTAATACCGGTATGATAACAATCTCTTCGAATATAATCTAAGAGATCAGAACAAATAGTATCATTGATTATTTGACTCATCCAACTCTCTCCTCCAGTATTAATTGTTGGATCTTTATTTGTAAGGATTTTAATTAACTTATTTTTTATGCCCAAACTATTGAGTTGTTCACCCAACATTCCAGCAGATAAGTTACGCTTGAAATTCTCATTCTTGTCATGTTTCTCGAAAATTTTTCGCTCATCTTCAAAAGTATGCCCATATGGAACATGACTGATATCATGAACTAACCCAGCAATAGCAATCAATTCTTCTGTTTCAGAATCCACTTCATAACCATTCAATCGTAGCGTTTGAACTATTTTTTTTGCTAGAAAACTTGTTCCTAAACTATGATCAAATCTAGTATGAGTTGCACCTGGATAAACAAAATGAGCTGTGCCTAGTTGTTTTATTCCTCGCAATCTTTGCACTTCAGGGCAATCAATTATTTTTCGTTCATTTTCTGTGAATGATATATCACCATGAACTGGATCTCGAACAATCAATTTTTCATAACTCCTGATATTATTTCTTCTTAAGAGAGAATAAGCGTAGCAATTTACTGTATTTCAACTATTAATCAATTGCTATCATATAGTTTGCTTATTACTTTATTTATCTACCTTAATCGAAAAACAAAAATAGTATTTAATGTAAGTTAATCCCTTATGAGAAAATTGCAAATTGCTGTAATAGGAAGCAAATCACTTGATTTAAACAATGAACAAGATAAAGCAGCATGGGATTTTGCTTACAAAGTCGGTTTTGCTCTTGGTAGAGCAGTTAATGTTGCAGTGATTACTAGTGGAAAAAAGGGTGTAACTGAAGCAGTTACAAAAGGAGTAAATGATGCAGGTGGTATTTCAGTCGGTGTTCTAGCAGGCAACTATAAAGAACAAGGCAATCCCGATTCTCATGTAAACATCGCTACAACTTTTGATGGACACAAACACTGTTGGCCATTAATTTATTCTAGTGATTGTGTAATAACTATTGGTGGAGGAGAAGAAACTGGCATACAGATATCTTTAGCAGTAGATTTGGGAATTCATGTAGTAATTTTCTCTAAAGCAGGAGGAATTTCCTCAGAAGTGTTTACTTCGTTAGAACCGACTTTTCAAAAAATGCGCTCCTCTCAACTGGTCTATCTTGTAGATGATGATGAAGAAGCCATCGATAGGGCAAAAAAATTTGCTAAAGAACGAGCAGAAAAAGAAATACAAGTAGATGATAAAATTAGCGTTAACATTTCTCCACAAATGGATACTTTGTGTAGAAAAGAGAATATTGCCATTCTCTTACTACTTAAGAAACGAAAGACCTTGTCACCCCAAGAAATATCTGATGAACTAAAAATCCCTTTGATGATGGTTCAAGCTTATATGCAAGAACTTGATAGTCATGAAATTGTTCTAGCAAAGAAATCCGTTGCAGATGAACATTTGTTTTCTATTAATCAGGACAATGAGCAAGTTCGTAAATTTCTACAACTGATTAGTCCAAATGAATAATTCAGAAACCGATTATGAAAAAAACTTATGGAAATGTTCCATAGTTCTTCTCATAATTTATTATTATCTCTACCAGTAATTTACTCTTCCCGGACGGAAATTGAAACGAATCGTTGAAATGAAAGTGCCTTTGGGTCTATTTTTAGATTTAATTTTAGACTCATTTTCTTTGCTCCAATGTATTCCAAATTTAATTAGGAATATCAGTTTAAAATAATTTCTATTCAAATTATTATTATATGGAATATAATTCTTAGTAAATGTCTCTTTCCTAATAATTTTGTTAAAAAATATTCAAAATTGTAATAAAATGAAGTAAAGAAAAAGAGAAAATCTATCTATATTATTTAGAAGTAGGCTGCTATCAGGTATGTTCTCGTAGAGAGTTCACAGTGTAAATTAAGTCATCAGGATTATCTAGGAGCTCCTTCAAAGCTTTTTCTGGATTGGATTGTTCCTTTAAGTAACGTGTAGTTAGCAGAAGGAGGTCACCTTTAAAACCAATTACACCATGAATTGGCAATCCACCTATTCGAGACACTTTCTTTACAATAATATGATCTGCAGGCAGCGTAATAACATTAGCTGAATCAGAATGATCAAAGGCAATTGTTTTACAAGGAAGCTTTTCATCCCACTTCCCTATAGCTGTTAGGTAATTTTTTCCAAGAGCCAAATAAATCAAATCGGGATTTTCCTTGATAATAATTTCTTGAAAATCCTCTGGGATGTGTAATAATTCTGCCCGTTCGACGATCTGATCTTTAGTCATTTCAGAAAATGAACAATCATACGGAGGTAAGAGAACGCTCTCTTCTATTAGCCCGAAACCAGCTGAAACAATGTAATAGCTAACATCAAAATAGTTTTTCAGTAACCTGACTGCTGAGTTTGTGCTTAAATTTAATGCACCCCTATACAAATCCTTAGCAGTTTTTTTCATTGGAAATTTAAGTAATATTTGCTCTCGAGACTCTTTTGATGGTATTTCACTACAAACTGGTTGATGTGGATATTGAATAGATTTTGTTTTACTACAAGAAGCGATGACCAATATTTTCAAATAAAAAACCCCGTAAAATTGTTAGCTTAAATATCGTTACAAAACAATAAACTAAATACTTTTTCCCTTAGTACTTTTAAATGTAAAAATAGTTCACAAATGGTTTTCTTCAGTTTTTGTCGAAGTATGCCGTAAGAGTCAACTATATATTTAGGTATTCGTTGGGAAAAGTGGATGTAATAAATTGAGATTGAATATTTAATTTCAAATGAACAAATTATTCCAAAAAATCTGAGGCAATCTAATGTCAGATAAAGAATTCATTAATATAGAAAAACGCGGAATGATTAAAGTTGGAATCGCTCGAATGGCATTATTCCCTATAAGTGATATTAACGCACTTTATGACAAGCTTTGAGAGTTCATCGGACCTGTAGCTAACAAAGCATTTTATTTAGCAGGAATCGAAGGAGCTACAACTTTCGGTAAACCAATGTTTGACGGTGGAATTTTACCAAGAGATGAAAACGGTTACAACGCAGGCGTGGAAGCATATTCACAAGCAGGATTTGGTGACTTCCATGTTAAAGAATTTAATTTTGATGCCGGCACTGCTTATGTAGCTGGTACAGAAACTTTCGAAGCTTCTGATGGACAGAAGCAAATCGTCGCTCAAGAAAGATCAAATGGCCACTGTAATCACTCAAGAGGTGTTTTTGCAGCTTTTATGAGACTAGTTACAGGTCGCAACGATATTGAATGCGTTGAAGTCAAGTGTGAAGCATTAGGAGATTCAGCTTGTGAGTTCAAAGTCGCTCCCAGAGAGGTTTTGGAGAACGAAGAGTTCATTTTCTAAGGAGATACTAAAAAATGTCAAAAACTCGTCAAAAATTAGAAGGTATTTTGGAAGGACTCGGACAAAGAACAGACGTCACTGCTAGCGCTATTGTTACTCGTGATGGTTTGATGATGGCTTCCGCTCTTCCAAAGAAAATTGACGCTGATGCTTTATCCGCTATGTCAGCAGCAATGATTGCTCTTGGCACAAGAGTAGGCAAAGTATTGAATCAAGGATCTGTTGAACAAGTTCTAGTTAAAAGTGAAAAAGGTTATACCCTCGCTGTTGAATGTGGAAGTACCGCTGTATTAGTTGCTTTGACAAATGCAGATGCTCAATTAGGCTTAATTTTCTTTGAACTAAAGAATTCAGTTTCTGAAGCTGTATCAATGCTTTAGAATCACAATTCTTTTTTTTTATTTTTATCTTTTTTAATCTACTTAATAAGCTGACTTTGAAATTATTAATGGATAAATTATTGTCAATTTATGCCGAAAGAGCAAGGTATTTATTTAACTGCGTTTCACTTGCATTGGAATTATGTCGAGAAAACAAGTGATTTTTTTGTTAAATTCCACAATGAGGTATTAATATTGTCAGGTATAGAAAATATAACATTTGCATTAACTAGTATTCAAAAAATACTAAAAGAATTAGAAATGAAATCATCAACATATGCTTCTATAGTAGCAACTAGTGATGGTATGCCAGTTACTTCAGCAGCACATAATTATGTGAACGAAGTTGAAGCTTCTGGTGTTGCATCTTCAATATTAGCATTAGGTGAACAAACAACAGAAACTTTCAAACATGAAGGATTAAAGAGAGTATTAATCTCAGCAGAAGAAGGAACTTCAATCTTAACCCAAATCAATAGCAATTTAATTTTATTATGTGTTGCCCCTAAAAAAGCAAGACTTGGACTTCTTTTCATCGAAATAAACAAGGCAATTGGTAAAATTAACGAGGCAATTGTATCAACATCCTAAGAAATGAAAAATTGGAGATATCAAACATGGCAAAAACTATAATGAGTTTCAAAAATAAACTTCGAAATCGAATAAGAAAATTAGATGATCCTCCAAGAAGCCTTGTACTCAAAATAGTATTAGAAGAAATAAACCGATTTGGAAATCTACAATCAAGTATAATAACAGATGATGGAGGGTTAATTATTTCTGAAAACTTACATCCATTATCAAAAAGAGATCATTTATCTGCTGCATCTGCATTATCATATGTTCTCTCAGAGAGAATTGCTGATTATCTTGGAGTTGGCACAGTAAGAACAAGTCAATATATAACAAAAGATAACCAGATATGGATTAAAACAATTCATATTCAAAAATCCGACCGACGATTTGTTTTGATGGTTATTAAAAGCAATACCATTTATTCAACTATGACAAAATCAGTTAAGAAGATTCTGGGCAAGGTTGATCCTGATGTCGAATCAATATTAGAGATAGCTTCTGATTGGATAATAAGATTATTCAAAGACTAATATAATTGTCCTTTATTGGGTAATATTCGTCTTTTTTTATTTTTTTTTTTTACTTTTACTCGTATTATTGTATTACTATGACAAAATTGCCTAAATAATCCAATTTTTAAAGCTCCGAACTAAAAACAAAAATGATGTGCAAGACTTTGAATGAAGATATTAATTTACAATTGAGCAATATTCAAAAAATATTAGAAAAATTAGAACAAACAACTTCTAGTTATGCATCCATCCTTGTTTCAATGGATGGTTTACCAGTAGTCTCTGCTTCTCAAGAAAGCATAAATGAATTTGAAGCATCTGCTCTAGCAGCATCGATTCTTTCTCTAGGTGAACAAACCACAGAAACTTTCAAACACAAAAAACTACACAGGGTTCTCGTTGAAGGTGAGAAAGGAATTACAATATTAACTGAAGTTAATCAAGAACTAATTCTAATTACAATTGCCCCGCGAGATGCAAAATTGGGTATTTTGTTTATGGAGATAGAAAGATCAACCAAGAAAATCAATAAAGTCTTAACTGACCATGTATTAGGTGCGTGATAATAATTTCATCAATTTTTACTAGTAAACTAATTAAAATTGTTATTGGCGGACCCTATCATTCTGGCAAAACAACAACTATACATAAACTTGATCCCAGAGCTAGAAGTGCAGATAAGTTACAACCAGATGGTCAAACAACTACAGTTGGTTTTGATTTAGGCAAAGTTGTTTGGGTTACAAGTTCTGATGGGCAAGAAGAAATTATTGCTTATGGAGATTATGAAAATAATAAAGAGAAATACGAAAATGCTAATGTTCGAGAAATTGGCTTATTCGGTGCAGCAGGGCAAATGCGATTTTCTGCTGTTCGAAAAGCAACGCTTAGAGGCGCTAAAGGTATTTTATTTGTTATTGACTCAAGCATTTCAGGTCATATTGGTCATGCTGTAGCTCTCTATGAAGAAATTCGCCTTATATTGGGAGATGATGTTCCCCTAATCGTTTTAGCAAACAAACAAGATATAGCAGATGCCAAATCCCCTGAGGAAATTAGCGAACTTCTAAATATGAATGGAGTACAAGTACTACCATCCTCTTCCATTAATGAAGAAGGTATTAGAGAAGCTCTATTAGAATTGTTAAATAGTTTAGAATTATAAAATATGTAATGTTATTTTTGATATGCATATTTTATAAATTTTTAAGCTACTGCTCAAAAATAGCAGTTAGTTTAGAAAAAAGAACGAAAGAGATAAAGATCTCTTTATTCTTCAATTTCTGCAGAAATTTCTTCTCCGGCATTTATTATTATTTCACCAACATGAACTGGTAATTTTATTAAATGCTCAAATTCTTTTATTTGTTCGATTTTATCAGCTGGTGCAGTCACAGTTGCAGATTTTATTGGTTGATTCAAGGCTATTCTCTTCGTTGCTTTACATTGTCGTATCTGTGCAATTAGCTCTATTAGTAATCCACCGAGCTCAGCTTTTTCTGGATCAAGCTTTCTTCGTTCCCTTTCAGGCCAAGATGTTGCATGTATTGATACAGCACCTATGTTATCTTTGAACATTTTCAAGTAGATTTCTTCAGTAATATGTGGGCAGAATGGAGCAAGTAATCGCAGCACAGTCCACAAGGTATCTCGTAAAATACGTTTTACTGTAGCGGACCTTACAGCGTCATCAGTTCTGAAAAACGATTTCACACTCTCGAGATAGTTATCGCAAAGTTTTCTCCAAGTAAATTCATGTATTAATTGCAAACTAGTATGGAATTCATATTTATCCAATGTTACTGTTATTTCTTTTCTTGTTTTTTCAAGTTCAGACAATAACCAAATATCTATTGGTGAATAATTTGATTTTCCATCCGGAACATCATCGATGTAGATACTAAGATATCTCGAAACTGACCACAGTTTTTGTAAGAAGGACTTACCGTATTGAGCTTTATCCCACTGGAATGGAAAATCATAGCCAACTTTCTTCCCTAAAATTGTCTGCCTAATAGCATCTGCACCATATTTTTCGATTCCATCACGAGGATCAACAACATTTCCTTTTGACTTGGACATTTTCATTGAGTCTGGACCAAGAACATGACCATTAATAAGAACACTACCGTAAGGCATCTTACCACCAGTTAATTTCAGAGTTCTAAATGTAGTGTAAGTATACCAGGTTCTAATTATATCATGCCCTTGTAATCTAATGATATCATTTGATTTATTTGATATCCATCGTTTGGCAAACTCAGGATCCTCATAATATTTTGTAATGGTTAATGGTGTTAGACTTGAGTCAACCCAACAATCGCAAACATCCGTGGTGCCAGAGATATTCTTTGACCCGCATTTTGGACATTTGGTTACAGGTGGATCTATTAATGAAGTATCTATTGGAAGTTCCATATCTGGTGAAGGAGCTATTACTTCATTACAATCAGAACAACTCCAGAATGGTATAGGTGTTCCAAAAAGTCTTTGCCGAGAGATTATCCAATCCCACTCTAAAGCTTGTATCCAATCTGTAGCTCGTCTAAGATAGAGAGAAGGATACCATTTCATCTTCTTTGCTGCTTTGATTAGTTCAGGAGCAAAATCTTTCAATTTAATCATATATTGCTTTGTAGTGAGAAATTCCATTGGAGTTTCACAGTCACCTCTTTCAGTATGACAAAGAACCCTATGTTTAATTCGTTCTTGTTTTGAGATAAAACCTGCTTCTTTCAAAGCGATGGATATTTCTCTTTGTGCATCTTTAAGCAACATATCATCGTACCGAAATCCTGTATCAATTATTTTACCATCTCGAGAGACAATACTTTTGATAGGCAAATTATGTCTTTGCTGCCATTTGATATCTTGTTCGTCACCGAAAGTGCAGTTCATTACTGCACCAGTGCCAAATTCCATATCAACTTCTTCATCACCAATTATCGGAATAGCGCGACCAAAAATAGGTATCACCGCTTTTTTACCAAGATATTTTTTGAAACGTTTATCTTTAGGATGGATCAAAATTGCTTGGCAAGCGGGAATAAGTTCAGGGCGTGATGTGGCGATTTCAATGAAACTGTCCTCTTCACCTTCTATTGGAAACTTCACCCAATTCATGAACCCTTTTTTCTCTATATATCCTGTTTCAGCTTGAGCAATTGTTGTCCCACAATATGTACACCACATATTCGGGAAGTTATCAAAATAAACTTCATCTTTTTGGTGCATTTCTAGAAGAGAATTCTGAACACGCTTTTGATATGATTTATCCATTGTTCGATATTCAAATGCCTCCCAATCAGGTCGATAACCAATTTTTGCGATGACATCCTTCATATCTTTAATCATTAACTCAGTCCATTCTCTACACTTGGCTTTAAAATGAGGACGATCATCTCGAGAGATATTCCATTTATACTGCACTTTTAACTCTGTAGGTAATCCTTGCGTATCCCATCCCTGAGGAAGAAGCACATTATATCCTCTCATACGTTTGTATCGTCCTATTAAATCGGAAATACTGCACCAATAAGCATGACCCATATGGAGTAATCCACTTGTGAAGGGAGGAGGAGTATCTATAGCAAAGAGCGGTTTTTCAGTATCTTTGAAATCAAAACCATATACTGCTTCGTAATGCTCTTTTGTAGTCCATAAGTCTTGTATTCGTTTTTCAGCCTCTGCTATATTATAGTGTTTTTCAAGTTTAGGTTGAGGACCATCACCATTTGTTTTCTGTTTTTTCGCATTCATTTTTGTGCACCACTTTTATTTTCTGATTGAATTTTCAACCAATATTTTTTCTTTGCCAAGCGTAAAGATTTTATTATCCTTCGTAGAACTACTAGGTCTTTTAATTTCGAGAAGTAAAAGTAATTATAAGCTTTTTTGCTTGTTCTGTGTAATCTCATTTGGCAGTAAAAATCTTTTTTACATCCAGAAATAGAAGGTTCTGGCAACCCAAATATCCATTTTAATCTAAGATTTTCGAATTCATTTGAAAATGGTTTACAATGGGTAAATCTACTTGAACAAATAATGCTAAAAAAAAGAGCAATTAATAATTTACCACCTATTTTCAACTGGATAAGATTCTTAGAAAGTACCGTTCTTCTGGGCGATAACAATACATCGCCCCCAGAGTGTATTCACTTCTTATCCTCCAGGAAGTTAATTACCATTATTATCTCGAAATTAATAACTTTTACTACCAAACTAGTTTATATAACCAAATTTTTGTAGTTGGAATCATTTAGTATAAATAGTAGAAAAGTACATTATTTTATGGAAGTAATAAAATGAGCAAAAGTATTAATACTTTAACTAGGCAGCTTAGAGATCTTAATGCAGATACTCGCAGTAAAGCTGTGATGAATCTCGGAGAAATGGGTGCAGATGAATCTGTCCCATCAATAATTAGTGCATTCAAAAAAGAACAAGATGAAAATGTTCGATCCATTTTTGCTGAAGCTTTTGCTCTATTTGGGCATTTTGATTCTGTTATTAAAACACTAATAACATCAAAGAATAATGATGAAAGTGAAAAGGTAAAAATTTCCGCTGAATGGTCTTTAGGACAAATAGCAAAGAAACGTGGTCATGCAAGTACTCAAGAATTACTCGACGCTTTCAATACAGAAAAATAAAATCGTTCATTTTTTTGTTAAATTAAAAAAAAAGAAAAAATAGAAACAATGAATATAATTCATTGAATCAAAGGTTTCTTAACTTTGCCAGAACAATGCTTTGTCGGTTATAACACAATAAAGATCATATAACCAACCAATGAAGAAAAGTCCACCTGTAAATAGATAGACGATACCGGATAACCAGTAACCTTTCATCATTCTGTGGATGCCTAAAGCACCTAAAAACCAAGTAATTAATATCTGTATGAGTTTGTCATTATCAGCCATTTTTAATACCTCATAATTTTATTGACCATCATTGTCAATAGCAGTTGATATATAATCTCAATATAAGAGTGTTTTCCTTTATCAAATCAAAAAAGATAGTATTTATCTATTTAGAGGGGAAAAAAAGAGAAAATGAATCAATGAATTAAATTCATTGAATCGATATTTTTTTATTTTTGCCACATTAGTGGTTTATCAGTTATGACATAAATAAGGTCGATTATATAACCGACTGAGAAAAGTCCAAAAGTACATAGATAGACTATACCTGATACCCAGTAACCTTTCATCATTCTGTGAATTCCTAAATAACCTAATAACCAGGTTATTAGAATTTGTATTAATTTGTCGTTGTCTTTGTCTTCAGCCATTTATAATACCTCATAAACTAATTGACTATTATTGTCAACAACAATTCAAACTATTTTTTAATATAAGAGTATTTTCCTTTGACACTAAAATTAAAAATAGCCTTTTTTGATGGAAGAAGTAAGAAAATAGAAAAAAAGAAAAATTTGAAGGATTAATATTATCGTGAAATAAAAAGCATTTTTATGGGGGCTTAATTTTGTCTGAATTATATATTATTAACGATGATTGGGGTTTGAAAAGAGAAAGCAGAAGCAAAAAAACGGGGAGAACTTTATCTCCCCAATACTCCTTTTTACCCTAACTAACAGATTCTTGATATTTACCATTTTCAATCTTCATAATTGGTTTTGCTTTATTCCATGTCTTAACAAAAGCAGAATGAGCTTTTTTAACCATTTTAGAATCTCTAATCTCAATGATTAAATATGTTCTAGGGTTAGAACCCCCAATTCCAATTGGAAATAGAATCTTATCATCAGCAATAACGAAACTAGTTAACTTAGTAGAGGGTTCCCTTATTTCATAATTAATTATTTTAAAATATTTCTTGTAAAAATCAGGTACTTTATTTATTTGAGTTAAATTAATAATCTCTTTACTCTTCATTGTAACAAGGACTTTTAGTGTTATTTTATCATTTCTTTCAAAGTTTTTTTGCATAATTGCAAAAAGTGGTCTGAAATTTTCCTTTTCAAATTGTGATCGAATTGAATCAGCACTTAGTAAAGTTCCAATGAGTGATTCAGAAATCATTATGATATTTGATTGGAAAACTCGTATCATATATCTCTGCAATCCCGCTGCATCAGTTTTGAAAATATCTACAATTGGATAGGGATTAAAGCTAATCATTGGAATACTCGATAGACTAGTTGAAGAATCTTGACTTGTTTTCAAAAATTCTGGTAAGAAAGGATAAGTTGCAGCCCACCGTCTCAAAAGTTCTTCTCGTGTATCCATAAAAAATTGACTTGCAAGTTCTTCTAAATTTTCCCGAGCTAAATTAATGGTATAAACCGGAGGTCTTTTAGAAACTCTATTGATCATTCCTTTTGCAACTAAATGTGATATTTCTTCATAAACGCATGTTTTTGAAGCTTTCATTCCTTTTTCTTGCAAACTCTCAACTATTCCAATCACAGTATTTCCTCCATCTTCAACAAGCTGATTAAATATTGCAACCGCTAATTTTGATTGGAAAAGTTCCATTAGAAAATTATTTAATTCTTCATTTGAATACGATAACCCAGGCATATTTTACAGCTCTCTTTTCTTTAAACAATTGTTTTATAATCATAAAGTATATTTTATTCTTTTTAAAAATTCCGAAAAAAAGCGGAAATTCTTTCTGAGACCAAAACGATGATTTATTATTTAGAACTTGAGTAAATTCCACTGTTTATTATGAGTGCAAAGAATATCCAAATGCATACTATTCAATTTCTATACAAAAGAGTAGTAATTATTTCTCTTTTCTGTTCAGTATTTAGTTTTGCACCAAATTATTCGAATACTACTACAATAATTTCTGGAAGAACCAATGAGGAAGTAAGTATTTTCTCTAATGAATTCAATATTATTCCAAATGTAAAAAGTTCTGGTTTTTGGAAGTTGAGTGAGTTGGTTTTTAACGACGATGAAGCAATAGATGTTTTAGTAGATGGAAATATTAGCTATATTTCTTGTTATTCCAACAAAATCAGAGTAATAAATTCTACAGACATCTTCAATCCGGTTGAAATAAATTCAATTGCACTTACTAGCAACCCAAATTCTATAATAAAACATAATGACTTACTTTTTGTTGCTAATGGACTTGCAGGCATAGTTATCCTAAATATTTCTAATCCAATGAATATTGAGCAAGTGAATTCCTATTTTGATGGAGGAAACGCTCAAGAACTTGAAATTATTGGTGATATTCTTTACTTAGCAGATGGTTCCGATGGGTTAGAAATTTATGTTATAGAAAATCTTTATTCGATTCAAAAATTGCATGCAATATCTTTTGATATTGTAGGAGCATTTGCCCATGATCTTTCTGTTAGCGAGGAATTAGATATTCTTGCTTTGGCATATGGTTCTCTCGGAATAATTTATTTCGATATATCAAACCCTTCCTTACCTGCTTATGAAAACTATATTTCATATTCGTACAATACAAATGGTGTTTACAGTACAAATAATTCTGGAACGCATATTTCTTGGATTGCTAATGGTGAGAATGGCATTAGTTATGCTTATTGGTCTGGAGGGTGGTTTGATCCTCAAACACTTGCATTTTTCAGTGATAGTGGCTATGCAAATGATTTCACTCCTTATATCGATGGTGTGATTGTTTCAGATTCCTGGGATGGCATTGAATATTGTGTTTACGATTTGTTTACTATTGAATTAAGAGGTTATTATTCAGATGGAGGTACTTCATATAATACAGATATTGGACTTTATGGAAGTAATAATCTGATATTTGTTGCAGATGGTTCAGATGGTCTCGAGATACTTGGTGTAGACTCTGACAATGATTTACTTGCAGATATTCAAGAAGAAGTTCATGGTACTAATAAAACAGAAAACGATACAGATGGAGATCAATATTACGATGGTTTTGAAATTTACTTCAATACAGATCCTCTTAATGCATCTGATTTCCCTGATGTTGAAATTTCGCCACCAATAACATTGCCGGAAATACCTTCCCCAACTCCAACAACAAACAGCACTCATATTACAAACACTGTTGCAAGTATTGGTATTGTTTTTTCGACTTCAATATTTATTGTTATAACGCTGTTTTTAACTACTTTTAGATTAATATCTAAACAAAAAAGAAGATAATATCTCAATATCAAAGAAAGAACTATTATTAATAGTAAAGTTATAACAAAATTAGTTTTGTAAATATTAGGAGAATTTGAAATGGTAAAACAAAAACACGATTTAGCTCAACTTAAGAAAAATGGTAAATCAGTCGATGATTATATGAGTTGTTTAGAAGGAAAGAGTGGTGAAGAAATAAAAACCAACTGTGAATCATATGAACCAAAAGAGGATGTAATTGCAGCTCTTGCTGAAAAAGCTAAGGGATACACTTTTGTTGTTTTTTCTGCTGTTTGGTGTAAAGATTGCAAAACGAATGTTGCAGCATTAGCAAAAATTTTGGAAAAGCAACCTGATATTGATGTAATCTTTTTCGGAGGTATAAAGACTGCACCTTTAGATCCTGATATCAGATGGAGAGTTCCACCATCACCTCCCGAAGTAGATGATTTTGATCTTCGCAAAATTCCAACCTTCTATATACTTAATTCAGAGGGCGTTCAAGTAGGAGAAATGATTGAAAATCCAGAACACAAAGAAACACTCGAAGAAGAGTTACTTTATATTATAGAGAATCTTCAATGATTCTCCTTTTTTTATAATAAGGGATTTAACCATTGAAGTCCCATTGCCCAAGAAATTAAAACCATAACTATTGGAACAGTCAGATTATCAAAATCTGTCGGGCTTAAACCTTCTGCTATTGTAGCAGCAAATGCTAGTATGAGTATTTTCCCCCAGAGCCAGGGATAAATTGCTCCAAATAACCAATTCTCTCCATGAACAAAACCGAATAAAAAGACAATGAGATAACTGAAAGCTACAGAAAAAATGAACATAGCAATGCTCCCTTCTAGAGATTTTTCTACTCCACCAATAGTGCGATACTTATGTTTTCCAAAATATCTACCTGCTATTGGAGCTATACCATCTCCCCAAGCAATGGTCATAATAATGATCAAACCCCATGGTTGATCTTTCCAAATAAAGATACAAAGCAAAGTCATTACTAATGCATAAAATAGAGTTCCTTTAATTAAATCAAATGGCTCGCCTGTTCGGGACATGCTATCTACCATAAAACGACCAGGTATAACTTTCAACCCAATAAACAAGAAAATGATTGCTGTAACAAATGGTAAGATTGCACCAACCCATCTTGCCCAACTATTATCAGAAGCCATAAGCCAAAAGAAGGAATAACATCCTCCAGAAATGTGAACTCCTTTTCGTGTAAAAAAAACATCCATTCCCTTTTTGCTTAACAAATAGAACACAGCAAGGATAACTACTAAAACAACAATCATGCACACAAGCATTATCCAATCTTGATAATTATTGTACCATTCAATGAAGCTCATATTTTTCAAACCAAAAGAGTTACTAAATTAATATGGGATATTAAAAAACCTTTATCTTATTTAATTATTTTCTGAGCTTGCTGAAAGACTCATATAATAGTAAATATGCTGTGAACATTAAATTCAATATGTTAGATTTATTAAAGCATAAAGAACAAGATAATAATAATAATAAAAGACACTGGGAAATGAAACATATGAACTCCAGGATTAAAATTCTTAAAGATATAATGGAAATCGAAAAGCAATACGCTCTTGAGAAAATTGATTCTGAAGTTTTCGAAACTAAAATACAAGTATTAGAACAACAATTTCAACAAGCAACTGCACTAACAGACGAAGAATTACGAGAAGCAATAGATACAAAGGAAATCCCTCTGAGTGCTAATAGTTTAATTGGCAAAATATCAATTGAAGACTTAATACCCAACTATAAAGTTCCTCGAACATTCTTTAGACATCTTAAAATTCGTAGAGAAATTAGTGAATTAGAGAGGAATGTTAAGAAATTAGAGCATGATATGCACAAAATAAAAATTTTATTAGCTGAGAAAAAAGTAAATCAAGATTCGGCTGCCAGAAAACTAGAAACATTAGAATATGATCTCAGATTAGCCAGAAATCGGTTTGGTGCTCGAGAGAAATATCTGAAACGAAATCCATCAAAAGGTTATCTACTTAAATTTACTTTGCAAAACTTCTTGCAGTTCTCTTATGGTCATGGTGTTGCAAACGATGCTGAATTATCAACTATCTCTACAGATTTAAAGAAAGAAATTAATTTAAGAAATAAATATCGTGATGCCTTAGCAGAGTTACTTGCAACACTTAAAGCAACTCAATTAGAAATTCGTTCCTCATCAAAAATCGGTTCTCTTCCTGATTTCAAAAAGTTACGCGAATTTCAACAAACAATAAATGAGCTTCTTGATTATATTAAATTATTAACTAAGGATATTAAAAATTACAATAATTGTTTATGTCGTTTAGATAAAGACCATTTAAAAATGGATGAATCACACGAATTATTTGTTGAAGATCAATTTGGGATTGAAGTTGATTCTAGTGCAAGTGCCCATTCATCTCATTCGGCAGATGAAAGCAAAATTGCAGCTTCTGAAATAGCAACTGATCCACTCATTGAAACTTTGTCAATTGAGGAAGAAAAGTTTGAAAATACTTTCTTTTTAATTGATACATTAGATATTGAAGATACTAGTGAAGAAGATGAAATACCTTTTGAATCGGAAGAAATAGATGCAAAATTACGCATACCTCAAACACCTCAATTAACAATTACTCCTGATATTGATTTAGAAATTGTTGGTATGGAAGATTTTAATTTACAATATAATATTAAAGGTTCACCAAAAAGGATGAACGAGTTAACCGAAAAAGTTATTCTCAACTCTTTTGAAGAATTTCTAACTAAACTTTTGGATTCAAAGGAAGTTAAGGAAGTTGAAGAACTACCAAAACCAAAAGAAGTGCAAAAAACACAAAGCAAACAAGTAATAACAAAAGTAACCTTCTCAAGTTTAGCAGAGGAAGTAGAAAAACGAAAAACTTCTGATATTACAAAACCTGCAAAAATTGATTCTGAACGCATTATTGAAGCTCAAGAAATAGGTGAAACATTTGGTGAAATAACTGAAGTAAAAGAAATCAATGCTTTGCAACCAGATGAATTAGATGCAATAGAAACCACTGAGACAGAAATTCCAGCAAGTAAACCTATAGATGCTATTGCAGAGATACCATCAATTCCGGATGTAGATGTAAGTTCCACGCCCTTAACTGCTTCTTCAGTAGAGGAAGCTTCACCACCAATACAAACTCCACAAGAAACTGGAGAAGTAAAAAGTCCTTCTCGCCAAATTATCGAAGAAAATCTGGTAAAACCACAAAAAACGTCTATGATTTCAGAAAAATTATTGGAAGCAGCTACTGAAGCATGGAAATTAACAGGGAAAGCTCTATTTAATCTAAAAGATGATGGTTCACGCGAATTTTATGGTTACTTACAAGAAGCAGTTGTTTATGATAAAAATAAACTCGGGTATACATTGGTAACAGAGCCTATTGGAGATCAAGTAATTATTGATAAAATATTTGATCAAATCAAACCACTTTGGGTTACGGAAGAGCTATTGGAATCAGCGACAAAACGAAAAATCTTTGTTATTCAGGAAGTAGTTGATTCATTACAGATAGAAAGAGATGTAGCTTTACACATTTCAAAGTTACAAGAATTCGCTAATTTTAGAAATATCAGTTACCCTAGCTCTGATAAAATTGGAAAGCCAGAAATTCTCGGCTTAGTACCAATCAATAAGATAAGAATAAAAAGAGGATCAATTATTTGTAATTTAGACGAGATTTTACCACAAAAACCATACAGAACTGCTCCATGGTTAGCTAAAGATTTCGATGATGAAGATAATAATCCGATAGGTAAAAATTGTCTATTTCATCATGGAATTTCATTTGGTACAATCATTGCTTCAGTGAAACATCCACTTATGGGGAAAATTTTTCTAGTAGATACAAAGCAACCAGATAAATCAATTGTCAATTATTTAGTTCAGAGATTAAATATCTCTGAAGATGATCCAACAGAACGACTTTGGTTATTGAAATATCTCATTGCTAAGCAGTTGCGCCTTCCAGAAGGCGAAGCTCTCAAACCAAAGACATTGATTAACTATTCATTACAAAGAGGTTTTCCGATACTTCCCCATGAAATTCTCAACTCTTATAGAGTATTTATTTCAGGTGGATCCATCAATAGTATCAAGAGAAACAAAGTTACTTTGAAAAATTCAGCACGAGTTTTCCATCCTTCTGAAGTAATTCCAATTGAATGCTTACGTGTACGAACAACAAATGGTCGACATTTGGGAACCTGTTTGGGAATTTCATTATCAGATAAACCTGTTCTTCTCATCTCTGAAAAATTATCTCGAGAAATGGTTGGACTTTTCACAAATGCAACTGTGGAAAAACAAATTATGACAGATATTTCAGACTCAGTAATCGGAAGCATTGGAGTAGAGTTACGAGATTCATTATGTCCACATAATATTTTGAAAACACTCGTTGTAGGAAGAAAAATACAAACATTAGCAGAATACGGGCATTATCTTTCAAAAATGATTGTTACAGGTATTGATCTTTCGAGAATCCAAGTAGTAGAGAAAGGAACTGTATATATTACCGCCACAGAAATATTCTCAAATCCAAATATTTTTGGACAAGATAATTAAGAAAGAAGAAAAAAAAGGTTTTTAATATTATTTAAAATAAGTAAAAAGTGAATGTTGGTTTTATGATTAACCAGGTTTCACTTCAGATGCTAAACGAGCAATATCAACGTAGGCAGATCTAACTTGATGAGCAGGTGAACACCACGCCATCACGAAACCTTGCCAGAATGGAGTTTTTGCAATAACTATATGTCCTTGCTGTTGGGTGTTAGTACAAATCATTCGACTATTTGTAATGTCTATTGTTGAATATTTTATTCCTTGTATTACAATCCAAGGCGCTTTTTTTGTCCATGAATCAATCATGGATGGTCCATCTACTTGCCAATTCTGTGTTTGCCAATGGACAGCACCATCAGCCCCTACTAAAGCGAGCGCTCCTACTACACCATCATTCTGTAATCTTGCAGCTTCTGATTCAAATGTCAACTTGGTATCTCCATCATTCATTTTTCTACAAATGTTATTATGACGTTAAATGTTTGTCAAATTTATTTTAACAACTTATTTATTAAGTCCTATGGTTGATGTAAAAAACTTTCAATTGCGGCAAATGGTCTCCTCTCTAATTAAAAGAATAAAAAAATAGAAAAAAAAGGAAAGAAAAGCGAAATACGAGCTTACTCGTTTCGCATCAAAGTTTACTTCTTTCGTCTTGAAATGAGATAACTACCGGCTAATCCTAAAATACTAATTGAAATTAGAATTATTGGTGTAAATCCACTCTTAAACGTTTCAATGCACTCAAAGAGTAGGTAATCAAATTCGTCAACACCAGTTTCTCCACATTCAGGATAGAAATGATAGGTACCAAGGGTTTCACAATTATAAGTGAATGACCACATACCACTGGATAATTCTACCCAAGTAAGGTTGTGACGGGTTTCATCAGGTGTGATAACATATCCACCAAAGTCTGCACCAGGACCGCCTATGTATTCGTAAGTCATGTTCATTGTTCCAGCAGTGAAAGTGTAATTGTATTGTTTAATTCGATGTTCTGCTGTTGCCCATCGGACAAGATTTCGACCGAAAATATCGTTCTGTGTACCACTTCCACTGTATTTGTTTTTATAACCATCTGTATCTAGTGCGAAGTTTGTTGACATAACAATTACTCTACCACCAGAAGAAGCTTGGTAATATGCAAGAGTGGAATACTGTGATCCAGCAGAAATTTCAGTGACTTGAACAGCATCACCAGATGTTTCTAAAGTACATCCATAATGATCTACCCCTGTAACTCCAGCAGTGAGAGCATGACTGCCTACTGGGTTTACAATGATTGTTGAAGGTGAACCCCAAATATCATCTCTAACATGTATACCATAATTTTCTGTAAATTCATTGACGTGAGTTACATTTGTTCCATAAATTACTGAGTTTTCTTCATCATAGGCATTTCCATTGAAATCAATGAAAACACTTCCACCAGCAGTTACAAAATTATCTAATACTGTTAATTCAGCTGTAGATAGAGGATTATAGGTAGAACTTACCATTGCATCATTAAAACGAATGCTGAATGGATCTGGGAACCAGACTGCTTCATAATCACTTAGTATATCAGCAGTAAGGACAACACTTTGTTCACTGATAACCCATCCTCTTGCTATTAAATCAGCGGTAAAGTGTTTATATTGACCATACATGTGATCGATCATCCAGTCGGTAGTTCGATAATTTAGAAGCATTCTATGTTCACCATGACTTGGAACAACAGTAATTTCAATATCAACAATATCCAATACGGTACCTTTGTATTTGAAAGTAAATTCTCCTTCGTATGTACCAGGTGCAGTTTCTACCGGAATCGTATAGGTTACTCTTGCAGTTGCTGAATAGAAATTAGTAACTTCGTCTAATACTAATAAATCTGCGGCATCACCTGTGACTTCCAATGTTAAATTGTCATCTCTAAAAGGAGATACACAAGTTACAAATTGTTCAATCACTTGACCTTGAAGCAATTCAGCATAAATTGAAACTGGATTCATAAGTGGATTTAAAGCACCAATGATTGGGAGAGTGCCTTCTTGGTCAGCATTTATTAACAAAGTTGCTGCAGCACCAACATTAGCCATACCTCTACCCTGAATTAGGTAATCAAATGTAGATGATGGTAATGGATCGGATGTACTCATCAAAGCACTTTTAATTGCTCCAGGATTGTATGAGATACCTTCTGTTTTACAGACATCAACCAATAAAGCAGCTGCACCAGCAATTTGTGGCGCGGACATAGAAGTTCCACTTTTTAAAACATAACTACTATCTGAAAGATGACTGCAAGATAAAATATCATAACCAGGGGCAATTAAATCTGGTTTCATTGTATTGTCAGCATTTGGACCTTGAGATGAGAAATAAGCCATATCTAAGGGGAACGAAGAGTCATCTGCTGCACCTACAGAAATAGCTGCAGTTGGGGAATCTGTGGAATAAACACCATTTTCTCCTTCGTTGCCATTTGAATGAACAAATTTGATACCTTTATTATTAACGACATTTGCAATAGCAGCTTCTAGAATATTGACGTTTGGTTCTCCACCTGCTCCAAAACTCATATTGATAACATCAGCACCTTGTGCAGCAAGCCAGTTTGCACCAGCAACCATTGAAGCGAGTGTTGCGGGTGCACCATCTTCTTGATGATCACCAATTTTTGCTGCATAAAATGTTACTGAAGGAGCAATACCTATTCTTTGAGAATTACCTGTTCCATCTCCACCAACTATACCAGCAACATGGGTTCCATGTCCTACAAAATCATCATTGGATGTATCAGAATAATCATATCCATAAGTTGTTAAAACGAAACTTTGTTTTTTACCAACTCTACCAATTAAATCAACATGACTTGATCGGATACCGGTATCAAGAATTCCAACCTTTACTCCGCCTCCATCAAACCCAGCTGAAACTAATTGAGTTGCATTGATTGTGTTTGCATTTGTTAAAGTATCAGGAGAAAAAGAATAGTCAGCATCATTTTCAATAGTATCTAATGTATAGTAAATGTCTGTTGTATCAGCTATTGCTGTATAGGCACCAAGACTTTTGATATCATTTTCAACACCAGAATAATAAGGCACTAAGGCACAACCTGTTTCCCAGAATATCTCACTGTTTTCATAAGTTAATAATGCTGTCAAGTCTGAGAAATCAGTTCCCACAATAGCAACCATAATAAGTCTTATTTCTGCTGTTGTGATAAATGTAACATCATCCAATTCTGCAATTTGAGTAAGTGAGTCTTCTGTTGCAGTGATTCTTATTCTTGTCCCTGCATCCCAAATCTCGTTGGAGCAAATTGCACCAAGATTATTCAGTTTTTGCAAATCAAGAGAATCAATGTTATGATTAAATTTGATAGCAATCTCATCTGAGTATCCATTGGTAAAAACCGTAGAACTCAACAATTTGTCATCTATTTTATCTCCATTATTATCAATTACTTCTTTAGTATACAAAGATGGCTCTATAGTACTAAAAGCAGATACATCAATATTAGCTATTAATGATGGTCCAGCAGCGGATAAAATGAATAATGATAGAAGACTTAAACCTAGAATAGTTCCTTTCTTCATAGTCTACACTCGCGTAATCTATTTTTACTAAACATTGAATTTAGAAAAGAGTCATTTTTATTTTTTCTAAATCCAAGACTAAAAAAAGATTAGAAGGTCTTTCTAAAAAAAGGTTTCTTCAATACTTATTCTTAAATTACAGACGATCTGCTATTTTGAATGTAGTTTCTATGAGGGTTTGCAAAGAATTACTAAAAAGATAGGTAATCGGTTCAATTCCAATACCTCCTGAATTTAGAATTGCAAAGATTCCCCCTACTTTCACTGGCTCAATTAATTCTGATAATATTGCTTGTGCTTTTTTCGTCTTTTTCTCCTTGAATAATTTAACAAATTCGCTATTTGGAAAAGTATAATATTTTATAGCTAAATTCTCCATTATCCGAAGAACTTTATTGTTATTTACTATGTTAATTGTACTATTGAAAGACGGAGAACAAGCATTTATTGTCAACAGTATTTGGGCTATGTGTTTTGATGCACCAAATTCAGGTGGAAGAAGTGCACGAGCTTTCCCTCGAATTTTAGTTATTCTTCCAGGAAACGCAGCAATGTCATCAATAGTTTTTGGTTCAGTTAAGCATTTGCATATGTTGAGCAATACTTCAGGCATTATCTTTACAAAATCCTCCTTTCGCTCCATCGAAGATAATGCTTCTAATAATTCTGTAATAACTTTCTTTCTACTTTCGATTAAAACTTCATCTGTTATTGGTAAACATCCCTGGCATCCAGCAGTTAATCCTGGGTAACTTTTTACATGTTTTCTGCAGGTTAAACCACTTATTCGAAGATTAACACAACTAGAACAGATCATTCTAATGATTTCTTCGGGAGAAGCATTTTTGATAGTGCTAGCAACAATATCATTTACTAAAGTCTTAACAGTATTACTTTCGAGATATTCCTCCTCACCTTCTGCACGAATTGTAGCCAAGGATTTAAGATAACTGCTTATTGTTGGTTGACTCACACCCATTTTTTCAGCAACTTCTTGCTGAGTCATGTGATTTATCAATTCTTGAGCAACCATTCCACGAATGAGTGGTAAAAGATTTTGAGTTACGATTTCACAAGGAGGACGCATTTTCTATACCCAATAATGATAACATTAAGTCAAATAATAGAGTTTCTATTTTTTTATCTTTATAAATAGAAAGAAGAAAAGAATGAAAGCTAATTTGCTTTCAAAAAAAGCCAATTTAGACCTTATTTGTTCATCTTTGCAAGTAGTTTAGGTTCACGGTGGCCATCGGCTTCAAGAGCCTTATTGCATTTTGAACATACTTTGACTTTAAGTTTCTCGTATGTGTACGAAGATAATTCATGCTTTGGAAAAGATCCCCCACACTCTGCACAGGTTCTGAGTTGGACTGTATCGTCAGGTTCTACTTCTTCATTTTGTTGTGGTGGTGCAATTAAATCACTTCGAGGAGAAGTGGGTATTTGTTGTCGAGTTTGTTGTGTTTGTTGTTGTTGACCTTGTTGTGGTTGTTGACCTCTTGCAAGCGCTTTTACAGCATCAAATGAGCTTTTTGGAACTGCAGGCAACTCGTAATTTTCAGTAAATTCGAGAATTTTCTTGTGATCTTTTTCACGACCAACTCGCTTGAGAAATTCACCAAGTTCTTCATCAATCATAGTAAGCTGTGTAAGGAATGCTTTTTGACGAATGATTTTTGGTTCCTGTTTTTTCATTGTGTTAGGTTGGCCAGGTTGCCCTGGAATATATTCAGGGGGTTTGTTTATTTCTTTTAAATCAACATCTTTTAATCGTAAAATGATATCATCAAGAAGTTTATTGTAAAGATCATCTCTTTCTTGGCGATTCAAAATTTCAATATAGGGTTCCATAGCTTGATAATGGTAATGATTAAAGATATTCTCATAAAAAACATCTGTTCCGAATTCTAATATACCATCCAATAACTCTTGCTCAGTGATTTTGAAATTTGTTGCTAAGAAACCAACCCAATCATAAGGTAAATCATATGGTTGAAGAATCAAAACTGTTACAATTTGATCAAACATTGCATCTTTATATATGGACATATCTTCAACTTTACTCATCGCCTTTAATGCTTGATTGAAGAATGTTTTACTTCCAGTAATAGCATATCTAGATAAACCAACAAAAACTCGTTGGTGTGGTTTAAGATCAGAAATCATTATTCGAGTAAGAACAAAAGCAGCGAGGAAATTAAGTACAAAAGCTCCTAAGAGACCATAAATACCATATGAAATTTTCGTAAAAAAGCTAGGCGCACTGGTAAAAATAAACATTGCGGCAATTAACCATGCAATTCCGAGCCCACAAGAAGCTATTCGGAAGTATTGATAAAATTTACCGATTTTTCCTTGTCGAGTGCAAGCATGACATGCACCACTATTTTCAAGTTCTGCTTCTGTTACACAAGTTTTACAGATAGGAACGTTACAAATAGCACATCTTTCTTCAGATTCTTCGATTGGATGATAAACGCACTTCATTGGAATCCCTCGCAGTTACAAATAAATCTAACAGCGTTACTATATTTTACCAAATTTACTCCTTTTTAATTATTCCTTCAACTTTTGACAATAGAAAAGAAAAAATATGAAACAGGAAAAAAAGGTTATTTTCCGATTTCTTTTACTGTGCCAGGCTCTAATACATGAACCTCTATTTTATCTCCAGCAATATCAATAAATTCCTTGGGGTCTTGAACTAATACCGGAAATGTTTTGTAGTGAATTGGTACTACTTTTTGAACATTAAGTAATTGTAGTGCTTTTGCAGCTTCTTTTGGACCCATGGTGAATAGGCTTCCAATAGGTAAGAAGGCAAGATCAATATTGTATAATTCACCTAGTAATTGCATATCTGTAAAGATGCCAGTGTCTCCAGCGTGATAAACAGTCATACTTGGAAGCATGATTACAAAACCGAGAGGATGACCGATATTCGAGCTATGGAGTGCTAAGGTGAAAACAAATTTTATTCCAGCAACCTCAGCAGTTCCGCCAATATTACCACCTAAGACATTTTTTACTCCATCGCTTTGAGCTTTATTTGCTAATTCAAAAATACTGACAAAAGTAGCACCTGTATTCTTACAGATCTCTACAGCTTCCGCGTAACCATGATCTCCGTGATCATGGGTAACAAAAACAGCATCTGCTTTCTTGATATCTTCCACTTTCATTGTTGCAACGGGGTTACCATTTAACCAAGGATCAATTAAAATTGTCTTTCCTTCATCTTCAATCATAATTCCCGCGTGGCCTAACCATGTTACTTTCATTTCTTAACAACCTGTTTATTATTTCACACTACTTTGTTTAAATGAATGCTTTTTACTCTTTTGGAATAAAGATACCTTTAATTTGTAGATTTTAAGGGTGCCAGACGAAAATGAGTGGTGTTCTATTTTTGGAGATGGTGCACCCCTAAAAAATCTAGGTCTCTAAGTAGTAGTTTTTACGCTACAGTAGTTATTGTCGATAGACACTGTACTATTTTCTTAATAAAGATATAAATGAGCACTTTTCTAGAATTTATTAATTAGAAATTTCTTTTTTCTTGAATTTTTTTATTAAAATCATTTTCCTTTCTTAAGAGCATTAATTTTTTCAACAACAAAATCTAATTTTGGATTTATCTCAAATGCTTTTTCAAGATATTCTAAAGCTTTCTTTTGCTCACCTTTCATCTCATAGGCTAAACCCAAATTGATAATTGCTTTCAAATAATCTTTTTTAAATTCTATAGCTTTGAGATAATTTTCAATTGCTTTATCCAATTTCTCTTGCAAATGATACGTACAAGCTAAATTATAGAAAACTGATGCATCATTTTGCCAAGTGACTAATATATCTTCATAAGTCTTTATTGCCAAATCAATTTGCTTGATTTCTCTGTAAGTGTTTGCAAGATTGAATCGTGCATCCAGAAAACTTTTGTTTGATTGAATAGATTTTTTGTACCACTTTATTGCTTCTTCTTTATCAGCTAGCTGATAGTAGCTGTTTCCTAGGTTAAATGAACTTTGGAAATAATTTTCATCAACTGTGAGCGCTTCTTTGTAGAATTTTATTGCCTCTTTTAATTTCCCTGATTTATAATATGCAACTGCTATATTGTGTAAACTTTCGATGAATTTTGGGTTCATTTCTAATGATTCTTTAAAATATTTTATCGCACCATCAAAATCTTCTTTGATAATAAATAATTTTCCTAGATTACACTTGCTTTCAAAGCAATTCTCCTCCAAAGTGCATGCCTTCTTGAAGAGATCTTCCGCTCGAGATAATTTGCTTTCTAATAGAGCATAAACGCCTTCGATATTTAGCATTTCATAATCAAGTTCTTCTTTTTTACTCATTTATTGACCCCTTAAGTATGAGAAAGACTGAAGTGATATTAAGTCCTTTTTCATCTGAATGTTTTTTTCATTGCTGTTTTTATCGTTGGTTTATCTGTTCTTCAGGTTTCTTTACAAATGTTCTGTGTTGCAGAAAAAGAGTTCAAATCGGACAATTATTTAAGATATCTTTTGGAGTAGTAATTTCGATATCTTCACCTGATGTATCAATCAAATTTAAAATTAATAACCCTTTCACTTTACTTGGCTGATCGCTTAAACAATTTAATAATTGTAACCAATAGAATATTGATTCTACTTTTCTAAATTTGTAGATTTTATTGATATGGGTCCCTTCTTTTAAACCAATCGCCCAAACTTTTGTTTCATTGCTAGATAAAGTTTCAATTAAGACTTCTACATTGACTTTTGCTCGCATTAATTGTCGTTTCTCTCGTTTCTTAAAATTAGATTTATCCAACAAATCTGTCATATTTTCTTCAGGGAGAATGTGCTTTAATTTAATTTGAAACTCGATCAATCTACTTTCTGATACGATAAACCCAATATCCAGCACTTTTTGTGGGAATTTAATGAGCTCCGTTGATCTGTTTTTCAAAGATTTAAATTTTAAGCCTTGAATATTCGCTCTGAAATTTTCTAACCATTCTTTATTTAAAATAATATCAACTGTTGTATTTGCAATAGTATCAATTGCTATGAGGCTTTTACGAAAGAATACTTCTTTCTTTTTTGATAATTTTTCTTGAAAGAACCAAAGAGACTCTTCCGGGAAATGTTCTTGCTTTTGTTCTTCTAATAGTTGTATTGAAATTGCCCTATCTTTGTGATTGAGCACAATTGCTGAATCATCCAATTTATAAGATGCTTTAGCTACTTCAAAAATTTGTTTTAGCTGTCTCTCCTCTTTTTTACATAAAAAGTTATCATATATATCCACCCAATCAACAAATGTCACTGCAACAACCAATGTTGCAGCTATAATCCAAATTGCAATAGACGTCCAAATATTATTTCCAGCAGGCAATTCTTGCTCAATTAACATTGTTCTTGTGAGACCGAAAAGTGTTTCAAGAAACCATTCACCCACAGCAGTTGTACTAAAAAGATTAGCAACGACAGATATACTCAATGTTAAAACTATTTTTCCAATAAAACAGTAAATCAATGTTTTTCCGAGTGAATAACCAATTAGGCCAATCATTATTAGCAATACTTCATCCGGAAGTGGAGTTGCAGCAAAAATAAAAATCATTATTGGAGCCAAGCCTCTTTCAACCCATCTTTGCGTTTTTCTTAGTTGTTTTTCTAGTTTATCTCCAGCTACTTCTCGAGTAGCTCTCCCTACAAACCAGGAAGCTATTTGTCCTATGGAAGCACCAATTCCTGCTGCTATTCCAAGGAAAAAAACATTTATCCCAGGTATCACTGCTACAAACATTATAACAGCTGCATAGAACACTGGTATAAACATAACAAAATTACCAAAAATTGAGATAACTCCTACACCAATGTATAACCCTATATCTCCTGTTTTATCTTGAAACCAATAAACTAGCTCGAGCATTAATGAAGTTGGATCATTTTCGAATACTCCCAAGAAAATCATAAATGCAATAAATAACAAGAGAAATACAAGAGAAAAGGTTTTTTGTTTACTTTCTTTCAGCCAGAACCAGGTTTTTTTAAAAAAAATCCTTACACCCTTTTCTTCCGATTCCAAAATGAGAATGTCTTTATTTTCGTTTTGAGAAGATTTTTCTTTAGAATTGTCAATTTCTAAATTATCTTCTGGGTTAGACATTTTATTGAGCTCCAATTTGTTGCCTTATTTATAACTAAGATAATCATCTAAAAGGAAATTGGATTATATTTTGACTTGAGCTTGTATATTATCAAGTGAGAAGTTCTTGAAATGTTCCTTTATTTATGCATTTAATATAATAGAAACATTTAATTTTATATATTAGTAGATTTATTAAGAGAATTAACACTTAAAAAAATGTAATAAAGAGTGTCATAGAAGAGAGAATGCAATGACGCATCAAGATATCATAACTAATCAACAAAAGCTTGTAAAGGTGTTATCAGATACATCTGTTGGAAATGTATTAGATTATAACAATCATAGATTTCTGTTACATTTCTTAGTGAAACAACCTTTGACTGTTGAAGAAATTAAAATTGAATTTCAAAAATCAGGGAACGATAAATCAGGGAAGACTATCTATCGCTATTTAAAAAAGCTCAAAAAAGCTGGTCTAGTTATAGCAGCAGGGAAAAGAATCTTTACAGATAATAATGACCAAATTAAAACTCAAACATTGTTCTCTCGAGTAGCAAAAGTAATCTTTACTCCTCATAGTAAAATGGAGAGCAAACCCGAGTTAAAAGAAACAGCTCTAAAAATTACTAGCATGCTACTTAAAGAACGTTTGAAACTAAGAAAAGACGCTGATTTGTCTTGTATTCAAAAACAAATTGATAACATTTCTAAGGCCAAGAATAGTTTAATAGCTGATCATTTCCAAAGTTCTGAAAACCCAGAATTAATGAACCTTATTCAAACAATGGATATCTATGAACTCTACCCGATTTTGGATACAGTCAGTTGGATTATACTCTTAAATGAGAAACCTGAAGCAGTAAATGAAATTACCAAATGCTTCAAGTAATTATTTCCATTTTGGGACATTTTACTAATTTTTTGTGAAAAACATTAAAAGAAGTTAGTACAGTAATTTAACGGGAACTACTCATGAAAACGCAGGATGTAATAATAAATCCAGAGAAAATCGTCAAAACAATCTATGATAAGAAAAGTGCAAAGTGTCTCTCAGATGATAAAAATTGTCAACTTTTGCTTTCCTTTCTTTTAGAAAGACCAATGACTTTTGAAGATCTCAAACAAGCTTTCAAGAGTGTTCAATCAGAGAAATCAGATAAAACCATTTATGGATATTTAAACAAATTAAAGAAAGCTGAGCTTGTAATGGAAACTGGTAAACGCTTAATTACTTTTTCTGAGAGTCACATTAAGACATTGGCTTTATATTCGCGCACTGCAAAAGTTTTCTATATTGCCATCGATATAGATGAAAAGAAGAGTAATATTTACTTTAAGCAAATTGGTGCCCTTCTCTGTGAAATTCTTGGATACGAAGAATACGATGAAAAATGTTTCAAGAAGATATACGAGGAGTTCGTAGATGAAAAGCGAAGAGAGATATCAAAAATAAATGAAATCACTAATCCCGAAATTATGAAGCTTTTAACTTCCCCAGATGTCTTAGGAGCAAAATATGTTATTGATACGATGCTGATGTTTGCTTATTTCGGGAAGAAAGAGAATCTTAGCGATGAATTTTTGAAATGTTTTAAAGGAAAAACTTAACCCCAACATTTCATTTGTTCTCGTAGAAATTTAATGATTAACAAATATCTCGTTTTTTCCAAAAGTCATATAATTAATATTATTATATTCCATAACAATACGGATGAAGATTTCAAATGCCAAACAAACAAGAGAAGAATCGTGACAAAAAACTCAAGAAAATTAAGCCAAAGAGAAAGCATATTATTGATGCTATGCTCTTTTTAGAAGCTACGTCTGTAAAAAACCCCATTCAATTAGAGCAATTAGCATTGGATCTATCATTGTATAGAAAACGGTTTGAACATCTAATTAAAAATAGAGTCATTTTACTCGTACCTGATAGAGAAGAAGATAGCTATTATTTAGACTATGATTATTATCAGAAGTTTCAGGAAAAAGAAAATAAACGTTTTTTCATTACTTTAGTGTCTATAGTTATACCAGGATTTATTTTGCTATTATTGGGTATTGCTTGGTTATTTATTTAGGAGAAACTTATTCCTTAGATGAATTATCTATTAGCTCTCCTAATTCATGATAGAACTGCTTAATAGAAATATCAATAAAATTGTGAGCAACAATTCGTGCCATTTCATCTACCATTGCAATTGGAAAAGGAACGATCTGTGGTGTTCCTGGTTTTGAGTATTCAATTGAAGATAAACTATAGACCAATTGAGCTATTTTATTTCTATAACCAATTGGATCGTGTCTACAAATTGCCCAAGGGACATCTATTCTTGCCACCCAAGTGAAAATTTTAAGATAAAAACTCATATATGGCACAAGACATTTCTTTTGAGTTTCGTCATATCCACGTCCTAATTGAATAATTGGTACTGTAACATCTTTATCTTCTAAAACTTGGCTGAGTAATCCGAAATCCGACCAAAAATTTTCGGGGACAGACCCTTTCAAAATATTGTTGAAAATCACTCCATTTATGAGACTTGTAAGTGCTTTGTCAGCAGAATATTTTACATACCCAAAATAGAGAATATTTTTACTCAATGCAATATCAACTAACATTTTTGCTTGAGCCAATGCTTCGTAAAATTTCGGGTCACGGTAACTATGGGGAACAATAGGACCGTCACGAATATGATAATCTGTTGGGTTTTCCTCAAAACCAATTAAATCGATGTCATTATGCATTTTTTCCATTTGGAAGTAGGATTGAGCAAAATTTTGATCAGCAACAAAATCACTTTGATTTAAGGTTGTTATCTCTTCAATTGCTCCATAACCATACGAATCATCAATATTGACTAAATCCGGTATACTTTCAAATTCTCCTTCGGGTCCCTCTGGAGAAAATTTCCCAACCCATCTACAAGCAGAAGCAACGGTAAATAATAGTTGTCTAGAGCGAGTGAGATCATTTGTTGCTATCGGACTTTGAACGGGCACTGTAAACCTGCTAGCATCAGATGCGGAAATCCTCTTATTCTCCGGAAATTCAAATTTAAGATCCAAGGGTTCAATAATGGCTGTATCATAAACGATTTGAAAATTTGGATAAGAATTTAACCTACCAATTAATTCACCAATCTCTTTACTTGCTTCAAGTTCTCTAAGCTCATAGTGATATTCTTGAGAACCAATCGGTGAATGACAGGTTATTGTTAAAGGATTGTTTGGTAAAATACAATCAGAAACTTTTTTCCCTAATAGGGCTTCTCGAATTTTATCTCCAGGAACTGTGGAAACGGTTCTTCTAGCAATTTCTTTTGCTTTTCTGGTGAATCCTTTTGTAATAGATTCAGAAATTGATAGTTTAGCTTTGTCAGCTTTTTTGAATTTCTTCTTATCTTCAGGTAAATTATTGATTAATTTTGAATCAATTAAGAAAGCAATTGATTTCACAATTGTCTCTTGTACTTTCTCATTTTCAATACCTGTTTTCTGAAAGATACGTTCAATAATTTCATCCTCAGATATTCCACGATTATTTTTAATTAGGTTGAAAACTGTAACTATCAAATAGGGAGAAAGCTCTAACATCTTAATCTATGGTTTGAAAATGAACTATATAAATATTGAAGGTAATCATCTATTTTTAAAGCAGAATAAAGTGACAAATATATGAATTTGTAGAAAATCTCCTTACAATAACTTAAATAAGAAGAAAAATAACGAATAAAATTGCTTGTTTCATGAAGGAAAGAAATACTGAATAAAGTTATTTGAGAATTAGAAACTTTCTTGGTGTATAGAATGATACGATCTAAATACCCCAAAGATGATGAATTAAAAGCAGAAAATCTTGTGGGTAAATCAATTGTTGATCCTGATGGTCATATCATTGCCAAATGTGTTAGTTTATTTAAAGATGAGAAAAACAAAGTAAGGATGAAAATCTCAATTTTAACCGAATTAGAAAGCGATTTCATTGTAGAAGAAACTATACCTGTAAATCTCATAAGTAAAATTGGAGAAATAATTCTTCTGAAAAAATCCTTCAAAATAAAACCAATAGCTACACAGGATTTAATTAAAATAGAGATACCCTCTTTAAGCGAAAATAAAGTAGAAGATAAACCAGTAAATAAAGAAAAAACTGAAATTAAAACTAAAGTACCAGAGAAACCTCCTAAGAAGGAAAATGGTTCTGATATAAGAAAAGAAGAAAAAGCAACTCCAAAATCAAGTCGCAATAAAAAAACAAAAAAAACTTCAAAAGCACAAATTAAAGAAAAAGTTGAATCGATTCTCTCGAAAATTCTACAAGCTACCAACCAAGATGAAAAGATTGAATTAATAACTACTCTAGTTCTTCTCTTCAAAAATGAAAAAAGTGTACAAAAGAAGATTCTAACAAGTCTATTAGAGTTAGCTGATTCATCAGATCAAAATACAAGAATGATTGTTATTGATATTTATGAAAAATTAGCCAAGGATTCAAGTGAAGAAATAATTACCACTTTTATTCAAAGTCTAAAAGCAACATACAATGAACCGAATAAATCTTTAGAGAAAAAACTTGCTCAGGTTTTAACTAAGCTTGCTTCAAAATATAATTCAGAGATTATTAATGAAAATTTCCAGAAATTCTGTAAGGATTTACTTGTAAAACGAAAATTCTGTAAAAATATCTCATTAAACCGAATTCATAATCTGAATCTAAAGATTTTTGTAAATAATTTTAGTGCACAAGAAGTTATTATTAGCACTTATATGGCAGAAATTTTTACCAAACGAAATGATGCTTTTGAATATGCAGAGTTTTTAAGCGATTTCAACGCCATCATTATTGCTTATTCAATCATTCAGAAAATGGAACAACAAAACTGGTCAAAAATAATGAAATGTAAATGTATGACAGATGCACACAACGAAGCTTTTATTGAATCTATAAATTCGGTACTAAATCTATTTCAAGAAGGGAATATCAAAAAATTAAGCGAAATTTTTGATCCAAAGCTAGGAATCAAATTTTCTAATATATTGTTGGGTAAAATGGTAAAATCAAACATTAATTCAATATTAGCAAATGTTACTATTATGCCACTGGATACTTTGAGTGCTGTTTATAATGATGATAATAAACGAATAGTGCCGATTATCTATGATCTTATCAACAATCGCGAAATTAATGCCCAAGTGTCATTCGTCAATGACAAAACTTTCATATCTCTTACAGAAAAAGGCAATTTTGTTTCTTTTAATAAAGTTCAACCAGTAAAAAGAAAAATAGTCCCCAATCAATTATAATTCAGAATCTAAAGAAAATCGTTTTTCAACCCATTTTTTGATATCTTCAGCAGAATCAGATTCGGGGTTATATCCTTTGGGGTCTCCTTTTACAAGTCTTGCTTCTTCAGCTTTTTCAGAAACATCTTCAACATTTATTATATTCCCGTCCTTAAAATCAAATTTTAAAACTGTTCGAAAAGAAGTAGGGCTCGGATATCCCATGTGAACATATTCACTTTCAATGGATTTAGCACCTAATAACAAAGATCCAGTGAATGGGAGTTTTAAGTACACGTCCTTATAATAATATCTGAACCCAAGACCACGTAATCCCCCAGGATTATATTCTCGTGTTATTTCTAAAGGAGCAGTATTATTGATTATTGGTGGTGTTATTCCATCCTGTGTTCGCACCCAAAATCCTTCCAAAAATAATTGATTATCCTTTATTTCGTAACGCATAATATACCCTCTCCAACAACCTGTGGAAGCTGATCTAGTTTTAATTCCGAAATTTTCAGCTGTAGATAAACCAGTGCCTTTGATACCTACTATCTTTAACTGATTTCCTTCATAGTAAAATAGATCTGGTGCTTGTTGTGTCATGCTCAATACCAATGCTAAACTATCAAACACTTTTCTTTAAATTTTCGATTTCACCCAATAATCGCACTTTGGTTAGCATTTACAGTTCACATTCCTAAAAGTTCCTGAATTCTCTCCTCTAGTGAGTATTGGGTAGAAGTAATTTCTCTGCCAACATAGACCAGTCATATTCATTAGCTAATAATTGCTATACTCTCATTCTAAATTCGTATAATTGATTTAAAACATTTTGATTTCGCAATTTTCATCTTTATTTTTCTAATTGAAAGAAATTGGAAAAACTATTGTTTGTGATTGTAATGGATGAGTGGAAACAACCAGGGAAAGTTTTTCCCTGAATTTTCTACATTATTTTTAAAACACTTTGTTGCTTTTTAATCCTCAATGAAGCTGCAGCCATAGCTAACTGGGTAATAATCATTGATGCATGTTGAGTAATCAAATCAGATTGGTCATCTGATTCAGATATTAAATCATTGATTGCATTTTGTAAATTGCCTTCCATTTCGCCAATTTGTTTTATCTGTTTTATTTCAGAATAATCATTGACTTTTTTTGTTTTATTTATCACATCGTTCACCTCTTGCGCTCTCAATTGTTTTTTAGGCAATGTAGAGTATAAATTACATATATTTACATATATAGTACATACTTCAACATATTTAAAGGATTGTTTATGGCCTAAAATAAAAATAGAAAATAAGAAAAGCTTGCAATAAATTTATCAACAAAATGCTATCAAATATGCATTCGAATAAATAATATTGGATGTGTCATCTTGGGGCAAACTATATTTCAAAAAATCATTTCCAATGTAACTGGAATAGATAAACCAGAAGAAGGTTCTATAGTATTTGTTGAACCACACATGATTTTAACTCATGATAATTCTGCAGCAATATCAAAGAATTTCAAAGCAATTGGTGCAGAAAAAGTGTGGAATCCTGATAAAATTTTCATTGCTTTGGATCATGCAGTTCCACCGCCTGACGAGAAGAAAGCTCTCAATCATAAAATTATCAGAGAATTTGTTAATGAACAAGGCATCAAACATTTTTATGATTGTGGATTAGGCATTTGTCATCAATTATTACCACAGGAAGGACATGTAATCCCTGGAGTAGTTATTTTTGGTTCAGATTCTCATACTACCTCACATGGAGCATTGGGTGCTGCTGGAATTCCTATCGGAAGGACGGAAGCTGCAAGCATTTGGGCAATTGGTAAAACCTGGCTTCGAATACCTGAATCAATAAAGATAAGCTTGGATGGTAAATTATCTAAGAATGTTTTTGCAAAAGATGTTATTTTATCAATAATCGGAGATATGCATTCTGATGGTGCCAGCTATAAATCTGTTGAATTCCATGGAGAAGGTGCTCAAGCATTTTCTATTAGCGAAAGATTAACTATCAGCAATATGGTTGCAGAAATGGATGGTAAAGCAGGTATTTTCCCAGCGGATAAAGTCACTGATGCTTACCTAAGAAGCAGAGTGAATGAACCCTATAAGAAAATTCAACCAGATACTGACGCAACGTACATTCAAGAAAAAGACTTTAATCTAAACGAAATCGTACCTGTTGTTTCCAAACCTCACAATGTTGACAACGTTTCACCTATTTCGGAATTACCTGAAATAGAGATTGATGTTGGGCTATTGGGTACATGTACAAATGGTAGAGTTGATGATCTTACTGCTGCAGCAAAAGTTCTCAAAGGGAAGAAAATCAAATATGGAGTGCGATTGCTAGTCTATCCAGCATCTCAAGCTGTTTTACTTGAAGGAATGAGCACAGGTGTTATCCAAACTCTTGTCGAAGCAGGAGGAGAATTAGCAGTTCCAGGTTGTGGTCCTTGTTTGGGTGCTTACGGTGGTTGTCTTGCTCCCGGAGAAACAGCAATATCTTCAGCCAATCGTAACTTCAAAGGTCGTATGGGATGTAAAGATGATACTGCCATCTATTTAGGCAGTCCAGCAACTGTTGCAGCCTCAGTAATAGAAGGTAAGATCGTTGCACCACCTAAGGAGGTTTTCTAATGAAATTTAAAGGCAGAATGTGGATTTTCACAGATAAGAATCTAAATACTGATCAAATATTTCCAGGTAAATATACTTATGATCCACTCACCCCGGAGCAAATGGCAGAACATGCATTAGAAGATTATTTGCCCAATTTTGCAAAAGAGGTGAAAAAAGGAGACATAATTGTTGCTGGACAGAATTTCGGTTCTGGTTCCTCTCGAGAACAAGCTGTTAAGTGTTTGAAATTTGCCGGAGTTTCAGCTGTTGTTGGAATTTCTTTTGCAAGAATTTATTATCGTAATGCAATCAATGTTGCTTTTCCTTTGGTTCAATGCCCAGAAGCAGTTACTTATATCTTTGAAAATCAAGAGACTCTTATTAACGAGGAACTCACTGTTGATTTATCTACTGGAAGAGTAGTTATTGGCGATAAATCTTTTTCATTCCCACCTTTGGATGGTGAAGCATTGAATATATTCACTACTGGTGGTTTAATCGAATATACTAAAAAGAAGATAAGTGAAAAATAGCAACACTTAATTTTTTTCTTCTTTTATTATTTTTTTGCTATTTAATTGTGCGGAAGCGTTCACTAGATATGTTGAATGATTTTTCTAAAAGGTTTTTACTCATTATTATACATTAGATATATATTCAACTAACGCAATAACATTTACTGGGATGTAGTCCACACAATTTTGGTACTAACTACTGTATTTTAGAATAGGAAAAATGGTTTGATATACTATGGCTAAAATTATGATCGTTGATGATATGATTGTTATTCAGAAGATGCTTAAGGAAATTTTAAGCATTAGAGGTCATCAAGTAATTTTTACCGCAGGAACAGGTCAACAAGCGGTTGATTATTTTACTAATCCAAACAATGAATTTCCAGAAATAGTTATTATGGATCATAGAATGCCAGGCAAAGATGGATTAGCTACTTTTAAAGAAGTCTTAGCAATTAATGATGCTGTCAAAATAATCTTTGTTAGTGCCGATGAAAGCGTTCGTGAGGAAGCAATTGCTTGTGGTGCTTCAGGCTATTTAATCAAACCTATTACTATTAAATCGATGTTAAATCTAATTGAGAATTTAGTAGCTTAATCTCACTTGCTAAAATAATACTTCTAATGTGAGATGGTTTTCTGAGAAATATTTCAGAACTAGAGACAACAATTTTGGATTCACATCTTCGATAATGCTTACAATAAGTGAAATCTCACCTTCTGAAGAATTAGCTAAAAATTGTTGAACTAAATCTTTGGCAGGTAAACCAAATAAAAACAAGTCAGAGAGCTGATTCACTCTCTCAATCAAGTGATTTATTTGATCACTAATTAATTGTATTGCTTTAGTGCTGTCTACCCCATTGATAGATTTAAATAATTTTAAGCAAAACTGATTTGTAACTCCACCAAAAATTTTTCCTTGAGTAAAGTCTATTACTATTTTGCTGCTAATTGGCAATTCTTGGAGAGAGTCCATCATATCCTCTACACAATAATCTAACACAGGATTTGAAATTGGATATTTTTCCATATCAATTAGGTCATAAAAAGTTTCGTCTAATATACCCAATACATGAATTATTGTATCATCTGCAGATTTTGAAAATAAGGCTTCAGCATCAACAATTGGAACAGACCAAGGGTCACTATAGGTTTCTTTGTGCGGAAGGAATTCTCTTAGTGTTGCTATTGTTACACTTATTTCTTCCTTTGAACCTACTATTAATATTCGTTCATTTTTTAGCAGTGCGTGTATAATTCTATCCATGCAAGTAGGTATTTTTCTGATTAGAAACTCAAAGTCTGCTTTTTGTTCCTTTATATTAGTAATTCTTTCGCTAGTTGGTAAACCAGAAGCCAATTCGTTTTCGATTCTTTGTTTAATTAATGCAGTTGAATCAGTTGGATCTCTAGTAGAGCTATCTAAGACTTCCAATTGGAGAAGTTTTGATAATCGATGTTTAATTTGATCCGGTAGGTTATCCAATGGATCTCCTTGTGATAAAAGGTCATTTGCAATTTCTTTTACAGATGTAGAGATATTTGGAATGGATTTGAAGAGTGACATTTGCTCAGAGCGATCAACTAAGGTAACTATTCCTAATGTTCTTTTCCCACCTCGAGCAGTTTCATCATCTACAAAAAAGAAGGTAGAATAGGCAACATAACCTTCATCTATAAATGGGATAACAGATTCCACAAAATCTTCGTGTATAATACCAGTTCCTGTCGTAAGGGATAACGTACTTAAATGAGATTTCATTGAAACTTTTTCAGCAAATTGGTCATCTAATCCTTCAGAATATAAACAACCAGGACCGAATTTATCATCAAATCTAATTAGACAGACGCCTCGCTTATTTGACAGATTGGATACCCCACGAATCTATTTTCCTATATTGAATCTTTCTTTTTTAAATTAAAAACCTTTACAATAGAGCAAATAGACAACAGTTTTTTTTTATCAAAAAAATGAAGCATTAATTAATTTATATGAATACTAAAGTCAACAATCGTCTGCATTATGATTCTATTTCGTTAACTAATATTTAAATTTTCCACAGTCAAAGAAAATAAGCAAGTATCATTTTTCATAGAAATATCAATAATTTTGCATAGTGATTCTCCTACAATTCAATACCCTTTCT
>JAUWKS010000061.1 GCA_030614005.1 Candidatus Heimdallarchaeota archaeon | reverse complement strand
TTTTTAGCGACAGACAGCCAAACGTCAAACGAAAGTTCCTCCAGAATCATTCTGGAGTTGGGCGGACTCGCAGAAAGTCAAAAGTTAACACCAACTCTTTAAGAGTGCGTTAACCAAGATAGACCATATATACGTTAACCTTTAGTAGAATATTAACACAGAGAAAAACAATAGGTGATAAGTGCGTATGAAATTTTGCTTTCTAGTTGACTCGTATAAACCAATTTACGACGGCGTGATACGATATCTTGATTCAATTTCAGAAGCGCTTGTCAAAGACGGTCATGAAATATCAATCGTTTGTCCTCAGATTCCGGGGACAGACAAATATGAAAATCCTTACCCAGGTCTTCGAGTAGTTCGTTGCCCCACTCCTGGCTGGTATGCCCAGGGGTACTATATTGCTCTCCCAGATCGCGATTTAGTGAAAGAAGTTCAAAAAGCAGATTTTGTTGTTGTTCATTCTATAGCTACAATAGGAGTTATTGGTGGAATCGTTGCTAGATTATTATCCAAGAAGATAGGTCTTTTTGTACACCAGGATGAAAGATTGGTTTTACGTGAAATGCTTCACAGACCTCAGTGGGTAGTCAATTTAACTGCTGCACTTATCTCGGAGATCTTCTATCCGGGTTTTATTGATGTTTTCTTCCATGCGACAGATCGATTCAAAATGAAACTGATTGAATTAAAGGTTCCTGATGAGAAAATATTCTTTACCCCTTTTGCAATTGACGAGAGTGAATTTAATCCCAATAATAATAAATTTGACATCCGTAAACAACACAACATTCCTAAGGGTGCTATTGTATCACTTTTTGTAGGTCGAATCTCTATAGAGAAAAATATTGAAACACTACTTCAAGCAATGGATGCAGCAATGGATGACAATCCAAATTTGTATGCACTCTTTGTTGGCAAAAAAACTCAAATGGAAGTAGTGAATAAAGAGCGAAAAAATGCTGACCGCATTATTTTCACTGGGTTTGTTCCTGATGAAGAATTACCGAGTTATTACAACGCTTCAGATTTCTTTACTTCACCATCGATAAATGAATCTACTTGCTTTACTGTGTACGAAGCTATGTCTTGTAAATTACCATCGATAATTTCTGGTTTTCGTCATGATAGAGAGATCATCCACAAAGAGAATGCAATTCTAGTTCATGATTTACAAAGTATCCAAAAAATTAAGGAAGCGATTTTACTTTTAGCACATGATAAAGTTTTACGAAATAAAATCGCCAAAAATGGCAAACAGCTCATAGATTCACGTTCATGGAAATATCATGTCCAAGAGGTTAAACGCGGAATCAAATTTGCCTTTCAATCTAAAGGAAGAAGAAAAAGAAAACGCTAGTTAATTTTATCATCTTACAAAACTTGGTTTGCCTATTAGTAAGTGGTATAAACAAGCGATCAATGTTTCATTCTTTGCAAACCTTAGTAATATTTCATCCTTTGTTATAATTTCAATGTTCTTTTCACTCACTTGTAGATGAGATGGAATAGCAATACTGTTTTCTTGCATGCCTTTTTTGATTATTTCTTCCAAAGTAAATTGTTTTTGTTTGAGTAAAACTCTCCATCGGCCATTTGCTACATCAGGACCAAATACTACAAGAGGGTTGTTTTTGTATTTCTCAAGAAACTTTACCTGAGCAATGTGATTTATTGGAGGACCAATTCGCCAATGAAATTCTGGGGCAATATTTTCTTTGCTTACAATAGCAGTAATAATATCTTCTTCGTCCATATACGAATCTACTTTGATTGGATTAAATTCACAATGATCCAAGTATGTCTTTATGCTTCTTTCAAATCTTCTGATTTGTCCCCATAAAACATCATCAACGATTTTTTCTTTTCGTTTATGAACAACCACGGACAGTTTGACTGGGCTTTCCTTCATTTCTTTCAACAGTAATTCATCGACAACGATTTTCTTTGGGAAGAAGTAATCTATTTTTGGTTCTCTTAGATAATTTTCTGCTGCAACTATGAATTCATTCAATGCGTATATTTTTACTGAGGATGCAACATTTCTAGAATCGTCAGTAGGATCAATTACGATTATTGGTTCACCACTATACTTACTCGAGTCTATACTCAAATCTGGAACAAAAGTGATTGTTTTCCCTGGAAGTGTTTTTGCATTTCTTAATACTAAGGAAAATTTCCCTCCAAAGTGAATTATTAATAATTCCGCCAGATATCCTGAAAACCCATGCACTTTTACTTCAGCACCATAAATGCCTATTCCTCTCATAAATTGCTTTAATAATCTAACTTCATCATTAGAACCTATGGGCATATTTTGGGTTATAAATGCTCGATGTAGTGGTGAGCGATCTACTGCACTTCTTAATTTCATTCCTTTTTCGATCTGATAACAAGGTATTATTTCAATCTCAAAATCATCTTTTTCAGTAAACAGATACGGGTGATGTGCGTGTTTTTTCTGCCATGGCAAATCAATGCCTTTTCTTATTACTTTAACTAGTTGGTCAGGAGTAACTTTACTCTTGTATGGCATTTTAACAAAAATATCTAAATCTCTGTTTCCGGACAACCAAGTCTCTCGAGAGAACGAGCCACTAAGCTCAATTTCTGCTTTTATTTTATTTTGTTTAAGTATCGTTTTGATTTGTTGTTTGATTTTTTGAAATTCACCCTCGAGACGATTTTTCTCTGCAGCTTCAGGTCGTATTCGTTCCAATACTTGCAAGTGAATTTCAGCCATCTTATCCTCAGTGGTCATAAGTGTAATCCTCAAGTAATCATTAGTTATTTCTATTTTAAATTAATTCTAAACAAATCATTATATAATGGCCCCGCAGGTGTCAGTATACTTTTCTTTAATTGGAAACTTGTAACTTCTACCTCACCGAATAGCTCATCTTGTTGTTCTTTTATTCTCTCAATCAATAATTGTTTATCGCCAGGATATTTGACACGACCAATTGTTAAATGTGCTTTGTATGGTCGAGTTTCTTTCCGTAAATTAAACTTCGAGCAAGTCTCTTCTACCATTTTAGCTAATTCAACTAGTTTCTCCTTTCCTTTAGTTACAACAATATAAATAGTATTTATTCTTTGAAAACTTGGCAGACAACCTGCTCCTCTATATTCAATTTGAAATTTATCAAGTAATATTTTCTCTGCTTCTTTCTGCAAATCCGGTAGGATGGTTTCATCTATATCCCCTAGAAACTTTATTGTTAAATGGAGGATCTCAGGAGCAACCAATTTTATTCTTCCACCTGTTTCTGCAAGGTTGTTTTGGAATGCAGTTATTTTGTTGATAATTGGTTTTGTTTTCAACTCTACAGCAAAGAAACATCTTACGGACATAGCTTATTACACCTTATTATTTATACTTCTAATTTTAGTAATTAAAGTTTAGTGAATATTTCTGATTTCGTCAAATTCTTTAATAACGGTTTGGTGAATTATAACAAAAATAGCAACGGTGATTAGTAACTATGTTTAAAATATCAGCTGAAACCAAGCAGAATAAAACTGAGGATCCAAAAAAAATTGCTGTTGCATTACAAACCGTTTTCAAAGAAAAAGTGCAAGAACGTAAAGTGGGAGATGAAACCTATCTTTTTATTGAGAGTGAAAAATACTCTTCCTTAGACAATCTTTACGAGCTTTTCAGACAGCAAAGAATTCTTGACGCAGCGCGAAAAACATTGCGAAAAGGCACAGTTGATAATTCCACCGTTTTTTATATTAATAAACAAGTCGCCTTTGTAAAGAAAATCAATTTCTGTGATGAAGAAGGAGAATCACCATTAGGACCAATTAGGATTGTTATTGAGTACGATGACATTGAATACTTAATTGATTGGTTGACCCCTTTCACTAAACACGGTTTTGAAGAAAGACTCGTTAAGAAATTCCCTTGAAAAAATTGTTTTCAAAAATTTATTCCGATTCCAAATCTTTTCTGTTTAAATGTATCTCTAAACCATCGTAAGCTATTACTGCAGATGGAAATTCTTCTTGTGCTTCATTTTTGAGATTTTCTTCTTCTTCAGTTCGAGGAGAAATATGTGTTAAAAATAGTTTCTTAACCTTTGCTTTTCGAGCTATTATTGCTGACCATCTTGAAGTAGAATGTAATTTTTCTTTCGCTTTTGATTCATTTATATCACTGAATGTTGCTTCCAACACTAAAACATCTGCACCCATAGCAAATGGCACAAAATCTTCCTCTTGATATGTTCCATCCGACCCGATAACAATTTTAAAGCCTCTTCTTTTGGGTCCAAGAACCATTTCTGGTAGAATGACTTTGTTATCTTCTGACAAAACAGATTTCCCTTTTTGTAACTGCTGCCATTTACTGCCTTTCTTTACTTTTAGCTCCTGTGCTTTCTTTGTATCAAAATGTCCTAATCGATCCTTTTCGATATAAGCATAAGCCAATGTATAGATTGAATGCATTGTTCTTTTTGCAACAATTTGATAGTCTTCATCTTCGCACACAAATCCTTCTTCTGTGTCGAAAATCCCGATTGGATAGCTAAATCCGTTTTCTATTTTTTCTCCATAAAATCTCTTGAGATATTGTTTTGTCCCAGGAGGCCCATAGATTTTCAATGGATTGCTTCTATCTGCAAGTTTCATCGTACTCAAAAGACCAAAGATGCCGTATAAGTGATCTCCATGTAAATGACTTAGAAATATTTTTGATATCTTCTGAAAATTAACTTTATATTTCATTATTTGATATTGTGTTCCTTCTCCACAATCGAATAATAATATCTCTCCTTTCTCTCTTTGTAATGCTAAACCAGATAAAAACCTATTTTTCTGCGGTACTGCTGCTGAGGTTCCAAGGAACACTATTCTAATTGTTGTCATTTTACTCGACAAACTCCTATCCTTCGTGTTAGTGACCTGTGAATGTAAATTTTTTCAAAGTGTTCTAATATAAAACCCGTTTTTTCTACTATTTCTTGCAAAGGAACCTCTTCAAACATTCCTATTGCGATTATTCCGTCTTTTTGCAGGATCTGTTTTGCATTTTGAAAGAATTGAATGAGTAAATCTTCTATTTCTTTTCCATAAGTTGATGTTGAGCGCCCATAAGGTGGATCAGTTGCAATAGCTTTTATTTTATTAGTAAATGGCAATTGTTTTGCATCAGACATCACAAAACCAGCATTGTTAGCTGGAGAATAGTGATCAATATTTTTCTTAGACCCCTTTATCATTCGATTATCCAAATCTGACCCCAGAATTTTGCAACCAATAATCGCTCCTTCAATCAATATCCCACCGGGGCCACAAAAAGGATCCAGTAGATATTCCCCTGGTTTTGCTCGAGATAAATTCACCATTAATCGAGCAAATCGTGGTTCTAAAGTTCCTGGTTTAAAGAATGGTCGTAAATCTGGTCGGCGATCAGTAAACGACCCTTTTTTCTTTGAAAAGGTTTCACGTCCAAAGAAAAAGTCCTTTTCTGTGAACAATACTATGAATGTTATAGTTGGATTTTTCATATCCCCTTTATACTCACCTTTCGTATGCTCCCAAATAATATCGCCAATTGCCTTTTCCAAGTGTATTGAAACATGTTCTTCATGAGCCTTTCCAATTCGATAAACTCTGACTTTAAATCGGTCCTCTTTTTGCAAAATTTTGCCAAAATCAATTTGTTCTGAAATACTCTTAGCAATATTTTCCGTCGTTTTAGAACCCACTTCTGAGCGATATAATAGCTCTACAGAACGGCGACAATAAGCTGCTCTTTTTGCAGTTTGATAGGCAGCTAGTTTGGAACAATTTACAAGTAAAAATTGGCTTTCCTCTTTCAGAATTTTATATTGAAATTCTTCTCCTTTCAATATTGACAATACTTCAATAGATGGCAACTCAGGGTGTATTCCTGAAAGCTGAAAAAAGAATGGTTTATTGGGTTGTTCAGTTATTTTTCCCAATGATGCTTCTTCTAAATTTGTCAAATATACTCATTCCAATTCAATACTTGTCTAATTGATCTTTAATCATCGGTGCTACTGGAACTATACCATATTCTGACGGTAAGCTATCTGTACCGACTAGCTCTTCTGCTCCTGCAGTAAGTATTTTTTTATCAGCATCATTCACAAGCATCATATGAGTACTAGCAACGAATATTCTTCCTGCATTCATTTTTTGAAGTGCTTGTATTGCTTTGACTATTGTACCACCTGTACGAATAACCTCATCAGCAATAATTACATCTCTGTTTTTTACAGGAATTTCGTGTAGGATAAGTTTCGTTTCACCAGAAATAGGGTCACGTTTTTTCTCAAAGTAATCAGTTTCAGCATTCATTACTTTACCAATTATTGATACTCGTTCTTTTGCACCAAAATCAGGTGCTAGTACAAGTGGATTGTTTAGATTTTTCTTTAGAAAGTATTTACCAAATTCAGGCATTGCAGAGAAATTGTGGTAAAAATTCTCTTTCCCTAACAATATTTCTGTATTATGAATATCTACTACAAATAACCTCTTAGCAGGTGTAGCTTCGATCATCTTAAAAAGATTAAAAATACTAACAACCTCACCTGGTAAAATTCGTCTATCTTTAGCAGCATAAGCTAAATATGGTGTTACCAAGGTTATGTCCTTTGCACCAAATTCTTGAGCGGTGTAAGTTAATTGTAAAAGACTAATCAAATTTGAATCTTGAGGAGGAACGATAGACTGAACAATGATTGTCTTATCATCACATGCTTCTTTGGAGAAAATGTGATCTCTTTCTCCATCTGGGAAAAATTTATGTTGAATGCTAATTAAATCAGCTTTTAGCAATTTAGCTAATTGATCACCAATATTTGATTGGCCTGGTCCTGAAATAACTGTGGTCATGAAACATCAACTAATTCTTTCTTGCATGCTATTTTGGATTTTATCTATTAAATAATTTCACCTTGAGAAGAGAAGTAGATTATCAATTAATCCCTTTTAATCCCTTTGTAGATGACAATTACTTTTCCTCTTTTACCAACTAAAGTTGCACTAGTTTTTTTGCAAATCTTTTTTATATCAGCATCGAAATTCTCAGTCGAAAAATTTGACAAGAATTTGATTTTCACTAAATCGCTACGCAATAATTGACTACTTACTTCCTTGAAGAGCGTTTCAGATAGGCCGTTTTTTCCAACATGCACCTTCGCGTGTTCAGCCCAAGTAGTGGCTAAACGATTTTTCAATTTCTTCTTGAGATTGGTTGACACTCTATATCACTTCATTACTACCATTTCAAAAGAATTTGTTTTTAAAAGTAGATGTAAGTTAGCAAATTTACTTTTGTCATTTTGTGCGATTAAAAGAAAAAATAGGTAATAGGTGGTATTGCCAACATTTTATCGTATGGACTCCAATTAAATGTCGTTAATACCTTTTGGTATCACAACCACCTATTAGGAAGGTCTTTCGAGTTTCTGCTGCAGCTGTTGTTGTTTCGGATCAAGTGCTTTTGTATCAATCGTTCCTACAGTTTTAACCACTACCGGTCGAGGAGTGGTTGTTGGAGTGATATAGAAACCAATGAGCATTAATACTGGTCCGGCTACCCAAGAAATAATTGCTAACGTTAGGAAAATGTAGGGAGAAACATCAACTATTGCATCAAATACAAACATAAGTAATCCAAGTACAATGGTAGAAAATCCCAAAGTGAAAAAACCGATTCGTTTCTTTGCTGCTTTATTTTCAAGAGTTGCATACGTAAGGATAAGCAAAACTAAACCAGCAATAACGAATAATGCAGGTATAATCTGAACACAAGTTTTTCCAAACCAGTTATCTGTAGTCTTATATCCTCCAAGACCATCTTCTGTCACCCAATCATTTAAGGCTCCGAAAACTGATAGCACAATTCCAAGAATAGTTAGTATTGCCATTAAAATCCAGTTAACTTTTTCTACACCATAATAAATTCCTAGTGACGCTATGAATAGTGTTATCGCACAAAGAATTCCTGTTAATATACAAAAATCTCTAAAGATATTTGCTACGAACAATGATCGATAAGCAACTAGAAAATTTATTCCATTAAAAAGCAATGAAAACGACCAAAAGAGAAAACCTGCAGAGAATAACTGATTTAATTTTTTCTTTGGATTTTTACTTAGAAATATGATGCTTATTACTGCTGAAATAACTCCAGCAACGATCCAAGCGATAGCATTGAAGAGGTTGAACGTTGTTATCATTATTTATTAACACTCATAAGTTAGGTGAGAAATTCAGTATTTAAAAGACAATAAATTAAATAAATGCAGAAAAGATTCTTTTGAAGCTTATTTTTTTTTGGAAATCATACTTTGCACAAGTAATGCTATCTTGTTAGTTTTGATGTCTTTAAAAGCAAATTTGTACATTATTGATTACAGAAAAATCGCGAATGTGCAAACTTACTGTAACTTACTAATTTAAGGTTGAAAACAATGTTCAAAGAAATGCTGAGTACAAAAAACGAAATAGAAAAACACTCTATAAGAGAAATTGGTTCTAATGTTGATAGGATAGATAGCTCTCAGCTTAAATTTCGAGAGATTTTGTGCCCAATGTCCGGTCAATCACTGTCATCAAAACAATGTGCCACATGTCCTCATAAGATTGAACACCACAGAGCTCATAAATCTGGATTCTTAATGGTCACCACAATTTGCAGATTTAGTTCACAAAATCAAAAAATTAACGAATAAAATATCCTGTCAATTTTTTTTTGTTTTCACTGACTTTCAGTTATCCTTCTTTTCTACTTGCTAATTATTTGAGTTTAAAAAGGTCAGTTAATACATACTTGCAGAGTCTTTCGGGTCGAGTTAACATGAAATTTCAATTGAGTAAGGGTACTCTCAAGAAGCTATTGATAGGTACTACCGTAATAAATTATCTTTTTTTGGTAACGTACATTTTTCTGCTCATCTCTGCTTCTTCATTTAGCAGTCAGTTCATTTTTCTACTTTCAATTCCCTCTTATGTACTTTCAAAGAGCTGGTTATTAATCATAGGGTTCTTTGGTTTTGAGATTTTACTTATTACCTATTATTGGTATAAGAATAGACTGAACCTCTCACTGGAGAAGGATACTATTGTAGAATTAGATGACTTCACAAGGGAAGTGGTTTTTGATGAAACGGAAAATATCGAAATTGATAGAAGTGATTTAGAGCCTGAAGTTGAAGAAGAACAAGAAATCGATATAGACAATCTTTTATCATTAGAATCTGAAGAAGAAGCTGCTCCACAGCTAAACTTTCCTCGACAAAGAGAAAGCACTGCTGAAACCGCCCAATTAGAAATGGAATTTGATAAACTGTGGGAAGATGCCATTGAACATGTTCGCTCAGCAAATAGTAACGATAAAAAAAAAGCTCCGGAGTCAACACCTATAGTTAGTTATGATATGACATTAAGTGAGTCTCTCGCACAAGCAACTCCATCATCTCCTAAGAAGAAAAGAGCTAAAAAGAAAGAAAAAAGTAGAACTAAGAACCTGAAGCATCTCTCTCAATCACTAACACCTAAAATAGCAGTGAATAATACTAAGAAAAATTATTCGATAATAATGGATGAGCATCGAGAATTTTACAATGAAGTTGCTCTGAACAATTGGATTTACGCAAAAAAAGCGGACAGAGAGCGCATTGGTAAATTTAAAATTGCTTTAGATGAAACCCGTTTTCGAGAGAAGGATATTACCTACTTATTTGATGCCGGTGTTTTATTCAAACTTCTAGTTCCACATCCGAATGGATCCTTTTGTATCTATTCAATTTATGAAGGGGAAAATAAAAAAATAATCAATCACTACCTTGCAGATTTCTGTAAAAAACAAAAGATAGCTTTTTCTCAAAAAACAATTTCGATTGTAAATTATCAAGAACTTGGTTTAGATAAAAGGATTTGGCGTTTGGATTTTCAGATTAGAAATGAGATTCTTGGTTTAATTTGGATTAGTAACTTTCTTATCAGTGATGACGAAACAAAAAGTTATTCGCTGTCATTTCAGAAAAAGAAAGAAGTGAAAGCTCTCTTAGCAGCTTCTCAATTACAGTTATCTGACAGAGAAAGCAAACCATTAATTATTACTACATTTAATGAAGATGTTGACACCATCAATAGTTATATCCATTCACTTGGATATGGCAAAGCATATGTATTAGCTATCGGAGAAGAGAATTTCGAAGAAGAATTTCTAAAAATAACTCAAAATTAACAAATAAAAATGAAAGGAGTGAAAATGTGTGGATCATTCCTCTACGTCTCTAATAATTTCCAAAATAGAAATTGCTTTCCAAATCAATGTTCGAGCATGAACAGGGCAATTTGGATCTAAACTTGTTTCTTCTAAAATACTTGTTGCAATATTTGCTCTAATTGCGATAGAAGGTTCATCTTCTGCATTATTTATTGTAGCAAGGGAATCACTGGCGCTTCTTCGAATGTTTCTTGGAACACTTGTGTCCTCACTAATGTCTTTTAATATTCTTAATGCTAGTTGTTCATCTTCAGACATAGTTTCCACCACCTAATTTTATGCTAGAGAAAACTTTTGCAAAAATTAGTTCGGTAATACAGTTTTGGCATCCTCATATAGATTATATAATTATTGCTATTGCAATGAAGTATATTAATTGCACGATTCTATCAAAGCTCTTCATCAACCTTATCGATTTCATAGAGAATTTTCAAAATACAAGTTGATGCTAGATAAGATTTTTCACCGAGGTTTATTTTTTTGACTTGAATCATTTCAAGATATTGTTCATGTTCTGTAGAAATGTCTTGTCTGCCGCCTAGAATAAAAGCCAAGTTTTCCTTTGTCCCCTTAAGTTTTAAAGAAGTTTCAAGTGGTTCTCCAAGTTCATGAAGATAAATGTGATTATATTGCAATTCAGTAATAACTTCGAAGAAATGTTGAAAATTATTCAAGCTATACCACTGTAACTCGTTTTTGGTATTTATTGAATCTACATCGAATGTTTCTACAGGTCTCTCGAGTGCCTCTCGAATAAATGAGGCTATTTCAATTTCATCATACCACTCTTCTCTTACAGTTAATCCGTTTACTTGTAAGACCATTGGAGAGTTTTTAGCAAATATTGCATAATATGTAACACTTGATTTTAAATCAGATCTTGGAAACAAAGTCAGGACATTTCGGGAAATAACATCTATTTTTGATTCACCAGGTAGATTTTTTAAGGAAAAATTAATTTTAGGTGGCTCTTCTTCTAAAATAACAGCAAATAGAATTTTCTGCATTAGTAACAAATCCTCCTGCTCTAGTTTAAAACTGATTTGAAATAAAATCAATATTAGATAATAACAGAGAGGATAAACTTCCTCTCGAAAAAAATCATCTATCTAATATTCTTAGGTTTTACGATCTTTTTTAGATCTAATCTTTACTTGACCACGATGAACAGCACAAGATATACAATAGTTCTTAGTTACACGTTCTCTAGGTATGAAAGTACCTTCTCTTCTTAATTCTCTAGCAAGCATAGGGTCAATAAGAGTAACATATTTCGTTACTTTTTTGACTTTATCAACTGGTACTTGCCTACCACAAGAGGAGCATTGGACCGATCCACCTTTGCCTTTGCTTCCTTTGGATCTGCCACCAGATTTTCTTTTTTTAGTCATTTATTCACGACCGATGCAATAATTTTGTCAAATTATTGTCAGTTTCTATGTTGAACGTGCATCTCTATTTTAAAAAGATTTGCTTTCAAGTTGAAATCAGAATTGGCTCTTTTTAATTGGTTTAATGACAAAAAAATATTCTTCCACAATGAAATATTGAGATTAATGTGTTAGAGGAAAACTTTTTTCAACTACAAAGTGATTAAAGATTTAGTCCGATTTCAAAGTTTATCTTACAGGATTTGATTAATGTGAATTACGAGTATCCAACAGGGGAGGAATCTACAGAAAGCTCAAAAGCCTTTAAACGCTTAACGAAAAAAATTTCTATTGATAATTTGTGGATTTATATTCTAAGACTCTTGCAGGAAAAAGAGATGTATGGTTATGAGCTCAAAGAATCAATAAAGAATCGATTCGGGTTCGAACCAGCCACTGTGACATCATATACCATTCTATATAAACTAGAAAAAGACAATCTCGTTGTTTCACATATAAAAGATCACCCTGAAGGGAGACCAGATCGGAAATATTACTCAATAACTCAAGAGGGGCAGAATGCAATGATAAAAGCCAAAGAACTTTTTGAGAAAATATTTGACAAAGTATTTGATAAAACATAAACAATAATTAAATTTATGAGAAAAATCAGATAGAAATGGAAGAACCATTCTATCTTATTCGACTTCAACTAACTCTGATTTTGTGTAAACAACAACTTTTCCATTACGAATCATAACATCATTTTCCAGTCTTTGTCCACCAAGTCCCTTGACATATACACCAGGTTCAATGGTAAACACCATACCTTCCTCAACAACACTTTCAGTCCAACCTTTGAGTTCAATTGGGTCAGTTGGTTTTTGTCTAACGCCGGGAGAATCATGAACGGCTAGACCTAATCCATGACCTAAACCATGAGGCATAACATAACCGGCATTCTCAATAACATCATTTGCTGCTTTGGATATCTTCCAGAGAGGAACGCCCAAATCAATGGATTCAATTGCTGCTTTGTATGCTTTAAGAGTTGTATCACGTATTTTTTCTTGTTCAGCTGAAAGCTTACCAAATGTTATTGGGACGGTAATATCACTGCAATAACCTTCATATAATGCTCCGAAATCAATTAAAGCCAAACCTTGTTCTGCAAAGTGATTGTTTCCTGCTGAAGGATGACAATGAATCATATGTGAACGAGCAGTATTTGCTATTAAAGATGGAAAAGCGTTATCTTCTGCTCCATATTCTCTTATTTTCTTCATAACAATAAATGATAAATCATTTTCAGTGCCTTGTTTTTCTTCTGCAAATTTCCTAATATCAGCAATAGTTTTGTTGCCGATTTTTGCTGCTTCAAGTAATCTGTCCAGTTCTTGTGAACTTTTTGTTGCTCTTAATGCTGAAAATTTATCAGTAATTTTTTTGGGCTCAGAAAAAATTGTAGCATTTGGCATGGTTTCTTGAATATACAAAATAAAACGATAGGGAATATTGTTATTTACACCAATAACTGGGTTGTCTTTTTTGGTAGCATCTTTGATATATTCAATTGCTCCTCCTGACTGTCTATTACTATATTGTGTAAAGTCAAGAGTTACATCCACTTGTGCATGATCTTCTGCCAATTGTTTATCCCAAGGAATTAAACAGACTTCCCCGCCTGCAGTTAAAACCATCGTTGCATCCATCGGATGACCTGATAAAAACCGCATATTAACATCTCTGGCATTTTCCCAGTCAGCGATTAATATAACATCAATACTGTCTTGTTCCATGAATTCTGTTAAGTGATCAATTTTTTCTTGAGTGATTGCTCGCATGTTTGCACCAACGTTTAGAGAGAATTATTCAAACTAATTATTTTTCAAATTAAATGTAGTATCATTCAGTAGTATAAAAATCATTTTTTCAGTTTAATTTCTTACTTTGAATGTTAAATTAATTAGGAAAATTCAAATAACGCAATCATCAATGATTGGTTGGTTAGATAAGCACTATATTGCAGGAGATTTTATTTGCATTTACCAGACTTTTTGAAAGATGATTGGATGAAAGAAACAGAAATACGATTATCCATCTCAGAAGAAGTTCCTATACTACTAGATATCATTTTAACGGCGTATTCACCTATTGAAGCCATTTTAGGTAGAAAACCCAGAGGACTGTTAGAAACCAAAGAAAAGATTCTCGAAAGAATTGAAAACAAAACAGTCTATTCTGTTCTCTATAAAGGGGAAATTATTGGTACCTTTACTATTAAATTGAAGGAGAGTCACAACCTAATGGAAATTCAGAAAGTAGCAATTAGAGATGATATGCAAAACAAAGGGTTTGGTTCTTTTGTAATGGACTCTACAGAACAGATACTTAGAATAAGAGAAGAAAGAGTTGCACTAGTAGAAACATATGGAGATCATCAGAAGTTAGTTGACTTCTACAAACATAGAGGATATAAGATAATTGGAGAGCGAATGAGAAAAGGAAATATCGTCTATTTGATGCAGAAAAAACTTTGGCGGGAAGACTAATGTTGCAAGTAGAAATTATTAGAGGAGAAGGATTAAATTCAAATATCTTCATTTTGAAGAGCGATGATGAAGAGAAAATTCTGGTGATAGATCTTGGTCTTGATGGCCTTCATACTAATTTTGCTTTAAAGAAGGCTCTGGAAAAAATAACTAAGAAAATGAATAATTTTCAAATAGAGGTTTTCTTAACACATTGTCACATTGATCATATCCTTGGAAGCGATAATTTAGCTGGATATGCAAATGTCCAATATAGTGCAAGTCCACAAACAGCGAAGCATATCAATGAAAAGGACGCAGTAACATTACTTTCAATGTATGGTAGTGGAGAAATTAATTATTCAATTGAAAAAATCTACAACGATACTGAGAAAATCTCTTTTGAAGGTGCTGATTTAGAAGTAATTCATTCACCGGGACATACAGATGGTTGTGCAGTTATTTACGACAAAAAGAGCAAGTCGCTCTTTGCAGGGGATGTAGTATTTGCAGGTGCCGGTTGTGGTCGAGTTGATCTCCCGACTGGTAATAGAACTACTTTAATTACATCCTTAAGTAAACTAGCAGAATTGGAGTTAGAGCATTTGTATAGCGGACACGGCCCTGATTTACACACGAATGTTAAAGAAAATCTTCTAGCAGCAAAAAGGATGCTTGAGTGGTAGTAGATTCTAAAAATAAAAGAAAGAAAATGAGAAGCATGTTAATATGCTTCAATTTTTTTATTATTATTGACTAATCTTCGCAAGAGAAGTAATAATTGACCACTGATGATCAATGTAGGTTTGGTATGCCTTAATCATATCTTCACCGATACCTTTGTACCGACCTTGATCTTTCAGATATTCAGCTAATGGTTTTCGTTTTGCAGGATCCTCATACTTCTTGCTTAAATTGGAGAGTTTAATGTCACCATTTACTGCTTCCCATAAAATATGGGCACCAGATTCTACTGCGAGTTTACCAATTTCAATTGTTTTCTCTGCAGGGAATTTCCAGCCAACACAACAAGGTGCGAGAAGGTAAATGAATTTGAATCCATCCATTGTCTGGGCTTTCTGGAGTTTTGTTATAAAATCGCGTGGATAAGACGTACAAGCTGTTGCAACATAGGGTAAATTATGAGTCCACATAATTAAGGAGATATCTTTTGGAGAACCAACACGTCCAAGAGGTGTTGTTGTTGTTCGGGCACCAGGTGGTGTTGCACCAGATTTTTGAACACCAGTATTACTATAGCTTTCATTTGAATAACAGACGTAAATCATGTTATCATTTCTTTCCGCAGCACCTGAGATAGCTGCCAAACCAATGTCAACACTTCCGCCGTCTCCTGCCCAAGCAAGGACGGTTGTATCTTTGTTTCCTTTGGCTTGTAATGCACCTGAAATGCCAGAAGCAGCTGAAGCGGCAGCAGCAAAGGCAATATTTAGTACTGGAACAGAAATAGATGATTTTGGATAAGGTCCCTGCCAAACGGAAGTACAGCAAGCTGGAACAGACATTATAACATCTTCACCAAGGGCTTTTAATGCATAGCGCAATCCAAGAGAAGATGAACAACCTGCACAAGCTGCGTGACCTGCTAGAATGGGTTCTGGGAGTCTTAAAATCTCTTTAGTAGTAACCATTTTTTCTTTCACCTCATTTTAGAGTTTCAAGATCTTTTTCGATCAAGTCAGCAGCATATTCTGCTGTGACATCCATTCCACTGAGTCCTTCGATATGGTGGAATGCTTTTGGTCGAGCATCACCTTCAAAAAGAGCAGCCATCGTGTCGATAGCGATAATACCCTTAAAACCATAAGAAGGGGCTCTCTCGATAAAGTGTATTGTCTCGATATTCTTACAAAGTTCTCTAAGCTCTTCATCAGGAAATGGCCTAAGAACTCGTACACGAATCAAACCGACATCGTATCCTTTATTCTTCAACATATCAACTGAAACTTCAATTTCTTCGGCAATAGAAGAATGAGAAATAATAATATGTTTGGTTTTCTTGTCGATACCATATGTTTCTAAAAGATCGCCATGGAATTTGCCAAAGCGCTTCTTATAATCTGCACAAACATCTTTGATGATTTGTTTAGCACGATGAGTGGATTCCATTATGTTCATACGTTTCTGGCGATAGTGTTCTGGATAAGCTAAACTGCTGTGTGTAACAGGATCTTTGGGATCGAGTTTGAAATGTTTTGGTTCATAAGCAGGTAAGAAATCATCAAGGTCCTTTTGAGCTGGCATATCTACGGGAGCATTTGTATGTGAGAGAATAAAGGCATCCTGACAGACTAATGAGGGCATGTAGACATGTTCATGTTCACTTATCTTGTAAGCCATAATTACTGAATCATAGACTTCTTGATTGTTTTTACAATAATATTGAAGGCAACCAGAATCTCGAAGACCCATTGAATCTTGTGTTTGAGCCCAAATGGACCATGCAGGAGCTAACTCTCGATTGACTATACTCATAACGGTTGGTAAACGAGCAAGAGCTGCCCACCAAACGAGTTCTGCCATATAAAGCAAACCATGAGCAGAAGTAGAGGAAAAAGTTCGTGCACCAGTAGCGGAGGCACCAATTAAGGCAGCAGCAGCACTGTGTTCACTTTCAACTTTAATATAATTTGCACCCATCGTCCCTCCATCTACGAAATCGGATACTTTCTCAATACATCCAGTAGAAGGAGTAATTGGGTAAGCGGCAACGACTTCTACTCGAGCCATTTTAGCAGCATAAGCAGCAGCATGATTACCACTGATGATGAAGGTTTTGGGTTCATCATGTCCAAGTGATTTTGGTCGGTTATCGGAAACAGTCATTTATTTGTCCTCCTTCTCTTCATCCTTGAGAAATTCAGTCTCTTTGATCATATCAATACAATGCTGTGGGCATTCATTAGCACATATGCCACAACCTTTACAATAATCATAATCGATAATTATTTTCCCTTTTTTGTGTGACTTATCCTCTTGATCCAGTTCTATGCAAGGTTCTGGACAAAAGAGCACACATATTTCGCATCTCGTACATTTTTCATGATTGATAACAGGTCTGAATGTTCTCCACAATCCTGTTTTCCCAGCTGATCCTTTTGCAGGTTTGGAATTCCAAGTTTCAACTTTGAAATCATCTTTTGCGTCTGGCATTTTCATTTTCCTCCATTATTATAGGGATGTGTTTCATTATATCCTCGTTTTACAGCTTCTATGTTCTTTTCCCAGATTCGCTCGTTAAGTTGGTTCTTAAGTGCTTCAATTACTGACTCCAACTTTACTAGTCCTGTCGCTTTTGCTACTGCACCGGTCATTGTTGTGTTCGTGATATAACTTTCGGAGACACGTAGTTTCAAATCAATAGCGATTTGTGTTGCGTCTACCCAGAATTTCGTACAATCAATTTCGGAAGAGAATTCCATTTGTTTGTTAGAATTAACGATTAAAGTGCTGTTCTTTGAAAGTCCTTTCAGATACAAGATCTTCGGGAGGGCTGGATCAAGAACTGCAACAACTGTAGGATTGTATATTTGTGAATGTCTTTTTACATGACAATCAGAAATTCTTGTGTAAGTTTCTACAGGTGCTCCTCTTCTTTCTGCTCCATAAAAGGCAAAAGCTTGGACAAATTTTCCTTCGCGATGTGCGGCATCAGCAAGTATCTTCGCTGAAGTTACTGCTCCTTGTCCACCTCTACCATGCCAACGGATTTCTTCAAACATTTTACAAGTCACCTATGCTAATCAACGGTTAGCTATTTTTGTCTTTATTTTTTATATATATTCTTTGTTTGTGTTTACTTTCAGAGTAACCGCTACAATTTCTATTAGCTCTTAAAATTTAATTGTAGAGTTATTTAATGTTTTGGATATCTTGTGTAAAGCTAAATTAACTAGCTACTCAAAATTGGTAGGTAGATTTGGTAGCCCGAGGCGGATTCGAACCGCCGTCCCAGGATTCAGAGTCCTAGATGCTTGGCCTAGCTACACTACCGGGCTGCATTTCTACGATTATGTTTGTCATTTACAGCAGCTTATAATCGTTTTGATTAATTAATGAAAAAGAGAATTGGTGAAAAAAATATCTTTTTGTGATATTTCTTTCTTTACTTATTCTTCATCAAGAACTTCATCTGCTAGTTCTTCAACAGAAATTTCTTCAGCTTCAGCAAGAGATTCTTCGACTTCAGCAAGAACTTCCTCTACAGGTTCCTCAGTAATCACTTCCTCTACAGGTTCCTCAGCAATAACTTCCTCTTCAGGTTCCTCAGAAATCACTTCCTCTACAGGTT
>JAUWKS010000075.1 GCA_030614005.1 Candidatus Heimdallarchaeota archaeon | reverse complement strand
GACCAATTTGCAAAAGATTTTCATCACAAGGTAATAAATGCTGCTCTGGAACGCAAACAATCCATCCCATTTTCACTAAAAGAAAAGGATTCAAGGAAAGACGATGATGCTATCTCTTTATTTGCAAAAATAATTCATTCATATTAAGAAATGATAGAGGTATATGGGATATGAAGTATGTTTGTTTTGAAACTAAAATCTATTCTCTTATGTTCTTTTTCTGTTATATTTTGCTTTACAAAAATCACTTCCTCTTTAAGGTCTAGAAGTCCATTTCGGCAAAAACAAGTACTATTTGTTCTAAACAAGTTCAAATAGTAAAACCAATAAAAATGTTATAATCTTCAGATACAATATCATAATAGTTTTTAGTAAAACATGAATACTTTTAGCTATCTCTCTAATCAATTATAAAAAAAGTTTAGCTATAACAATTTAGTAAATGAGATGAAATATATGACATCAAAATACAAGAGTGCTAGGTATTGTGGTTCAGTTTGTGATAATTGTGAATTTTTCAAAGGTGAAAAAGTACCCAAATGTCCTGGTTGTATGAGTTGCGCTGGAAAACCGTTTTGGGGTAAATGTATCATCGCTGAATGTGCAATAAATAAAAATATAGAACATTGTGGACTTTGTGCTGATTTTCCATGTGAGTTGTTACCAAAGCAATTTGATCCAAATAATCCTCGAGGAAAAGAAGAAGCTATATTTCGAATTGGACATCTTGCAATCAGAACAAAGATTGGTACAGAACAATGGCTAGAGAAATTAGCTAATGGTTCTTTAGTAAGTTTTATTTCTGAAGACTAAAGAAATAGCTAAATCTTTGTTATTTTTTATATTCTCCCCATAAAATCATCTTGAATTCTTTGTTTATGCTCTCTATTATATCATTCCACTCTTCATGCACTTTTTTCTTTAGTTCTTTATCTAGTGTTAGCATTCCCTCTGCGTAATAAACTGCTGTTGCAACCATTAAACAATCAATAAGATTACTGTGACTTTTTCGCAGTTCGCTTGCTAATGCTTGTATTTCTGTATAATGTATGGGAATAGTTTCCATTTTTTCTAGGTATTGTATTGCTGTTATTCCCTGTGTTAATTCTTCAATTGATATTTCCCCATTATTGACTAACTTGCTTCCTTTTGCAGACACTTCAAAAATTACCAATTCTGATCTGATGATTTCTTCTTTTGTCATTAATTCTAGTATTGCCTTTCTTGGGCATTGTACAATATCTACAGCTAAAAAAGGCATAAAGAAAGAGCTATCCAATAACAGCTTCATTTCTCTGCATCCTTGCTTAATTTCCTTCTATGTTTTTTGAATTCTTCAAAGGTAATTGTGACTTTTGCCGGTTTTTCCAATAATTCTTCAGCTGAAGGAATTTTTTCTACCACTAATCTTCCTTGCACTATTCTGTACAAAACCCTTTGTCCTTCCTTTAGCCCAATTTTTTCTCTAATTTTCTTTGGTGGGAATAATTCCCCTTTTGAGCCTACTTTGCCGATTGACATTTTTTCACCAGATAAATCTTCTTTTTTCTGGTATAAAAACATTTCATAAAATCTTTGGAAGTCCCTGGTTCACATCCGGGATCACCCACCATTTCATTCTAAGTTGTTTTTGTCTTTCTATTTATATTTAGATTCCTTCTTTTTTATATTAAACGAATACAATTTTTGCTCTTTCCCTCAAAATTCTTTTCTATAGGAATCTTTATATTTGTTAGGAACTCCTAACAAATTATAACTGTTAGGTTTTCCTAACATTTATACCTATTAACTATCTGGTGAAACAGCAAATATCCAGAAGAAAACTGGAGATTCAGTTATTTAAAACTCATAAGTGGGTTATAATAACGCACTACTTTTTCGTGCTGTTTCAGATTTAAAGGTTGATTACTATGGAAATAACTCTGGATAAATTAAAAGTTGGTCAAAAAGCCACAATCAAGAAATTCAAAGGAGAAAACACTGCAAAGAAAGCTATTCTCGAGATGGGTGTAATACCTGGCGAGACAATTGAAGTAGTGCGTGTTGCTCCTTTGGGTGATCCGATTGACTTTTTGATTAAAGGGTATCAACTTTCATTCCGTAAAAAAAGTGCAAGCTTAATCTTGGTGGAGGTAATTGAACCATGACAAGCATTGCATTAATTGGTAATCCAAACGTCGGAAAGAGTGTTATTTTTAATGCTCTTACAGGTTTACGACAGACGGTTGCTAATTTTCCGGGATGTACAGTTGAGAAAAAAGAAGGAATGATGACTGGTGAAGAACAGGAAGAGATACAAGTTATTGATCTTCCGGGTGTATATTCTCTTTCACCGTATTCTATTGATGAACGAATTGCTCTGGACTACATCTTAAAAGAAAAACCAGATTTGGTTATTGATATTATAGATGGTTCAAATCTCGAAAGAAATCTCTATCTAACAACACAATTGCTTGAATTGGGCATGAAGGTTTTAGTCGTTGTAAACATGGTTGATCTTGCTGAAAGCAAAGGTGTAACGATTGATACTGATCAATTGTCCAAGGTTTTGGGTGTTCCAGTAATTCCAACAATTGCTACAAAAAACGATGGAATTGAGATCTTAAAAGAATCAATTTGCGATGTATTGGCTGCAGGATTAGCAGTCGGTCCATTAACTTATGATGGAAAAGTTGGCGATGCAGTCTCGAAGGTTGAAGCTGAGATTAAATCATACGTGGGAACCAAATATCCTGCAAGTTGGTTGGCAATCTCTCTATTAGAGAATGATGAATCTACATGGGCAATAGCAAATTCCTTAGGGATATCAAAGCGTGCTTTTTCAAAGAAAATAGATGAAGTAACTGATGATTTACTAGATGGCGACGGTATGGTAGCTATTTCTAATGCAAGATATTCAGCAATAAGCAACTATATCAGAAATGTTCAGACGAAAACAGAATCTGATGAGTGGAATCTTTCAGATATGTTGGATGAAGTATTCACTCATAAGATTTGGGGGATTCCTCTATTCATCGCAATTATGTGGGGTGTATTTCAATTCACATTTACAGTGGGCGATCCTTTCATAGGATTAGTTGAAATGCTCTTTGGTTATCTTGGTGATTTGCTTTTCCTGATTCATGATGGTGCCTTCATGAATTTCGTTGTAGGTACACTAGTTGATGGTGTTGGATCAGTAATAGTCTTCTTACCAAACATCCTGCTATTGTTCGTAGCAATAGCGTTTTTAGAAGATTCGGGATATCTCTCTCGAGTTGCCTTTATCATGGACAAAATGATGAATCGCATTGGTCTTAATGGTCAATCATTTATTCCGATGTTACTTGGCTTTGGTTGTAATGTACCAGCAATAATGGCTACAAGAGCAATCAAAAATGAAAACGATCGAATGACAACCATTATGGTCAATGGCTTCATGTCATGCGGTGCAAGATTACCAGTGTATATTCTCATAGGTGGAGCATTTGCCTCTACTTTAGGTTCACCAAGTACAATAACTTTAGTTCTCTATCTAACAGGAATAGTGGTAGCAATCTTAGTTGCACTTCTATTACGAAATACTCTCTTTAGAGGAGAAGGAACTCCATTTATTATGGAACTTCAACCATATACATCTCCAACAGCAAAAGGCGTGTCCCGAAAAACTTGGGACAGAGGGAAAATGTTCCTCAAAAAAGCCACCTCAGTCATCATGATATCTGTAGCAGCGATCTGGCTATTTAGCAACGTTCAATTCGGAGGTATCAGCATTATGGAAGAAGTTGGAACTGCTATTAGCTACCTCTTCTGGTGGATGAAGACCGATGGATCAAGACTAGTCTGGCAATTCGGGGCAGCATTGCTCTTCGGATTAATTGCAAAAGAAATAGTGGTAGGAGCACTAGGAACGACATTTGGAATAGGTGATGACTTAGCGGAAGATAATCCAGCACTTCAAACACAAATAGCCGCGACAATAGGACCGGCTGCAGGAATGGCATTTATGATGTTTACCTTGCTCTATGTCCCATGTGTTGCTGCACTTGGAGTAATAAAACAAGAGACAAACAGCTGGAAGTGGATGTTCTTCAATATGGGTCTGACATTGGTAATAGCTTATGTTGCAGCAATAATAGCCTATTACATAACTGGAGCTATAGTTGGTTTCGGTTTACAAGCGGCTGCTATCTGATGAGGTGAGATGAATGACAATCAATGAAACTAAAAATATTCCATTATGGCTACGAATAACCTACTCAATAGTCCTATCTTTGATCTTTATGACATTTGGAGTCCTGCAATTTATGACAACTTTCGAAGCAACAGCAGAATGGCCTCTATTTGCCAACACCAGTCTCTTAGGTTGGACAGGTGAATTCATGACAGGAATTGCTCTGGTGATAATCGGATTAATTATCCTATGGTCAGCCATATTATATTTCAGAGGGAAAAATCCTGAAGGAAATTCATTTCTCCTAATCGGTTCAGGAGTAGGAGTAGTATTTGGTTTACTATATGTATTAGTGGTAGTGGCAGATATAATCGCTGTGCTAGTGGATGCAGCAGCAGAAGCAGTAGCACCAGACTTCACAGAATTCTCATCACTATACTTCCCAATACTACTAGGAATAATATCATTACCAATATTCTTGCTATTATTCATCAAGTTTCGAGATGTGCGAAAGGAAAAAGCTCAAGCAGCTTCTTCCTAATACTCTTTTTTTTCGGAGGAAGAAAAATGTCTATGTCAAAAGTACTGTTCTATCTAGAAAATGGTGGACTGCTAAAAACATCAATGATAGCCAGAAAATTAGCTATGGATGAAAAAGTAGTCGAAATGATAATTAAACAACTTGAACAAAAAGGATACATAAAAACAATAGCAGCAGTAGAAATAAAACAAGCGAATTGTAGCTCTAGAAGTTGTAATGGATGCTCAATGAAAAGCTGTAACTCATCAAAATATCGACCAAAATATTTGCTGGTAAAGAAAGAGAAAAAAGATGAGTAATAATAAGCGGAAAAATCAGCTAACAACAATAACAACACACACAAAAAAAAAAACAAAAAAGGAACGGTAACCTAGTATGCTGATAAGCGAGGAAGCTGAATTAAGACTATATGCAAACCTGCTGGTACAAGAAAAGCCAATATATCAACCAGCTGTACATACAATAATAAAAATAATGAGGCAATGGAATAGCAGCGCGGAAATAAGAATAGTTACTGATAAGAAATCATCAATGTTCATAGATGGTTATGATTTTACAATCTATTTCACAGTATCAAAAACAAAAAAAACAGTTAGGGAACTGCTGAAAGGATATCACAATATGATAAGAAGACAGTTCATTAGAAGCGCCAAAGTAAACTTGCAAGAGGAAAGGATTATTTTCAAATCAAAAGACAAGATAACAGTATGCATACAATACCTGCCATATGCAAGATTCAGAGTAATAACATATGGAATGTCAAAAATAACAATAGTAAATGAAAATGCATACACAACAGTAGCCCTGCTGAAATATTGGAAGAAAGTGAAAAATAAAAAGAAAATAACAAATGCAGAAATAGAGAGAAAAGTCATAGAATCAAAATTCAATAAATTGTTGAAAATACTAGGGGAAGTAACAACTCATTTTCAGTATGAACAAAACGAAGTAAAAGAATTTCTACTGAAAAAAATGCAAAAAAATCAATGAACCTTACAAAAAAGAAATCCCCGGTTCAAATCTGGGATCGCCCACCATTTTTCATTCTCTACTCTTTCCACTCTTCTATTATCTCAAGATTTTTTTTAATTTAATTTCTGAAATTCTCAATCCACTAACTTATCAGTTAAATTTATATTCTCATTCCCACCCAGTACACTTGGTGGACTTCTTATGGGTTCCGATATAATTGTTGATACAAAAGGTAGAATTTTAATTCCTAAAGAAATTCGTAAAAGACTAAACATCAAACCAGGCTCCAAGTTATTTCTTAAAGTAGAAGCTGGGCGGTTAGTTTTACTTCAAGCTACATCCTTAAGCGACCTTCAATCTGAGCTTGAATCTTTTCAAGAAAAACTAAGAAAGTTAACTACTGATCCCATTCCAACAGAAAAATTGTTTTAGGTTTGGAGGAAACTCGTGATGATTGCAATTGACAGTCAAATCTGGATTTATTATTTTGATCCCAATGCCATAGCAAATACCAGTGTTCAGAAATGGTTCGAAGGAATCTTGGCAAATGAACAAATTATGCTTAGTACGATAATCCCCCTTGAAGTCTCCCATAATCTCTATGCGGTTCCCAAATTAGACAAAATCTCCACAGAAAAGTTAATTTTAAAATGGGTTACCCAGGAAAACATCACCTTTGTGCCTGTCGATACTGATATTATGTTAATAGCGCTAGAGCTTTTAAAGTCAAATCGAAGTAAAGGAGTTGGTGGACGAGATTGCCTAATATTAGCGAGTATGCTATCTAAAGATGTTGAAACGATTGTCACTAATGATAAAAATTTGTTAAGAATCACAAGTTTACTTCGAATTGACCCTGTGTTTGATCCACCTTTGATATTAAACAAAGGAAAGGAATTTGATGAATCAAAATTCGCTTCATTAAAACGTTAAATGAGGAATACAATACAGCAATTGGTTGTAATCATCTTTCCTAAGAAACTTGATCAAACTTTCTTATCTAATTGGAAGTCGCGGATTCAAATTTCGCCTCGCCCACCATTTCTCTCTATTTTTCTCCACTTACAAGTACTATTGTTTTTATAGTACAAAAACAGTACTATTTTAGTGATTAGTTGAGTTGGTATTTTGACTACAATATCCGTTTCATTAGACGAAGAACTTCTTGAATGGTTAGATCAGCTTATTGAACGTGGCGTGATAAAGTCTCGTAGTGAAGCAGTTCGTGGTGGAATTTTCTCTTATGTTCAAGAAAAGCTTGGTATTTCTTCTCGAGCTGAATTACGTGAGTATCTTAGGAAACAGCAACAGAAACCTTTTCAATCTGGTGTTGAAGCGATTCGTTCTGTGAGGCAAGAGGAATAATGGCTCTTTATCTTGACACCAATGTCTTCTATCATGCTTATTGTCCTATTGAAGATGCTTCGATAGTTGATTGGTTATTTTCTCAAGTTCATCCTGACTTTCCTGCTATTACTAGTGAATGGTGTCTTATTGAGATGTTTCGAGCCTTCAAGAAACAAGTAAATTTAGGGACTATCTCAAAAAAGAATGCTGAAATAGCTATTGACTTTTTTCTGAGTGATGTTGGAGAGATGGTTAAGAAGAAGATTCTTTTACTTGTTCCCGTTTCTCATGCTCTTATTATTACTTCTCGAGAACATATCTTTGCATCCAATCTATATGCTGCTGATGCCTTACATGCCACTACTGCTCTAAAATACAAAGCTAGTGCTTTCATTACTTTTGATTCTGATTTTAAAGCCAATCTCAAATCCATCCCTGTTTTTAATCCCTCTTCTCAAAATTTCAAAACAAGTATTGGTAAATTGTTATCAATTTAATCAATATTGAAAAAAGCATTCCCAGTTCAAATCTGGGATCGCCCACCATTTTATCTCCCTTCTATTCTTCTTTAATTTCTTCTGCAGAGTTTTCTGATATTTCTATCAGTCCTTTTTTATAGAGCACTATCAAGGTAATGATATAGCTATAAGCGATTATTGGAATGACTATTAAGGAAATTAAAGCAAAAACGTCATTATTCCAAAGCAACCCGACAATGATTGCTACTATGAATGGTTCGATTATCCAGTTTACTATTCTGAATCCTTTAACATTTATTATGCCTATACTAAATTGTAGTAGTAGAATCAAGAAACCTGGCAGATAATAGAGTGGTGCATATGGCCAAAATGGCACCGCTTGCCCCAACCGACCCAGCACGCGAAAGCTCGCCAGATATTCATCCCACCAATCATATACTGGAAATGGATAGGCTTGTATATCTATTCCATAGCATATGTGATACACCAAATCTTCAAACACTAGGAAGAAAAACACTCCCAAAATTATTAACTCGATTTTCCCTCGAGTAACAATTGTCATTAGTATAACTAAACTTACGTACATAATTGTCCAATTTACGTAAGGGGAAATGATGCCATTTCTAACATAGCCCGGATTTGTATACATTACAGTATATTCAAAGATGCCATAGACGATAGAATAGATAAAAGCTGCCAGAAATAGAATGAGCATTTCCTTCCGATGTTTTTTAACATCCTTTCTTACTTGTAATGGTTTACGTACAAATTGCTCTTGCATTCTAGTTTTTAACAATGTTTCTCTTGTTAGTAAAACACTAGTCACTTATTAATTAAACCTAATAATAACCATGTAGGATTTATTCATCAGAACGTGATGACTTTAGCAGCATCATACGTCCATTGTGCTAATTGACTCATAGTACTACTCTCTATGCCTTCGATCAACCCAACTTCTTTTAATCCTCTGGCATTGAGACATCCACCACAAGCCTTGATTTCTCCACCTTTCCGAATAACCGATTTTAACATTCGCTCTAAATTATAGTACCCATCAGGTGTTTGCTGATTGGGAATTGCACAAGTAACGGCATCAGCAAGCAGAAAAACATTTGCTTCAACATCTTTGTGTTCTTTTTGTAAAGTCATGGCTAAACGCATAGCGTTGAATGCTTTCTCGGTTCCGTATGAGGCATCATTAATAATTATTAACACTTTCATCTTAATCACCCAGCTCTTCTATTAACCAATTTATTGTTCTTTCTTAATTTGAATTCACCTTTAGAGCCTACTTTTCCTATTGACATTACTTCACCAGATAAATCTACTTTTTTTTCCTGTTGTAACCTTCTATTCTATTAGTAATTTTTAATTTTAAATACTCTTCTTATCTTTTATTAGAAGTCTCTGGTTCGAATCCTGGATTTACCACTATTACTTTCCTCACCATTTTTTTCTTTCTGGAAAGATATAGTACAAATCTGTATCTATATCTGCATATAGGATGTTTTTTGCTTATGGTTGATGAAGTAGTTAATTTTCGAATAGCAAAAGAAGACTTAGAGCTATTAGTTCAATTAATTGCCCTCGGGTATTATGCCAACCTAAGTGAGACTATACGTGCTCTTCTTTCAAAGGAGCTTAAAGATTTCACTGAAAAGCGATTAACTTCTCCGAGTCTTGAGCTATTGGGAACTCCTCCAAGTTTAACCGAAAAACAATTAGAAGCTGTTGGGAAAAAACTGTTTGATTCTTCAATAGTTAAACTTGTTGCAGAAGATCGTAAGCGCTGAAATACCTCTATCTTGACACTAGCGTTCTTCTTCTTCTCCTCGCATTCATTAGTTTTATTCCATCGATTTTCATTTGTCCTTTACTTTTCAGTAGACTTTTATGCCGAGGTAGCATAGTATATTATTGATGCTTATGGCTGTTATTAAGATCACTGATAAGAAGGCTCTAGATGATCTTCATGCAAGATTGATCCTGCAGTTAGGTCGCAAAATTACTTTACAAGAGACAATTGACCTCTGTATACAATACTCTACTAGTAACTTTGAAGATTTTCTTACTATTGCTTCTTCAGTTCCTCGCCTAACAGAGAAATTAGCTCAGGAAATTATCGCTGATTTTGAGCAATACAAGGACACTCATTATGACAAGGATGCTCAATTCCCTCGAGAGGAAGATAAAGAAATCTATTCACTTTAAGGGAGTTTTATACAGATGGCTATCTTTCCCTCTTAGAGTTTATCCTTTTTTCAAAAGTCCCTGGTTCACATCTGGGATTGCCCATCATTTTCTCTTACTCTTTCATTTTATTCGTTGAATCATTTTTTCTTGCTTTACTTCTAAAATTTTCACTTTGTCAACCAAACATTAAATTCATAACATCGTTCCCACTATGTACTCTCGGTGGAATTTTAATTCCTAAAGAAATACGTGAGAAACTCAACATCAAACCAGGATCCAGATTATTTCTTTAAATAGAATCTGGGAGGTTAGTTTTACTAAGAGCTACATTCTTAAGTGATTTTCAATCCGAGGTTGAAGCTTTCCAAGAAAAATTAAGAAAGTTATCTAATGATCCCATTCCCACAGAAAAACTGGTTTAGTTTCGGACTGATCAATTGATGATTACTATAATCAAAATGAAAATAAGAAATTCAATCAAACCATCTTATCTCTAAAAGTCTTAACTGATAATTTTTATCCTCTTGTTTCTATTTCTTTCAATGTTTTTGCATAAACTTTTGCTGACAATCTAAAATTTGTCGTTGTTATTAATTGTTCTACTAACATTTTCGCTGCTTTTTTTGAGACAATTTTCTCTTTTAATGCTTCTAGTATAATGCCAATTGTTCCTGTTACAGTCAATCCTAGACTAACAGCTATTTCTCTTGCTAGAAGATCATCTATTATTACTATTATTTCTTCTTCTTTTGCTAGCAGCTCTCTCCCTAAGGCTATTACTTCAGCTTCTGCTCTATGTATTTGTAGAGCAGCTATTTTTTGCACAAGCTCTTCTTCGACTTTCACTACTTCTAACCATGACTCGAAAACTTCTGTAAGTATAGGATATTCAGGTGCAGCTTTTACCTGTAAAACTTCTTCTTTTACTGTTGTAGTTGTGATTACTCTTGAGAATAATTTTGGGAGGAGTTCTATTATGCCTAATTTTCCCAAATAGATTAACGGTGAAGCGTTTGTTATCCCTATCATTGTTTTATCCTTCTCTATCAACAAAAGCTAAATCTTGTTCTAACGATACTTCGTCATATGTTTTTACATCTCGCTTAGCAAGTTCATGCATAATCCCTCTTAAAGACATCTGGGCGAGTTCTGCGGCTTTCCACGCACTTATGTTTTTTCTTTTAACTTCTTTACACAAAATGTCAATTAGTTTTTCTTGTACTGATTCATCGAGTAATCTTCGAATAAAAGATGACTTGTCAATTATTTTCTGTTTTTCCATTAGAAGCTTTAGTTTCTCTTCCAGCTCTTTATCTATTCTCACTGATAGTACAGACATGGTTCTCGTGTATACTATGTCTGTTTTGGTATATATTCCTTTCTCTAATTTTAAGTGAATTTTATTTTGTGCTTCTCTAACTAATCACGGTTCACATTCGGGATTGTCCACTATTATTACATTCGCTTTCCTTTTCTTATCTAGTTTCACAAACTATCTATCAGAACGTGATGACTTTAGCAGCATCATACGTCCATTGTGATAATTGACTCATAGTACTACTCTCTATGCCTTCGATCAACCCAACTTCTTTTAATCCTCTGGCATTGAGACATCCACCACAAGCCTTGATTTCTCTACCTTTCCGAATAACTGATTTCAACATTCGCTCTAAATTATAGTACCCATTTGGTGTTTGTTGATTGGGAATTGCACAAGTAACGGCATCCGCTAGCTGAAAAACATTCACTTCAACATCTTTATGCTCTTTCTGCACAGACATGGCTAACCGCAAAGCGTTGAATGCTTTCTCGGTTCCATATGAGGCATCATTAATAATTATTAAAATTTTCATCTTAATCACTCAACTCTTCTACTAACTAATTTATTGTTCTTGATTAATTTGAATTAGTCTTTAGAAAGTAAAGCAAGAAAGCGGCGTTTTTGAGATGAAATAATCATTCATCATCGAACACAGCAATAAACCAACCATAGGAGATGTTTTGTTCTTCGGAGATAACAATACAAAAGCGAGTTCACAAAATTGAGTTTCTATTTCTCTTTTATACAACTTTTGAACTATTGTTTGTAATTCAAATTAGAAAAAGATGACTGATTAGATGTTAGCTAACTATCTAATCAACTATTGGTTTAAATGGTTGCTTTTTTCCTTCTAACATAAACAGCAATCATGACTAATGTAGTCATACTTCCAAAAGCAATAGCAATGCTGTACCCGGAGAATCCTTTAGTATTACTCAGTATACTTACTGGTAAATCATATCCTTCCTTTTCGATATGACTATCTACAGCATATTCAAAGTTTGTTCCGTTGCTTGTTCCAGTCATTGAACCGTATGAATGCATACCAAGCAATGCACCTGTGGTCTTATCATAGACAAAACTTTGATAGTACTCTACATCATCACTATATTTTGTCCATGGACTTATAGGACTGGTAGGGGTATACGTTACATTTAATACGCCTGAATAATGAAACTCGTATGCAAAGGTTGAGTCACTATTAACATATAGTACTTCAATTTCTCCAAGAAATGAATCGTCATATGTTACTATTGCTGTGGAGTAATGCTCAATTTTTGAAGTTACTACATCAATAAGGTCACTCCATGAAGTGGAATCAATTTCTACAAATAATTCTCTACATAGTAAATAAGGTCCTTGATCCAATAGCGTTTGGTTCCATCCCAATTGTTCAATATGGTTTATAATACTGTAAAACGAGTAGATGATAGACCCTTCCTCGAATAGTATTGCTAATGACAGTGATAAAGCATCTGAACTATGAAAAGCTTCAAAACCATCTTTAGAAACAACATAATAGACATTGTCATCAATATGTGTAACTTCAACTGACACTGCCGTTCCTTCAGCAAAATGATGGTCATCAAGTGAATATCCTTCTGACAAACTTGAATTTGATCCCCAAACTAATGTTCGTTCTGAAGTTATACACTCATAAGTAAATGTTTCTCCAACAGAGACACCAAATGTATCTGCTGAACATAATTGTGTTTGAATTAGCATTCCTAATAGAACTAGTGATAAAATTTTCCCAATTTTATTGTTTATAATAAGTCACCCCTCCAAGGTTGGAGTTATCTATCTTTAAAACTAAATAAAAAGCTTCTCTAGTTCAATTTTAGTTAATTTTTGCCCCCAAAAAACTAATGAATAGAGAAGAATTTGTTATTGTAAGAAAAAAATTCTTGGGGGAATATTTCTTGAAGAAGAGAATCAAAATTATAGTATTATTACTAGTTTCTATATTATTATTCCTGAATATAACGAATTCATTAGCAGATTTTACTAGTATTGTCGAATTGGATTATGAATACGATGTAGTGACATCAGAATGGAGTGTTCAACATGGAGATTTGAGCACGTCTTCTACCGGTATTTTCATTGGTGAAACTAATCATCCTGTAGGGTCTAAATATGCTGTTCACATAACAAGTGAAGTTAGTCATGAGATAGAGTATACTATTACAATCGGAGAAGATACAGTTACGACTAAAGATACTTCGAACAACTATACGATTCTTGATTTATTATTTTTGCCTATTCTTATGGCAGAACTAAATAATTCTTGGGATCAATCCTTATTTGATAAAGGTACACCAAAGATAATTAACACACACTTTTTCGACTTAAGTGTGGTTGATCCACTGTTTGAATATCTTGCTGAAGTAGGAGGAACAATGGACCCGGATCCGCTATATAAAACACGTAGTTTTACGTTTATTACAGCTTTTGATAAGGAGGATTCAAAAGGAATTTTCGAATGGAGTTATTGGAGGGATTTTTATGTACCTACTGATGGTGAGGATCAAGGTTGGTGTATTGCTGGTTTTTATGATTTGAAATACGAATATGATTTAACAACAGGGGTACTAAATGGCTATCATATATGTTTGGATTATAATGGAACAACAGAAGATGGAAAGATTATTGATCTCTTTCTGCATCAGCATGTAGAAGCTGTTGGCTATAGAATGGGTAAACTATTTTGGGATGCAAGAATTGCTGGTATCGAAATTCTAATTACAATTCCAGCATTGCTTACAGTTAGTTCAATCAGTCTTTATATCCGTAAGAGGAGAAAGAAAAAGTAAAACATGGAAGATTATCTACTTCAGTAAATCCACTTATGTTACAACTTAGCACTTCAATTTTGAGGTAAATCAATGGTCCTAGAATTCACTTCGAAAGTTATGGATTATATTGAAATTTGCTATCCATAATTTTTGATTTCTATTCTTCTTTTTCTCTCCTCCCTCATTCTCCTCTAATAACCCAACTAAAATAATGCTTGTCTTGGCTATCCCTTAAATATAAATGCTCTTTTCAGAAATCGTTATTTAGGATAGAGGAATCGTTACAAAAGTATTTCAATTCAAAGAAGAGGAGAAAAGTAAATGAAAGACTTGATAATTGTTGGTAGTGGTCCTGCGGGGTCAACAAGTGCTTATACTGCTGCAAAAAAGGGTTTAGATGTTCTTTTATTGGATAAACAGAAATTTCCAAGGGACAAAGCTTGTGGAGGCGCTTTAGGGTTTCAAGCACTGGAAGTTCTACCCGAAAAGGATATCTTGCTACCCACTTCAAACAAAATTGCTGGTTTACACATAGTCTCTCCTTCTTTGAAATTCGAAGCAAGGTGTAGTAATAGTGATATTGCTTATTTAACCTCACGAAAGGATTTTGATAATAATTTACGGGAGAAAGCCATTGAAGCTGGTGCTGAGTTTAGACAAGAAAATGTTAAACGAGCAAATTATGGTTCTGATTGTGTAGAAGTTACTACAGAGACATCAATACATAAAGGAAAGATACTTGTGATTGCAAATGGCGTTTATTCAAAGCTTCCAAGGATCTTTGGTTTTAAGAGAATGTATAATCAAAT
>JAUWKS010000030.1 GCA_030614005.1 Candidatus Heimdallarchaeota archaeon | reverse complement strand
TTGATTTTTATATGCTGCAATTATCTCACTAGTTGTAGTTGTTTGTTCGGGATTTTTATCATCCCTAAATCTAATAAATCTTGGAAACCGAATTGCAATACCTGTATCTTTCTTTATTTCATCCAAAGCACAAGTATGAATAGGACTTGTAGAGAGATCTGCACCCTGAATTTCGTAAACTTTAGTAGGTTGAATCCAAACATCAGGTATCATTTTTGAAATGACATCCTTAGGTCTTTGATCAATTTTTAATTTCATTAATTCTTCAGTGACTTTAGCCAAGTCTTCATCTGAGAAACCAGAGCCTAATTTACAAACAGTTTCAAAACGTTCTTCTTCGGAATTAAATGCAGCCATCAACAAAGTTCCTAAAGTACCTTTCCTTCTTCCCTTCCCGTAAAATCCTCCCACTACAACAAAATCATAACTATCGGCAAAAGATTCTGAATAGTCAAATTTATGCTTTATCCAAAGGAATCCTCTGCTCCCTGCTTGATATTGTGTTTCCTCTCGAGTGTCTTTTGCCATAATTCCCTCGCAACCATTTTCGATTGCTTTTTCGAAATATTCTTCGAATGATTCTGGTGTTGAGACAATTTTTCTCGAAGATAGGACAATGATTTCGTTATCCGAAATTATCGATTCAAGTATTTTCCTTCGCTGAGGGTAAGATTTTTCTAACAAACTCTCTCCATCTATATAGAGAATATCAAAAAGGAAAACTTTTACCGGTATAGACTGAACTGCTTCTTCAATACCGTGTTTTCGTTTCCTTGACATTAAAATTTGAAACGGTTTTAATTTTTCTCCAACTGGATCCCAAGCTGTGATTTCTCCTTCAACAATGATATCTTTAGATTTGAGGCTGCTCTTTAATGCCTCTTTTACATCAGGATACATATTGGAAATTTCATTCAAATTTCTGGAATAAAGAGAAACATCATCATTAAGGATGTGTCCTTGTACTCTTTCTCCATCATATTTAAATTCAAGAGCACATTCCCCACCAAGTTTTTCTAATATTTCTTCAATAGAAGCCATTCTTTGAGCAGCCATCATTCTAATTGGACGACCAACTTGGATGGTAACATTTTCAATACCTTTCATCCCATACCGAACAAGAATTTCCCCTACTTCACCAATATCACTTGTAACGTTATAAGCTCGTTCAATCTTAACTCGAGCTTCTTTTCCATCACCAAATTTTCTTGCTAATGCCTCAATGATGGTAAGATCTTTTACTCCTAATCTGAGTTGAGTTAGAATTGTTCTAGTAATATATTTAGCTTCATTTGGTGATGCTTCTGAAAAAATACCCAACAAAATATTTGTTTTTTTATCGGTGGAACCCTTTCCTTCGATTTTCACGATTTTATGTAAATTGTCCCAAACGTCTTCTATTGTAAGAGACTTTTTCTCTTCCGAAGCTGATGTTTGAAAGAAGGCTCCAAGATGTTGTTGTCCTGTTTTTTCAATTAATAACTCTGCAACTTCTCCCAAATCTCCTTTTTGCTTATATAACTCTGAAACTTGATTTACTGGCTTACCTACAGCTTTTGCAATTGCTTTTATAACCATTTTATCAGCAAAACCAAAATCAAGATCTTTAAAATCTGCACCGATTTTTCCAGAGGTTAGGTAAATAACTTGACGGAAATCTTCGATTGGTGTAATATCAAATAATTCAATCAATATTTCAATCATTTCCAATCTTTTTGTGGTTGAATCAAGCTTCTTGAATATGTTAGACAAAATGGAGTATTTCATGATCTAAACCGTCAATTTTGAATTCGTTCGTATTATTGCTTAATACACATCTGCATTAATAATGTAATGTTTTAAATTTAAAGCTATAATTGAAAAATAGAAAGAAAACAAAAGAAAGGGAAATATTACCCTTCTTTAGTACGAATATAATCGAGCATTGACCTTACTTCTTCTTTCATCTCTTGAAGATAGCCAAGGGAATCAGAATATAATCGCGCAATAATATCTCGCATCTCAGATATTTCGGCTCTCAGTCCTTCTATTTCTTGAATTACTGCTTGATTATTTACCGGTCCTGTAGCTGCATTTGTGGAAGTTCTTGTTGCTGAACTAATAGGTGTGGGTGGAATAGGTGATGGTTTAGTTGAAGCGTCTGTGGATTTTTGTTTTGGTGGAACAATTGCACTAACTTGTTGAGAGGTAGGTGGTGGTGGAGGTGTTTGAGTAGAAGCTGCTACTGCTGCACCTTTACCAGTTGACTCGCCTGCTAACCATCTAAAAATATTCATAGCAAATGTTTTGTTATTTCGGAGAGATAATCCTGCTCCATAATTAGAAAATAATCGGTATGAACCAACAGCAACCACTCTTCCACTTTTAAAGTTTCCAGCAACAATTATTGGTACATTAGGTGGTTCCGCTGTGGGAGATGTATAAGCTAAACCTTTCATATTTGAAGAACCTCTAATAGAACTTCCCGCAACAACTACTACTTCTGATACCCCAGTGCAAATCGGGTGGTTTTTTATATCTTTAATTACTGGATGAGTAGGCATATTGAATTCATTGTTAGTTTCATCTTTAACTTGGTCTGATAACACTTCAATACCAAATCTATTCAAAACTTCATTCATATTTGTCCTTAATCCACGATCTCCACCTGCATTGCTAATAACAAGCAATCCTCCTCCTCTTTCAACAAAATTGGTTAAAGCATCAATTTCATTTTTCGCTAATTTTGACCCATCTGGGCAAGCAAAAACAAATACATCACATTTCAACGATTTCTCTGAAATTGGAAAGTCGTCATACACTTCAATCTGAAATCCTTCATTCCTTAAAGAATCTCGAAGGATAGAATAATTAGTATTTATTTTTCCCCTTTCTTTTTGTGTTTCGTCAAAGAATATCTTCAATTTTAAAACCATCCACTGCTAAGTTTGTAAATCCTAATACATATGAGACACATTATATTTTGAACCTTGCGGATAGCGCATATCCGTAAAGTAACAAAGCATAGCTCTCTGGTATATTTAACTTCTAGAAAACAATAAAAGATAGAGATATAAGATTATTCTTTGGGAAATGAATTAAAATGAATGAAAATTTTACCTCTGAAGAACTATTTTACCTATTTCTAGATGATGCTAAACATCACTTTTCTGGTTGGGATTTTTCTTTTATTGAGGATCGCATGGTAATGGAGCCACTTACTTGGAGTTATCGAAGTAGAGTTATTCCTTTAATTCGATCTTCAGACTCATTACTTGACATGGGAACCGGTGGAGGGGAATTATTATACTCATTACAGCCTTTGCCTAAGGTGACGTTTGCTACAGAAGCGTATAAACCAAATGTCCCAATAGCTCGGAAGAAACTTGAACCAATAGGTGTGAAAGTTGTAGAAATAAATGAAAGCGATGAAAAGCTTCCGTTTGAAGATGAAAAATTCGATTTAATAATCAATAGGCACGAATACTATTCACCTTATGAGGTGTTTAGAATCTTAAAGAAAGGAGGCCTATTTATTACTCAGCAAGTTGGTGGAAAGAATGATTTGGAGTTTAATGCATTCCTGGAAGCACCAATAGATATTGATTCTCAGTCTCCAGACTGGGATCTAAAATGTGCTGTAAAAGATTTAAGAGATGTTGGGTTGACAATTCTTCAAGAAGAGGAAAATTCACCAAAAACGAAAAGTTATGATATTGGTGCAATCATCTATTATTTTAAAGCCATTCCTTGGCAGCTGCCTGATTTCACAGTTGATAAATATTTCAATAAATTGAAAGCAATGCATTATGAAATTGAAAAGAAAGGTTACTTTGAAACAACAAGCGAGCGTTTTTTCATATTAGCGAAGAAAAATTGAATCTTTTATAGTAAGAAACTTATGCGATAAAAACAAAATAATTGCAAAGATGTTCAGTAAAATGGTGACAAAAAGTGAGTAAAAAAACAGACCAATTTCTCTTAAGCATTGATATAGGAACAACTGGAGGAAGATCAATTCTCTTTAATCAGAAAGGAGAAATTATTGAAAGCGCATATCAAGAATACGATTGCTTTTTTCCAACTCCAAATGAAGTGGAACAAAATGCCGAGGATTGGTGGTTAGTAACAAAAAATACTATTAAGGAAGTACTTGTCAAATCAAAAATTAAAAAGTCAAATATTATTAGTGCAAGTGTAACTAATCAGAGGGAGACAATTGTACCAATAGATGCTGAAGGAAATTCCCTATCTCGAGCAATTGTATGGCAAGATAGGAGAACAATAGATGAATGCAAAACGATTGAAGAGAAAATAGGTACGGAAAAGATTTATGAAATTACAGGCTTAACGGTTGACCCCTATTTCTCTGCACCAAAGATATTATGGATACAAAAACATCTCCCTAAAATTTCTCAAAAGACTCATAAATACTTGTTAGTTCACGATTACGTTCAAATGAAACTAACAAGCGAATGTATTACTGATTTTAGCAATGCATCACGAACTATGCTTTTTGATATAAATAAATTAGTTTGGTCTGATGAAATTTTAAACGCTTTAGCTATTCCAAAAGAAAAACTTCCAAAACCAATACCATCTGGAACGAAAGTAGGAGGGTTGACAAAGAAAGCAGCTGATGAAACCGATTTGCCTGTTGGTTTACCAATTATTGCCGGAGGCGGTGATCAACAATGTGCAGCTTTAGGTGTTGGTGTTATAAAACAAGGGAGAGTAAAAGCTACTACTGGTACCGGGACATTTCTTCTTGCATTTTTGGATGAAAGCACACGAGATCCAAAAAGAAGAGTCTTATGTAGTTGTCATACAATTCCAGGTAAATATGTTTACGAAGCAAGTATCTTCACAACAGGTTCGATTTTAAGGTGGTTTAGAGATAATTTCTCTTCTGCAGAAAAAAGTCTCGCCCCAAATCTCAATTTAGACTCATACGATTTATTAGGCATGCAAGCAGAATCAATTTCTCCGGGTTCAGAAGGAGTAATGGTATTACCACACTTTACTGGAGCAGGTGCACCTCATTGGGATCCCAAAGCAAAAGGATTGATTTTTGGTTTAAGTTTAGGTCACAAAAGAAGTCATATTATTCGTGCAATTATGGAAGCTACTTGTTATGAAATAAAAACTAATCTGCAAGTTATGAAAGAGCTTGGCGTTGTAATTGATGAACTAAGAATTACTGGTGGAGCTTCAAGAAATACTATATGGAATCAAATTGAAGCAGATATATGCAATGTATCTGTTATCAAAGGAAAAGTAGAAGAAGCAACTGCTTTGGGAGCAGCAATTTTAGCTGGAGTGGGTGGAGGATTATACAAAAACATTGAAACTGCAGCAGAAGAGATGGTAATCATTGAAGAAAAGCGAAAACCAATCAGTGAAAATTCAGAGAAATACCAAAAATATTACAACGTTTACAAAAAGCTATATACAACAATAAAACAAAACAATCTCTACGATGAATTAGCAAACATCAAATAAGTCTCCTATTCCTTATAAATCTTAAATAGAAAGAAATATAATTTGAGTGGAGCTACTTTATCGTTAGAAATATGGAGTCTAACGTTAAAACTCTATTTTTTTTATAAAGATGTGGTATAAATGTTTGACAAGATGCGTAGAAAAGCTTCGAGAGCTATTAAAAAAGTAGCAAGTGATGCTGCAGAAGATGCAGCAGAAAGAGAAGCAAGAAAGGTTGTAAGTAAAGCTGAACGTGAAGCTCAGGAAAATGCGGATAGAGCTTCTGCAGAACAATATGGTGATATGAAAGTGTCTAAAAAAATTACTGGTACTATGATAACTGATTTTGAAAAATTCCAGAAAAGTTGGGAGAAAACAGCATCTAATCCTGCACAATCGGTATTTCATTTACTAATTGCTGCTTATAATTATTGTTTGAATCCAGAAATTGGTGATCCTATGGCTACTGTTGTTTTATCAAAGAAACACAATCAAAAGGATGCCTCGACACCCACTGGTCTCAAACTTGGAAAGACAAATCGTTATTTGTTCAAGCATATGGCAGAAGATATCAATATAGTAAAATCCTATCTTGGTGCAAATTATAAAGCGGATTACAAATTTAATGAAAAGAAACTTACAATGTCACTGCTTACGTTTAATTCAGATGGTAAATACGGCAAGCTCTTTATTCAAAGCGGAGGGAAAGATAATCCAACTCCTATTCAAGTGGGTAAAAACAAAAATGGCCAATGGAAAATAATTGAATTTTCATCTGTAGCTACAGGTTGCAGAAAGCCACCATCAGAAGAAGACGATTTCTAAATAAAGAAAGAAATAGAAAAAGTTGCTATTGGCACTCTTTCTTTTCTACTATTTTTTTTCACCGATCATTCAAACTCATTTATGAATTTCTTCATGATATCAACCAATGGTTGTTCATGTGCAGCTTTATTTGTTCCTAAATCTACATATTCAGAATTTGGAAGCATTTCATGTACACGTAGAGTCATTTCTGTTGTGTGCATTTTATCCTCTGTGGCACCAATAAGCAGTGTTTTTGTTTCAACCTTTGGAACCATTTCCCAATTGCTGCATTTATTTCCTATTTTCCATATAACTCTACGAATCTTACGAAGGTTAGACTCCTCGCCTGCACGAACATATTTCCTATACTGTTCCGGATATTTGTTTTTGTCAACATGAAATCTTCCCATATAGAATCGAAAGATTGGCATAAAAAATTCCTTCACGAAATTTGGAACCATATAAATCAAAATTGGTACAATTCGATGAAGATTGTACTGTAATGTTGGTCCAACCATCACCGCTCCTTTTGGATTTATCCATTTATTCATCAGAGCTTCTATTTCTATTGTACCACCAGAAGAACTACACAAAGTAATGTACTTTGTATCATCTAACTTCATCTGTTCAATGACTTCTTTAAGATCATAAGCCATTCTGTGGAATGAAACATTTCTTTCTTTTCTTCTATTTAACATTACACTTGAAGATTTTTCTCGAGTTTCAAAATAATAAACTTTGAACTCTTTAGAAAGAGATGCCATAGCTTTTTCCCAACCTTGAAAAACTGTGAGAAACCCAGGTATGACAAATATCGAATACTCATGTGGATTTTTGGCTGAATCGAATACAAGTACTCTTACCTTTGTCCCATCGGACATTGTATAATATGTAATTTTACCTTTTTTTTCTACTTCAGAACGAAGGTCTTCTTTTTTTCTTCTACACATTTTAATAATCTCTTTTTTTCTGTTAATATAAGCTAAAACAATTGCAGTTATTGAGATATAAAAAACTTTCACTTATAATTTTGTTTAAGATTATTACTCGAATATTGAACTAAATAGAAAAAAGAGTTTACATTGTTGCTGTTTGACTCATAGAAAGCAACCCATGCTCTTCAAGAATAAACTGTAAATTTTCTTTATCTTCTTGCGAAAGGTTCCTTAATGGAGCACGAACGTAAGATTCTTCTCCAGCAATTTTTGAAAAAATGTATTTTTGTGCTGCTCTTGAAGGAAATCTTTTCAGAAGAGATCGGATTCCTGTTAAAGACTCTTGTTCTATCCATGCTTGGTCAATATTTCCTTCTTTATAGACATTATAAATTTTTAAAACAAAATCAGGAAAAATGCTTGCGATAGCGCTAACCGCTCCATCACATTGAACATTAAGACCATGAAAAACTAATCGGTCACTTCCAATGAGGACTGATAAATCTTCAAATACTCCAGCATAGGCTGTAATACTTTCGGGTTTCCCACTTAAATCTTTAATTCCGACAATATTTTTGTGTTTAAGAAGAAGGCTCTCAATTAACCCATGGTTCATTTCTATTAATGAATAAATAGGGACATTGCATAATATAATTGGAAATTTCTTTGTTTGAGATAAAATATTGCTAAAATATTGATATAATCCCTCCTCTGTTGGTCTTCTGAAGAAAAAGGGTGTGGTAATAATCGCTGCTGCTGCACCTTTCTCTTCTGAGAATTTTACCAGCTCAAGAGATTCCTTCCAACTTGTTGCATATGCTCCTGCTATTACTGGCACACGACTTTTAGCTGCTTTTACAGATACTTCAATAACTTTTTTCCTTTCAACTAAATCCATGCTGGAAAATTCACCATTTATTCCAGCTGCAACTATCCCGTGAACACCTTTGGTTATAATATAATCAATTTGTCTTTCTAACAACTGATAATTTACCTCATCATTTTTATTAAATGGAGTAAGTGTGGAAGCAAAGATTCCCTTAAATTTCTTAATAGCAACAACCTCCAGTTGTTGGAGTTATTATATTCTTAACTATGTATTACTGACTATTATATCAAAAGCAGTTATAATTTTTTAGTAAAAAAGCAGCAAAAAATGACTTATTTTGAAAAAAATCTCTTCGTAAAATAAAAAATAGAAGATGCTGAAAAGTCCAGCAATCTTAGCTTAAGGAACCCATATTTTCAATTATTTTTTTGATTATATTCCATATTATTCCTACGCTAGCAATTTCAACATACTCATCAGGACTATGGGCATTCTTAATATTTGGTCCTATAGATGCTACTTGTAAATTGGAATCTAGCACAAGAAAAAGACCACACTCCAATCCAGCATGAATTGCTACCAATTTAGTTGGAGTTTGAGTTACTTCATCGTATTTCTCTTTAACTAGCTTTAGAAAAGGTGACTGAATGTCTGGTTTCCAACCCGGATATGCTTCATCCAATTTTACAGTAAAGCCTATCTCTTCGCCTAATTTTTTTAACTTTTCTCGGGTTACATCAAGCTCTTCATTTACAGAGCTTCTAGTACTAACATGTACTTCTATCTCCTTTTCAGTTAGCTTCACTGTTGCTAAATTGTTGGATGTTTGAACCAAACCACTTATTTCTTTACTAAAAGAAATTGGTCCATGAAATATTCCATCTAATAGATCAAGAATAGCCTTTGTTTTCTCTTTAGAAATTGCTTTAGATGCTGAACTATCTTTGAAGTCAATTTTTAGCTTTGATTCAGCTTCTCTTCCGATTGTCAGTGTTTTCTTTTTCCAGTCATTAAGTTTATTCTTGTTGTTTTTCTTATTTTCTTTTGGAAAAACAATTTCGGCGGTAAAATTTCTTGGAATTGCATTATGCACTGTTCCGGCATTTATGTTTTTTATTTGAATACTCTCATCTTGCAGTGCTAGCAATCCATCTATCCCAACTTTTATTGCATTTAAACGCGGAAGATCAATATCAATACCTGAATGACCACCTTGTAGACCTGAAACAAAGATTTCAATAGCTTGCATATTTTCAAGTTCTTTATATTCAACAGGAAGAATAAAGTCAGTTCCTCCTCCACCTGCACTGCTTATAGTTATTGTACCTAAATCTTCACTATCAACATTCAGTAGATACTTTCCTGAAAAGAAACCTGGTTTGAGAGCAAAAGCACCGGTTAACCCCGTTTCTTCGTCAACTGTGAAAAGCACCTCTAAGGGTCCATGTTTTAATTCCTTGTCAATTAATGCTGCCAATCCATATGCCATACCAATTCCATTATCAGCTCCAAGGGATGTACCATTCGCTAATACTATATCGTCTTTAACAACAATAGCTAAAGGATCATTCTCAAAATCTATTTCTACACCAGCATTCTTTTGGCAAACCATATCCATATGAGCTTGCATAACTAGTGTAGGAAATTTCTCACAACCTTCAGAAGCTTCCACTCTAAGAAGAAGATTTCCAACTTTATCTTCATTTTTAATTGTGACATTGTTTTGTTTAGCCCATTTCTTAAGCCAAGAACGAATTTTTCCTTCTTTTTTAGAAGGTCTTGGAATGGTGGTTATTTCTTCGAATATTTCCCAAATAAGTTTCGGTTCTAAGTCAACTAAAATTTTATCCGACATTTTACATCCTCATAACATTTCTACAATAAGAGAGCTATAAGTTGAAATAAACCTTTTCTCTTAAAGGTGCAATGTGGAAATACGCCGATGTATTCTTTAACAGAAAATAGCAAATTGTCAAAAGAGATATATGAGACTCTTAAGACATAATCAATGAAAATACAAGATAGAATACCATAGGTGCTAAATGTTGGAAGAAAGCAATCATCTGTCCATTGAAAGTATAAATCAAGAAGACGTAGATGACCTAGAGATAACTTCAGAACAATTACAAGTTCTCAAGAGAGAACGTAAAATTACTGTCACTTTTTATCGATTGTTTGGTATTTTGCTTATAGTGTTGAGCTCCATTATTCTTCCATTGGTAATTGTAACCTATTTTTATCATCCCGGACAACCAGATGAATTAGCCATGCTAATTGAGCAGATAATAGGATACATACTTGCAGGATTTGGTATTAGTCTTGGATCAATTTTAGTAATTTCTGCTAAGAGAATAATAAATGAACCTCTTGTTATTGCGGAACCGATAACAAATTTTGTTGAAGAATCTGAAACTGAATTTGAAAAAAAATGAAAAAATAGGATTAATTATTGAAAACTACGACAAACAGAATTTTTTGCGTATCCTTCATCAACAATCCTTTTGCATAAATCTCTAATATTTTCTTTACATTTAGAAATATCTGCAACGATAATCCATTCAGCAATTTCACCACTTTGAAGGATCTTTGATTCACTTGCCATCATGTTAATTTTATGTTCTCCAAGAAATGTAGCGCATTTACCTAATGCCCCTGGGACATCGGCCAAAGTTATTGTAAATTCAACTAAATCAACTTCTGCAGTAGTAAATGGAATGATTCGGATTTCTCTTCTTTCCAAATCCGTTTTCATCATAACATGCATACCCTCAACTATTCCAACACTATCACGAATCTCTTCAGGAATAGTCAATTCGCCTTTTTCGTTTATTCTAACTATTTCTGTTGATTTCATTCTTCCGTCTCCAAAATTATAAAAGAAAAGATACTTGTGATTACTATTATAGGACTAATCTAATTAATTTTTTCTGTAAAAAAAACAGTAATAGTTTCACTCAAAGGTTACTTCTAACCCTGAATAACATTTTACGCTTTTATTGGGGTATTTTTCTAAAATTTCTCTTTTCTTTTTAGTACAATGACAAGGAATAATTACTTCTATATTCTCGAGATAATCAAGTTTATCAAAGCCATGAAACCCACCAATTACTGCATGAACTTTGCCAAATTTGGTAGCAACTGCAATTATTTTATCTAATCCTGGATGTGAACATCCACAAATGATAACTATTCCTTTTTTTGTTTGAATTAATAAGGAGAGTTCTTGAAGGTCGTCAATATCCGTTTTCATTTGTGGTGTGGTCCAAATTTCTGATGTAACTTCTGCTTTAACATCAACAACCTCTCTTAAATCAGCAAATTTGGTTATTTCTGCTTTTAATCGAGAAGAGATAGATGAAGGGACATAAACTGTTGGATTATTTGTTTGATATAGAATTGTGTTCAAACCTCCAATGTGATCCCAGTGTTTGTGGGAGATTACAATATGGCTAAATTTCTTAGGGTCAAAATTCGCTGTTTCTAGATTTTTTAATAGTGCCGTTCCATCCCAACCAGCGTCAAATAATAATATATCATCATCTTTTTCTATCACCGCTGAGAACCCCCAGCCTGTGATAAATCCTTCAGAAGCTTGATCATCATAAACAATAGTTATTTTTGTACCCATTATTTTCTCGCCTTCTGCTCTTTAATAGAAGGGTAAAACTGTTGATTAAAGTTTTGTTAATTTCTTCCTAAAGATATTTTACTATAACGTTTAATTGATTATTATGGACCCGAATGCTTTATTCAAAAAAATGCATCGCTTCTATGGTGTTCAAGATTGGTGGCCAGGAGAAGGTTTTGAGATAGCAATTGGTGCAGTGCTCACACAAAATACTTCTTGGAGCAATGTAGAAAAGGCATTGGAAAATTTGAGAAAAGCAGATCTTCTTAATCCTCAAGCAATTCTACAATGTAAGGACGATTTTTTGAAGAAGCAAATAAAACCCTCCGGGTTTTTCAATCAAAAATCTAAATATCTAAAAAATTTGAGTGCATTATGGGCTGAAAATTCAAATCCTTCTCGAAAAGAATTGTTAGCTGTAAAAGGCGTTGGTGCTGAAACAGCAGATTCAATCTTGCTTTATTTGTTAAATACACCTGAATTTGTTATTGATGCCTATACCATTCGAATTAGTGAACGAATAGGTTTTGGTTCTTTTCAAACTAACAGTAAATGGAAAGAATTTTTCGAGGAAAAAGTTGGAAAAAATGTTGGTAGATATAATGAATTTCACGCTTTATTTGTAATTCACGCTAGAACTTTTTGTAGGAAAAATAACCCATTATGTGGCAGCTGTTTTTTAAGAAAAGACTGTCTATTTGGAAAAATGAGTCTGGATTCAATCTAATTTGAATCCTTGCTCTCTTAGCAGTTGAATTAGAGATTTATCAGACCACTTCCCTTGGGAAATTTTTCTACTGATATGCTCACACCAAGAATATTGACTCATATCTATTTTATCATCTCCTTTTGTTAAAGGAATTTTTGCGTTTTGTTTTATGTAATAACCCTGAGTAATATATCCATCATCCATTGAGTGCATACATTCTTTCAAATCTTTTTCAGATAGTTCTTTGTATTTGTCCTCAAAAGCTGTATGTTTTAATGGAAAACGTGGTCGAATATCCATCCGGTGTTCTGGGTCTGGGTAACCTAAGCATAAACCAACAACGGGAAAAACTTTGGTTGGAACATCAAATACTTCTGATATTTGATCAACCATCAATGGTGCACCACCTAGTAGAACTGACCCTAAACCTAAAGCATCAGCTGCTAGGATGATATTTTCAGCCACAAGTGAAACATCTTGTATCCCTATCCACAAAAGTAAGCTATCATCAAAATTATATTCGTACTTTCTAGCTTGAACGATTTTTTCCATTCGATTAAAATCAAAAAAGAACACCATAAAAAGTTTAGTGGAAGGATAAACACCCATTCTTTTCAATTTTTTCATTTTTTCTTTATCTAAGGTATAAACTATACTCGTAATTTGATAAGCAAAGGGCGCTCTAAAACCCGCTTGTAATATTTTTTCAAGAACTTCATCAGGTATATCCTTATCAAGAAATTTTCTAATTGACCGTCTGTCATTAATTATGTTAAAAATATCATTCTGTTGACTTTTCTCTTCTGTCATTTTTTTCACCAAATAGATACATTACCTAAGATGTAGTAACTTTCATATCTATTCTGCCTCTTACTAATCAAATTTTCTAAGGAAAAAAGACAAAAAACTCTCATGTCAATAAGAGAAGGGATTTATACAAGAAATTCCTATATATAACAACTAGAGGAAGGATTACTTTGAATGAAACCATAACAAAAATTCCTGGTACAACATATTCATTGCAATTTGGGGTAGAAGGGAAATATTACGCTATATTTCTAATACGTGGAAGACAAGCAATTCAATCCAAGAAATTGAATATTTTAAGAGGAACTCCACTCCACGAATTACCTCAAGAAATTGAAATTGGATTGAGATCCATGCTTGATACTGAAGAAGTTTATATCTCACCAGTTGTGGTTGATAGAGTTGTGAATATTCTTCTCGAAAAAATCCCTCAAGAAGACCAATTAGAAGTAAAGGAAACGATAGCTGCTGAAGAAAAAAAATTAGTTCCCACATCGATAAATGTTCGAAATTTGATTGCTCATTCAGATGGACGAGCTGTTCAAAAGTCAGTAATTGAACATCACCCTCTAGAGAAATCTAAATTTGATGCAACTTCAGAAAATATAGGTAAAATTCAGCTTAAAACACCAAAACCGTTGCCTCAAAAAGAGAAAATGATTGAACCTTCTCCAGCGCCTGCTGTTACTACTAAGGAACCAGTTGTTGCTCAACCTAAAACAGAAATTAGATCAACTGCGAGCTATATTACAATAGACGATAAAGTTTCAGCACTTACTAATGAAATAACTAAACTGGTGGAACAAGTAACTAAAAATGACAAAGAAATTAAGAAAATGAAAAGACAAATTACTACATTAAAAAAGGCTGCAAAAGAAACGAAAGCAGCAACATCTCCTATTAAGTAAAAAAAATAAAAAAACAGATGAAAAAGGCTTGCTTATCTTGCCTTTTTCTAATAATTGTTTTTATCAAACATATTGGAAAGAGGCTTTAATGCTCCAGAGATTACTTCTTTGAGATTTTTTCCGTTAATAATAATCCCGCCAGTTGAACCGACATTGACAACTTGACCATCATTATTATGAATTTGAACACCTGTATCCTTTGATACTTCAATATACGAATTCTTCTTTTTATCACAGATAATAACCTCATTCTCTAAACTAGAGATTGCGATAATTGTTTGATTATCTTTGATCAAGATGAATTCTTCCGGATCGAATAAATAGGTGTAGAATTCCACATCCTCTAACTTGTTATAATTATCAAACCGTTTGCTGTTAATTATAAGGTTGCCTTTTCCATTGAAATGCCTTTTGTAGATTTTTTCAAAATGACGATATGCTTTGATTTCAACTTTTCTAAAATCTTTATCAGATAGGTTATCTGCTTTAGTATTGGAGAAATCAATTGTGTCACACTTAATGAAAGCTTCTCGAGCAAGCTTTTCAATGGAACTTCCAATAGCGCCTTTATTAGTATTAATAATAGTATCAGAACCAAGGTAAATATCTCCTATGAGATAATAGCCAATATTTTCATACGTTCGTGTATTAATTACTGGAAAAATATGTCCTCTCTTGCCGATAGTGATCATTGTGTCTTCAAGATCAGCAATAATCGCTCTTTGAGTTGTTCGTAAGGGTTCGTTAACTAACTCCAACTTCATTACATTGCACACTCCAGATTATTTAATATCCACATCGAATTCTTCGTCGGGGTCAAGTTTGTCTTTATTAAGGGAACCTGACATATCATCGCGCTCTTTCACTTGAAGGTAACGCCTAAATTGCATTTCTGCAAGTTTCAAAGCTTCTCGACCTCGAGTAGTTATCAAGTATCTTCCTCGAACAACTTCTTGAGTAACAAATTTTACTTCTCTATCTAGAAGACGATCCATGTGATGCTTGAAGGTGCCACCACGGAGGCTTGTAATATCGCTAAGCTCCTTTTGGTACTTTGGCCCGCGTTCTAATTCCTTGAGAATTCTCAAACGATTTGAGTCACCAATCGCAGCTACGATTGTTGCCCCAATTTCATAAAATTCTTCAAGCTTATCTTCAGGAATGTTTCCTCCAACACTCACATAAACATCTCTGGAGATCTTTTCACCAATTTCTTTGCCAATTTTATCAAGCTCGACTCCAACATTCTTCATTTCAACTCCAACATCACCAGCTCCTTTCACAACTACACCCATTGATGATTTCAAGCTTTGAGCAACTGATGCTAGAATTGAACGTGTATAATCTCCAAGCTGGAGCTCAAGATCATCAGTTAAGGTCTCCATATCTTCATCGATATCTGAGTCCCAAGAATAGCTATGGCTATGATCACGCTTATTTCGTAAATCTCGTTCTCTTTCTCTAATTTCATTTTCTCGTTCTCTTAATTCTCTGCGAAAATCAGTAAATTCACGTTTCTTTGCATTCAGAGAATCTTTCATTCTTTTTGTTTCTTCTCTCAAACGAAGCTTTTCTTGTCTTATTTGTTCTGCTTCTTTGCGCAATTGTTCTTTTTCTTTAGCACTGATATCACTAACTTTTACAACTCTTCTACCTTTTCTGTTTACAATTGGAATAACTACTGGTGTAGGCATAGGAGGTAAGGGCAAGCGTCTTTTTCTACGACGAGCCTTTCTTTCTTCATCAAACTCGTCATCGTTGTCATATTGTTTTCCATCATCTAAACTACCGAGCTTTCTCTGTAGTTTTTCGATTTCTTTTTCTAATTCTTTCTTTCTATTTTCTTTTGACATTATTTTCACCTTAAAAATTAATATTAGGCTCCTGTTGTAAGAGCCATTTTCATTCGTATTTTATTGATGTCTTTTCGGACTTGTTCTTTAATTCTCTTCTTTTTGTCAATCATTTTAATTCACTTCAGAGGAAAAGTTTTACACTTTTCTGTATTACTATTACAGAAAATAGTATATAAATGTTTGTAATTCTATTACAATTTGGTGTATATACCCTTTTTTCTTACTTACAATCCCTTTGCAAAAGACGCAAAGATATGCGCGCTAGTAAAGTTTTTAATAGAAGAGTTGTCAACGTTATTCTTAAGAAGAGAACATGGTAATTTATCAATTCATGCTTCTCGTTCTAGCAAAGAGCACACTCCAAATTTACTATGGATAAATACTCAATGTAGCGGGTAGAGTGTTTATAGAGCCACCAAAGTAAACGAGAAATCTTCTTGATTGCCCGAGAGAAGAGAATAGTGCTTAAAGTAATAGAACGTTGAAAATACCGGAACACAATAGACAATAATAGATGAGTCCTAGAATGCCAAACCGTATGTTTATTGTGTAATTGGATGGTCGAGTTTAAGCTTCGGAAATTTCTACGATGTTTATCTCGATCACCTATCTGGTCTATCTATTTATACTAACTTTGCAATTAACAATCAATGCGTAATTGACAACTAATAAATAGTATGATTGTTCATTCAGATATAATTAAAATAGTCTGGTGTATAAATTAACTATAACTATTTGGTGATGTTCAACTTGAGTCGGAATAAAGCTAGCTTGAAAGTAGTTACAATTATCTTTATTGTAATTGTGAGCGTATCTTATTCAGTTGCTAATTATATAGGTAATTCTAAAGACGATTCACAGGTTGTCATAAACAAACCATCCTTGATTGAAACGTCACTCAATGCAGAGATAATAAATCCTCGACTTGAAGAAAAAAGCTTACCCCAAGATAATTATTTTTCACCAAAAACTATAATTCCTACAGTTATTATTAGAGGAAATTCATTTATAGTAACTGGTCGTTTAGAAGACCCAGGAACTGGTGTAGGGTGGTCAGATGAACCAATTGAGATTTTCTGGTCAACTTTTTCTTGGGCTGCTTATGAAGCAGATCAAGAAGGTTTAAAGAATGACTATCTAATCGGTGAAGATCGAACAGATAGCAATGGTGATTTTTCAGTTACTTGTCGTGATATAGATTACTCAAAAGATTTTGGTGTAGTAACTGTTTATACTGTCTTTCCTGGTGACCCATTCTTAGGTCCTATCGAAGATAATCGACAAGCTATCTCAGAAAGTGTGGACTGTTATGCAAGTATCTACATGGGTATGTCTACAAATACAACACTTGTACGTGAGCAAGAGGATTTCTTTGCAATTGCTGGGTTGCTATACTATGACAGCGATCCTTTGCCTGTTGTTCCTGAGTCTAATGGAGAAGATATTAGTTTTGAATGGTTAGGATCTACATATACTGATACAATTGTAAGTTTAATAACAAATACAACATTTAACGTTCCCCTTGCGACCCCATTAACTCAACATGCTTTAGAAGGGTCATTTAATGTTAGTCTTCTAGGACTTTCCTACGTTGTAGGTGATATTAGAAATGAGGCTTTAATTGGTACTCCTGCTGCAGATTGGGCAAATGAAACTGTGAATATAACTGTCTTTTCTGGTGCTGGAATTACTTTTTCAATCGACGATCCGGCAACATCTGGTCCTGGAGCGGATCCAGTAATTCTCCGCAATGAAACAAGTGTTACAATATCTGGCTTAATAGAAGATTCGTTTGGAAATCCCTATGTCTCAGATGTTGATCTTGAGATTTATGTGGATCAAGGTACCACACAAACAGCAACAACATTACAAGCCACTACAATAGCTGCTGGGGGTACTGGTCTATTTAATTCGACTTTCGTCGTTTCTGGAACTTATCTTCCAGTAGGTGACAATACTATTTGGGTGGATGTTGCTACAGGGCAGGGAATAAGTGCGGTAACTGAATACAAAATTCTTACCGTTGTTGGAAATTCAACAGTACTAAATTCAGAAGTAAATAATACTGATGTTTTTACAGAAGCTTTTATGGTCATGCCTGGTGAGTCTATTGAAGTAACTGGTACAATGCGAGATAATTATGATAATAGAGTAATTGAGGGGATGTCTATAACAGCTCAATGGGACGTCACTGGACCAGTATATAATAGTAATACTTCTGCAACTGGTACATTTACTATTTTAATGGCAGTTCCACTTTCATTTACAGCTATAGTTAGCCAGTGGGCAATAAATATAGAAGCATTGGCAACCACTTACTTTGATTCTTCTAATACAAGTTACACTCTTGATATTTTCACAACAGTCAATTTTGCTGCTACAATTAATTCTTCAAATGTTATTGAAGATGCAGGTTATAGTTCGATTGGTGGCAATCCGCTATATAATAATTCCACTTTTACTCTCCAAGCAACTTTAACGGATCAATTTGATAGACCGATTACGGATAGAACTGTCAACATAACATTTGAATCCCTTGGAATCACTACTATAACTCTATCAAGCATAGGTGATTTTAGTTATTTATTCTTTGGGGATGAAACTTTATTAACAAATACTGATTATACTGTAACGATAACCTTTAAGGAAAATATCGACTTTAGTTTTAGAGTTAACTTTCAAGTACATCCTACACCTACTAATACTGATACAAGTGTGAGTACGTCATCACTGCCTGGAGGCACTAATTTGGGACCTATATTGATTGGAATATTAATAGCTATGGTATCTGGAATAATAATAGTATCATCTGTTTATGCATTCGGTCGATTCAGAAAGTCAAAGAAACGACCTGGAATGGCTGTAGGGGTCGATCAATACGACCTAAATACAATATTGAAGCTAATTGATGAATCTGAAAATGCGAAAGATTTCAAACGAGCTTCAACTCTTTGTTATCGTGCATTTGAGTCAATTTGTATGTCGAATTTCGGTATAATAAATGCACCTTCACTTTCTCCCAGAGAGCTTGCACGTATAATTGCTTCAACTAACAGAGTCCCTGTGAGAGACGTTACTATGCTTGTTATGCGATTTGAAGAAGCTCGATTTAGTGATCATAAGATTACAAAGAACTCTTACACACAAGCAAGACAAGCTTTACATAACATTCAGCTTGCAATAGAGAAAGGCCCAGCACCACAAGAACAAAGATAAATCAATAACCAAGAAAAAGTATACTGAGGTAAAAGACTATGGCTAGAAAATTTGATAGAAATGCATTCATGTTATCAATATTGTTTATCATATTTTGTTTGCCAATCGTTTTATCAGTTACGAGATTAGGAATAGAAGAAACTCGCCAGTTTTCGATTTATAATACTAACTGGGATGGTACAAGTATTCTGAAAGAAAATTTAGAAAGCGAAGGATATGAATTCCAACCTATTGTTTCGACATTGAATACACTGACACGAATAGATAATTTGGGTGTATTAGCTCTTGTGGGTCCAACAATATTTTTCGACCCAACAGAAACAGCAGCTTTAGCTTATTTCATAATGAGAGGTGGAAGTGTATTAATAGCAGATGATTTTGGAAGTGCGAATGACATTCTTGGCCTTATTAATGTAATAATTGCACCGTTTCTCGAGAATATTGACCTTTCAGGACTAGGTATTGGCGGTGTTCCACTTCAAGGAGTGAAAATAAACAAATCATTGCTAATGGACTATGAGTCATATCATCAAACACCTGCTATGCCCGTAATTAAGAATTTCATTAGTGCGCCTGGATTGCCTTCTATCGCTGGTGTTACTCAAGTAGTTACAAGTTATCCATCAGCAGTAAGCTTTTTAGCTTATGATGCAGAGAGGGGTACGACTCGATGGATTCCTTCCTTTTCAATTGCCGGGCAACCAATTCCTTCTGGAATTGCTTATAGCACTCCAGTAAGTTGGTTAGAAAAGGATATTGAAAAAGCGAGAAATGGTGAGTTCCAACCAGATGAAGACGAGTGGAGAGGAGTATCATTCTCTCTTATGGTTCCTTTGCCTTTGGGTGCAGTAGGATTGGGTAACATCTTGATTTGTGCCGATCCCAGTATTTTCATCAACGAGCTAATGAGTATGTCACAATATGACAATGCTCAATATGCAAGTAATCTATTTAATTGGTTGGATATTAATGGTTCAAGAACTATTTTTTATGATGAAGGGCATCTTTCACCTTCCAAAGGCCGAGCAGCTTTGAGTGTTTTGGATCCCTTTAGCTATGTGAGCATGTATTTACGCTATATCAATTCATTTACAATGTTTCCATTATTAGCACCATTTTTCCCAATTATAGCTTTAATTTTTCTTAGACGTAACTATCCAAAAAGTCGAGGTGCGTCTCCATTATTAATGACAAAAATTAAACAAAAAAGATCTCGATCATTCTTTGCAGCAAAAATGTCCTGGTATGTTAATTATGAGCAATATGATAAAGCGTTGAATGTTCTGTATAAACGTTTGAAAAGAAGACTTGATAAGAAATTTAATTCCGGATTGGATATTAATTTCACTCAGATTGTGGATTTGCTTGAAGAACAATATCCTGGGAAATTCAATTATAATCTTCTTTTGAAGAGCCTCAAAAGTATAGAACTATTTACTGAAAAGAAAAAGAAGATTACAGAGGAAGATTTCCTTGCTCTAGTATTAGAGATGAAGAATATTGAAGAAATAATAACTAAACCTAGATCACGATATTAAAAAAATAAAAAAAAACAATGGGGTATGTAAAAAAAATGTCTGAGTTTGCACCACCACCCCCTCCCCCTACAGAAAAAATTGTTTCTGGACCCGCAGGAGGGTTAGTGGATATATCCGATGTAGAAAGAATATCTAAGAGTATTCAAGACGAACTTTCGAAACACATTATTGGCATGAAAAATGTTGTTCAAAACTTAATGATCAGTTTATTATGTGATGGACACATTTTGCTTGAAGGAGTACCTGGAATTGCTAAAACTACTTTAGCAAAACTGTTTGCAAAAACATTAGGGTGCAAGTACAAGAGAGTACAATTTACCCCTGATTTACTTCCTTCTGATGTTTTAGGAACAAATATCTTTGACCAAAGGTCTGGTACTTTTAAATTAAGAAGAGGACCAATTTTCACAAATATCCTCTTAGCTGATGAAATAAACAGAGCTCCACCAAAAACACAGAGCGCTCTTCTTGAAGCAATGGCTGAAAGACAAGTATCGATAGAAGGAAACACCTATGTTCTTTCCTCGCCTTTCATTGTTATTGCTACACAGAATCCTATCGAACAAGAAGGAACGTATCCTTTACCGGAGGCTCAACTTGATAGATTTTTGATGAAATCAGTAGTTGGATTACCAAATGCAGCTGAAGAAGAAAAAATCATTCAATTAAAACATCGACCTGTTGAGAGCCAAATACAAGAGATAACTACTGCTGAAACAATAGTTAGATTACAGAAGACAGTCAGAGATGGTGTTTTTGTAGATCAAGGAATAATCGAATATATTCGTGATGTTACAATGAGAACACGAACAGATCCGAGATTGATTCTTGGAGGAAGTCCTCGAGCAAGTATCGCTATGCTGAGCGCTTCGAAAGCTTATGCTGCAATATGCGGTCGTGATTTCGTTGTACCAGATGACATCAAAAGAATAGTAGTAGGGTCTGTTTACCATCGACTTATCTTAAAACCTGAAGCAGATTTGGAAGGCATAACTTCACAAACAATTGTGAAAGACATTATCAGAGATATTCCAATAAGAGAAACGAGATAATTCAATCTACGAAAAACAAAGAGTAGCTTCAAGAATAGATACTTAGGACTGTTGAAAATGATTTCCAAACGAGGATCGTTTATCCTTTTCGGAGGTATGTTTATGATTTCAGTAGGACTAGCCTTTGAAGGCATAAGTCCTATATTTGATATCATAGCCTATTTCACATTACAACAAGTAATCTATCCTATTCCAGATGTCATTGTCACCTATTTTCTATTAATTGGAATTTTAATGGTTATCGGCACAACATTTGGATATCCGATTTTCAGAATCCAAGCAAACACCGAAGGAATACAAGTACATAGAGTACTCGAAAAACGAAAATGCTTTGCAGGAGACTACATTCACGTAAAAATAACGGTAAAAAATGGTGCACCAAATGCCATAGATCATTTAGAAATATATGACGCATACCCCGAGGCAATGGATTTGGTTCTTGGAGAAAATTACCTTTATACTAGATTGAATGCCGGCGCAAAAGTAGACTTTTCATATATTGTGAGAACTCCAGTTCGAGGACTATATAAAATAGGTCCAACAAAAGTGATTATACATGACCGCCTTGGTTTTTATGAAGAAGCGGTAGTCAAACAAGATTATGATGAAGTCTTAGTCTATCCATCATATGAAGATATTGCTAAATTGAAAACATTAGGTGCAAAGAGGCAATTAGGGAAAATCTTTGGTATCCATAAAACAAAATTAAAAGGAACAGGAATGGATTTCTGGGGCATTCGAGATTATTATCCAGAAGATGCTTTCAGACATATTGATTGGAAAGCTTTCAGTAGAACAAATAAATTACAAATTAGGGAATTTGAAACAGAAAAAAATGTTCGAGTAATGGTTTTACTAGATACATCACAAAGTATGGAACAAGGCTTAATTCGAAACACGAAACTAGAGTTTAGCATTCGAGCCGTAGTATTATTAGCACATATGGCTTCTGAAAGAAAAGATTTGATAGGAATTGCAACCTATGATAGTAAAGTAAATACGTTTATAGCTCCTAAACAAGGTTCATCACATTTAAATAGAATTTTAGAAGACCTTGCATATGTCACACCAAGAGGTCCTTCAAATCTCACAAATGCTGTACAAAATTTGATTATGAGAACAAGAAGTAGAGGATTGCTAATTATTATTTCTGACCTTGAAGGTAGCGTAAAAGATATTCTTAGTGGAATTCGAAAAGCATCTGCAGTGGGTTTCGATGTAATAGTTATTTCACCTTTTGGTCCATTCTTCGAAATACAAAATACTCGACTCGGACCTACTGAAAGAGCATTAGGAGAAGCTATCGCTGAAGAGTATTATGAAATACGTAGAAGGCTTGGGAAAGATATACAAAGATATCGTGCTGGGGTGATCTCTGTGGGCCCAGATGATTTCTTAGTTACAGTTATCAACGAATATATTGACGCAAAAAGGAGGGGCATTGGACTTGTCTGAACAATCTATAAGCTTACGAGTAGAAAATGAACGAGTACGAAAAATGAGAACATTGTTAGGTTCAGCAAGAATATTTGCAGGGCTAGTGTCAGTGGCTGCTTTTGTTTTGGTAATGACTTCAGTTGATCCTACCATTTGGCGATTCCAATCATTTTGGTATGGGTTGAAGATGTTTATCTTTCTATTCGAACTATTGTTCCTGCTTGTAGGGTATGGAATTGCCCTAATTCTAGGGTATGGTGATACAGGGGCAGTAGCAATTATGAGTGCAATTCATGTTGCAATTTTCGGCGGAAATGAAACTGTATTAGGTATTCCAATCGAAGAATTGGTTACTCAACCATTACAGCTTCCGCAACAACAAAGCCTCATAGATGCAGCATTTGCATTTACTATTATGATAGCAATCATTATTGCATTTGTGTCTGGAGTGGGATTTTTGAAGGAATGCAATCCAGCACTATCAGCAATATCCTTTTTCTCGATGAATATAGTATTAGGCATTGCAGCTATGAATGGAAAATTATTACTAAATCTTGACTTTTCAAGTGGAAACTTTTTCCAAATGATTTTCTCAAAAATGGTTATTACTGCATTTCTTATTTATTTCTCACTTGAGTTAAGCTTCCAGGCTAGCTATATCTATAACGTTATTGGACCAAATGTTCAAAGACATCGTAGAATATCAAGCAACATTAAACGACTTAAGGATTTTAAGATGCCAATTGGAGAGAAGAAGCAAATAGAAGAAGAAGAATCAATAATGGTTAAAGGAAAGAAAACATCAACATCATTATTGAAAGTAACTACTGCATTCTCACAAATAAGAGCTTTAGTTGGTCAGAAACTCTTTAGGATTTCACCATTAGAAGATTGGGATAAAATGAACAATCGACTGAAGAATTATTATTTGAGATTAGAGGAAAATGATCCATTCATCTCGGTCTCTCTCTCGGCATCTGCTTATACACCTTCATTAATGAGATTATTCTTGATAGTACTATCTGGAACACTGTTCAGAATGGTTACTTTGCTTTTTATGTCTTATTTAGCATTAAATCCCGTACCAGTACTGAGAGTTCTTAATCTTCCAGATTCAATAATAAACAGCGTCGAAGCAGGGCAACCTGAAATGATAATGCTAGTTTTAATTCCATTAGCTATTTTCTTTATGGTGATGGGATTAATTGTTCAAGCAATACAAAGAAGAGCAGCTAAAAAAATAGGCGAAAGAGCTAATGCGGGTAAAGTTATCCACACAATCAAGGAAGATACACAAGAAGAGAACAAAACAGATGCTGATATACATGCGGGAGCTAGTCCGCAACTGGAATAAACTCTCTCATGTCCAGACTAGAAAGTATTTAAAATGCTTTTTTTATACCTATATAAGGAAATTATTCCTTCTAAAAACTAGGGTGAAAATTTTGTCTAAAAAATCTAAACAAAAAGCTAAAGCTAAATCAAAAGATAAATCTAAATCGAAAGCTAAAGATACAGGCAATCCGATGGCAATTGGCATTGATCTAGGAACTAGTTTAATAAAACTGGTTGGTCCCGATGGAAAAAAGGAAATAAAAATTCCTAGCCTTGTAGGCGATCCAAACCCAGGATGGAAAGGATTAGGAACTGACAAATCGTGGATAAATAATCTTGTTCTAACAACAGATGCAGGAAAGAAATTCTTTGTCGGTGAACTAGCTAGACTTCAAAGTGAAATCAAGCGACCGCTGGCTGCAGATGGAAAAATGAAAAGCTTGAAGGATGCAATAATAGCAATGCAAGCGGCTTTATCGAATTTTGTGGAAAAAGATTATGCTAACTTTGTGATTGCAACCGGTGTACCTGTCGCAAGTTCTCAAGAAGAAATGACAACACTTAGCTCTGGTATGAAAGGCGCCATGACAATTAATGTCGCTAATGATGCTTCTGGTGAAGAAAAACAAATCAAACTAAAGATTGACCAATGTTTAGTTATGCCAGTCTGTTATGGTTCTTATTATGAAATCTTGAAGACATCAGGGGAAGATAGAGCTGTGGATGCTATAGTTATTGATATAGGTGCAGGCGCAACAAATATTCTTACAGTGTATGAAGGAAGATTAATGAGAACAGCCAGTGGAAGTGTCCACGAATCGATAACAACTCTTGCAGGGAGAATAGCCGACAATCTCAATAAGCAAACAGGAAAAATTCTACGACCATTCGAATTGATAAAAGCAATAGAAATTGGTCGCAAAAACGTTATGATAGCAGGAGAACAATACGATATCTCTGAAACAACTGATTATTATGTAAATACAATCGCTGATATCATTGTAGATGAGGTTTCAACTCTTCTGGGCACTTTACCACCCGATGCATGGATAGAAAAAGTAATTCTAACTGGTGGTGGCGCTGAAGTTTTTGGTAAAAACATGAAAACCATTCTTACAGAACATAATATCGTACACACACCAGACGAGGTTATCGTTCCAGAAGATCCAGTAATGGCTAATGCAATGGGTTTCCAAAAAATTGCTCAAGCATCAATAAAAAAATAATCAATTAAAATAGAGTTTCGCTTTATTTTTACTAAGCGAAATCTTATTTTCATTTTATATCTTTCTTTAAGTTTAATAACTTGTACGTTAGGTATACGCCAATTAACTTACAACATATAAGAAAATCACGTACCAATCGCTAATTTCTCTCTCACTAGTTTATCTGCTAAAGCAAGAGGCAAAGGTAATTTAGAAGGGAATTTCTGCTGTAAATTAAAATCACGAAGGATATTGGTTATCGTTCTCATATCAATTAAATGACCAGGGGAGGCAAAAATAGGTTTTGCAGGTGGAGCAAGGCTCTGAAAAGCAATGCCAAGGGTTTTTTCATTGTGTAGGATATCTGAAAAACCACCACGATTTAAACGATTATCATACTCACCAAGAAGTAACTTTTTAGCAATGCCAAAACTTGGGATATCAAATTCTAATCCCATCTGACTTGCAATGCCAAACTCAAAAGGGTGAATAATACCGTTGCCATCAAAGATTAATACATCAGGTTTTTCACTTATTTGCGTTATAATCTTATGATACCCAGGGGATTCTCGATAATGGAGAAAAGTAGGGATATAAGGAATTCGCGGTTCAAAGAATGCTACTTGTTCATCCAATACTTCAAAAGAACGAGAATCGATGATAACAATGCCAGCACAAGCCAAATCATTTTTCTCAGAGAAGGCAACATCTAATCCAGCAATTACTCGAATATCCCCGAAACTGATTCTATTATCAAGGGAAATGCCCAATGCAAGCTCTATTTGTTTCTCCCTCACTGAAGTAAGAAGATCCGTATACTCTTCAGGAATGGCAAAATCATCTTTAGTGTTCATATAGAAAAATAGTCTACTATAACTATTAAATTGATTTCAAAAAACTTATAAAAACATTAATCACAATTTAACCATAATCTTTATGAACAAATTATCGAAAAAACAAAAATAATCTCTGACTTTTCACCGGGGTTTCCTAGCCTGGTAGGGAGATGGATTGCTAATCCATTGTGCCTCCGCACTCGCGGGTTCAAATCCCGTCCCCGGTATGCCATTTTCTTCCTTTTCTCTTTTCCTCTTCTCATCAGTATCCCTTTCTCTTCTCCTTTCTTCTCCCTTGTGTTGCTAACTCTTTTTCTCCTCGATTCCTTCCTTTCTCTCTTCCTTTTTAAAAAAATAACTCCAATTGCTCTCTTCGCATTGTTCGTTAAAAGACTCATCCATTTACTCTTGCTAAAATGTCAAAATCTATTTTATTCATGACATCTGTCAAGTCATGGGATATTTTATGACACTTATTGATGATTTCTTGATTTTTCAGTTCTTCAGCAAAGAACTTAACTTTTTCTAATTGCTCTTTTCCTTCAGAAAGCAAAAGTATTGTATCGTTATTTATTATTTCCTTTCCTTGAATTTCTACACTAGCTTTCTCCAAATTTGTAATCATCGCTTTAAGATCAATTTTTTCCTTAAAATAGAGACAATTTGAAAAAAAGATAATATTATTGTTTTCACAGAAACTATTTTTCTTTAATTGCTTCAATATTTTATCTCGAGTGAGGTTTGTTTTGTTAATGAGCTCTTTAAGAGGAACGAATTCATTATCTGAATTCTTCAATTGAGCAATGGTTCTACTCAAAATACTCTTCGGATGTTTGAGCACATAAGAAATTTTAGAAACTATCAATAGAAAAGACAAAATGGCCATTATTGGAATAACAATAATCAAGACTTTTTTGATTAGTAATCTTCGTCTTATTGCAGGATTATCATCTGGGTTTAAAGGGTCGGTTCCCGATGCAATTTCTTCCCCATCGAGAAAACCATCTCCGTCTGTGTCAGGATTTGTTGGATCAGTATGGTAATAGAGGAACTCCTCTCCATCTGTGAGATAATCGAAATCCGAATCAGCTACAAGCCTATCTGTTTGGAGCCAAGTCTCTTCTGAGAGGTCATCTATGTAATCACCATCAGAATCCAATGTGCCAGTTCTAAATACCGTTCCTCCTTTACAATACCACGGTGCTACACCTGATTTACTTATACCAGTAACCTTTAGACAATACACTGTTTTAAAATGAGCAAAAACGATTTCATGTATTCCATCACCATTTAAATCTATAATACAAGGATATGTTACTGCCCAGAACTCATCCGAGACGCTGATTTCCCAGAGCAATGCTTTATTTGCACTCAAACAAAATAGGCCACCATACTCTGTGCCAATGATTATTTCCAAGTTTCCATCCCCAGTAAGGTCTGCAATGCAAAGTGAAGTTGGTGTTTCATCAGCAAAATACGTCCACTCCCATTGTCCCAGAGAATTTAAGCATATCACACTTTTTCCGGCCCCACTGCAAACTATCACTTCAAGTTTTTCATCTTCAATGATGTTTGCAACGCTAATAACAGTGAAACCACTTCCTCCTATGTATTCCCATAGAAATCCACCAGTACTGTTTAGACATGTTACTTGGTCGTATGAAGAAAGGATTATCTCTTTTGAGTTATCTCCATCTAAATCCGCTGTTATTGGCATACCTGAATAATTTGAAGACCAAGCTTTTGTACCATCTGTATTCAAACATAAAAGCTCACTACTTTGAGTATTGATTAATATTTCAACATCGCCTGAATCATCAAGGTCAGCCAAGGCAAATTGAGTGCCAAATGAATATGCTACTTCAACGGTATAGTTCCATTTCACAAGTCCGGAAGAATTCAAGCAGAGTATTCTCTGTTGTGTGGCAAAAATGATCTCCATATCCCCATTATTATCTAAATCAGCTATCACCGGTGAGGTTACTATAGCATCCTCTTCATAAAACCACATTACCTCTCCGAAGCGATTTATACAATAAACCCCATAACTATACGAATCAACAACTATTTCTAAAGTATTACTTCCGTCTATATCTACTATTGCAGGGTTCGCAATGGCACCTGCTGAATAGGCAAACTTTATGTCTGTGTTATTCCAAATCAATTTTCCATTTGAATCAAGAGTAAATGTATTTCCCATTGAACTAAACAGTATTTCCAACTTTCCATCATTAGTCAAATCAGCCACTACTGGAGATGAAAAAATTGGGTTATTTGTCTGATACGTCCATTGAATCTCAACTGCAGGTAGTTGTGAATTAATTCCGACAACAGTAAGCTGGAATTGAAGGATTAGACATAAAACTGATAATAACAAGATACAATTTCTTCTTATTTGATACAATAATAAATCCATCCTTATAATTATAGAGTCAATTGAATATTTTAGTTATACGTAGACTAATCCCTTCTTTTAAAATGTTAAAACTAATTTTTTTTCTAATAATCTTTTTGTAATCCTACTCCAAATTCGTTGTAATTCTCATCAGTTAGATGAGAAAACGTTCGCTCAATTACATGATCTATAATCAAATCTTGATTGTTATTCAGTAGATATTGAATCGTTCGCAAGTCAATTATCTGTGAATTATCTTAAGCCACAAATTTGTAAGTAAATGTAATAGTAGTCATTTACTTCCTCTTTCTACTTATTTTGTTCCCATCATTGTTACAACAATTATTTTACTCAGGTAAACTGCTAAGAGTGTAAAAACAATTGTTCCAACAACATATTTGGTTAGCATGATCATCTCGCCCATTTCAAAAAATTTGAATGTTTCATAGCTAAAAGTAGACATAGTAGTAAACGCTCCAAGCAGTCCTACTGTAAGAAACAATCTTGTATCATCCGGGAAAATGCCTGTATACTCCGAAGTAAACATTACCAAACTTAAAAGGAAACTTCCAATAACATTTACCGCTAACGTCTATAAGGAAACGTTTCTCCACCATTTTGCATACAAGTGCTTAGGAGATATCGTAGAATCGCTCCCACAAAGCCACCTATACCAACTATTAATATTGAATTCATTCTTGTTTGTTCCACCTTAGTTCTAAAAGTAGAAGTCATCAGCCATATGCGGTTCAGACAGAGGTCAAGGTGGATTTCATCACCATTTTAAGAGCAGAGTTGCCAAGAAATAACCGCATAAATAATTTTCTTTTATACCAAAAAATCACTAATTTTTTGTAGAACTTTTTTTAAGTGCTTTTCGAATATTAAGTTTTAAATACTTCATCAAATGTATAATAGTTGAGGTATGAATGTATATGATTCCAGGCAGAGGTAGACTTAATAGAGGTAGATCTTATATTAGAAAAAAAACGAAGGATGTAGTCGGTTATTGCCCCCACTGTGGAAAACCCTTGAAAATCGGAGAAAAACTATGTTCTTATTGTAAAAATGACCCAAATATGGCAAAGGAAAAAGATAGAGTAGTTCCTATGAAGGAAAAGGATTGCCCCAAGTGCAAAAACTTGAACGCCTTTGATAGCGTAATCTGTTCTTCTTGTGGTATAAATTTTGTTCAATATGAAATGTCTAAACCACTTGATCTCAGCGGTATGAGTAGTTTAAGAAAGAGAAAAAGACAACAGTAGAAATGAGATTTTTCTCTTCAATTATTCATTTTCATTCGCTTAGTTTTAAATACTTCTTCACACCAAAACTATTCGGAATAAGGATGAGTAAGCTTTTACTTAATTGGAGACTAGCAATAGTAGAAAAAGGGTTGGATGATGGGAGAAGATGTCCACTCTGTGGAAAGATTCTCAGAAAAGATCACAAAGTTTGTGCTATTTGTAGGCAAGATTCTGACAAAGCATTAGTGACTGAATAGCTTGTAGCAAAGTAATGAGTGGCACAAGGAAGAGAGGAATATACGAAAATTTCTCTTCTCACTTTTTCTTTTTTTCAATTAACTAATCCTTAAATACTTATTTGAACAATTTATACTAGGAGGAAAAATGATTGTATTATATTATGCCAATAGACGAAGCACAAAAACATATAAGAAAAGATAAAGATCTAGTAAAAGAAAGTTTAAAAAAACAAAAGGTAGCACTAACAGAAGAAAAGCAAATTGAATGTTCAAACTGTAAGACATTAAATGAACCAAATAATGTATTGTGCATTTCTTGTGGATTAAATCTTGTTGCGTCAAAACAATATGAAATAAAAGATTACAGTGTTATTCACAAAGCAGACAAAAGAAGAAAACACTAGTAGAACATATCCAATTCTACTCTCATATATTTTTCTGTTAATAATTCTTCGAGTTTAATTTTAATTCCCAAGTTCTAATTCTATAAAATGACAATAAAATATTAAACTTAGAAACAATCACATTCTATTATAACATTAAAATTAATTCAAATGGTGTTTTTTTTATTGAAAGACTTACTACAAACAGTAATAGATAAACGACCAGATGGCGTTCATGTAGAAGCAAGATATCATCAAAGGAAAAAGATCGAAGTGCGCTCTGACAAAGGAAAACTTCAGAAAGCAATTGTTGATGATTTTGCTGGTATAGGAATAAGAGTTCTGGTTGACGGCGCCTGGGGTTTTGCAAGCACAAGCAAATTAGATAAATCCACAGTAAAAGGGACTCTGAATGATGCTATTGCCGCTGCAAGAAATCTAGCTCCAAGTATGAAAGAAAAGATTGAATTGGCACCAATAAAACCAGTAATCGGTGTTTTCAAATCTTTGGGAAAAGATCCATTAGCAAATCACAGTATAGAGGAACGAGTGAAACTTGTTGCAGATACTGACCAAAAAGTTCTGAAAGCAGATGAGAAAATTAAAGGCTCACTGATCTTTTTGCGAGAATATCATAATCATAGAATAGTTATGAATTCAGATGGGTCAAATGCTGAGGTATTCGATAGCAAACCTGATTTTTATGTTCAAGCAATTGCACACGATGCAGGAAAAATGATGCCATTTATGGTTGCTCGAGGATTATGTGGTGGTTGGGAAATATTTGAAATATCACCTCCTGAGAAAATGGTTGAAACTGCTGTTACTACAGCAATAAAACTACTAGATGCTCCTTTAGCAAAAGGAGGAAAACACACTGTAGTAATGGATCCAAAAGTAGTGGGAATAATATCCCATGAAGCTATTGGTCATACTGTAGAGAGTGATTTTGTTATGTCTGGAAGTGCTGCGAAAGGCACCATCGGTAAAAAAGTTGCAAGTGAACTTGTAACAATGGTCGATACCGGAGAGCAAGATTATGCTTCAGGTTGGTTGCCAGTAGATGATGCCGGTGTAAAACCACAGAAAACGGTTATCATTGAGAAAGGAATAATGAAATCATTTTTGCATAGTCGTTTTTCCGCACACTATTTTGGTGTGGAACCAACGGGAAATGAGCGTGCGTTTGAATATAACCACGAACCACTAATTAGAATGAGGAATACTTACCTAGAACCAGGTGATTTCAAGAAAGAAGAACTCTTTGAAGGAATAAAATTCGGTTATTATCTGGTAAGTCCCGGTGGGGGACAAGCAGATAGCACGGCAGAATTTATGTTTACCATGCCAGAAACGTATGAAATAAAGAATGGTGAAATAGGTGGACTCGTAAAGAATGTAACAGTAACTGGAAATGCTTACGAAGTGCTGAAGTCAGTAGATGCAATTGCAAAAGATTGGAGACTAGAAATGGGTAACGGACATTGTGGCAAGTGGCAGCCAGCTAAAGTTGATGGTGGTGGAGGAACTACTCGAGCGATTGCTCTTGTTTCAGGTAGTGTTGGAGGTAAATAAAATGTCTGATGAATTATTGTCAATAATAGATTCTTTTGTTGTTAAAGCTCAAAAATTAGGTGCTGATGAAGTCGAGCTATATGCTCATAGACAAAAACAAAAGACAGTGAACTTTGAAGCAAATAATTTGAAATCAGCTGTCTCTACGATTATTGAAGGTGTAGGAATACGTATTTTGAAGAATAAATCCTTGGGATTTGCTAGTGTTAATACATTTAACAAAAAGAAGATTGGAGTAGCACTTAAGGAAGCGTTTTCTATTGCTAAGGTTTCTCCTCCTGAAGATAATTATTTCTTACCTCAAAAACAACCTACTCCACAAGTAGCAAATATCTTTGATGAAGAGATTAGTAATGTTTCAATGGATGATGTCGTTTCTTACAGCAACAAATTACTAAAAACTACTCGCAAAATCGATTCGAGAATTTCTATTGATTCGGGTAATTTCGAAACAACTGAAGATTATTATGCTATTGTAAACTCAAATGGTATAAATTCTTCCGATAAGAAATCTGCTTTGAGTTATGGTTTATTTGGGATGGCTGTTGATGGTGCTGATATCGGTTCTTTTGATTATGAATTCGATTCTGTTATCAATGTTGCAGATGTGGATCTCCAAAAGACAGCAAAAGAATTCTCTCAAAAAGTATTACAAAACTTGAATGCTCAGAAAATTGACTCTTTTGAAGGCCCGGCAATATTCACTCCCGATGCTGCTCAATTGATTTTTGGTCTTATTATTGAAGGAGCTAAAGCAACCAATATTCAATCTGGGTCCAGTTATCTACAAGATAAACTTGGAGATAAAATTGCTATTGATGCTGTAACTCTGGTCGACGATGGATCTATTAAAAATAGTCCTGGTAGTCGAAGTTTCGATAGAGAAGGAGTTCCTCATAAAAAACTCACTATCGTAGAAAAAGGAACATTTACTGGTGTCTTTTATGATACTTTCTCAGCGAACAAAGAAAATCTCCAGAGTACAGGTCATGCTGGCGGTGGTTTTAGGAACATTCCAAATCTGTCCACTACTAATCTAAAAATAACTCCCGGCAAGAAATCCATTGATGATATCATTCCTGAGATTAAGAAGGGAATCCTCATTCAGAGGATTAGCACTTTTCCTGATCCCGTTTCAGGTGATTATTCTGGTGCTGTGAAAGGTGGTCGTTTAATCAAAAACGGTGAAATTACTGATACTCTCAAGGAAATTACTGCTGTTGGTAATGTCTTCACTAATTTGAAATCAATCACTCATCTTAGCAAAGAATTGAAACCCTTTAGAGGGACACCTAGTTGGTATGTTCCTTATGTCGCTATAGACAATATAAAATTCGTTTCTTAATGTTAGAGTTCGAGGCATTCGAACCTACCATTTTCTTTTCCTTTTTTTCTATAAAATTAATCAATTATTTAGGCTTAATCCTAAAAGAGTTATACCTAATTTTTTTTAAATAAGAGTTATTTACAAATCAGTAATTAGTAAAATCCTTTGAGCGTGTAATTAGTGACACTCGAGTGTTTAGATGATTTATCCTTCACCCCCAGAGATTATCAAACAGATGCTGCTGAGAGAATTCTGAAATCATTGTATGAAGATGAAAAGCGTTCTGCTATTTTATTATTACCTACTGGGATGGGCAAAACAAATGTAGCTGTTATGGTTATTGTTGAGTTGCTTAAAAAAGGAGTCATTTCTCCTGAAGGCAAAGTATTATTCTTATCCCCTGATAGAAAACTAAAACATCAGTTACATGATGTTTGTCAAGTTGACTTATCTGGATATGGCGGTTCATTCCTTTTACCAGAAGGCAAAGGTTTACCACCAAAAATCATTCAAAAGCACTTTGCTTTATCACGTTTTATTTTTGCTACTCCTGCTCTATTAATGAATTCCCTCTTTGCACGGACGCCCTCACAAAGAAGGGTTCTCCCAGAAGATCTTGATAAAACAGAGTTTATTGTTATTGATGAGATTCTAGATATTACTGCCCAAACAGTAGCCGGTGGAGGATTTCGAATGGACAAACGCTTTGCTCCTTTGATTGACCGGTTAAAAGCTAAAGAAAGTTCCAAATTCTTAGGTTTAACAGCATCCCTCCTTCAAAAAGGTAAGCTCTCCTTCATCGAAGGAACTTTGGGTGGAAAAGACAAGGTTGAATTCATTTACCCACAAAGTGACGACTTCCAAGAACATGCTCCTGCAATAAAATTGAAGCGATTTTATGTTTTTGATGATATGAGAAAAGAGGTGGACCAATATCTTACTATTCTTCGCTCAAAAACTGAGAAAGTATTGAGAAGTGGTTATAAACGATTGAGTGGCCAAAATTTGCCTGGTAATAGAATGCTTCTTTTCGCTAATAATTTATTGAAACGCTCCTATCAAGGGACGAACTTTGCGAAAGGCTCTGAAGCGTTTTTCAAGAATTTAATAATCAATGCTGGTGCGTATCTTGATCTAGTAATTGCTAGACAATTTCTCTTTGAACACACTTTTGCTAAATTCTCTGGTTTTGTACTCAAGATAAGAAACAGCCTTCTCTTGAACTCTTCTGATTGGCTTGCCATCAAAGAATTGGTAGAGATAGCGATGAAGGACGGAAAATCTAGAACAATTTCTCCTAAAGATTTGAGATTAATTCAAATTGTAAAGAAACTTGTTCGGGAAGAAGATAGCTCAGTAATTATTTTCTTACGCTTTGTTGATATGACTAGACATCTTTCTCGTTTGCTTGAAAAGGAGGGTATTCCAAACCTCTTTGTTCATGGTGGTATGGGTGGTGAATCTCAAAACATGCAAATTAAACGCTTTAAGAGTGGAGAAGTTAAAGTTCTATTTGCAAGCGAACGGCTTATACGAAAGGGAACAGATTTACCGCAAGCAGATCGCTGCATCCATTTTGGAACAACATTGTCAATTGAAGCTCGTGAACAAGCTATGGGTCGAATAAGAAGCACAAGAGCTAATCTGAAAGAGGATATCACAATAATTTATCATCAAACTGTAGAACAAGAGAAATACGCTAAATTAGTAGAACAATTTATGGAATCAGTTAAGAGTCTAAAAACATCTGCAGGGTGGACCATCTATGATGATGGTAGTGTTCAAACTAGTGATACAAAGCAACCCGATTTTATAACAAAAGAAACAGATGAAGAATAACTTCAAAAAAAGATGCTATTGAATTTTATTTCCTTTCTAAAAGAGCAAATCCTACAATTTAATGATACACTGGAAATGAATGCTTTATTTTGGAGTGAAATTGTTTCTGGAATGTTTATATAAAACTTTGAACAAACTATTAAGTAACTAATTTAGTCCAATATTTGAGGATTCATTCAATATGTCGTTCCGTGAGAGAATTCATTTTATGGGTGTTTCATTTATACATGAAACAATGTATGGATTGTTTATGAAAGCCGAAGATTTGCTATTAGCTGCTGGTGTTGATAAAGGACAGAAGATACTTGAGGTCGGTTGTGGTCCTGGCTTCTTCACTATTCCTGCTGCAGAAATTGTTGGTGAAGAAGGAATCGTCTTTGCAAATGATATAAACCCATTTGCTATTAAAAAAGTCGAGAAGAAAATTGCCAAGAAGAATATTAAAAATGTTAAATTACTACTTGAGGATGTCACAAAGACGAGCTTGCTTGATGATAGTATTGATCTTGCTTTCTTTTTTGGTATAATACATTCATTAGTGAACATAATTGATGACGTTATCTTGGAAATGGATCGAATTCTCACAAAAGATGGAATAATTGCAATCCAAAAATCAAAAATGTCAGCGGATGCTATTGCTGAGTTAATTGAAAAAACAAATAGATTCAAACTAATAGAAAATACAAAAAGAATAGTTAAATTTAGCAGAAGAAAATAGTTGGAAATAATGAAAGATAACCTCAATAAAAGAAGTTATTAGTTTATTTTTCCAAAAGAGGTTTCTAATTCTCAATGCTGATTTCTCTTTCTTCAAAATATTCAGTTAATCTCTGTGCTTGTTTTTCTAACTTTTCTTTACCAGTATCAATCATATCTTCTATGAAGTGACTTATACTCCAGATTAGTTTGCTTTCTTTCGAAAACTCGCTTTTATCAAGCAAATCAAGTTGGAATGTTATTATAGTTACTAATTCTGAAAACAATGTTGCGTGTGAATCAATGCTTCTTTCTCCCGCATTGTAACATGCTTGAAGCAAATGTAGCCATCGCTGTAGAGCGTGAACATCTTTTTGTCTTACAATATATTTAACAAAAGAAAATTGAAACTCAGCTAAGAAGGAGTCATTGTTGCTATTATGTGAGTCCTCAAATGCTTGTTCAAAAAGAGATTTGAAAGCAAGCTACTTTCTCGCTTCTCCACATATTTCGCAGACTTGGTTATCTCTAGTTATAGTAGCTCCACAATTTGAACAATATTCTTCAGCAATTTCAAATTCATCATTTACAGTTGCTTGAGGAATAACTTCTTGATGGTAGTAATCTTGTGGTTGCGCTGTTATTGGTATTGTTGTTGATACTCCTGTAGTTGTTGTACTTGTTCTTTTTAAAGCAGTCGCTGAAATTACCGGATTAGCTAAAATATATTGAATAAATCTAAAGCCAATTACTAGATAACAAATTGCTTGAAAGAAATATAGAAAAGTAAGAAGCCACGATGCAAAAAGCAGTAATCCCATGCTATAAAACATAGCACCTAAAAAAGTAAGAATAATTGAAAGAGTTCCAATAACTATGTAAGACCAACCATAAGCACTAAAAGCTTTAGTACCATACCCCGGAAATGGAATTTTTAATGCTTTGTTTGTTCTCTGTAAAGCAATACCTCTCAAAACACCATAAAAAATTATCAAACCAATATATATGAAGGGGCTTGAGCTTCCAAGGCTCGTGTAATGTGAACGAGCGATCTCTAAGATAATGAATATCGAAAGTAAAATTATGGTAGCAACTGTTTCTTGTCGCTTTTTTTCAAAAGCTATTGCTATTAAAACCAAAATTACTATAATAGACGCAAACCCAATAAAAAAACAAATTGAACCTATTATATTTTCAACAAACCCAATTTGCAGTTCCGTACTAATACTATTAATTGCTGCATGGATTATTATTCCTGCGGCACCTAAAAATGAGGCCGCCCCTATACCAAGATAAGGACTCACGAGTAGTTTTTTTTTAACATCTGCAAAAGACAAATCTCTTCTCACCTATTTGTTTTTACTGTAATGAAAAAACTTACAGTAAACTACAAAATACTCTAGTATTAATAAAGAATTTGTCGAAAGCATTCGGAAAATAATTCAACATTTAATTTTGGAAACACTGATGAATTTAAGTAAGTATAGAATGATAGATTGAGATAAGAATGACACACGAAGTTGGGCATGAACCGAACTTGTGTTCTCTAACCAAGATAGAAAAAACTTTTCAGTAAAAAAAGAGATATTAGCTTAATCAAATGGAAGGATGAAGTTCAAATTATGGTTGGATCTGATAAATTTAAACGGTCTAAGAAATTGCTCGAAGAAATTGAGTTTAATAAAAATTTCAAGTTAAAGATTTTTCACGAGAAACTAAAAGAAAATTGGCAAAAACTCTCAGCAGATGAACAGATATTCTTGTGCGAAAATCTCAAGAAGAAACTATTCGAAGCTACTAATAAAGGCAATTTCACAAACCCCGCTCTCTTTGATGATGTTGTGAAAATTCTTCTTCACTTCTATAACCTTATTGAGTTAAAACAAAGGAGTTTGCCGGAATTTACTTTTGAACCATTTGAGCAACACCAATTCCCAATGACTGTCAGGATTTACATGAAGAATAACGGGTTTAAAGAGGGTGCGTTTAACAAACATACTATACTTGTAAATGGTGAAATATATTCACTTGATGATCTAGTAAATGCCGATGATAAGATTGTAATTTTACCAATACTTCACGGTGGAGAAAATGATCTTTTAAATAAATCTTGTTGGTGTGCGAGGCCGGATTTGAACCGGCGAATCTCCTCCGTGTGAGGGAGGCGTCACACCAGGCTAGACCACTCGCACTTTTTAATCTACATCGATTCGATGTTTTTTTGAATTTATCTATTTCCCTTAATGGAATAAAAACTTCTTATGCTGTGTACAAGTAATTGGTTGCTTGTCTAAAATTAGAAT
>JAUWKS010000120.1 GCA_030614005.1 Candidatus Heimdallarchaeota archaeon | reverse complement strand
ACTGGTGCCAACTTCCAAGGAACACCTGTGTGTCTACCTATGGATATGGTTGGTGCTGCTATAACAATGGTTTGTGTAATGTCTGAAAGAAGGATGAATAGATTGAATCATCCTGCTCTAAGCGTGGGATTACCACCTTTCTTATCAAAAGGAGCAGGTTTAATGTCAGGTTTAATGCTTAGTCAATATACTGCGGCTATGCAAATCGTCGAAATGAGGATTCTATCTATGCCTGCAAGTATTCAATCAATACCTGCAGCTGCAGATCAAGAAGATTTTGTGTCCATGGGTATGAATACAGCTATAAAGAACTTCCAAATCATGGATAATGCATATGGTGTATTGGGTATAGAATTTATGGCTGCTGCTCAAGCTTTAGACTTTAGAGAGTTTAAATTCGGTGTTGGTGTAACTAAAGCCAAAGATGTTATTAGACGACATGTAGAATTTCTAGATATCGATAGACCATTGTATGATGATCATACAGCAATGAAAGAATTGGTCAAATCCTGTGAAATTCTAATAGATGTTGAAAAAGAAATCGGAAGCTTAGGTTAAAATTTATTATAATTTAATAGAATGAGTAAAACGATAAAATCACTCATCTCCTTTATTTTTATTTTTTTCAAAAGTTTTGAAGTAAACTTTAAAATAGCGCATTTTCTTGACTATATGAGAATCATGATTTCTAATCAAAAAGAAGGGATAATCCTAACAAGCGCTTCTGAACTTTTTCTTGGAAATGTTACAAAATATGAACCTATTTACTCAAATGAAGTTCCCGATAGCTTAGTAATACGTAATGGAGTGATAGAAGCCATAGGTGATTCTTCTCGGATACTAGCTGAATATACAAGAAGCGATTTTGAGATAATTGATTGCTCAAATAAAACAATTTGTCCTGGTTTTGTAGATTCTCACACTCATTTGGTTTTTGCAGGTGACAGATCTCATGAGTTGAATTTGAAAATACAAGGGAAAACATATCCTGAAATCGCAAGAGGAGGAGGAGGAATATCATATACAGTCAATCAAACACGAGTTGCATCTAAGGAAGAACTCGTAGCACTTGCTATAGAACGACTAGATGAAATGCTAGTACATGGTACTACAACAATTGAAGCAAAATCTGGATATGGATTAAATGCAGAAGACGAAATTAAAATCCTCGAAGTAATAAGTGAAGTTAATGAAAAACACCCAATAGATGTTATTGCAACATTTTTGGGATGTCACGTTAAACCTGAAGATTTCATAGGAAACCAATGGGAATATATTGAAAGTATGATACTTCTTTTGCCGGAAATCAAAAGAAGAAATTTAGCAGAATATGTTGATATTTGGACAGATCAAGGTGCATTTTCGATTGAAGAATCTGAATATTTCCTGAAACAAGCATTGGATCACGATTTGAAACTAAGAGTACATGCAGACGAGATGGAAAATGTCGGCGCAACATTGATGGCTGCAAATATTGGTGCAACATCTGCTGACCATCTCTTAAAAACTGAAGCGATTTCTGCTCGTTCTATGGCAGATGCAGGAGTAGTTGCAAATTTACTCCCTGGAACACCTTTTGTTCTAATGTCAAAGAAATATGCAAATTATAACATGTTCAAAGATGCAGATGTGACAGTGGCGTTGTCATCAGATTTTAACCCTAATTGTTATTTAACAAATATGCAATTTGTTGTAGCTCTTGGCTGCTTTATGATGAAGATGCTACCAGAAGAAGCTCTGTTAGCTGCAACCTATGGTGGAGCAAAATCTCTTAACAGAGAGCAACAAATTGGTAGTCTTGATCTTGGAATGAATGCTGATGTTCTGATTCTAGATCTTCCTAGTATATCTTCTCTTCCCTATCAGTATGCAGTTAATCATACAAATATGATAATCAAGAATGGGAAACTAATTATGAAAAACAAAGAAAGAATACAGGAGTAATCTTCTATTTTACCATACTGTAGCAGTAACAAATAGGGAAACAGCCAGTAAGAGAGTATAAACTAGAGTTGTGAGTATAGTCATTGCCTGTGCTGGAATCATTGCTAAATAATTATCATAATACTTTCTAATTGTTATCATAGCTCTCACAGCGAATACGAGAGATAATAACGTAATTAGGCTCAAATAAGGTAGTACTTGGAGAATAATGAATACTATGAGGATAACATAAGTTAAACTCAAGAAAATAATGAATAATATTGAGGATATTTCTCTTCCAACTAAAACAACAATGTTCCTTCTCCCAGATTCTTTATCTGCTTCGTAATCTGGAAATTGATTAACAAACAAAACCAATAAAATGAGGAGCCCAACTATTATTGACGCATAAATGGGGACCCAAGAAAATTTTTCTTCTTGTATATAATATGAACCAAAAACAATAGCTGGACCAAAACTTAGGAAGATAGCTAATTCAGCAAATCCAAAATTGGCTAGTTTGATTGGTTTCCCAACGTAAAAAATTCCTAGAAATGTTCCTCCAATGCCAATGTAGAGTATGATGTTTCCAGCAACTGTAAAATTAATGTATAGGCCAATCCCAAGGGTGATTAGAAAAGCAACAATAGCTCCTGCCAATGTCCTAGTAGTAGAGAAAAGTTTGTTTTGAATCATTCGAGATCCTCCTGAAAATGGGGTAAGTTTTTCGTTAACTTCATCGTTTCTTGATAAATGATCAAAGAAATCATTCAATAAATCTGCACAAGCATGAAAAGCTGAAATACCAATAACTGCTAGAAGAAAATATAACCAATCAAAGTTTTTGCTCTCATAATACGCGACAGCGGTTCCAACCACAACTGCTGCTACACTAACAGAAATGAATGGCAATCTTAATCCTTTAACCCAGATATTGACTGTTTTTGTTATTGAACAGAAGAAATCTTTCAGTATTGAAGGCTTATTTTCTTTGAATTCTTGGTAGTAATCCCATTGAATCACACTTATTTCCGTAGGAATAATTTGAACAAGATCAATGCAATAAATACCTTTAATTTCCAAATTATCTTTTTGGGACAATTCTTCGATAAGTTTTTCTTGATTAGGATGATTATTGAAAATTTTAGCCCTACCAACATATTTGAGGGTATTCTCCCCATCATTGACAATAATTTCCACTTTTGGATTAAATCGAATTTGTTCGATGAGCGAACTGTTTTGCTCTCCAGCAATAATCAATGTAGTTCCTTCAGAAACATAAGAGCATTTAGAAAGGTTGGGATTATTATAACTGCTTGAGGCTATAAGTAACGAATTATTTGCTTTTAGAAACTTTTCTGCTTTTTCTAACATTAAGCCACAGCCCTAACTGCTTCTTATAAAATTATCTGAAAACCAATAAAATAGAAGAAAATAAAAAAAAGAAAAAGAGTTTTTACATCATGCCGGGCATACCGCCCATTCCACCCATACCTGGAGGCATTCCACCACCTGGGGGCATAGCAGGTTTATCTGATTTTGACACGATGACATCATCAATTCTCATTATCATTATAGCAGATTCACTTGCTGATTTAATTGCTTGAGAAAGAACTCTTAGTGGTTCAATTATTCCAGCTTTTTGCATATCAGCAATTTTTCCGTCTTTCAGTATATCAATACCCGCGGCTATTTGACCTTCTGCATGTGCTGCTCTGATCTCGTTGAGTATATCTAATGGATCTATTCCAGCATTCTCGGCAAGAGTTGATGGTATGACTAGCAGAGAATCAGCGAATGCTTTAACGGCTAGTTGCCTTTTGTCTTTGAATTCATCGGCGAACTCGTCTATTCGTAGAGAAAGTTCTGTATAAATTGATCCTCCACCAGGTAGGTAGGTTTTATCTTCAACAACATTTCTTACAACACATAGAGCATCGTGTAATGCCCTTTCTGCTTCATCAGTAACATACTTAGCAGCACCGTATAAGATGATTGAAACTGCTTTTGGATTTTTGCATTCACGAACAAAAACATGTTCATCATCACCAAGTTTCACTTCTTCAACTAACCCAGCATCACCAAGATCTTCTGCTTTAGCATCTTTAAGATTGGTAACAATCTTTCCACCAGTAGCTCGAGCAATTTTTTCCATGTCGCTTTTCTTAACTCTTCTAACAGCTAAAATATTTTCTTTAGCCATGAAATATTGAGCCATGTCATCTATACCTTTTTGACAAACTACAACATT
>JAUWKS010000097.1 GCA_030614005.1 Candidatus Heimdallarchaeota archaeon | reverse complement strand
TTTATCTGAAGAAGATAACGCTTTTCTCGGTTATACTTACCAAGTCAAAAGAAAAGAGTATTTTGTTAGAAGCGTAGAACCTTCACTTAAGATAGGCAAAGATTACGAACAACTTGTATATCAAGCATTATTACAAATGGGTGATACTAAAGCATCTACTACTGAGAACAATAAAATATCTAAGACAATACTAACAAAGGAAAGCTTTGATTCCATTCATACAGAACTTACAAGCTCGAAATCAAAACAACTTTGTTTACTAGAATGTGAATTAGAAATTCCTTCTAAGTTTTTAGAAAACTTTCTAGATGAACACCAACGCAAATTATTCTATACAACGATTTGTAGACCTGATATTATAGTTTTTGAAAAAGAAATAATCCAAGAAGATGAAAGCAAAATTTATGAAATCATGCCTGATGGAACTAAGAAAGTAATTGAAACTGCTGATGAGTTTAATCGAATAGGAATAAATGTTTTTGATATTAAAGCAAGTAACCAGTTAATGGTAAATAATAAGCATTTCATTGAAATTGTTTTTTATGGTATTGTATTAAGTAATTACCTACATGAACATAATTTAAACGACAAGTTTTTTGTTAAGGCAGATGAAAATGGTATCTTACCAACTGTTACTCCTTTGATATTTGAAAGTATTGAAAATTTCAAATCTCAAACTATAACTTTAATCTGGGATTGTTGTTATCGAGTATTTAAGGAAGTATTCAATTATATTAATTCTCTTTTTGAGCAGGTACCAATTAATATTTCTCCAGACATCCCAGACTATAATTTCTCTCGAGGATGTAGTAGATGTAAATATATTGATGATTTTAAAAGGAATTTCGGTTTTTTTGATTTACCTGCTAAAGATTGGGATATTCGATTATTACCAAACTTATCAAAAGCAGTTGCTGAGCAATTAAGAAATATGGGTGTGAAAACTATGAGTGATGCTCAGAAGGCATTAAAGCAATATGATATTGGGAAAACTCCAAATCCAATTTATCCTCATCTGCCTTTAATAAAAGTGAAATTAGAAGCTATAATAAATAACAAAGCATTTTATCCTGAACAAAATGACGTTTATTCTTTAGCGATACCAAAGTATTCCGATTTTGTATTAATAATTGATAGTGAATATGATCCTCTAAGAGAAAGAATTTTTGCGATGGGAATGTACCTAAATCTGACTGTTAGACCAAAGAGGTTTGGTTGTTATAAGAGTAAATTTGATTATTGGTGGCAAGTTTGGTTTGATTATCTTGAGAATTCTATCTCATTAGATGAAATAAAAGTGCGCTTAGATAGTTATTTCAATTTTGAAATTGATGAAAATGACATTCGTACTTTTGGAATGATTATTGATAAATTATGGACTAAAAACGGTAACTCAATTGCTAATTTAATGTTAGCTGATCAAACTAATAATTTTACAACAGTTGAATATTGGTGTAACTTCTTGAACCAAGGAGTAACAGATATTGATGAAGCTAATCTAACAAAGCAAATATTGAAAACTCTTCACTTACTAGTCTCCTTTTGTAATATCATGGAGAATTACATTAGCAGTGAACCAGATGAGAGAAATCGAATACAAAAACCAAATCTAGCCATTTTCTATTGGTCTGCTAATCAATTAACATTTCTTGAAGAGCTAATTGAAAGAAATCTTCAATTGGTGTTGATGGATAATCAGATTAAACCATTGCTTCTTGAACTGTCAGCTTTTATCTCATCTTCCGAATCTGATGTTAAAGATCCTTTTCAGCATAAGAAACTCTATGATTTATGTGTTTTTGCTGAAACAATTGTTGGTTTACCTAACACTGTTGTCAATTATACTTGGCATGAATCAGCAAAAGAACTGTTAAATTCTAAAAGCAATAGGATGTTCTGGCTACCACATATCAATTATATGGATTTCGGAGTTTGGGATGATTTTCTTGTAGAAGAAGAAATAGCATCAAAACAGAGAAAAGCACATGAAATTAGTAGACAAATTAGACACAAATTACGAACATTAGATAAATTAAGAAACTACTTCCAATTAAGAGCAGGTACTTTAGTCTCAAGAAATATAATTCCTGCGGATTCAACTTCAATGTTGAGAAGAAGATTTGAAAATGATTTTCATTTGATAAGTAATTTTTGGTATGTTTATTCAAGATTAAATGGAGCAATAAGTGAGTATGAAGCAGAATTTTATCGAACGATGTTTCCACTTTTCAGTATTGCAAAGTTGCAATCTGCTGCTGTGATAAATTTAACAAACAATGAAATCCCAACAGGAAGAAGTAGTAAATATTCATATGAATTTGAGTTGCATAATTTATCTACCAATGTTAAGTTAAAAGAGGGAGATCATGTTTTACTTGTTCCTTTTGAGCTGAGAGATAGAATTTTCCCTCGAGATTGGAAAGTTATTATTGAAGAAATGAATTGGAAAAAGAAACAGAATAATGAAACTTCGTACTATGAAATAAAAACTAATGAAGACTACGGAAATCTAATTCAACAAGCTCAAGAAAAGCTTGGTTTTCTATCTGAGACATGGTATCTTTATCCTAATGCAAGTGATAGTTGGCCAAACAAACTTTGGAATATGAGAAATAATACTGGATTACTCACAAGAAATAATTTCGGAACTTCTTGGCTAGCTCAAAGACTAACTTATTATTGGAGTTTGAGTATGGGTAACGAGTTAGATTATCCTATGGAATCTATTTTTAGAACTCCAGAGCTCTATCTCTATATGCCTAAAATATTACAAAAGACAAAAACACTAGAACCACCAGAATTATTAACCAATGTTAAAAATAAACCTGATCTTTCACAAGAATTAGCTATAAAAACATCATTAGAAAATACAATATCAATGATTATTGGTCCGCCAGGGACAGGTAAAACGGAGACTATAGTTTCTCTAATAGATGAATTTCTCATTAGAAATAGTAATCGACCTGTAAAAATATTAATTTCAGCTTTCTCATATACTGCATTGAATGTTGTTTTGGAGAAATTACAGAACAGCACTAATACTAAGGAAAAACCAACTCTAGCTGCATCTATACAAAAGATATTCTTACATTCATCATCATATGAACCAAGTGAGCTTATTACAGCAAATAACAACATACTTAACTTATACAAAGACAATAACAGCTGGAAAATAAATGAACAATCTTACAAACGAATGAAGCGTTCCTCTCAATCAATAATAAATGAAAGTTTCATTCTTTTTGGTAATGCTCATCAATTGTACAAGTTATCTGAATTAAATAATTACGCTGAAGGAAATGAGTTTGAAGTAGATTTCAGTGAGTTTGATCTTATAATAATAGATGAAGCATCTCAGTTTCCAATCGATTATTTCATGTCTTGTTTACAATATGTAAAAGATCAATCAATATCATTTATTGATAAATCAGGGGTTCTAATTGGTAAATCTCGAGATGATCCTGTAAAGATAGCTTCAGAAATGACACCTAATGAAGATATTGATTATAGTTGCCTAACAAAAGTGGTTATTGTAGGTGATCATAATCAATTACCACCTGTAAAGATAATCAAACCACCAAAAAAGTTGGAAATTGTTTTAGGAAGCTTGTTCAATTATTATTTCAATGGTCACCAATTGAATGCTACACAGCTAGAAAACAATTATCGCTCAAATCAAGCAATAGTGGATTATACTGCAAGTCTAGGTTTTTATAGAAACCTAAAAACACATCACACTAATGCAAATAGTAAAATCGAAGGGAATTTAGAAAATATAAAAGATGAGTGGGTAAAGGAAGTACTTGATCCTGATAAAATTATTTGTAGCATTGTTCATAAAAATAACCTAGATTCGACTATAAGTGAATTAGAAGCAAAAATAGCTAGTGAATTATTAATTGGTTATTTTTCAATGGGTAACCCAAGTACAAAGGAAGAACAGAAGGATTTCTGGGAAGAGGAGATTGGAATTGTTGCACCACATAACGCTCAAGGACGTATGATTATAAACAAAATTTTTGAGTTTTTAATAAAAGATAGTCGAAATAAATTAACTGAAGATGAATTGATGCGATCATTAAAAAGAGCTATCGTTTCGGTCGAAAAATTTCAAGGGTCAGATAGACGAATCATTATTGCTTCTATGGGAATATCTGATAAAGATCAACTGAAAGCAGAAGAGGAATTTATTTATGATTTAAATAGGTTTAATGTTTTAACGTCTAGAGCAAAATCAAAAGCAGTTCTAGTTTGCAGTGAAAACTACTTGGATTATTTACCAAGAAGACATCAAATAATGGAATATACAGAGAAAATAAGGAAATACACTCACCATTTTTGTAACAAGTCCAAAATTACAACTATTTTAAATGAACCCATTGTTTTTCATTGGAAAGAATAATTGTTCAACCCTGTTTATATAAAAAAAGTAGTATTTATGGTAGCGTATGGGGATTTAAACCCCTGACCTAAGAAAAAACTCTACATTCGCTGTTCCATTGTTTCAAAGTCCTTTATTGGTGCTAGGAAATTTACTTCACTAACTATTTCATAGCGTTTTTTAGCACAAGTAATTTTTAGCTGCTCATCCGTCCTAAGACTGTTAAAATCGTTGCTGCCTTTAGTTTCAACAACGAAATAAATAGAGAATTTCTCAGCATCAACAGTTTTCTCAACAAAAATAGCCCAATCTGGATTATACTTGCCCGCTGGAGTGGAAAGTTTAAACCAATCAGGTAATTTGAGAAAGAGCTTAATTCTGGAATCTCTATCGAGTGCTTTTGCAAAATCTGATTCAATAATGCTGTCATAAATGATTACACTATCACCATTATCTTTTTGTTTGTAAAGCGTTTTCTGATTACTTAGAGTAGCTATTTTACCTTCGTAAGAATGGATTTCTTGATTGAAAAGATTTGCATCGAATTTTTCATCCAGTTCTACATATTGGATATTTTGAACTGAGCTTAGCTTTAGCTGATGTTTGATAATTCGAATAACCTTTTCTGTGTAGGTCTGTGGATTTTTGAAAAATAACTCAAGATTGTCTACTTTACTTATAACTTCTAGAATAGTTGATCTAGTCAAATTTGTTTCATTTTCAATATGGTTTACGATGTTAAAGACACTTGTTTGTTTTATGCTCTTTGATTTTACACCATCGTGTTTAATAGTAGTTTCAGAGCCTAAACTTTCAATTTTGACTTTTCTTATTGAAATTTTGCGATCCTCAATACCCTCTATTTCATTGATAGCTTTTGTACAGTTTTTGATAAATTCTTCCTTATTAATGTCAACGATGTATTTAGCTTTCTTAGAAATTTTCTGCCATAGTGTTTTGAATATTTTACTATTGAATACTTCTTGTGTCAAGCTAAGAGTCTTTCGTTTAGCTCTATTCTCGGGTGTTGGTGGAGCTTCCAATCCCTCTTCATGAAATTCTGCTTGCAAGTGCTCTACATAATCACGATATGTTTCATTTGTAATTACAGTTAGGATATTTTTTTCCCGATCATGAATACGCTCACCTGAACTATTGACTGGTAATCTTAAACCTCTGCCAATTTCTTGCCGTTTCTTTATTTCAGAAAAAGAATACGAAAGAGTACAAATTACAAATACATTGGGATTATCCCAACCTTCTCGTAAAGCTGAATGTGAGAAAATAAATTCGACAGGTTCATCTAGAGATAGTAATCTTTCCTTATCTTTCATAATAAGATTGTAAGCATCTTGATCTCTTTCGATACTTTTCACCGTTCTCATTTTTGAGAAATAGCCTTTGTGAATTATTGCAGGATCAAGATCCTTATATTCCGTAAAATCACTTTTTATTAAATTTGCAAATTCCTCTGTGAAGGTTTTTCTCAATACACTGTCTTCGGGAAGATAATCATCAACTCTATTGATAAAAAACAAACTTAGAGCTTTAATTCCAAGGTGATTGTGTTTCTTTTTTCTGTCAAGATGTTCCCTAATGGTTTCACGAATCATAGTTCGAATTACTGCATCATCATCAATGGACGATTTACCTTCAAAAATTCTAACACCATTAGAAAATTCAAGGTATCCAGAACCCTTGTTTATTTCGCTAACAATAAAACCATTATAATAGGGATTCTTTGTTACTTCTTCTAAATCACTGCTATCCTTCAATGTTTTGCTTTTTTGCTTAATTCCAGCATTTTCCTTTACAAAGACTTTGACTTTGGCTCTAAGTCCAGTACTAATCGAATTAATTTTTTCCAGATTTATCCTTTTACTTCTCGGATCACTATCTTCTGTAACTGAGAGTACTTCAATCTTCTTAACCAATCCTTCACTATATGCATCAGAAGGACTTAATCTATAAAGTAAATTATAGAACTCCTTGTGTGTAGCTGAATAACGCAAAATTAACAGAGGATTGAGTTCTGATATCCCCCACTCGGAAGAGCCACCACCCATTTTGTGAGGTTCATCTAAAATAACAATAGGATTAGTTCTTTTGATTAGCTCAATGGGTTTGTCTCCCATTCGATCATTGACATTATGAATGATATTTTTGTCTTTGTTAAAAGCATCTCGAGTAATGATCATTATTTGAAGATTGGTATCTTGAGCAAACATTCTAATTTCTGCCAAATTTCCTGAACTGTAAACAAATGAAATATATGGAGGATTCTCATAGAGACCTTTAAAGTGACTTCTAGTTATCTCAAAAGTTTTGAGAACACCTTCTTTAATTGCGACAGAAGGAACAACAATAATGAACTTTGTAAAACCATATTTCATTTTGAGTTCGAAAATCGTTCTCAAATAAACATACGTCTTACCTGTCCCTGTTTCCATCTCAATGGTAAATTGTAAAATGCTATCTAGATTTTCTGCAGAGGAGAATTCAATTTGTCCTAAATCTGCTAATCCATTCCTTTTTCTTATTTCTTGCACATTGCTAAGGATATCCTCATAAGATAATGTTAGGATATTTGGTTTAACTAGAAAAGTAAATTCTTGTTGTTGCTTAATTTGGCCATTAAATAAATCAATGACAGAATTAATGGCATCTCTCTGATAATCCAAATTTGGATCAAATTTAAATTCCAACGTCATTTTAAATCACCTTCAGTTTTACAAAGGCACCTAAATTGATCTTATCGCTATCAGTAAGTGCTTTGTCCAGAAAAATAAATAGCTTGTTTCTAAATGTTTCAGATCTTATTTCTTCGATTGCTTCTTTAGAAATTGAGCTTTCTAGTGTTACATAGAAATCAGAACCGTATTTTGTATCAGTGATATTGAAGAATTTTGAACCCTTTATTTCTAGTTCAGTAATTGTTGAATGCAAATCAAAACCATTCTTTAGTATTAACTCATAGATTACATCCAAGCCTTTCCAATCCCCAATAAGTGGTTCCTCTAACCACAGCCCTAGACTCTCTAAGTATTTCTTCTTTAGTATCTTTGAGTCTTCACTTTCATCAAATTGAAATTCTCCCTTCAAATTTAGATTAGACTGAGAGAGCTTGAATACTCTGAAACCTGTATCCAATTGAAAGAGTAATTTCTGTTCTCCAGAATTAATTTTTTGAAAAATTCGTCTCAATCTTTCCGCACAAATATCTGTAACAAATGGATAAATTTTTTTAATATTCTCATCCAATGTTTCTTCTTCTAGATTGATAAGTATAAAACGTCTATTTCCTCCATCTTCTTTATTATTTTCAAAAACAGCTTCAGCAGTTGTTCCACTACCAGCAAAAAAGTCAAGAATTAAATCATTTTTACCAGTGGATACTGTTATTAAATGTTTTATAAGCTGGTATGGTTTAGAATAATCAAATACTTTCAGTCCACCAAATAAATCTTCGAGATGCTTTGTTGCCATTGTACTTGAATAATCTGAAATCACACCAGGTGGTCTTTTCTTTCTATCATAAGGTTTATTTTCATTATCAACTTTCAAATATTGTTTAGAATAAACTGCCCATTCCCCACGTCTATCTCGTTTGATGACAATAAATTTATTTTTAATACCCCACTCAAACTTGTTTTTAGACCAACGCCAACAAGCACGTTTCTTTCCATAGCTGGGAACAATATCTGTATTATCTGGAGATTTGATTACATAGTCTAAGGATTGAGAGTATTGTATGCTTGCACTATTTAATTTAATCAATTGATATTTACCTCTTTTTTCAACAAACTCGTCTTCTTGAGTGTACCTATCTTCATCGTCAATTGAAATCCCACTAATAGTTAAAAGTGGCTTGCTCTTTGCATAAGCTAAAATATACTCGTGCTTGACTTTGAAATGTTTACTATCAGAGCTTCCACCGCCTTCTTTATTTTCCCAAATTAATTGAGCAATGAAGTTCTCTTCACCAAAGATTTCATCCATGATAATTCGAAGATGATGGATTTCTTGATTGCCTATTGAAACATAGATTACCCCATCATCAGACAAAAAATGTCTAGCGAAAAATAATCTTGGATACATAAAATTTAACCAATCAGAATGATATCTACCACTTGATTCTGTATTAGTAGTTAGCTTATTTCCTTCGCTGTCTATCTGACCTGTTTTTTCTAAATAGTCCTGTAAAGGTTCAGTGAAATTATCAGAGTAAATAAAATCTTTACCTGTAT
>JAUWKS010000082.1 GCA_030614005.1 Candidatus Heimdallarchaeota archaeon | reverse complement strand
TAACCGCTAATGGTCTAAAACTCTTTTTTTCATTGATAGATCTATTTTTTACCATTTTCCTCAAAAAACAATCTTCAATTTTACTAGCGAAAATTTTATTTGGTTCAATGTTTCAATAAAACCGATTACAATGTTTGATAAAGTTGAGGCAGCATATATTCGAATTAAGGAAATCGTCAATAAGACTCCAGTAATGACTTCCTCAACTCTAAATGAGCGTCTTAATAGTGTTTGTTATTTCAAATGTGAGAATTTTCAAAAAATCGGTGCGTTTAAGTTTAGAGGAGCTTTGAATGCTCTTTCAATGTTAACCCCTGCTGAGAAAAAGAAAGGCGTTATTACTCATTCTTCTGGAAATCATGCTCAAGCATTAGCACTTGCAGCAAAATTTGTTGGAGTAAAAGCAGTCATTGTAATGCCTGAAAATGCTCCCAAAGTTAAAGTTACTGCCACTAAAGGTTATGGTGCAGAGATTGTTGTTTGTGGCTCTAAACCTGGCGATCGTGAAGATGCTGTTATCCCTCTGATAAAAGAGCATGGTTACACCCTTATCCACCCCTCTGATGATCTCCGAATAATTCAAGGAGCCGGTACAGCCGCCTATGAACTAATTAAAGAAGTAGGTTATTTAGATTATGTTTTTGCTCCAATCGGTGGGGGCGGTCTAATAAGTGGAACAGCAATAGCAACTAAGGGATTACTACCAAACGCAAAAGTAATTGCTGTAGAGCCTGAAAATGCCGATGATGCTTACAAATCTTTCAAGTCTGGTAAAATCCATCTTTCTATCAATCCAAATACTATAGCAGATGGTCTAAGAACACAACTTGGACCCAACACTTTCAAAATAGTTCGCGAAAAAGTAGATGAGATTATTCTAGTTTCTGAGCTAGAAATTGTTAATGCAATGCAATTTCTCTGGGAACGAATGAAGCTAGTTGTTGAACCTTCGGGTGCTGTTTCTCTTGCAGGTATCCTATCTAAACAAATTGACCTTGAGAATAAGGCTGTTGGTATCATTATATCCGGTGGTAATGTCGATTTAACGATTTTCTTTGATGTTTTACGTCAAAATCTTCCTTAATTTTTCTTTTTTCTCTCTTGTTTTAGTTTTTGTCGGTTTTAAAAAAATGAATATCAACCAAATGGTTTATATTAGTAAACCCATCTAGTTCACTAGATGAAACGCGTTTCTCAAGACACTAAGAAGTAGCTCTCAGAACACAACCGTCATGGGATAAAGGATAGGATGAAAACCGAAAAGGGTATAGAAGGGAAGGGTTGCGAAAAGGGAAAAGGACAGGAAGAGGACGAAAAGGGTATAGAAGGGAGAAACAGAGAAAAGGGAGTGGAGCGATAGAAAAAGTAGGAGACAAATAACGGTTATTGGTTTGACCCCCAATATTTCTCCTATTTTTTTTCTTATTCTCATTGCTCTCATTTATTGATAGTTAATTTTTTGTATTTGTAAGAGTAGCTATTACTTGATAACAATGTCTACAAATGAATCAATAATGTCACAATTATTAGTAGAAGTTGAAAAAATACTGAAAAATAAAGAACAGCTGCAAATAGTTGCATTAACTGGTTCTGGAATTTCAAAAGGTTCTGGAATACCAACATTTCGTGGTAAAGATGGTTTGTGGAAGAATTACAATGCAATGGACTTGGCTACACCCCAAGCTTTCAAAAGAGATCCACAATTAGTTTGGGAATGGTATGCTTGGAGAATAGGTCTCATCCTAGAAAAAGAACCAAATCCTGCTCATTATTCACTTACAAAGTTGGAAGAAGCAGGATTGTTAAAATGGCTAATTACTCAAAATGTTGATTCTCTTCATTATCGTGCTGGTTCGAAAAATACCCTTGAAGTTCATGGAAATATCTTTCGTGCAAAATGTGAAAAGTGTGGAACGAAAATAATGCTAGATTCATCTCCACCTGAACCGCCAATATGTGATTGTGGAAATATGCTTCGACCTGATGTTGTTTGGTTTGGTGAGTCTTTAAATCGTACAATTATTACTAAAGCCTATGAAGTCATCAGTAACGAATGTGATATTCTGCTAGTAATAGGTACAAGTGGTTTGGTGTATCCTGTTGCTGACTTTCCATTTATCGCGAAAGAACGAGGAGCATTTATTATCGAATTCAATATTGATGATACTCCAATTTCTCGCATAGCTGATTTCGTTATTCGCGGTAAATCTGAAGAGACTTTGGTAGAATTTGTAAACAAATTGCTAGATATTGTCGATTAGACGCCTAACATTTAAAGATACTTGAGTATTATGAACTTAAGGTTGAACCAAATGAAAAAATGGCTTAAAATTACTCTTACAATAAGTAGCATTGTTTTGGTAGTTTCAGGTGCATTAGTCGTTTTTTTAATTATTCCAGTTGTTGGTAAGAACACTATGCTTCATCCAGATCATGAGCTTATGACTTACTATCCTAATGAACTGGAAATGACCTATGCAAATGTCACAATACCAACATCTGATGGGTTGGATTTAAAGGGTTGGTATATTGAACCTCAAGACCTAAACGACCCAAATTCAAACGTAACATTAATTGTTTTGCATGGAGCTACCCATTCCAAATCCTGGATGCTCGAGCATTATGGTGTAGGATTTTACAATCAAGGATACAGAATGCTCTTCTTTGATTCCCGAAATCGTGGTGAATCACCTGATACGGAGCTTGGCTTAACTTGGGGATTAGATGAAGTAAAAGATATTCGGGCAGCAGTTGATTTTGTTAAAGGTAAACCTGAAGTAAACGATTCTCAAGTAGCAATCTTTGCAGAAAGTCAAGGTGCGGCAGCGCTCCTCTTTTATGCCGCAGAATATAATGATGTAGCTGCGATAATTGCCGACTCTTCTTGGGCCTACGGTGACTTAATGATTGAACGAGCATATCCAATGCGCTCTGGTTTCCCTTGGGTGATTTTTGGTCAAATCACAATTGCTATGATGGAAAGACATTACGGTTTTACATTCGCTGATATATCACCAGCAAATGACGCAGTAGACATTACCATTCCAACATACATTATTCACGGAAATGATGACTTGGATATTGATCCAAAAGATTCTACAACAATTTATAATGCATTAACAAATGCTTCTTATAGATTACTCTGGCGAGTAGATAACAGGGGTCATGTTGAAGCTTACCTAGAATCAGCTTATTTCACAACCATTGCTCAATTTATTACAAATAATTTATGATTGAGTTAGTAAGCTCTTAGGAAAAAAATTACTGAAATTCTTTTCCTAATTCTTTTTTCTTCTCTAACCACTCATCTCTAAGTAGATCCATATAAACAACATCATGGTATTTACCGTTTACAAAGTGTGCTTGTCTATGACGTCCTACTTCTGTAAAACCAATTTTAATGTATGATTTGATACCTCGAACATTGAAATCATAAACTCTCAAGTATATTCGATGAAGATTCAAGTAGTCAAAGCCTACTTTTATCATGACTCTCATTGCATCCGTACCAAATCCTTTTCCCCAATTTTCTTCAGCATGAATAGCAATGCCTATTTCTGCGGAACGATTAACATTGTCAATATTCATAAGACCTACTGAACCGAGAAATTTTTTTGTTTCCTTGTTATCTATAGCGAATTGAAATTCTTTTCCTGCACGACGTCTTTCCCACGTTCCTCGTATCCATTTCTCTTCTTCCTCTCGAGAGAATGGTATCGGAGTTGCAAGAAATTCTCTCAGTTTCAAAGTATTCCAATGTTTCATAATGTCATCTAAGTCCGAAAGTTCTACTGAGCGCAGAATTACTTTTTCTCCTTCAAACATTTTATTCACCTGATACTTGTTTCAAATTCATTCTATTACGTTTATAAGCTCATTGGCAAAAACTGCTGAGAGATGCAGAGCAATGATTTACTGTCCAAGCTCTTTACCTCAAAAACTATTTCAACAAAAATGAAATATAATATTTTAGACAAAACATAGAATTATCCAGTGAATAAAACAAAAAATAAGCAAAAATTAAATCCTTGCCTTGTATTTATTACTCATGACTGAATTTAACCTTGATTTAGTTGCTCGAGAGAGATTTTGTTTATTACCAACACCTATTCATAAATTGCAAAGACTTAGTGAAGAAATAGGTAAAGTAAATATTTTCGTAAAAAGAGATGATCTCACAGGGATTGCTTTTGGTGGAAACAAAAATCGAAAGTTAGAATTTTTACTTGCTGATGCAAAAGCGAAAGGTGCAGATGTAGTACTAACCGAAGGTGCATTAACCTCTAATCATTGTTTACAAACAGCTGCTTGTTCTGCTAAGCTAGGCATGAAGTGTGAACTTGTTCTTTCAGATGCTGCTTCCGGGGAAAAGATTACAGGAAATATTCTGTTAAATCAAATACTGGATACTCATATCCACCGTGTTTCGATTGGTGATGAGCGAAAACCGAAAATGGAAGAACGAGCAAAAATTCTTTCCTCGGAGGGAAAAACGCCTTACATTATTCCAACAGGCGGATCCAATAGAATCGGTATCTTTGGTTATATTAGTTGTATGAAAGAAATTGCTGCCCAATCAAAAGAAATGAATGTAGAATTCGATTATTTTGTTTTTGGAACTGGAAGTGCTGGAACACAAGCAGGTCTAATTGCAGGGAAATTACTCTATTATTCTGATATTGAAATAATTGGTATAAATGTTGGAGATAATAGATCAGAAATAATTTCTGCCACAAAGGTAATCATTGAACAATTCGAGGAAGATTGGTCAAAGCAAGTAGGTCTCAAAGATTCAGATATTATTGTTTATGATGGATATTTTGGAGAAGGCTATGGGATAGCATCACATGAACTAGTTGAAACAGTAAAATTAGTAGCGAAGCTTGAGGGGATTTTCCTTGATCCAGTTTATAATGGAAAAGCAATGGTGGGCTTGATTGACTTGATTCGTACTGAGAAAATTCCACAAGGATCAAATGTTCTCTTTCTCCATTCTGGCGGAGGACCAGCAATATTCGCATTTGATGATGTATTCGGGAAGAAACTGTAAACCAATTGAAATGAAAAAAACAATTGGTTTTCTTACCAATTTTTCTTTCTTCCTAATGCATTTTCTGCATTAAATCTAACATTGTAAATAATGGTATTCATATTCTATTATTGCGTTCTTTATAACATTGAATAAATTGTAATATTAGGTGAACCAACAATGGGTAAAAATACAAAAATAATATTCAAAGTTAGTGGTATGAGTTGCAATGGATGTTCTTCTTCCATTGGAAGAGCTGTAAGCCGTTTAGATGGCGTAGAGGAAGCTCAAGCAGATTTTTCAAAAGGAATTGCTGAAGTGAAATTCAACGAAAAAGAAATTGCTAAAGAAAAAATAGTCGAAACAATACACAACCTTGGTTTCAAGGTCGAAGGTGAATTATAACCTTATTTTGTAGGTGATACTTGTGTCAGAAATAGACGATGATCAACAAATAACAAAAACAGTCAAAATAGGAATCACAGGTATGACCTGCGCTGCATGTAGTAGTGCTGTTGAACGTTCTCTTGGAAAAACAGAAGGTGTAGATGAAGCGATAGTTAGTTTAGCAACAAATGACGCTTCAATTTCCTATAATCCCACCTTAGTTTCTGAAGCCGATTTAATTGAAGCTATTGAGGGAATCGGTTATGGAGTTCGCTTGGAAAAAGTAGAAATACTTGTTAATGGGATGACTTGCGCTTCTTGTTCAGCGAACGTTGAAAAAGCGCTCAAAAAAGTTAACGGCGTAATGACTACAGCAGTAAATCTAACAACAAGAAAAGCTGTTGTTGAATTTAACCCAGCTCTTACAAACATAACCTTTCTTGAAAAAGCAATAAATGATGTAGGTTATGAAGTAGAGAAATCCTTTGAAGAGGATGCACTTACATTAAGACGCAGACTGGAACGCGAGGAGAAATTACATTATCGTAACCGACTTATTTTTGGTGTGATTTTTACTACACCTTTGATGGTATTCATGTTTATTGATCTAGCTATTGATGGATTTATGATGCTAGATTGGGTTCGATATACAATGTTAGCATTAGCTACTCCTGTTTACTTGTATGTTGGTTGGCCTTTCTTTAAAAGTGCGTTCAAAGTAGTTACTCACTTTACATCAAATATGGATGTATTGGTTACACTTGGCAGTAGTGCAGCGTTTATCTACAGTATCATTTCCCTAATTATTGGTGGTCCATTATATTTCGAATCTGCAGCTTTCATCTTAACAGCATTGGTAGTTGGTAAATACCTTGAAGCAGTTGCTAAAGGAAGAACTTCAGATTCAATAACCAAACTTCTTGGATTACAAGCAAAAACCGCAAGGGTAGTACGTGATGGAGAAGAAATGGATATTCCAATCGAAGGGGTCATTGTTGATGATATTGTTATTGTACGTCCCGGAGAAAAAATACCTGTGGATGGTATAATTGTAGAAGGAAATACTGCCATAGATGAATCAATGCTCACAGGAGAAAGTATGTTAGTCGATAAAAAACCAGGGGATTTGGTTATCGGAGCTACTTTCAACAAAAATGGCTATATTAAATTTAGAGCTGAGAAAGTTGGGTCTGATACTGTTTTATCTCAAATCATTAAATCAGTAGAAGATGCTCAAGGTAGTAAAGCTCCCGTTCAAAGATTAGCTGACAAAGTTTCTGCTTATTTCGTCCCAGCAGTTATTGTGATTGCTTTTACAACGCTTATTGTTTGGTTAATTGGAGGAGGACTTTTTGGTTTTACACCTATTCTTTCCATAATAACTCATAGTTGGTATACACATGCAATACTCAATACTGTTGCAGTTTTAGTTATTGCTTGTCCTTGTGCTCTTGGATTGGCAACCCCAACAGGAATTATGGTTGGTTCAGGCAAAGGAGCTGAATTAGGAATTCTATTCAAAAACGCAGAATCACTTGAACGAACTCAAGAATTAGATACTGTGATATTTGATAAAACAGGCACGTTGACAAAAGGCACCCCTGAAGTTACAGATATAATCTCTCTGGAAGATTCTTTTTCTGAGGAAGATATAATTCGTTTATCTGCAAGCGCGGAAAAGGGCTCGGAACACTCATTGGGTGAATCTATTGTTCGTGGCGCAACAATGAGAAATCAAACGCTTCTTGATCCATCCGAGTTCAAAGCCATTCCAGGTAAAGGAATTATCGCAAAAGTAGACGAAAAGGAAATAGTTCTTGGTAATATTGCTCTAATGATTGAGCAATCCATAAAGATTCAAGATTCAATTACTACTGAAATTGTAAGATTACAAAATCAAGGTAAAACGGTAATGCTTGTTGTAATAGATGGAAAATTATCTGGTCTGATTGCAGTCGCGGATACTATCAAAGATTCTTCAAGAAAAGCAGTACAAATGTTAACTGATTCGGGCATTAAGGTGGTTATGCTAACTGGCGATAATGAACGAACAGCTCAAGCTATCGCTGAAGAGGCGGGAATCAAAGAGATATTTGCTGAAGTTTTACCGGAAGAAAAAGCTAACATTGTAAAAGAATTGCAAGAAGCTGGCCGTATTGTTGGAATGGTTGGTGATGGAACTAACGATGCCCCTGCATTAGCTCAAGCTGATATCGGTTTTGCTGTTGCTTCTGGAACAGATGTTTCAATTGAAACTTCTTCAGTTACTCTTATGAGGAATGATTTAACTCAAGTAATAGATGCAATTGAATTAAGTAAAGCGACTTTAAAAATCATTAAAGGAAATCTTCTCTGGGCTTTCTTATTCAATATTATCGCGATACCTGTTGCTGCAATTGGTATACTCAATCCAATGATAGCTGCAGGTGCAATGGCATTTAGTTCTGTTTTTGTTGTAACAAATTCACTGCGCTTGAAGCTTTTCAAACCAAAACTAAGTAACAATAGCTAGATAGCTATTGTCATTTTCTCCTTTCTTTGTTATATAGTAAATCTTTATTTAGTGAATAACATTATCTTTCTTTATAGATAGGGATGCATATCCCTTTCAAAAAAATAATAAGTAGAAAATGTAGGCGTGAAATCATTGAGTGATCAAGGCACACATACCTTAGTTAAAACACTTAGGTGCTCAACTTGTGGTGCACCTATGAAACCTTCTGCGGAATCTATTATAAATATCTGTAATTTCTGTGGAGGTATTACCGCTGAAAGTCCAGTAAGTCCTCATATAATTGTTAAACCCCTACCTTTGACACCTCCTGAAGGAGTTGGAGACATCCGGAAAATGGAGTTAATTTTGGTACCATTTTTTGAAGTAAAAGCACAAGTGGATGTTGATGCCAAAGGATATCAAAGAAGGGAAAGGACTGAAACAAAAACTGTACGACGTGGTGGTGAAACACACACAGAAACCAAAACGATTGTAGAATATCGCCCATGGAGAATAACACATCATGGAACTCATGCTGTGCGATTTTTAGCCCGACAGGAATTTACTATGTTTGGTGCTGGCGAATTAATTTCCAATGTTACTAGATCCTTAGGTGGAGATCCAATTCCATTTAATTCTGAGTTTATTAAAAAGCTTGCTAGTGAAGACCCTAGTCATTCTTTAGAAGCTTTAAGCCCTGAATGGGGACAAGATGAAGCTGCTAAAAAAGCCGGTGAAGTAGTTTACGAAGCAGCTTATTCTCAAGCAAAATCTGAGATGCATGAAGTTTTTGATACACATGTTAACTTCAAACCCTTATCTAAACCTGCATTGTTACATCAACCTCTTCTTCTAGTTAGAAGGAAAATACAAGGTAGATCTTATCGTGCAGCTTATCATTGGGGTTCTGGACAATTAATTCGAGAAGAACAACCAATCAAGAATAGACGATTAATGGTGTTTATTGCAATATTAGGATTTCTAGCTGCACCAGTCTTTGCACAGTTAGGATATGATTTCTATATGGGCTCTAATGAAGAAATATGGGCTTTAATTGTATTCGGTGTATTGGCTCTTGCAGGAATAGTTGGAGCAATTTTCCTACTCATAAGATCGTATAAACCGCATAAAATAAAGTCTAGCGGTACTGGAGTGTCGTTATTTGATTTCCAAAAAGTAACTGTCAAACAACCAGTACAAACACAACATCCAACGACTGGCGGACCAGGAAAAAAGCCAGGATTTTGCACGAAATGTGGAGACCCACTTGACCCGAATCAAAAATTCTGTGAAAAATGTGGGCACACTGTAGGGAGCTGAAATCAAAGATGGCAACACAAAATCAAGTTAAAAAAATACAATGTGGTTATTGTCAGGCAGAGAATGATGTTCCTCCTTTTACCTCTGTGGTAACATGTGAATTCTGTGGAACTCCAAATGAATTAGAACGTGGTGAAATAATAGAAAATCACCATATGTTATCAGTGTACTTCAGTGGTTCTGAACTTACAGAGCTTATTCCGGAATACCTTTCTAAATACGTCGGAGTACCTGAGGATTTTGCTGACAAAACAGTCTTCAAAGAATTTGAACTTCGTATGATGCCTTTTTGGGTTTTCAAATTCCATGCTCATACTGACTATAAAGGAATGGGCAAATACGTAAGTCCGAATCAAACATCCTCATGGAGCAGACATATTAATATCAATCAGCGACCTGAAAAAGGTTCAATTGATTTAGATCAAACTTGTCTCATTTTCGGTTACAAAGAACAATATAAAGAGATTCGTGATGAGAAAATTCCTGTAGGTTCAAAAGAAGCATTTGATATCAAAGCAATTCAAGCCGAAGGAGGAGTTATCTATGACACTCAAATCGGTTACAATGACGCATATGCCATAGCTGAAGGGCAAGTAAAGAATCGTCATCAACAATTGATTTTTCGAGAAATTGTGAAAATTGATGGCATAAATCAAAAAATAGATATGAAAGAAATTTCTTATTTACATGTGCCCTTTTATCGCGTAACTTATGGTTACGGTGATTGGGAAGGCGAAGCATTAGTTGATGCTGCCCGAGGAAAAGTTCTCCGAGCAGAATATCCCGTCTCCCGTTCTCATCGATTCTGGGGATTCTTTGGTATAGTCTTTGCTTTGGCAATTATGGGCTTAGCAATCTATTTGGCTTTTGCTAGCAGTTGGACCATTGCTGGTTATGTTGGCATAGCAGTCTTCTTAGGCTTCCTTATCTTTATGTTGAAGGAAACTTTCACAAAGAAGAAAGTGGCAGCGGAATAGTTATCACTTATTTTTGCAGGGTTTACTCCCTGTTTCTTTTCTCTTTTTCTTTGAAACCTTTTTAATCTACAACTTTTAACTATCTCTTGTGATGTTTCATATTATTTTAATTCTTAAATCTCTTTCACTGGTGTTTTCTGTATGATAAAAGTTGGTTACATTCAATTCCACCCTCGATTTGGCGAAGTAGATAGCAATAGGATACATACTATTGAACTCATACGTCTGAGAGCAGATGCCGACCTTCTTGTTTTGCCAGAGTTGTGTACAACTGGGTATCTCTTTGAAGATAAAACGGAATTAGAGCAGTTAGCTGAATTTATCCCTGAAGGGAAATCAACTAAGGCTTGGATTAAGATTGCTCAAGAAACCAATACTTACTTGGTTGCAGGTTTATGTGAGAAAACCAAAGAAGGCAAATTCTACAATTCATCTGTATTAATTGGACCTGAAGGTTATATTGATACATATCGCAAAATCCATCTTTTTAACACCGAAAAAGATTTCTTCTCTCCGGGAAATGGTCCGTTTAAAATTTATGATATTGGTATAACGAAATTAGGAATGATTATTTGTTTCGATTGGGCGTTTCCAGAATTAACTAGAATTTTAGCATTAAATGGTGCAGAGATTATTTGTCACCCTTCAAACTTAGTACTTAGCTTTGCACAGAAAGCAATGTTGACTCGTTCAATTGAGAACAGGGTTTATACAATAACTGCAAATAGAATTGGTGAAGATATTAGACCCTCATCAAAAATATCTTTTACAGGTGAAAGCCAAGTTACAAGTCCTAAAATGGACGTTCTCGTGAAAGCTAGCGTTGATAAAGAAGAGGTTGGTGTTGTGGAAATAGATCCATCTCTTGCTCAAAACAAGATGATAACAGCAAATAATCATGTATTTCTCGATAGAAGAGTTGAGCTATATCACCCTTTACTGAATGAAATCGGTTTGGAAAAAAATAAGCAAAAGAAATAAAAAATAACACAAATGCTTTTTCCTTTTTATTACTATCTATTTTATGAAGTAATTAGTAATTGATGTTGCTATAGACTAGATAATCACACTAGAAACATTTTTTTAGAAAAAGTTAAATCAAAGAATCAATTAAGTGAGTATGTAAGAAGGATTAATGATGACTATACTTATCACTGGTGGTGCAGGTTTCATTGGTTGTTACCTCGTTCACCGTCTTGTAGAAGCAGATCAAGCAGTAGTTGTTTATGATATCAATATAGATAATATAGAAAATAAAGATGAACGAGCTGTTTACATTCAAGGGGATATTTCTAATCTTGACCAATTGAAAAAAGTGTTTGAGAAATACGAATTCGAATCAGTATTTCATTTAGCTTCTATACTCCCCCCAAAAACTGAAGAAGATCCATATTCTGCATTTAAAATTAATATTGAAGGTACAATGAACGTTCTAAACACTGCCTGTAATCATGGAGTTAAAACGATTATTTATCCGAGTTCAGCGACAGTTTTTGGTCCAGATAGAAAACCTCCTTTCACTGAAGAAGATTTGCGTGATCCTTGGACAGTATACAGCTCCTTCAAAATATGTAATGAAATTATTGGATCCATTTACTCTAAAAAATTTGATATTAATTTTCGTGCAGTACGGTTTCCAGTAGTTTTAGGCCCTGGTGCTGATCCTCTGTCTGGCATGTCTAGTTATCCTATCGAAATGATGGATGATGCACTACATGGTGTTCCCTATGTAGCCGAAGTATCACCAGAAACAAGAATACCTATTATCCATATTGAGGAAGCAGTTCAAGTTTTGATTAATCTATGGAGAAGTGATCAACTCCATTTTGTAATTTATGATATCGATGGCTTGTGGGTAACTGCAAAAGAAATTGCTGATGGCATAAAGAAACACATTCCTTCTGCAGAGATAACATTTAAACCAGTAGAGGATGCAATGGTTCAGAAAGTTCTTACTGGAATAAAAGAAGAAAAAGATAAAGATAGATTTGGTTTCAAAGGTAAACGAATGTTGGATGAGATCCTTCAAGAATATATCTCGAGAAAGAAACCAGAAAAATGAGCGAAAAATTAGTACCACTCATTTTCTTGTATTCTTTTTTTTATTGCTGTTTAATCGAACCAAGATTTACTTGAGCATCTTCTTCAGCTGTTTCAATTACAAGATCCTTAGTTACTTTGTATTCCTTAAGATTAACAAATATCCACATCAAAAATAGATACGGTATTCCGGTATTAAATTCTAAGAGACTATTAAAGATCATTACGCTCCAATTTAGAGGTCGAATTTCGGCTATCATCAAAGTTGATTCCATTGAAAAGTGTATAAAAATACCAACGCCGAAGAGAAAAGCAAAATACCACCAGGGAACATTTTCCATAAATTTCCACCGAAATGCTTTGAGCACTAAGAGCATACCGTACCCAACAGCAATCATCAGAATTTGTCCTATTCTGCTTCCAGACATCTCACGATAAATTACCATCTCTGCATCATTCCAATGAATCCATTGAGACATTGCTGCAATTAACATCCAACCACCCCATAACAAAGCTGAGAACAAACCCTTTTCTATTTTAGAAATATTTTTGTCAAACATCATTGGTGCATATGAAAACATAATCATCCCATACGTGAATGAGAAATATGCTAAGAACAGGTGAGGCCCGATTGGCCCCTCGATGTGTCGTGTTCCTTGGATTGTATACCAGATGACATCATCTGTAAAAAATACTACTGCATATCCAAAAAGACCAAAGAGTAACGCTTTGAATCTTTTTCGTACTAACAATAGTGTTATCCAAATAGCTGCTAATATTAGGTCGAAATAGATAAAATCGATGTCCATCACT
>JAUWKS010000085.1 GCA_030614005.1 Candidatus Heimdallarchaeota archaeon | reverse complement strand
CCATTTCAAAGGTGAACTTTTTTTTACTAGAATAATAATTAGAGAGAATTTCTTTCCATTCTGCAATTTTCGCTTCACGATTCTCATTTGTAAAATAGTGCTCTTTTTTCATCTTCTTCACACAATATTAGCTCTCAAGACTCTTCATACTTTTGGTAGTTTTCTATGGTAAAGGTTCCATCTTGGAATTTTAATGCGTGTTGACCACAATTGCTGCCAATGTGATTTTCCTCTAATTCTCCAATACTTAGGAGAACATCGAAACCCAAATCTTCTAATGTTTTTATTTTCTTTTTAGCGAACTCTCCAGTTTCAACAGAGATCATTGACTGCAAGCTATGAGCTTTAGCGATGCCTGTTGGGTTGATAGGAGTTATTTTTAAGAAGAATCTTTTTGGATCGAAAATTTCAACGAGTTTTTCAGGTTCAAGTGGATTGGATTTTTCTGCAGCAAAATTCAAAGTCATTTTTCGGTCACCCTTTTTCCAGTAAGATTCACCATAAGTTGCAATTTCTTCTAAAGACAAGATGTTGTAGGGAATAACTTTTCTTCTCGTTTTTTCATCTGTTGAATGAATTGAAAATTGCAATTGAAAATAACCATTAGAATAAAGTTCATTCTTAATATCTATCATTTCATTCATGAATTTCTCAGCTTTTGCGGGTGCAATTGTTGAGATGCACGGTAATAATCCCGGAGCATTGTAAATCTCTGGAAGTTTTTTCATAACCTCTAAAACATCATTATTCAACGCTGGTTCACCCATTCGCGCAAATTGAACCTTGAATTTTTTCGCCGGAACGGTCCTATCTGGATACCTTTTGGCAACTATATGATCAATTTGGTCTAGCATTGTTTGATAAGATATTTTTCCCTTATAGTATGTGCCTGCATCGCACATTTCACAACGCACAGGACAACCATACATGGTAGAAATAATAACAACCCATTTTTCTTCTCGAGCGATCGGTGGTTGTAAGGATTCGACAAATTCAAGATATTTTTCATCATTTCGTGCAATATACAGAATCGCTAAATCATCACGGCCAAATTTTGCTACAATATCCATCATCAGTTACACCAATAGTTCAATTATACTGGTGGAGTTTTATTGATAGCAAAGTGGCTAAAAGAGGGCTCCTTACTCTCAAGAGAATGTTTACTGAACCTGTTTTTAAATCATTTCTTAATAATTACTGTCGATTAATGCTTTTTTTCTTTTACAGTAAAAGAATAATAAGTTTTTAGTTGGTTAATAGTAAAAATATAGCTAGAAAATAATTACTTGTGGATTATGTTATGTTAATCCAATTCAGGAGAAAGTATTTTGTCAAAAATTAAAATAGTTACAGATTCAACAAGTGACATTCCAAAAGAAATCGCAAAAGAATATGATATAAGTGTTATCGCTTTAAACGTCTTTTTTGGTGATGAAAAGTTCAAAGATCGAATCACCATTACCACAAGTGAATTCTACGGAATGTGTGATAGTGGAATATATGAATGGCCAACAACTTCTCAGCCATCTGCTAGAGAATTTGTAGAATTATATGAAAATATATTCAAAGAAGGATATGATTCAATAATTTCAATTCATATTTCCCCAAAACTCTCTGGTACACAAAATTCTGTACAATTAGCAATCAATAAAATGCCAGGCAAGGATATCATAATGGTAAATGGGAATACTGTTTCATTGCCATTAGGTTTGATTGCACTTGTAGCTGCCAAGCTCAATAAAGAAGGTAAGAGCAAAGATGAGATAGTTAAAGCATTAAACGAAGATATTATTCCAAATTCTCATATAGTTGGAGTTATTGAAAGTTTAGAGTATCTCCATAAAGGTGGAAGGATTGGTAAAGCAAAGAAAATACTCGGCACTCTTCTTAAAAAATTTCCTTTAATTCAAATTACAGATGGTTTAGTAGATAGTTTTGGTTCAACAAAAAATCTTGATGAAGGTTTCGAAGGTCTCATGAAGATGGCTCCTAAGGTTTGTGATATTTTAGAATATGATACACTTTGGGTTGGATATACCAGTAATCAAGAACTAGCAAATAAAGTCGAAAGTGCTATTCGTAAATTGCCAAATGCACCCAAAAATATTTTGCAAGCTGATATTGGACCTGCTGTTGGTACTCATATTGGACCAAATGTAATGGCTCTAACTTGGATTGGCGATTGGAACGAAGAATGGTTTTTCAATAAATAGATAGATTATTTTCTTAATCTATCATTCACTTCTTTTTATTTATTATTAACTTGCATGTTCAGATACAACAATCCCTTTTTACTTTTTGTTAAACCAAGTTGAAATTAATACTTCACAAAGAAAATTGAGGTATTTTTTTTAGTTTGAATTATTATCATTATCTTGAAGATGATTTAATATCAAATGAATAATAATGGGAATGATATAGATGGATAAAGAAAAATTTAGAAAATATCTAAGAAGAAAAGGTAAGAAGCAAAATGTCGTTGAGAGAAATGTTCTTACTGTGAAACGATTCAGTGAGTATCTTGGAAACGAAAAGAGCAAAAAACTCTCAGAAGTGAGATTAGATGACATTGAATCTTATGTTAAAAAAATTGAAACAACAAAGAAATCTGCAAAAGGATTTCTTTATGTTCTTATGAACTATTTTCGATTTATTGAAAATGATGAGATGCTTGATTGTGTAAGAACTCTAAGAGAAGAGAGAATTAAAAAATCAAGAAGAATATTTCCAATTAAAGGGTTCCTTAATATCGATCAAGAATATGTAACAAAACTCGCTTCCATCGGAATAAAAGATGTTGAACAGATGTTAGAAGCTGGTAAAACAAAAGTTCAGAGAGAGCAAATTGCAAAACAATTAGATATACCAGAAATAGCGGTTTTAGAATTAGTAAAGCTTTCAGATATAACAAGAATGGGATATGTTAGAACTAAACTTTCACGATTGTATTATGATGCTGGTTTAGATTCTCCACTTGAAGTAGCAAAATTCGAACCAGAAGAGTTACATGAATTTTTAACTAAATTTGTAGAGGAATCTAGTTGGGATGGAATGATACCAAATCTTAAAGATCTTGAACACAATGTTGCTAATGCCAGGGAATTGAAGAAAGTTATAGAAGAATAATTTTTGAATTTAAATAAAAAAAACTAATGGAAAAGAGAAATAGGGAGTAGTAATATTTCAATTTCTTTGTTCTCTCCACAAATGTTAATTAAATAGTCAAGTCATTAGCATCTTTTTCTATTTAGCAAGTTTTTTAAATTACTACTTTGATTTTTTAATAGTTTTAATATAGCAGGAGATAACAATTTGTCAAAAATAAAAATAGTTACAGATTCTACAAGTGATTTACCTAAAGATTTAGCAGAAAAGTATGATATTGAGATAGTTCCACTAAATGTCTTCTTTGGTGAGGATCGATTCAAGGATAAAGTTACTTTAACACCTGGTGAGTTTTACGGAATGGTTGAAAGCGGAATATATGAATGGCCTAAAACTTCTCAACCTTCTGCAAAGGAATTCCTAGAAGTGTATACAAAAATTTTCGACCAAGGTTATGAAACAATTATTTCAATACACATCACACCAAATATGTCAGGAACAATGAATTCAGTACAATTAGCAATAAATCAATTGCCAGATAAGGATATTAATCCTATAGATGGAAATACTACTACGCTTCCTTTAGGAATGATTGCTCTGATTGCTGGAAAGCTAAATCAAGAAGGAAAAAGCAAAGAAGAAATATTAGCCGCTCTTAAAAATAGTCTCATTCCAAAATCAAGAATTGTTTGCACATTGGACACGTTAGAATATCTCCATCGTGGCGGAAGGATAGGACGAGCAAAGAAAATTTTTGGTAAATTATTGAACAAGAAACCAATAATGCAAGTTAGAGATGGTTTGGTTGAAAGCTTCCTTTCAGTTACCGGCTCTGAAGAAGCATACAAAGGAATGGTACGAATCGCCCCAAAGATTATCGCAAATTTGGATTATGATATCCTTTGGATTGGCTATACAAATGATAAATCACTTGCAGAAAAATATTACGAATCAATCAAAGATTTACCAAAATTACCAAAAGATGTTGCTCTTGTTGCTATTGGACCATCAATAGGTGCACATATAGGCACTGGAGCTTTAGCCATTACTTGGATAGGAAATTGGACGGAAAGTTGGTTTACGGATAAAGATTGATTCTTGGTTTATCTTTAGTGACAATCATTAAGGGAAATTTGCATACTAGGCAGATTTTCTTTTCTTTTACCCATTCTCTTAGATATTCACCCTGAAAATATGATTCACATTTAGGGCATTGTAAGACATCTTCTTGATTTTCTAAGGATATTTTAGTATTACCAACAAAATTTTTTATTCAAATAAAGCATCTTTGAATATAGTAGAAACGTAAGGTCTGTTGAAAATATGAATTATCACATTGATGAAAAAAATTGGAAACAAACAAGATCAAATTTAACTTCAAAGGTTTTTGGAAAATCACTCATTCCTCAAGAATGGTCTGATGTAAAAATGGTCATCACAAAGGTTGAACCAGGAGGAGAATTTCCATCTCATATTGATAAATATCATCACATTTTCTTCTATCTAGAGGGAACTGGGATAGGTTGGATTGAAGACAAGGAATATAAAATTAAACCGAATCTTGTTGTTGAAGTTCCTGCAGGAAAAAAACACGGATACAAAAATAATAGCTCAAAAGAATTAAAGCTAATTACATTGAATATTCCTAAAAAATGATAATAAATGGATTGCGAAAAAAAATTATTCTTGCTTGGTTTCTTCAAGAAAGATATTATCTGCCATTTGCTCAATTTGCTCTTTTTCTTTATCAGAAAGTTGCTCACCTAGATTATTAACAAGCGCATGCCATATAGTAATTGATTTTTTTAGTTCACTAATTATATTATCTAATTTTTGGATTGCTGTAAATGATTGTCCTTTGTAGACATAGCAGAAAAGAAGTGGATTTTCGACTTTCAATAACAGAGTATATTCTTGATGTTTTATTCGTTCAATTGATCCACCTGTTGCAAATGTTTGATGCATAAAGGAATCAATAGCCGTTAGAAATCCTCCAACAAACATTTCATCAATCATTTCCTTTTGTGAGAATTTCTTCGAATAGATTGTTACCCCTCCTTCATAGACAATTATGAGGAGTACTGGTTCTTCATCTTCAAATCGCGGCATATCAATTGTTCTTTTATTGACTAAACGAATTACATCTTCATTTAGTGGTTCAGAGAAATCATTCACAAGGTTAGCTCGAGTATCTATTGTTGGTTCTACATTCAAATCAAAATAGGATTCCAACATTTTTCTCATTCGAGGGATATCCATAGCTAGTCTTCTATAACCTTTATCTTCAGTTATTTGTTGAGCTTGGTCCAGATGAATTCTTGCCTCTTGATAATTATGTCGAATCATAGATAATTGCACTTTTAACCAGAAGCATTCTGCATACATTGTATGCGATTCAATTTGCTTTGCGGTCTCATAGTATTTGTCTATGGTTGTCGCAAGTTTTTGTACTTCATCCTTCTCGTGGAATAATTCAATTTCTTTTATTAATAATTCACATAAATGATAGCGAGCAAGAGAAACTAGTTCATGATCGAGAAGAACACCTGAAAGTATACTTCGAAGCATATTTTTTGCTTTTCGAAGGATATCTTGCTTTGAACTAGTTTTAAGTATTAGTGCAGAAGCTAAATGATATCTTAATTCACTCAATTCATTCTTCTGTTTCTCAATGATTTTTTGAATTCTGTGGAGAAATGTCTGTACTTGATTTAGTGCATTGCTTTCGATACTAACTACAATTAACCAAAATAGGGTACTAGTTGTTTCCATACGATTTACTTGATCACTTCGAAAGTTCAAGCTTTCCTTCAAAAGAGAATGAGCTTTTCCTACATTTCCTAAACTTAATTCCAATTTACCAAGAGTATCATTCACAGATGCGAGACCAAGTTTTTCTTCTAATTGTTCATAGATTTCCTTACTTTGCTTGGCAAAATCCATGGATTTTTCAATCTCACCTTTTCGATAAAATATTCTGCTCAAGAAATTCAGAATAGAGGCTATCCCTGATTTATTATTTTGATCTTCATAAATGGATAAACATTTTTCAAGATATTCAAGAGAGCGATCTAATTCTCCTAATTTGAAAAACACTTCGCTAATACTTTGTAGAAAAATAACTTTTGCTCGTTCGTTTTCCAATTCATCACTAATACTCAAACTTTGGAGACTGTGCTCTAAAGCTAACCCATAATCTCCTTTCCATGCATAAATCATTCCAAGATTATTCAACACATAAGCAGCATCAAGCTCATTACCTAGTTCCTTGTAAATATCTAAGCTTTGCTGATAAATTAACTGAGCTCGAATAACGTCTCCTGTTTTAAAATAAATTCTTGCGTTAGCAGTTAATGCTTCAGCAATTTGTGGTTTATTATCTAATTCTCGAAAGAGAGAAAGACTCTGTAAAAAGTTATCAAGAGAACGTTTTAATTCATTTTTTCCTTCGTAAAGGATTCCTCGAAGTAGATAAGCGACTGCTTTTCTTTGATTTATTTCAGAAACACTCTCACTTGAAAGTGATTTGAGAATCTCAATACTTTTTTCTAAGAGCACAAATGCTTCTGGTATTTGGTTGAGATTAGCAAGAGCATGAATTTTAATTATATAAGCATCAAAAACAAACAACGAGTTTCCTAAATATTGATAGTTTTGTAAAATCTCATCAGCTTTTACTAAAGCATTCTCATATTCGCCTAATTTAAGAAGTATCTTTCCCTTAATGGTTTTACAAAGAATATTTCCAGAAGAATCTAATTTACTTGTAGTATCGATGATGTCTAATTCATCTAGAGCTGATGAATATTTTCCTTCAGACACAAGTATTTCTACTTGGGCAATTTCTTCTGGTACAGAATAGGTCATTTGTGAATTCTCGCCACATTGTAATTCAGATTGATTTTATTATGAATAACTTTTCATTCAATTAAGAATAAACCAATCCTAATTATATCTTTTCTTTTTGAGGTAAAAAAAGACAAAAAAAAGAGAGAAAATGAGTGAAAAAAGAGCGAAAAAAAGAATTATAGCGCTCTTTTGAAAAACTCAACCATGGTTTTTACAGTAAGCTTTCTAGTAGCAATGTCACCGAAACCGCCATGACCAACAGAGTCTAATTCCATGTATTCATAATCTTCTCCTTCCTTTTTGCCAAGCTCATTTAATTTATCTCTAAATATTCTAGCTTGACTAATAGGACAACGAGGGTCATTCACACCATGGAATATTAGTAATTTAGCAGTCATCTTTTCAGCAAAGTTTACAGCACTTCTATCGTACCATAAATCTTTGTCAGTAATTGGATCGCCCATTTGTCTTGCGAGGAAATACTTGAAGTGTGGCATTGATTCATCATACATTGCAAACATGTCGGAGATACCGATCCAGGCAAATCCTGCTTTCCAATGTTCTGGTTCTTTAGTTACTGCTAGAAAAGTCATGAATCCTCCATAAGATCCTCCACCAACACCAATTCTATCAGGATCAACATATGGTATGGATTTCAGATATTTTGCAGCATAAACAACATCCTGTAAATCTTTACCGCCCCAATCCTTGATGCAAGCATCTCGAAATTCAACACCGTATCCTGTGCTTCCTCGAATATTGGGTAAAATAACAACAAAACCTTCCGAAGCTGTATATGAGTCCATAACATCGAACATTCTGAAATATTGTCCTGTAGGACCACCATGAACGTTGATAATTGCTGGTAACTTTGCCCCTTCGGGGATATTTTTGGGTTTATATACTATTGCTGGTATTTCCAATCCATCAAAAGATTTGTACTTGATATACTCTGGTTCTAGAAATTTTGACTTGTCAATTGAACCATATTCTGAAGCAAGAAGTACTTCATATTTATCAGTAGTTAGGTCGTAAATCCAAATATCTCCCTTAACTTGAGGATTAGAGTAAAAGAAGAGAAGTTTATCATCACCTATGAAATCATAGAAAAAGGCCAACCCTTCTGGGATATCTAACTCTTTCTTATCACCTGTTGTAAGATCATAAACAAAAGGTTTTATTGTTGATTCTTGATTTCGTAACACTGCAAGATATTTTCCAGATTCACTAAATATACCGCCATTTTCATCTGCTGAACCATCACTCAACCAATTAATCTCTTTCGAATCAATGTTATAGATTCCTACTTGATTCAAACCTGACGCATCTGATCGTAGTGAAAAGCTTTTTCCATCTGGAGCCCATTCGTTAAAATTATCGTGAGATCCTTCTTTGGAAATTCTTACAACTCTTTCCATTTCACCTGTTTCAATGCTGTAAAGATAAATATCATCATTCTCTAAGTTAGTTTTCATTTCATTTGTGCCCATAGCAATAAATTTGTCATCTGGGCTCCAAGCTCCGCCCATTACTGGTACATCTGAAGCTGATAATTGTGTTATTTCTGACCCATCTAATTTCATTTTGAAAACATTCATTTGTCCCTCTCGTGTACTCATAAAAGTTAACCATTGGTTATCATTGCTAATTTCACCTACGTGTTCTTGTGCCTTTGGTGTTTCAGTCAAAGCTTTTGCTTCTTTAGTTTTAAGGTCTATAACCCAAATATCATTTTGTTCATCTCCACCACTATCTTTTCCGAAGAAAATTTTCTCTCCTTTTTTGCCCCAAGCGAAACCTGTTCTTGGTGCTTTTGGCAATTCTCCATGAGAAATTTGTTCAATTTCTTTGCTGTCCATATCTAACACATATAATTCTATTCGACCCGTTTTATCCCAATAAAATGCTAGTTTATCCTTATCCTTACTCAATTTAGGCATTGAATAAGATGGCAATCCTAACAATTCATCAAAAGGTAATGGATCTGGCTTAAAGTCAGTCATAAATCAAATTTAAACATTCAAAGATAATTAAATCTTTTGTTTACAAAGTAAAGCTATTAACTATTATCTGTTAATGAAATGAAATTAGTTTCAGTTGAAATAGCAGCCAATTTTCAAAAGACCACTAATTTTATAGATACAGTGGTTTTATTTCTTATGCTTGTGAGAATTCATTCTATTCCATTAGTCAATAAAGATTTAAGGTAATAAATAGTAAACTATCCAAAGTAGATTTAGTGATTGAAATGGCATTTGCATTCTATTTACAAAGTGCATTTAGGAATATTTGGAATGGGAAAAGACAGTCGCTAATATATTTCATGGGATTCTTTATTTCAATCACAGTTATTACATCTCTAAGTGTTTGGTCTAGCACCTCTGAGAATTTAGCAATCACTGATTTTATGTCTGATTTAGATTTTGAACTGCGAGTGAGATCCTATCTTCCCGATAGAATTCCTGATATCCGGGAATGGTTAGATGCTGATAGTTTGGTAGATTCTACCGCATTAATTCACTACAATTTAGCATTCTTTAACGCAGAAGACAAAGATCCATTTTATCGTTTCTGGCCGTTTGAATCTCAAGATGATATGAGTAATCCTGTAGGATTATCGACTTTGTTATTGTTTCCAAACAATACCATTACCAGAATTTCAAAACAATTTACAGTTGAAGGTGAATTCGATTTGAAAGGGAATGATACGTTAATTTCTGAAGCAGTTGCCATGCAGTTAGGAATAGTCTATAATCAAACAATTGTTCCAGGTATGAAAGTAAACATGTCTGTTTGTAGACAAAGTACTGATTTTGGCACTAGGTTGTTCCAATATGAGCCAAAACATTTCTACAATATTACTATTAGAGGCATCTATAAACACACTCCCGGAATAACCATGTTGCAATCTTCTTTTTCTCAAGATTTCATTGAGAATTCGGTTATCTTTTTATCAGAAAATCTTGATACAAATGATATTGATCGTATGGAAGACAATGGGTTAGAACCTCTTTTAGTTGTGAAATTGAATGCTGAAGCCCTAACAGTAGATGGAGTGAATGAAATTATTCCAAAGATTGAGTTATTAACTGAACGTTTGCAAATTGCTCAAACAAGTTCATTACCGGCAATTCTTGATGCTCCATTAAAGGATTTAGAACAATCATTCAAGAAAGCCAATATCTACGTGTTCATCTTGTTACCAGTAATTCTTTTGGGATTATTGCAAGCGTTAATTACGACCAATGTTATTATGGAAAAAAGGAAAACTGAGATTATTACACTAAAAGAACGTGGTGGAGAAAAAAAGCAAATTATTGGTGTATTTTTGCTTGAATTTCTATCACTCGCATTACTCGCTCTGTCAGCTTCAATTGCAATATCATTAGTTGTTGCAGCAATAATACCTTCTTTTGGCACTCAACAACTGACTTGGTTAACATTCTCCACTTTTCTACTAAATCTCAAAATTAGTATTATTCCTGTAATTCTAACAATATCAGCTATCATTATTGTCTCGATGATTTTTGCTAGCTTGAAAATAAATAGAACACTCACCACTGAAATCTCAGAAAGAGAGATGAAATTTAGAGAAACAATACAGAAATGGATTCTCTTTGGATTTATGTTAGCAATTACTTTAGCAACAATTATTTTACTAGTCGTTTTTGGTATTCTTTATGCTAAAGACTTTAATTATGTCTACTATTTCTCTCTTGAGTTAACTCAAGAAGGATCTGTACTGTTCATTATTCTAACAATCTTATTGATTTTACTAGCTGTTTGTGCTTCAGTTGGATTGACAAGCTTACTTGGTCGTTCTAAATGGCTTTATAACAATCTTCTTGGAAAAAATGGTTTCTTTGTAAGAAAAAATCTTCGAAATTCCAAATTCAAATTTTCACCAATATTGCTTATTCTGATAATTGTTACGAGTACAACAATCTTTTCAATGACCGTTATTAGCACTTTGAATCAAAATGAAATCGATACCGCTTATTACAATCAGGGCGCAGATCTTCGAATTAGTACACTCAATATTAATCGTGATTTTGCAAATACATTAGTTGATATTCAGGGTGTTGAAGAAGTGATGCCAATGATGAAAGTATCAGGGAAATATGGTTTTGATTTTATAACCCTTTATGGTGTCAATGTTAGTCAGTACGTCAATATCGGTCGTTGGGACTATAGTAGTTTTATTTATAGCGACGATATTATGTCAGAAGATTATATTGATTATAGTCACATAGATTGGCTAAATAGATTGCAAATGGTTGAAAATGGCACTTTCATTAGTGACTCTCTAGTAAGAAGATTCAATCTGGAAATATGGGATACAGTTACCATAAGTAATTTACAAATTGGTGCTTCCTTTGGTAGTGATGTTTTTACGATTGTAGGTATTATTCATTCTGCCCCAGGTTTAGGATTATCCGGAGGGGAAAATCTGGCACTTGATCAACCAAACCCATATTATATGATAATCTGTGATGAGAAAATAGTCAGTGATTATGGCATTGAGACAACTGATTTATTTTTTGCTAGTATGACTGAAAATGCTAACTTAGCAGATGTAGAAAATGAAATTTCTTCTTTAACTTCAGTTGTGGGAGTAAACACTCCATTAGAATATGTTAGCTTTGGAGAAGAATATGTTTATCGATATGTTCCGTCCATTGAAGCTTTCTTCTTTGCACAAATCATTTTGGTTAATATCATCGGTTTACTTGTAATATTGACAAATATTGATTTTGTTCTTACACAAAGAAAACAAAATATTGCTATATTATCTGCATTAGGGAACTCACATAGAAATCTATCTTGGATGGTTTCTTCTGAGTTATTGATAATCAATTTAGCGACTTTAGTGGCCAGTGCTCTTATTGCATTTCCAATGGTGCTACTAAGCTTACATCTAACCAAACCCTTCTTACTGGAAAGAGTAATACTGCCTCTCAGCTATTCCGTCAATTTTATTTGGTTAGGAGCAGTAATTGTATTTATCCTGGGAGCACCAATACTTGCTGCTTTTCCATCTTTGCTTCGAACAAGACGAGATAAAGTTGCAGAATCATTACAGCCAACAGTTTAACTTATTTAATAATTTCTTAACCGTTCCTTTTTTTATGGACAAATAGGACATCTATCCATTCTCAGTCACCGTAACAAGCAAGTTGATGCATTTCATTTCTGAGCCCCCACTAGGAACAGTCGAGTGGGGGATTCCCGAGTCGGTATACGGCACGGGGCTGGAGCCTCGAAGGCTGTTGACTTTTTGGCAGTCAGTAAAGAACTATGCTTCTTCCTTGT
>JAUWKS010000052.1 GCA_030614005.1 Candidatus Heimdallarchaeota archaeon | reverse complement strand
CACCTAATCCAAAAGAGATAATACCAGCTGTTTGGAAGATACCTAAAATCAACCCTTTGTTTATTCCATGATTATGGAAATGAGCGTGAATGCCGAACCGCATTCCTTGTCCTCGAGTAAAACTGAAATTTATATGCTTGTGTTTGTGTTCTGTAGAAGCATATTTCTCATCTATTATTAAGCGATCTTCAATTGTTAACACTTCACAATTTCGAGCTGGTTCCATAAGCGCTTCAGCAACACCAACAATAACGAAGGCGGCTCCTAATATATAAATTCCAGGAGCAAGTGGATACAGAATAACTAATGTGCCTTTTAATATAATACTGAGTATTATTGGAAGCCAATTACCAAATCTATCAGCTAATTTTCCTGTGAGGATTTGAGAAATACCCCAAACGGCATCTCCTAGGAAGAAAATAATACCTGTTTCTGCTTCAGTGAAACCGTGATTGGTAAACATAACAAGCAAATTTGGTGTGTATAAACCATGTGATAAATCATACAGACTGTAAAGTATAAGCATGAAAACAAAGAAAGGGAAAAGAAAGAGTTTCTTTAAATCTTTAAAGTGAATGTGACTTAGTGAAATTTTATCCATTCGATCAAGTATCTTTCTTGCTTTAATTGATTGGTATAAACTAATGAAAATGGGAATGAATGAAATAGCAATCGCAAACAAAAAGCTCATTTGTAATGCTGAAAACTTGCCTGAAAAATTCCACACTTCGAATAGATAAGTTTTCATTAAACCACCTAATCCTTGCCCGATAGCTGTTCCTAAAAATACCGCTCCTAACAAGGTTCCAATACCCTCGGAAATGCACTCTTTTGCTTCAGCAGAACAGAGAGTCAAAACAGCAATCGTTAAAATACCAAAACCAAGACCCTCAAAGAATTTAGAAAAGAACATTATTGGATACCAAGGAATAACAGGTAAAGCTATGGCAAGAACCCATGAACTTATCCCTATGAGAAACTCAAAACCTGTTTTATCAAGAAGTTTTGAAAGAACAAATATTCCCAATAATTGACCAATGGAAAAAGCAACTGTTGCAAGAGAAACCAATGCTTCGTTTCCACCCAATTCAAGGAATCGAAGAGGATATAAAAATCGACCAATTCCTAAACCAATGGAAGAAAAAAGGATGGCAAAGTATGAAATAGCGATTTGTCTGTTCTGAAATAAGAGGATATTTGGTTTCTTCATAACAGTTAATTGTTTAAGTAAAACTATTATAAAAATTATTTTGAAAAATTAAGGTCTTTTAATCATTGGTAAATCCCAAGATTTTCCGACATTTAGGACAATAATAGACTAACGGTTTTTTCTCAATGTTCTCATTTCCAACGGGATTACAACAAATATCTTCGAATCCTAATGGTTCTTCACAGTGGGGACAAATTACTTCGGTCATTTTTCTCTATCAACTTTTCAATGTATGCCTTTTCTTTCTCTTTGCTTCTCTTAAAGGTTCAGATATGGTATGATTTTGAATATTCATCCTCTTTGGAGAGAAACGGAAGACGACCGAAAAAAGAAAGGAAAAAAACATAAAAAAGGAAAAGAAGTGAAAAAAATCCTATTGACAAAAAAAAGAAGAAAAAAGAGGATAGCTAAAGATTTTTTAAGCATAAAAAAAAACAATAAACAGTAAAAATATATAAGAAATTCTTATTAAAGATAGGTATTAAAGATAATAAGAAAGACAGCATAGAAAAAACTGGAGATAAAAAAAGAGTGAGTTTCCTTCGAAGATTGATCAGCGCCGACAAGAAAAAAACAGGTGATGATGCATCATCAAAACAACATGTAGCAATAATAGGCTTAGATGCAGCAGGAAAAACAACAATAGTGAGAAGAATACTAAGATCAGAATACACTCTGTCAAAACCAACATTCGGAGTAAATATTGAAGTATATAGATATAGAACACTAGAGTTTGTCGTATGGGATTTAGGTGGGCACGCTCCGATTCGCAAGACCCTTTGGAAGAAGTTTGTTACTAAAGCTCAAACGATTGTTTTTGTTGTTGATGCTGCTGATCAAAAAAGATTTAATTTAGCCAAAGAGGTTTTCTATGAGACTTTAGAAAACACTGATCCTAATGCACCTGTTCTTTTCTTAGCTAATAAGTCTGACAAAGAGGATGCTGCTACTTCTGTAGAAGTTATGGAAGCTTTAGATCTTCAACAAATGATTCGTCTTGATCGTCCATTTAACATGTTTCGTTGTTCTGCTCTTACAGGTGAAGGTTTGTTTCCTGCTTGGGATTGGTTAGTTGATATTGGTACCAAAGATCAAGCTATTCCCACTTGGCATGTTAAAATATTTTCAGCTGTTGCCTTTGATTCTAATGGCAAAGAATTAGATCAATGTATTTTTGGCAGTCCTACGCAACAAGCAAATGTTGCTACAGCCTATCGTGAATCTATTAGAGAAACTGAACGATTCGCTAAGCAAATGAGAGATTATGACGAAGCTGTCACTGTTCTTGAGATTATGAAAGATTATCAACTTGTGATTACCAAAAATAAGCTCTTTGTTATGGGCATGTTGATCGACGTTAATGATCCTGTCAGTAGAGTTTTAACTATTTCCAGCAGAATTTTTGAAGCAATTGAAATGCAATATCTTAAAGGTTTAAGTATTTCACTTCAAGAAGTTATCTCTAATTATTTCCCATTGGATTCTATTTAGTACCTCTTTTTTATTTTCTTCTTTTAATTTTAAGCATATTCCTATGTTAGGAGATATACCGATAAGCATTTATTTGGAACTACATTTTATCAATATGAAAACAAAATTTGCTTTACTAACTGACTGACAAGGCAAAGTAGAAAATGGATGTTCTAAATATGAAAGCACCAAAAAAAGCAATTGAATCCTTTATCAACTACTTGAGTAAAGAGAACCATAAAATTCCTTGGGTGCTACTTATTGGAGAACAAGGTTCCGGAAAAACAACTACTCTTTATTATCTGCTTTCATCAAACAGAGACAAAGTCTTTCCTGATACAGTTCTCAATTGGATTGACATCTCTTATGGTCAAGAGTGGTTTAAACTCATCGATATTGGAAAAGAGATTTTAAACGATGAAAAGGTAATTGATTATTTTCTTTCAATTGCAGATGGCATTGTCTATGTTTTAAACGGAGAATCCGATGAATCTCTTAGAAAATCTGTTGAACCTTTCCATAGAATAATAGAAAAAATACCTTCTAATGTTCCCTTACTTACCTTAGTGAATAAAAAAAGCCCAGAAAATAAAGTTAATCTTAGCAAAGTTTTGAGTTATTTCGATTTAGCAAAAATTTCCTCTCCCACTGATCCCCGTTCCTTTCATTTCGAAATCTGCACTATTTTGACTGGAGAAGGCATATATCGTGGATTCGATTGGTTTATTTCAAAACTTATGCACTACGACGGTTATCATGAATATGTCACTATTCATAGAGTGCTTATTTATGACGTTAATGGTTTGCTTGATTTTGATGCTCAATTCTCTAATATTATGGATGATACTCAAGATGCTGTTCTTATCACTGGTTTGCTCTCTGCGTTAAATTCAATGACCCGAACACTCTTTAAAGATTCCAGTTTCTTGGATGTTGTGACTGTCGGGGATTATTCGATGGTTCTTGTCTCCAGAAACCAAAAGATTTGTTGTCTTTTTGTGGAACGTGGTGGAGCTATTGGAAAAGCAAAACAAATAGCTGAAATGGTTTTGGATATTTTCCTCACAGAAGGCGAAGAAGGAAGAATTGCTATTGAGAACCTTATTGAAGAAAGTAAAAATATTGATGAAATAATATCCGTTTAGGAATTTTTATTAAGGACAAGTAATGTTAAAATAATGTGTTAGTAAGCGAGAGAAAGAAGGATTAGAAACTAATAATTAAAGGATGAAAATTTGAAATGATTGGATTTGAATCACAAAAGGAGCATTTGCTTGGAATTGTTTTTGTGACCTTTGAGGATACAGGCCCTGCGGTCCCATACAATGATACTCCACTAACTGATGAACAAACACTCACATTAGCAGTAGAAGGTATGACAATTGTAGGTCTTGATGAAGGTTCCTCAGGAAAGACTATGGAAGAGAAGAAAAAGCAAATGTTTGATACTATGGATGACAAAAAATCATTTGGTCCTCTCCCAGTTCCGGGTGAACCTAGTTTACGTGCAGTGGCAATTACTTTTGATGTCGAAGCAGAAGCGTCAACTGATGATAGAATTTTAGAATATGGAAGAAAGTGTATTCTCTTTTTACTCTTTAAAGAAGATTATACTCGAGAGATTCTTGATGCTTACGGTCTTATTAAACCCTATTTCTCAGTTATTGTTCGAGATATCACTTCTGAAAAAGATTTAACATTTGCCAACCTCCAAGATCTTTCAAAGAAAATGGGCATGCTCTTTTCAGGAAAACTTCCAAGAATATTCACTCTCTTAGAAGATGGACAACCTAAAGAATTAATTGGTAAAAAGATTCCAGCCGGTGATGTTTTCTTAGTTGCCGATAAAAACAAAAGTACTCTTTCCATTCTCTTCTATCACCCTGATCCTACTGTATGGCGTAGAAGACAAATATACAAGAGTGCTTCTGAGCTAAACTCAAGTGTATTTAGAAATAAACTAAAAGTTATCTCCGTTACTGAAATTGCCGAAATGTCAAAAATACTTGATAGATTGAATGTTTCAATAGAAAAAATCCACTAAGTTCTTTAGCTGATTTTTTCTTCTCTTTTCATTTTTATCGGTACTTGTTTCAATCTTTTATTTATGGTAAAAATAAAATGCTTAAACGAATAGCTTTATATTTTAAGAAATCACAATAAAATTATTACAATCTAGAAAAGCAGTTATTTGGTGGAAGATTCTTGAGCAAAATCATAGCAAAAGTCGTTTTTGGTGGCGATGGAGGAGTTGGAAAAACAACCCTTATTCAAAGATACCTTACAGGTGAGTTTATTGATACGACAAAGCTTACCATCGGTGTTGGGTTTCATATTCACCAAATGAGCTACCAAGAAAGAGAGATTTCACTTTCGGTATGGGATTGCGGTGGTCAAGAACAATTCAAACAGATGGGTATTTTCGATAATTATTTTCGAGGAGCACTAGTAGCTATTTTAATGTTCGATTTAACAAGAGCACTTTCTGTCAAAGGATTAGAAACATGGTATGGTTTTGTTGATAAAAATTCTAACACATCCATTATTCTAGTTGGCGGAAAAAGCGATCTCCCCAGAGACCAACTCCTTGATGAAGATGTAATTGCAGAAACAATAAAACAATACAATGCAATACGCTATGTTGAAACCTCTGCTTCAAATGGTTTAGGAGTAAACCTCGTTTTCAACGAAATCGCTCGTTTATCCTTTGATAAAATTCCAAAATAAAAACGAAAAAAGTCTCTTTCTAAAATTTAATTTGTAATAATTCTGATATTCGCTGAATTACTTTGGGTATTGCAGATTCAACCTCTGAAGATAAATCTGTTCCTAATCCTTCTAGGTTTTTAACTTGTATGCCAATTATTCGTATCTCAGATGGTAAATCATATTCTTGTAAAGAGAAAGCTAATTTTAGTGCAGTTACAGCATCAAACCCATGAGTTGAACTTAGCCCTTTAATTTCTGGTATATTCTCGTCCTTAACACGATATTCAACAATTGCTCCTGGATGTAAATAATCCAAATCTACAGCATCAATAATTATCCCCTTCTCCCAACCATCTAAAGCTAAAATAATATCAATTCCTCCAGTACCAAGATCGGTAACCTTCACATTGGATGGGATATTCTTTTTCCTTAGTTGCTCGATTATTCGTATTGCAACTCCATCATCTAAGCGTGTTAAATTTCCGATGCCAATTATATGAGCATATTTTTCTTTTTGAGGTTCAGTGGATAATTTATTCAATATTCTTTCAGTCCAAAATAATTTATTGAAAGAAAAAGAGCTAATAACTTAGGCTCTTTTTATCACCTTTCCTAAAGTATAATGTCAGAGCGAAGTTTATTACAAAACTAATGATTTTAAATATACCAACAGCAAACAAACAAGAAACAAGAAAGCTTGAGATACCTGCTATCCAATTAGCACCTACTGTTCCTGAAAAAACAGCTAAACCAATAAGAACATTATTGCTTACATGAATAAATATTGCCGATTCAATACCGTATTTTACAAAAGCATAACTTAGAAATAGACCTGCAACTCCTGCTTGAACGATCTTCCAAGCTCCCCAACTACCAGTCCATTTCTCCCAATGTGCAAATCCAAATAAAGTCGATGAAATGATTATAAGTGTCCATTCTGGGTAACTAATTTTCTTATATTTGCCTCTAATTGCAAATAGAATTTGCCAATCCTTTATTTTTTCAGTATCATCTAATACCTTCATTCGGTCAGCAGGTATTCGTTCCATAGTTTCTATACTACTTTTTTGTTGTTGCATTAAATATCGAGTAAGCATAACGAAAATCATTGGTATTCCAATAATTAGCAAACGGAAACTAATTTCCTCAAAAACACCTGCCCAAGCCAATGAGAACAGAGTAATAAAAGGATCTGGTGCTTCAACCGGTGTTGACCCACCTGAAGTATTTTGATTGATAAAAGGAGTCATTATAAGAATTAGAATTATTGATACTAAATAGGAAGCACCTAATAGTTCAATTGAACCAATTATTGGATTGTTTTTTAGAAGATAAAATATACTTGGCAAAACTCCTTTTCTCGTTTCTAATAAAGATAATTTAACATCAGATTCTTCAGTAATTTTCTTCTCCTTATCTAATTCGAGAACAATCGGTTCTATGCCTGAATTATCATCAAAAGATATTTCTTCTGAAATTTGATTGTTTTTTTGATATTTTTTGATTATTCTTATCAATGTTGGAATAACCATAGAAACAACACCAAGTAGAAATACCATTATTATTATTACAACTAAAGCAACCAATGGAAAGTTAACAATTGGTATTTCAATCATTACAAACAACCAAAATGGTATTGAACCACTTATAGGTGTTGAGGGGTTATAAAATATCCATGAACCAATACTGAGTACGATTAAAATAGCTAAAACAGCTGAAAATCCAACGAATAGATACCTCAAAGTATAATAAAATCCTTTCCAAGCATTTCCTTCAGGCCGATAAATTATCAACGATATACCTGCTATTGTTACACCGATTATCAAAGGGATAAACATCGCAACCAGTGATCCATAATAATAGGCTCTATCTTCTGGTAGTAATATTTCATTTATAACAGATGGTGAGAAAGCCATCACTATTATAAAGACAATCAAACCAACAATTCCCGCAAAAATCATTAGAAATCCTGCAACTGAACCTACTATGTTAAAGGTTTGATAACGTGCTAACCGTATTTGTTCTTGGGCATTCATTTCTCCTGGTGAAGGAGGTGACACATAGTATCTTTGTGGATCAAAAATCTGTTGTTGGCTTGGATGAGGAGGTATGTGTGTTGTACCTGGTGTCTGTTGAATTTGTGGTATATTTTGTTTTAGGATTCCACCACATTTTGAACAAAAGGAATTATAAACAGGCATTTCTGAACTGCACTGTTGGCAAATAACCTTCTGAACAAAAGGAGATCCGCAGTTTTTACAAAAAAGATTTGACTTCGGATTTAGTGTTCCACAATTTGAACAAGAAATTTCATTTTTGGTTTCATTTTCATTAGGATGTTCATCTTGGGATTGCTCTTTTGTATCTTCACCTAAATGATTGTCCTCGAAAATTTCTTCATTATTTTGTTCTTTTTCATTAGACACAAGTATACACTCTCAACCAATAAATTTCCTTATCATTAAAGGTATAATGATTCCATTGGTTAACCTAATATTAAACCATTTCATTCAAACTAAAATTCTGTTGAAAACTGTACTAAAAACCAACAATTTGTGTAAATCAAAAAGATAATGTTAAACATCTTCAACAGACTTTGGTAATTCTACAATAATACTAATTCCCTTACTTGGATTTGCAGGGTCTCGATCTTCAACTGAAATAAACCCATTATAGCTTTCAACTATTTCTTTTACCAGAGTCAATCCAAAACCTGAACCATGAATTGTTCCTTTGCTACGAGCATATCTATCGAATAAATTCTTCTTTAAATCATCGTCAATACCGGGACCATTATCTGAAAAAATTATTTCCCAAAAATCGACATTTTCTTGGCTCTTTTGAATAGTTACTTTAATATTGGCTTCAGGATTCTTATCGTATCTTACTGCATTATTGAGAATATTGAAGAAGATATCTTCCAACCAATCGTTTGCAGTAGCTAGGTATTTTCCTTGTATCAAATTGTGTTCAATATTTATTAAACGCGGTTCAAACTTTAAACGAATTTTTTCCACTGCTTTCATGTAGGGGTTATAAAGATCAATTGAATGAAGATCGTAATCTTTCCTTTTAGTTTTGAAAAATTTATCAATATTTGAAATGAGTTCACCTATTCTTAGAATCTCCAAACGTCCTTTATTTTGTTTACGAATTGATTCTTCAGGAGAAGTTTCTGTTTTTGTAATAGACAAATCTATTTGTAACACAGCATCTTGACATAAATTTCTTACATCATGAAACAACAAATCGCTGTAAAATTCAAGCTGACTTTTTTCATCACGCAATTTATTGATGAGCTTTCTTAAGTCATCATTTGGTTCAAGAAAGAGGAGCATTCCTGATTTTTGATCGTAATTTTGAGAGACCGCTCTAATATTCAATCCAATTGGCATTCTATCTTTGCGTATACAGACAATCTCACCAACAAAATTTCTTTTTGTGATAAAGCAACGATTTATTTCACTAACTAACGTTTTAGAAGCATTTTTTGTTTGAAAAAGAACACTAAATTCCTTTCCAATTAATTCTTCTTTGTTATATTGCAGTATTTCTGAGACATAATCGTTTATCCAATTTATTTTGTTATTTGTAACTTGAACGAGAAGAATTTCCATATTACTTAAGATTGAATCATAGAAATTTAATCTAGTATCACTTATCGTTTCTGCGGCAATGTTTTCGGTCACATCTGCGAAATAAATAATCATCCCTTGAGAGAGATTGTTTTTATCGATTGCACGGGCATAAATTTTTGCTTGAAATTCGTTCTTTTTATTACCGTGTAATGTTGAGTAGAACTCGATTGTTCCTTTTTTCTTGAGTGATTTATTGCATTCAAAGAGAAATTTGGCATAATCATCTTGATTTGAAAACAGAAAACCAATCGGTTTATTCATAACACTTTCTTCTGAATAATTGAAAAACCCTAACCAACGTTTATTGGTCCAAATAATTTGGTGATTCTTAGTATAAAGAAGTGGTTGAGCGTTTAACTCTATCAATCCCTTTAAGAGGGATTGATTTATGGACGGATCATCGCCAGAATCTTGTTCCCCTGAAACATCAAATTCAATCAAAAAATAACCAATTTGTTCATTCGTTTTTGTGTTAACGAAATTGTGAGCAATCCCACGCATCCATTTGAGCTCACCATTTGGTTTGAAAATTCGATAATCATAAGAATCAGTAAAATCAGATTTTTTAAAAGTAGATAATTTGCTCTTAGCTTTTTCACGATCATCTGGGTGAATATACCCATATGTATTAAGATATTTGAAATCGTCAAATGTATAACCAATTATTTTCTCCGAATTGTTTGAAGTATAAAGTAATTCATTATTAATATCGATGAGAGAAATTCTTACATTGAAAATATCTAGGATGCCCTCTGTTAGACGCATCATTTCAGAAACATCTGAAAGCTTTGAATTTAAGTTATTGACACCATTATGAGATCCAGAAGTCTCAGAATCATTGTTATCCCCAAATCGCATTTAAATTTCAAACCTTTGTTATTTTTACTAAATTATTAATGCAAGCAATGTTTTACACATTTCGTTTATGCTGACAATTATTTAACTTTTCTTGTATCATTTTACAACATAAAAAGAGAGGAATAAGTGTATTAATCCAAGGGAAATGCTGAATTCGAATATTTCATTATAATCTATTATAAAGAGATTTAAATAATTCAGTTATATTAAAAAAGAATAAACACCAAAATAACTAAGAAATGTTTTTTTTAAATTTCTAGCTATTATGAATTTAGTTATCTAATATCGAGGCGTAACAAATGGGTGTAAAAAACGATTTAATTTACATAGAAGGTATGACCAAAACTTATGGTGTATCTGGATCACACAATATTGTCGCTTTAAATAATATCTCTTTTAGTTTGTCACGAGGAGCAAATTCCATTCTTGGACCAAATGGTGCAGGTAAAAGTACCCTCATCAAAGTATTATTGGGATATATTAAAGCAGATTCAGGAGAAGCCCAAGTATTAGGTTACGATATAAAATCAGAAGGCAGAAAAATAAAAGAGTTCATCGGGTATATGCCGGAACATTATACAATTATTCCGGGTGTAAACGCTGTTAAGCAAGTTTCTCTTCTTGGGAAAATTGCTGGACTGCCCGCTGCTGAAGCTATGCAAAGAGCTCATGAAACGCTGCAATATGTTGGATTGGATGAAGCAAGATATCGAAAAGTAAATGAATTTTCTACCGGTATGCTTCAAAGATTGAAGCTTGCTCAAGCTTTAGTTAACGATCCTGAATTACTGATTTTAGACGAACCTACCAATGGTTTAGATCCTAGAGGACGAATTGATATGATAGATCTTATTCGTGAAATTAGTCAAGACCATTCAATCAATCTTCTTATATCATCACATTTACTTCCAGATATTGAAGCAACATGTGAATTTGCAACAATCTTAGATCGAGGGCATTTTGTGACTCAAGGTCGAATTGATGATTTGACTGGTCAAGAAGCGGGATCTGCAGAAAATCGAATGATGAATATCCAAATCAAAGGTTCATTAAATGATTTTCTAGGTGGTCTTAGAAAACAAGGACTAACATTTGAAGTAATTGATAAAGTAATTCAAGTCCCATATTCTGGTGAATCACCTGCACAAAGTATCATACAAATAGCTTATGATACCAACACACAAATTCGTTCGATGACTCCCAGAAAAGCAATTTTGGAAGATGTATTTATACATCAAATTGAAGGTGCTGAAAATAAGCAAGCAATCGGAGGAAAAAACTAAATGAGTGTCTTTGATCGTAGCTATAGAACCTATGAAGGTGAATTAAAAGGAAGATGGTATAAAATTTGGGCAATTGCCAAAAGTACCTTTCGAGTGCAATTTTCCGGAAAAAAAGCTATTTTTCTAATGATTTTTTGCAATTTACCTGTACTGGCATTTACATTAATGCTCGTATTTATGGCTATTTTTCTTCCAGCAGGTGTAGGAAATCTTGTTTTAGGTGAACTCTTTGAATCTCTTGATTTAGCGCTTTATTTGATCATTATGTTTTCATTTAATGCTGGATCAATTTTTATGCCAACAGTATTTATTGCGGCATTAAATTCTGGTACGATTTCTAATGATAAGAAACACAATGCTTTAGCGCTGTATATGGCAAAACCAATAGACAGACTTGACTATGGTATAGGGAAATTCATTTCAGTAATGATGGTCTCTTCATTTGTAACTTACATACCTTGGTTTATGTTCATGGTTTCTTTTACATTACTTGCAGGAGTTTCTGGTGCTGAATTCCTTCAAACATTCTGGGTATATTTTGCAGCATTTGGTGCTGCGATGGTTATAAATTTGTTCTTCGGATCAATTACACTATTATTTTCATCAATGACAAAACAGAGCATTCTCGGTGGAATTCTGATGATTTTAATTATCTTTCTACCTTCTGTTATTCTAAACTCTGTAAATATGATCTTCCAACAGAACTGGTTGAATTATTTCTCAGTCTCGTCGCTTATCGCATCGAGTGTCTATGTTTTATTTGGAAAACCGTCTGCAGGTTCACTCCTCGGAGAAGCAGCGAATTTCTTCGGATTTAATATCAATGGATGGGTTTCATTAGCTATACTCATTTTGATATCAATTTTAGCTTTACTTCTTACAATCAGAAACTTGTACAAGGAGGACATCAGCGGATGAAATCTTACTTTATTGAGACTTATGATTTAAACAAATGGTATAAAGAAGTAATGGCTTTGAATAAATTAACTATCAAAGTTGACCGCGGAATCGTCGGATTACTTGGACCAAACGGAGCAGGGAAATCGACTTTCTTGAATATTGCCACAGCTCAACTCCGTCAAAGTTCAGGAGAAATTTACCTAGAAGGACAAGAAGTATGGAATAATCCTGGGATTCTCAAAAACATTGGTTTCTGCCCAGAACAAGAAAAACTCTTTGAATGGATGACTGGCAGGAAATTTGTTCGTGAACTTGCCCAAATAAGTGGCATTCCTCGCGAAGCTGCTAATCAAGCAGCAATCGAAGCAATTGAGCTTGTAGGATTACAAGATGCTATGGATAGACCAATCAAAGGGTATTCAAAAGGTATGAGACAAAGAATTAAGCTTGCCCAAGCACTGGTTCATGATCCACAAATATTATTTCTTGATGAACCCTTGCAATCAACAGATCCAATTGTTCGACGAGAACTAGTCACCTTAATTCAAAAGCTTGGTAGAGAATTCGGGAAGGATATCTTGATATCAAGTCATATTCTGCACGAAGTTGAACGGGTAACGTCCAATATTTTACTTGTTTATGCTGGAAGAGCTATCGCACAAGGAAATCTTAGTGTTATACGAGATTTAATGGATAAATTTCCTCACACTATTCGTATTAAAACCCCACAACGAAAAGAGTTAGCTCAAATTTTATTTGATTATGACTATATTTTGAGTATAGAATTGGACCATCTTACAGATGACTATATGAGCATTCGAACGAAGAAACCGGACGAGTTTTATCAGATGATAACGAAAATAGCTATCGAATCAAACATAGCAATTTCAGAAATGACCAGTCCAGATGCTAATCTTGAGTCAGTCTTCTCGTATCTAACGAGGAGATGGTAAGAACTAGGAGGAAAAAAAAATGGAAGAAATATATTCAAAACTCACACAATATGAGAAAAAAAGCAACTGGACAACAAGGTTTGGCGCCATATATCGTTTGTATTTATCCAAGCTTTGGGCAGTACTAGTAAAAGATACTAAAACTTGGATATTCAATGCTCTTATGATCTTACCCATTGTTGCAGGTCCAATTATCGCACTTGCCACAAGTAGAACCCTTTCCTATGATGTCTTCTTTTCAACATATTCAGACATTATGTTTGTTGGATACTTTGGTTTGATAATACCATTATTTACTATGTATATTGCTTCTATGATGTTCAATGATGAAACAAATGACAGAACGCTTACATATCTGACTACACGACCGATTCATAGATTTGAATTGATAATTGTGAAATATTTGTCGTTTCTAACTATTGTACCAATATTCACCGCTGTAACCACAGGGTTAGTTTATCTTTCCTTTGGAATTTTCGGTGGTTTCCAACATTGGCAGGCAGCACTATGGTATTTCCTAGCGGCATTAATTGCTTCAATAGTTTATGGAGCATTCTTTATGTTCTTGGGATTATTATTCAAAAATCCACTCTGGTTTGGATTATTCTTTGTTTTCATTTGGGAATTCGTTCTTGCAAGCTTTTCTCAAACACTGAATAACATTACTATTGCCTATTATATTAAATCACTAATCGTTTACGACCTCCATCCGAATGACCCATTTAAGAGCTCTCCGGTTATATTCGCGGGAAATCAAGCAGATAGTTTTGCATTCTTAGGAAATCCTGCAAATGCGATAACGTTCTCTATAGTTCTTGTTGTGATTGTTATTGTATCTCTTACACTAGCTTGGTCACGACTACAAGGAGATAAAATAAAAGTACCATACCAAGCAGGTCGAAGACCAGGTGGATGGAAGTATTATCTCAAAGAAATTAGGTCGTTCCTAATAACTTTCGGAATTTTGTTTATCACACTGGGACTGGTAATTGGACCTGTTAATGGAACATCGAAAACAATTCGGAATACCTCTCAAGCTAATCTAAATGTTCAAGAATATCCGAATTGGGATGAAGATGCAACACCAAGCCTAAGTGATATGGGGTACGCAGGTTCTATTACATATGTGTTTTCAAAAGACGATACAATAACCGTTCATGCGACAAAAACAAATGCTCCCTCTATTTCGCATCAAATCTATACTATGATTATTGAGAAAGAAATCTTTGATAATTTCGTAGAAGAAACTCAAGTGCTGTGGATGAACTACCAAGAAAATTATTATGAGTCATATGGTAATGGTAGTCTCTATTTTCCAAATTTAATTACATCATATACCACTTTAGCCAATGAAGTTCTTGGTGAAGCTGATGACAGTGTATTATTGTATTTGGATAATACACCTCAATCGTTTACCTTTACAGCACCAGATCGAGGAACATACTACGTTGTATCTATAGTAACACAATTCAGCACATCTGAATCTAATTATTTCTATGCAAGTATTAGTTTAGATATTACTGGAGATGTCTTTCGAATAGCAGGATATGCTTTTGGTTGGGTGTTATTTGGCGTTGGTTTAGCAATTGGTGGTCTTTCCATCTATTCATTAGCTACATATTCAAGTGCAGATGAAATAGCTAGATATGAAGAACAGCTTAGACTTGCTTCTTCTAACGTGGAAAGCTCTCAAAAATCAGCTAAAAACAGCGAAGAGAAAATGGAAGAAGTCCCACCTCCTACAAAATAAAGAACAAAAACTACTCAATGTCAAGGCTAAGTCCTTGATATTAACTTCTTTTTTTGAATAATCAATTTTCATTCAGTTATTTTATCGATATATTGGCAATAATTCCCGCTAAATTGAACAGTTTGTCCAATAAACAGAAAGATTTTAGATAAAGTGTAAGATATTATTGATTAGGTCAAACTAGAGGCAGCTAAAAATGATTGATGAAAAAGATAAAATGATTTTAGAAGAATTACATAAAGATGCTCGAACCCCTACAAAGAGAATAGCTCAAAATCTTGACATCCCTCGAGTCACTGTTCATACTCGTATTGAAAAGATGAAAAAAGATGGTGTAATTCTTGGCTTCACTGTTAAAATTGATTATAATAAAATAGGCTTGCCTGTCACTGCGTTTGTATTCGTCTCTTTTTCAACACAAGAAAAATTAACTCAGCAAGAATTAGCAGGACAAATAGCTGAAATAAAAAATGTTTATGAAGTCCATCTTATTTCTGGCGAGTGGGACATTTTAGTGAAAATACGAGGAGAATCATTGGATAAAATAGGTAAAATTGTTTTAAATGAAATCCGTCCCCTTGGAGGAGTATCAAAAACAATCACTTGTCCCTCTTTTGCAAACATAAAAAATGGTTTATAAGAAGAAGAGAAAGCTTCCTAATTCTTTTTTTGGAAATTAATGAAAAGTTGGGCAAAAACTGTTGCAGCAGGCACTAAGCTATCTATTTCTACGAATTCATCTGCTGCATGGAGATTTTCACCTCTCGGACCGAATATAACTGTTGGAATGTTACCTTCACCCATGAAAGTATTAGCATCTGTTATCATTTTAGAATAAGTAGTAAATGGTTGTTTTTTGAAAATGCTAACAAATGATTCTTCGAGAGATTTGAAGAGGGGATGATCTTTAGCAATTTTATAAGGTAAATAGAAAGGTGGAACAATCTCAATGGTAACATTTGATTTAAGATGCATTTCTTGGATAAACTGATTAAAGTCTTCTTTAACTGATTCTTTAGTTTCTCCAGGAACAGTTAAACGGTTTAATTCAAAATCGCAACGTTCAGGAACAACAACTGAATATGTTTTATAACCGCCTTCGATTTTTAAGACACAAAATGATCCTTGCCCAAAATCCTCTTCTGTAGGCAAAGGGAATTTCTTAATCGAAGTGTCCTCACCAATGACATCCACTGCAGTTAGAATTCGGGATGCCTCAGTTACAGCATTAACTCCTTTTTCTGGAGTAAACGCATGAGCTGATTTCCCAATAACAGCAATTTTATACAAAACTTTCCCTGTCATTCCTATAGGCAAACCATTATCTGGTGATTGTCCATAACAAGGTTCTGAAATAACAATACCATCTGTAGCACCTTTACCGAAATTAGGATTGCCAAGCATTTTTTTTGCCCCAGTGCCAAATCCTTCTTCATCAACAACTGCAGTATAATGTATAGTGCCTTGCAAATCTACATCAGATTCAATTAGTGCTTTAACTGCAGCTAGTTGACAAGCTAAACCGCCTTTCATATCAACAGAACCCAAACCATGGAGTTTACTTGCTTTTTCTATTGGTTGAAAAGGATCAGTATTCCACCCCTCACACACCTCTACAGTATCTAAATGACCATTTAGAGTGAGAGTTTTTCCTTTTCTAGCAAAATCATATTTAGCATATAGATTTTCTCTATTTGGAGAAACCTCTTCAAGTTCAACATGCATCCCTAATTTTTTTATTTCGTCTAATAGAAAATGAGCTAAATTTGATTCCTGTCCAAGAATAGAATTAATCTTTATCATTTCTTTTAGAAGAGATAATAGATATTGTTTGTCAATTTTTATTGATTCAAATTCAGCCAAATCAAAATCCTCTAAATAAAAGTATAATATAAGTGCTAGTTAAAAAAATTGTTAAAACTCGAAAAAAAAGAGAAGAGACTGGCAAAGAAAAATTGCCAGCTAATCACTATTCAATTAAGTGCTAAATTATTCCATTGTATCTAATTTTTCAGATGCTTTGGCTTTCTTAGCGTAAATCCCTTCATAGGGAGCACGTTCTCCTGCGTTGTAACGCTTATAGGGATCTCTAATAAAGGCAACTAATATCATACCAATTGCAAAGAACACTACGAGAGTTCCTAAAGCTATCCTAAATGAATCATTTGCATCTAAGGAGAAGGTTTTCATACCAAGGAACATCATTGCTGAGAATATTAGAGGAGAAACAATGGCACTAACTCTTCCAGCGATTTTTTGGAAACCATTGTATTGAGCTAATTTTGCAGGTGGAGCAAGAACCATGATAAATTGTCTTCCAATAATCCAAATACTTCCAAAGCCAACACCTATTAATACTGCACCAAAGAACATTAGCCACCAAGGAGTTGTAATACCAAAAAGCTGCCAGCCTGCTAACATTGTGAAACCAACAGCACCTATCCAAGCTAACCCACTTATGAGAAAAGTTATTTTCGGACCAACGCGTTTCAAAACATGACCAGTTACGAAACCAAATACAACGGAGAGTAAAATACCAACTAAAATAATGATGTATGTTATAGTTGAACTTGTGACTCCTACTGCCCCTTGAATAACCGGTACCATAAATAGAATGGTTGTATTTGCTGCATCTACTAAGAAGAACCAGCCAATAATAAATAGAACAGAATTACGATCTTTAAAAATAGTCTTAAATGAATCAATTAGAGCCCTACGTGATTTCTTAAGGTTCTCTCGAGGTTTAAGGTTGCTTGGAGTTTCTTGTTCCTTATGGAAAAGATATGGAATTGACATTAAAATTATCAGAATACCGGCTGCGAGAAATAACCAGCGTAAGTTTCCTAATTCAATCACACCAAATCCTTCTTCATCCCAAAGATTGGTATTAACTGTAGACCATAATGGTTGACCACCAAGTCCATTAATAACCAAACTAAGAACGACACCTATTATCGAGCCTAAGGCTGCAAGTGCTCCGCCAATTGATTGAACAATACTTCGGTCCTTTGTTTCAGCTATGAATGGGATTTGAGAGTCGTATAGCATTCTTCCTGTTTGATACATAAAATTAGCTATTACGAAGAGAATACAGGCCCACCAGAAGTTTTCCCAGATAGTTATAAGCATCGTTATTGTTACCATTATTGATGCAACGATAATAACAACTGGCTTTCTTTTTCCAAGTGTATCTGAAATAGCACCTATAAAGGGACTAATAAGCGCAACCAACAAATTTGATCCAGCCATAAAAACTGAAACAATTATGAAAGTTTTTAAAAAACCCCATTCATACGCTGCTCCTAAGAGCAATGCAAATGGTGTGAATGCTATGCTAATCACCGTCTGAGAGAAAAATGTGTCAGCCATATCATAGCTGTACCATAAAAAAGCATTTTTTCTATCTGTTTTCTTTGATTCTATTGAAGTAACTTCAATATCATCTTTTTGTAATTCTGAATTTGACATTTTTTCTTGCCTCTTATACTAGTAATTTTTTAGTTAGTATGTTTATACTCGTGACTTCTCTCTCTTTTAGCTCTTATTCAATTTCTTTTCAAATTCCCGCAAAGATTGTGGAATATTTGTTTTCCCATCAACTAAAGCGAATTCCCTTAGAACTGCAGTTAGCATTCGTTCTCTTTTTGATTCCTCAGTATTCAAATAGAAGAATCGTCCATTGGGTAATTCTTTTGCCATTTTGGGATATTCAGTCTGTTCGTGAACTTTATCCGTTGTCCCATTGAAAACCAATATCTCTTTTCTTATTTCATTCAGTTTACCATAGAGATTTAGTTTTCTTGCTTGATAAGCTGCCTTTTTCCACTTTCGTGCATCTGCATTATCAAGAAAATCTTCTGATCTTTTTTTCTGAGATTTCTCTTTCATATTTCCAAATAAAACCCATTTAAAGAGAGGTTTTAACCAATTAACAAGAAATGCCGGAACAATTGGTGCAATATCTAAAAGAAATCTATTGAACCACAATTTATGCATAGGATCAAAAGCAATCATTGTTGGAGCATCGAGTGCTTTTTCCAATAAACCAAGAAGTTGTATCGTAGCACCCCAACATGGTCCTGCAAGAACAAAATCAGTATTTTGTAATCCTAAATAATTAATTACAGATTGAATATCTTTTGCATTTTGCGAAATGGACATATCAGCTTTTCGGATGGGGTTAATTCTGCTTGAGCCTTTCTCTCGAGTTTCAATATAATAAAATTCTATAGAATCATACAATCCTTCATACAAATCTCGAAATCCATCAGCAATAACTCCCCAACCAGGGATAAATAAAATAATTCTTTTGTTTTTTGGTTTTTCAGGTTTAACATGTAGAACGCGAATTTCTCCATCATTTACTGGAACAAATATCTCTTTGGTTATTTTCTTATCCCAGTAATTTACTCCTTCTTTACGCGTAGAATCTATCAATTGGTCTATTTTCAGCTGCTGTGCTTCAGTTACCTGTAGCTCTGGTGGTTTCTCTTGAATATCTTCTGAGTCCATTTTCTTCTTTCTTGCCATACCTTGAGCCCCAAAGTATATTAGCTGAATAAGTTGCCAAACTTAAGATTATAGAATTATAGTAGGTTAAAATCATTTTGCCTAAATCGACCCTTTTTTGTCGATTTTTAATCACTTTTTCAAATCGTTTTGTTACTAAAGCAAGAAAAAGTCTTAAATTCTACTTAGGTAACTTTAGAGCTGGTTGACATGACAGGTATTCAAGAAACTCGAAAGGAAAATTTAGCTCTTTTAGCGAATGAGCACTTTGATGTTCTAATTATTGGTGCAGGCATTACTGGAGCAGGTATTGCATGGGATGCTGCTCTTCGAGGTTTGAAGGTTGTAATAGTTGACAAAGAAGATTTTGGAGCAGGTACGAGTAGTGGATCTTCAAAACTTGCTCATGCAGGCATTCGCTATTTAGCTTATGGTGAATTTAGCCTAGTGAGACATGCATCTCGAGAGCGTATGTGGATGTTTAAACATATTCCACATCAAACAGCACCACTTCCATTTCTTATTCCCGTATATAAAAAAGGGAAAAATAGTACATTAAAAATGATTTTTGCAGGTGTTTTGTACGATATCTTATCCTATTTTAAGAACACCAAAACACACAGGTTTCTTTCCAAAAAGAAAACGCTCGAAAAAGTTCCAAACCTAAAAAGCGAACCACTAAAACATTCACTCTTTTATTATGATGGCGCTATGGATGATGCTCGAGTAACCCTTGAGACTATCCTTTCCGCTCGAGATTGTGGGGCTTTATGTTTAAATCATGTCAAAGTAGAAAAGTTGAACCAAAAACAAGGATCAGATGATAAAAATTCTATTGATACTGTGCTTGCAAGGGATATGCTTTCTGGTGAAGAAATTTCAATTCAAGCTAAAATAATTGTAAATGTAACAGGTCCGTGGACAAATGAATTCCTTGAAAAAACTCTTGACAAAAAAGACAAAATTTTGCGAACAACAAAAGGAATCCATATTATAACAAAACGAATTGTAAAAGAAGATGTTATTACAGTTATTACTGCAGACGATGAACGTGGAATGTTTGTCATTCCATTTAGAAAGGACTATTCACTAACAGGCACCACAGACACTTATTATGATGGTGATATGAATCATGTTGATATTACGCAAGAAGACATTGACTATGTCATTTCTGCCATAAATAACGATTTTCCTGGAAGTGTTACGAGGGATGATGTTATTAGTGCTTATTCTGGTGTTCGCCCATTGCTAATATCACCAAAAGCCAAAGCAGAAACTGACACCTCCAGATGGTTTGAAATAATAAAGATGCTACCAAACTTTTTCACAATTGCCGGAGGCAAATACACCATCTTTAGATATATGGCTGAAAAAATGGTTGATCGCTTAGTTAAAGAGCTTCAATTTAAGAAGAAAGACTACAAATGCACAACCAAAAATACGTATATTCATGGAGGCGAAGGGATAAAGGACATTAAGAAATATGTAGCTAGCAATGTTTCTAAAGTAAGTAAAAAACACAAACTTGAGAAGAATATTGCTGAACACATAGTCAATACATACGGAACTAAACATACAGATGTCCTCAAATTTATTGACGCTGATAAGGATTTAGCAAAAAGAATTGCAAAAGGGAGACCACATATTTTTGCTGAAGTGCATTATGCAATAACTAATGAAATGTGTTTAACTTTGAATGATTTTATGCTTCGTCGGACACAATTACAATTACTTGAACATCAAGGTCTTGATTGTGCTGAAAAAATTGCTAAGGAAATGGGCAAAATTCTTGCTTGGGATGAAGCTGAAATTAAGAAACAATATTCTAATTACAAGAAGGATTTGGTTTGGAATCCACGATAATTCTCCAAATCCTCCAAAATTCTTTTTATTTCTGACAAGTTCTATTAATTGATTATTATGAAAGCAATTGTTTGTGGAGAAATAATCCCAGTTACTAGTAAGCTAATTAAAAAAGGTCATATTCTCATAGATGATAAAGGGAAAATAAAAGATATTAGAGAAGGATTTGCCGTACCGAAAGGAGTAGAAATAATAAACGCTCGAGATATGGTTGCTTTTCCCGGATTAGTTGACCCCCATTGCCATGCCACAGTTTTCGAGGAGGGCATAGGAATGGGATTACAAGATGGAAATGAAGGAACAAATCCTCTTACACCTCAAATTAGAGTTATTGATGCTATCAATCCTGCAGATAAAGGATTAAGGCGTGCTCTTGCAGGAGGAATGACTACTATCTGTGTTGCTCCTGGAAGTGGAAATGTCGTTGGAGGTCAAATGACCACTATCAAAACTCATGGAAAGATAGCTGATAAAATGATTATCCAAGAACTATCAGGTATGAAATGTGCTTTTGGTGAAAACCCAAAAAGAAGCTATGGTAGTAGAAATATCACTCCTTCTACTAGAATGGGTAGTCTTGGTTTATTCCGCCAATTATTATTTGAGACACAAAATTATATGAATAAATGGAAAGAATACAAGAAAAAATTGAAAATATATAAAGATGATTTGAAGGAATTTGACTCGAAGAAAAAATCAGATAATGATAAAGATCTGAAAAAACCTATAGAACCATCTCTTCCAGATAAAGATATTAAATATGAAGCAATGATCCCTGTTTTTGAAAAGAAAATCCCACTGCGAGCACATGCTCATCAAGCGAACGATATTATTTCTGCAGTTCGCTTAGCAAAAGAGTTTGATCTTAAGGTTTACATTGACCATTGTAGCGAAGGTCACTATATCCTCGATTTTTTAGTTGAGAACAAAATACCAGCTATTGTTGGTCCAACGCTAAGTTACAAATCAAAGATCGAAACTAGAAATAAAACTTGGAAAACTTTAGGAATAATGCATAAAGCAGGTGTTTTAGTTGCTTTAACTTCTGACCACCCTGTTACACATTGCCAATACCAAATGATTTATGCTATTTTAGCTCACAGAGAAGGTCTTTCCAGACAGGGAACCTTTGAAATTATCACTATTAATGGTGCAAAAATTTTAGGCTTAGAAAATCGCATTGGTTCACTTGAAAAAGGAAAGGATGCGGATATTATACTCTTTACTGGTGACCCACTTGATGCTCGTTCCAAAGTAGCTAAAGTGTTTATTGATGGTCAACAAGTATTTGACATCCAAGATGGAGAAGAATTATTCTAACCTTCTTCACATCACCCTTTTTTTTATTAATAGATGACTAAAGTAATCAGTTCATTTTGTAATTTTCAACATAAATTGAACTACAAAAGATTTATTTTTCATTATTTCAACTATTGTAAGTTATATATGATTAATTTAGAAGGTTGAATATAATGAGTGAAAAAACTTCCGATGTAAAAGAGCCTTTAGCAACTTTTAAACAAAGAGCTTTAGCTGGACTGGTTCCTGATTTTTTGGCTCCGGTTATTTTTATGATTTGTGGTGGTGTTCTAATAGGAATAGCCTCTGATGCCTTTATGATTGTAGGTGGGGTTGTTTGTCAATTAGCAGCTTTGATGATGTTTATTGGAACCTTCATTTACCTCCCTTACAAAAGAAGGGGTCAATCAAATGGTAAAGTTAGACAAAAAATCACCGTAAAGAAAATTGTTGATAAAGACAAGTGGAAATTAGCTGAACTTGGGGAAGGTGATATTGGATTAATAATTGGTAGAGCAATTGTTAATTGGATAGAAGTTTTCTTCATCATACCTACTTTAGTTCCATTTATTATGATTGGTATCAGTAATAATAACCAAACATTAACTGATCGTCTTTTTGGTACAGTCGTTGTGCAAATCGATCCAGCAGAGTATGAAGTGGAAAAGAAAGGAGAAGAAAAAGAAAGCAATAAT
>JAUWKS010000119.1 GCA_030614005.1 Candidatus Heimdallarchaeota archaeon | reverse complement strand
TACGAAGGATCTTTTTCCAACAATACTTGTGGGATTGACCCTGCTATTTGATAATAGAGCATCCTAAGAAAATGACGATGTTCTGTTTGAATAGTTACAATCTCTTCATTTTTCTTAAAATAAACTGTGGAACACTTTGGACAACTAACACGTTTGCGAGGAAAGAATAATTGCTCCTCAGAACCGAACTCTGCTATTTTTTCTTGGCAAGAACAACAATTGAAAACAGTTTTCTTTGTTTGTCCGAGAAAGTATGAGTCAGTTATTTTTCTCATTTTTAGTGAGAGCTTTTGAATGTCTATAGTAAATCGCACTCTATCGAGGACTGAATCAAAATCAGCTAGATCTTTGTGGTAATTACACGCTGTTGCTTCTGGTCGAATAGAGCTTTGAGCATAGTTTTGGTAGTCACTCGGTACTAGACTTGGATTGTGTGCTTGGAGAAGGCGTAAGAGAGTGCATGTCTTGAACCGCTTATTATAGCACATACAAGTCCCGCAAGTTTTCTTTAGATATGGAAATTTGACGAATAATTCGGGAGTACCATACTTGAGTTCGGAACTGCCACTGTTATCGAAAGTTTTTAACGAGGTAAGCAAGCCTTCCTCTTTGAAATTTTCCAGCTCCTTTTTCGTTTTTTGAAAGTCAAGGTGAAATTTCAAGCCAGTTTGCTTTACAGTTACAGGTTCATACCCCGCAGATTTTAGTATTGCTTCGCTTCGTTTTTCCTCCCAGGTTCTTTTCTTGTTCTTTTTGTAATTTTTCAATCGTTGAAAGAATAGGTAAGCATTGGTTTCCATTAATTTCTCAAAAGCACTCAGCAATTGTATAGATGCATAACTGGCATAATCTTTGATTAAAAATCCGAATTCCCTCTTAATAAATTGGTCGTAAACATCAAAGGAATCGTTAACGAAAGAATCTAAATCCTTCTGCTCACTCTGTTCTGGTAAAACTGGAAGGTCTACATTTTCTAAACCGATTAATAAACAATAAAATCGAATGATCTCTTCGAGAGATAATTTGGTGCTTGCTTTGTTCCGTTTGAACAAACAACCAGCTAATTTATTTAAAAATGACGAAAACCCGAGCTCTATTCCCGCAATATTAGAGGTGGCAACAAGAACTGCTTCGCCTAGTCCTGTAAGATAATATTTGCTATCTTTCTTCTTCTCTACCAAAGGAAGAAAAGGAGCGGATTCAGCTGGTTCCTGCCAAGAGAAAGTGGTTTTTATCGAATTGCTTTGTGTGTGCCCATAGATGATGTGCGATACTCCCTTGGTAAATAAATTTAATATTTGAATAAGTTTTATCTGAACTCGTTTATCGATTTTTATTTTTCGTTTTTCTATTTTATTTTTGAAATCTTCATTGTTCCTTGCTAACTCTGGATAGATATTGTTACTAAATAGATGCAGCTTGTATGTTATAGTCTCTTGAATTTTCCTTCGTAAATCAGCGGAACTTTTCCTTCCACGAAAGAGCTCACCAAAGATGAAAAATTGATAATGTTCATCCGATAAATTTGGCAAAGAATCTCTAAATGGGTTGTTATTCTGTGTTCTCTGCCCTTCCTGACAGCGAAAGAAAAGACAATCCTCAATTTTGAGGAAGTATTTGTATTCCTCTCGAGTAAGCACTGGAAACTGAGCACTATCCAGAAGAAAGGAAAACTGAGGTCTTCGACACTTATGACGGTGAAGCCCACCAATAATGACATCTAAATCAATTACCTCCTCTTGACATCTGTATTTAGTTAGCGGATTAAGAAAGACAATTTGTTCTGTCGTTGGACAAACTTTGTTCACCACTAAATCTCTTAGTTTCTTATAGGTTAACAGAATAAAATCTGCAGTAGTATGATTCTGAGATTTAAAGTCCTTGTCAATTTCATCTTTCAAATTATAGATCATATTATAGAGTTTACAACTAGTAGCGTGTTTGGTTAATTCTTTTAGTAATGCTTCACCATCCTTCTTTGACTTTACAACAATAAAGACCGGAAATGGACTGTGTTTTCTTAGAGCTAATATTCGACGAACAGCAAGAGAAACAAGAGTTGGATTAAGACTACGTTTTTTTGGTTGATAGTTTTTACAAATTAAAGCAAGACTTTTGTCATTTAGTACCAATAATTTTTGCTCTTCTGTAGTTAAGTCAGTTAATACAGGGTCATCTAGTAATTTTCCTTGCTCTAATACAGAAGTAATGCCTAAGGAAAGACAAAGAGGAATGCTCTTTTTCGGAAATGTTTCTGCACTCATTATACCACTCTCAAAAGAGAAAAAGTCTAACAAATTGTTGGAAACTATCTCTCTGTACTCTTTTTGTCGGTTTTGTTTATAAAGAGCTAAAAAACACCCTTTTCCTTTATAAGCGGCAGAAAAAATGACATTCCTTTCTGATTATGCTATTTTTACAGTTTTTGGCATTTTTTTTAAAAATTTTCAATAATTATTCGCACTGACGCGTGAGGAATCGCTGTAAGCGATGAGTAGCGGCGATGCGAGCACGCCACCTAGCGTGAGCTATTGAGCATTTTTCTGCCTTCTCTCAACATCATTACTTCCGAAGAATAAAAAATTCTCTTACAAAGTTATTAAGTACTGAATTATGGAATCGATTTGATGTTATATCTATGGCAAAATAATCACTAAGTTCTTCTCTAAAAGTTACATTAAACTTGTTGTTCTCTCCAAGACTCATTATACACCCTCTTTCCTTAAATTGTAAACCTCGTAGTAGTTGTAACATTTTTTCATTTGGTCGAGTATCTATCAGACAATGGGAGCTTCGAGAATGAATGAGTAGCTTTGAATGTTCTTTGAGAATGTCCAATAATGAACGATTATAGAATGTATATATTTTCATTAAATTAGCTATTGGAATTGTTGTAATATTTATCTCATAATTCGATAGCAATGTCCTCTTTATATTGACTTCTTTTGCTAAATCTTGTTGAGTGTGATTTTGTAAACGACGCAATTTTCGTATTTTCTCACCGAAATTTGATAGACTGAAGTATGGCACCAAAAGGAAGTTAAAATACCCGGCTGTCAGTTTTTTTTCTTGAACATCTACCACTTGCCCTTTCCATACTCCTTGTTTACGTAATGTTGTAGTTTTTCGAGCAAACTGATTAACTCTTCGACTGAGTAAGATTTCCAGTTCCTGTATTTTTTGTGGATGGTTTGTACCTATGAGTTGTGCAAACTTCTTTCTAGATTCACCTGCAATATTGAGACTAAATGTTGTACCACCAAAAACTGATTGTTTATAGAATCGATTGTGGATATTGTGTAGTGTTAAAAAGTCTGAAAAGTCTTTTAGTAGTTGTTTTGAAGCTGTGCCAAAACTGATTGTTGATTTATAGCTCCCATCTGCATCCATCAATCCACGCCAAAAAGCAGAGCGAAAAACAGGTTCAGACTGAATAAGAAGCGGTTCACGCAAGTGGGGATATTTTCGTTCATTGATTGGTTGTCCGGAGAGAAAATTGAAGAACCGGACAATCCATTTTCCGAGAACATTAACATTCCATGCGTTAGCATTTTTTTGAGCAAAAAATTCGATGTTTGTTTGAAATGTGGTTTCTAATGATTTAACGAGGTTCTCAATATGTTCTTTCGAGCTATCTATTATATTTATGAAGTAGTTTGCTAGATGTCCATCACCCATAATGACTCCAGAAAGGTAAGCAAGTTCTTCGGTAAGATAGAGTGGTAGCTGGAAATGTTCTCCTCGTGCAGATTGAAACTGGATGTACTGTTTATTATCAAAAATTGCATACCAATTAGGAAACAACCGGAACAAGGGAAAAGGCAAACGTCCTTGTTCTTCCACGTATTTGATAATCTTTTTCTGCCAGGAGCGGATGGAATAATCAGCTTTTGTTTCTTTGAAATAATGATGCGCTCTCTCAGCTAGAGATAAAGTTTGCTTCCGTAACTTCTCCAACCATTTTTGTTCTAGCAAGAGGTATGGAAAAGATTGCAGTAGACGCTCTCCTGTAACAAAGTCAATCTTTCGAATCATGACCGAATAGAGCTGGAATTGATTTGCTGGAGAGAAAATTCTCTCTTGTAGATTGTTCTCTAGAAGATCGTTTGCTGTCAACCATTTGCTCTTTTCCGTTGGTTCATTATCCACTAGTAAAGGATCCGTTCGCCAATTGAGAAAATCTTGCATAGTGATTCTCCTACAATTAAATGCTCTTTCTTCTTTTTAAATACCTCTTAGAAAAGCTGTACGAATAGCTAATTGTTCAATTATTCTTTTAAATAAAGAATAATACTTTCAGTAACCTCTTTAGCTAAATGAAATATATTCAGCTAAACAATAATAGTATGAAGAAAAAATGCTCTCAAAAGAACAGCGCCTCACAAGAAAAGCATAC
>JAUWKS010000115.1 GCA_030614005.1 Candidatus Heimdallarchaeota archaeon | reverse complement strand
TGAAACTATTGCTGTCGAAAATTTTGGTTTGGAATTAATCGAAGAAAATTTTCCTCTTACAAAAGAAACCAAAGAAGTATGTGAATTATTAGAAGTTAATCCTTTGAAGGTTATTTCTTCTGGCACATTATTAGTGGTTTCTTCGCCTGAAAAAGCAAAGAGCATTGTAAACGAATCTACTTCAGACGTTCCAATTAGTGTTGTTGGTAAAATCGTTTCACAAAAACAAGGTATTACTTTAGATGGAAAACAGCTTGCACCACCACAATCTGATGAAGTAATTGATGCATTAAAAAAATTAGAGAAAGGCAGTTTGTAAGAAACTGCCAATAAGAGTATAGATTAGTTAATCTAGAAGGCGTTTCTGTCCTTCTAATTTTTGGATTGCAGTAATATCCTGTGATGCCTCAATGCACCCTAGATATTTGCCTTCTTTATTATGAATGGCAAAATACCTGATGTGGATAACAGTGTCCTCTAAATTAATCCAAAATTCAGCCATTTTTCTTTTACCAGAACGAAAGTCGTCTAAAATTTGTTTCACAACGTTATAGCTCTTTTCTGGATGGCAGTTGATAACGCTGCGACCAATAATTGCTTTTGTTCTTACAAAAATTCGCTCATCGCCTTTGCTGAAATATCTTACTTTATCTTCATCGTCAACAAAGGTTATGTCAATTGGTAAAGCATTGAGTATTGGTTCAATAAAGCTTATTGGCAATGGACCAGTCTCAAATTCAATCATTCCTTCCATCATTATTTCCTCGGGTATTTTATCTTCTTTTCCTTCTTCTTCATCTATTATTACAAATGCTTTCGTTGATTCATCTGGAGTAAAACAACAATAGCCAATTTCATCAAACTCTTTACGAATATCTCTCCATTCTGCTTGTGTAATCAATCGCAATGCTGCCGGAAAGAGAATATTATTTTCTTTGAAAAAGTGTGTTGTTAGCATTCCTGCTAAAGCACCAACAGTTTTCAGTAATTTGTTGGTGAAATCATCATACTTTGTAGATTTGTCTTCAGTGGAATCTACTAAGGCATAGAGATCTTTTTCTAAACCTCTTATTTTATCATGATCGATCCACATCTGGGCGGGTGGTTCTGTTAAGCCATGTTTTTCAATATAGGGAAAGAGAACGTTCTCTTCACGTAAATAGTGCTTTATTGATTCTTTGAAGTGGTGAGCAATATCTTTCAAAACTTTAATTTCATCTTGAATTGCTTCGAATTTCTTCTTTGGATGCTTTGCAATGGTCACAGATGTACGATTCAATTTCTCCGCAAATTCCAGCACCATCCGGTGTTCTTCCATCAAAATATTAATTGGATGCCCTAAAGGAACAATAATGCCTTTATTATCGAGATCCTCTTTGAAAACAGCAAGATGAACATCACATAGTTTATTCAAATTCTCACGAGGCATACCTTCTTTGACAAGTTCTTCCTCTACTTTTGCTAAATCATCAGGTCCAGTACCTTTGATGAGCTCTTTGAAATCTTCTTTAGCCTTTTCAGGGTCCATGCCTTCATTCAAGCCCTTAATGAGCTTTTTCAAATCTTCTTTTTTGTCTTTCAATTGTTATCCCTCGACTATACGTCGGATATTAACACTCATTGATGACAATTAAATGTTAGTTATTTACAATCTAAGATAAGAGTAGTACTTCATAAGTAGTTTGTAAAGTGTAAAGTAAAAAAAGCGTTCTAACAGTAAAATTCTAAATACTAGTAAAAATAACGTTTCAATAGTAATTCTGGAGATAAGTTAGATGGATAAAGAAAAGCTAATTGCAATGATAAAAGAACAGATGCATAATACTCTATTAGATATTAACCTCGAAGGTTATGGTCAAAAGAAAAGTGGAAAAGTACGAGAACTGTATTTCCACGAAGATAAAGTAATCCTAGTAACCTCAGATCGTATTTCTGCATTTGATGTGATCTTAAATCAAGGTATTCCTTACAAAGGGCAAGCTTTAAACCAAACTTCTGAATTTTGGTTCAATGAAACGAAGAAGATAATAAAAACTCATATTGTTGCTGTCCCTGATCCCAATGTTATGGTTGCTCAAAGTTGCACTCCCCTAGCACTCGAAGTCGTTATTAGAGGATTTATCACAGGCTCTGCTTGGAGGAGATACAAATACCTGAATGAAAATAACGAACCACTAATTATCTCTGGTGTTGAATTTCCAGAAAATCTTAGAAAGGATGAGAGATTGCCTGAACCGGTTTTCACTCCAACAACAAAAGCAACAGAAGGACATGATGAGGAAATTGCCGCAAAAGAATTAGTTTCACGTGGGATTGTTTCACAAGAAATAATGGATAAAATAGTTGAAACAGCCTTTAAATTATTCAAAGAAGGAAATCGAGTTGTAAGTAAACAAGGTGGTATCCTTGTAGATACTAAATATGAGTTTGGTCTCAATCCAGAAGGAGAATTAGTACTAATCGATGAAGTGCATACAGCTGATTCTTCAAGATATTGGATGCAAGATAAGTATGATGAACTTTTTGAAAAAGGTGAAAATCAAAAGGGACTCGACAAGGAATATGTTAGAAATTGGTTGCGAGAAAATGGATTCACTGGTGAAGGTAATGTTCCTGATCTATCAAAGGACGTTATTACAAATGCATCTTTGAATGTTATAGCGGCATTTGAGTTAATTACAGGACAGAATTTCATTCCATCAAAAATCTATTCATCAAATGATCGAATGCAAAATAATCTTGATAATTATTTCAGATAATTATTCAATAAAGAGGTAACAACGCAAAATAGGATCACAAATCTAATTTCAACTGTTTGAAAATCTCTAGAAAAAGATTTTTTTCAGCAATTTTGGGTAAAGGATAGTATTTTGCTTTTATTAGCTGCAATCCAGCAATAACTCTTACTACTTCAATTGAAGAAACATATTGTGAATTAACAATTGGCTCGAGTTTATCTTTGAGTTTCTTATTAGAAAGCTTAGTTGTTAGTAGTGTTTTTAACCCATTCATAGAAAAAAGCTTGCCATGAAAAGGATAAATATTCTTTTGATGAGGGTTGGAAGTAAATTGGTTATTAATTAATTCGGAAAATATTCACCTATAATAGTTAAGATAATAGAAAAGATATTTATCAGTGATAGTTGAAGAAAATACCTATGCACGAAGAAAGTAAAACCAATACAATTGGAGGTTCTTTTCTCTATTCTTTCTTAGTTACAGTAATTTCAGGACTGGTAATTGTAGTTTATCCTTTATCTATTGGATTAGCTTTCGGTCCAGAAACTATGGGCAATTTCTCTGTTCTCTTCTATTGGTCAACTTTTCTAAGCATACCAATTGCAAATGGTATTGCTCCTGCAATTGCAAGATATATTGCTGCAAGTAAGAAAACGGATTTTGAGGTTTATCAATCGATAGGGTCAAAACTAACACTATTTTATATTTTGATCATCTCGATTATTTTCCCCATTCTTAGTTTTACAGTATTTAATTTAGAAGTAGTTGAGTTCTTTATTGTTCTTCCATTAATATTTCTTACAATAACTCACTACTTAATCAGGTATATTATGCAAGGTCAAGAAAAGTTCAAAGGGTTATTAAAATTAGAATTGATTGCATTTGGTGTATTCCTACCTTTTATGGTACTCTTTTCGATCTTGCCGAATGTTCTTATGTGGGAAAACCTCTCTACATATTATTTCCTTTTAATTCCAATAATTGTTTTTCATTTAACAATTGATTTAATTTTTATAATACCAAAATTGAAAGAAATCGACTTTAAATCATTAATTAGGTTCCCAGAGATAACAAAAAAAATCTTACTATATTCACTATTTATCGGACTGGGGAGCATTTTTGGTTTAGGAACAAGTCAAATACAAATCATAATCTCGGAATTACATTTAGATCAATTTGAGGTTGGTGTACTTAGCTTTTGGACTTCTGCTGTCGTTCCTATTAATATCATAGCAGTTGCAATGGGGGCTATTTTATTGCCTAGAATAACTAATTTAAGAAAAATCGATTCTAATTTAACTCAAAAACTTGTAAATTCAATTAATTGGTCATTTTCATTATTAATTGTTCCAATAGCAGGATTAGTTTTTCTTCTAATAGGTGCTTTTCCGAATCTTCTCAATGTAATTACTTTGAATAAATATGATATGGAATATTATTGGCCAATAGTGATTCTGTTGATATATCATTCAATTAATTATTTATTATCCAGCCCCACGATTGCATACTTTTCAACTTTTGAGAAGAAAGTAATGATAAGCCCTATAGCTTCTTTCATCTTTTCATTGTCAGCTATTTTAACATGGACTTTTCTTGTTCCAATTGTTGGCATATATGGTTTTACCATTGGAATTGCAATTGGTGGTCTTTTATCACATATTACCGTACAAGCAACTGCAATAATTGTTACTAAGGGAAAGATTGGATTTCATTCCTTCTTCGGTATCTTCATCTTTGGACTAAGTGCGCTAGGAATTTATTTGCTTGGTATATGGAATAATATTTGGGTGTTTGTACCTTGGGCAATATTATCTGCTCCACTAATTGCTTATGGTCTTTACAAGCTTGCCAAAGTCCTCACAAACAAAGACTTTTCTCAATCAATCGATGAAACATTATTAAAAAGTTAATTGTTTTATTTTAATTATATTCAAGGATGGAGAGATAAATAACTAAATATCAAGTGATTCAAATAGATTCAAAAAACCTATTGATTTCAATAATTCACGAAAAAGAAGAACACATTCCTTTTATAGAGAAATAATATGGTGATAGTTAAAGAAATCAACATAATAATAAAATCAAGGTGAATAATTTTTGATCGACGAGAATAGAATACAAAACAAAGTAGTATATATTGTTCTTGCATGTTCCTATTTTATCGATCCCCGTGTAAAACAAGAAGTTAAAACACTGAATAATAACGGCTTCTTTACCTATGTC
>JAUWKS010000028.1 GCA_030614005.1 Candidatus Heimdallarchaeota archaeon | reverse complement strand
AGAGTATTTGAGTGGATAATAATATGAATACTATAAGTCTTTTCTGGGGATATTTAGTAGGAGAAGAACATCTCACAGATGAGCAGTTTGCAAGCATAGACTTTGGTGATCCTTCAATTGATACTGATTTTATTACCTTTGATCCATTAGCAAGTAGTTATTTCCAAGGCAAATATTACCGAATGACCGAAAAAAGATTCTTTTTCCCACATAGAACTCTTCCATCTATGCGGTCAGAAAACATGGTTATTTATGAAGCAATAAAAATAAAGATACTCGATCCCCCAACAGATTTGGAAACACCGGCAGGCATTTACCTCTGTTTGTTTGCCGGAAAACCATCTCAAATTAAAAAAGCGATAGATTTCTTAAGTAAGAAAATAAACCTACGATTTTCTCCTTGTGAAATGGATTTAGAAAAATTTTATTTGAAATTATCAAAAACGAGATTAAAAGTTATTCCTAAAACTTTAACCGTTAATGATTTAGCCCTCAGTGATTATCTCGCAGGAAATTTAGAGGTAATTACTCACAATGATAAAATGTTTTTATTCACGCTTAAAACTTACAAACCAAAAAGTCACCAAATCAAATTACAAATTAAAGAAGTTAATTTTGTTTTAGATCTAGAAGTTAATATTGATGGAAAAATCAATTTCAACCAAGATATTGATAATCTTAACTTACTAGAAACAGTATATGATGTTGCTTCAAGAAGTGTTTTTACTGGGAAATGATAATCAATCGATTAGATGTTCATTCTTCTTTTTAAGCAGAAACATTTTCCCTTGTTTTCTTTCAGCATAATCTCCAACAAACACTAAAAAGGGACCTTTAATTGTTCCATACCCTTCAATAGGTAATTCATCAATTGTTTCTTTGAATTCAAAAGATGGAAGATTTTTATGTAATTTTCCTAAAATAATTATCTCTCCACCTGTCATCTCTGCTCCAGCTCTTTCAATAACATCTCCATGGACAATAATTGTTCCTCTGTGCAGATGCATCCCTAGAAACATTGTCGCGGAACCAGCGATTTCAATAATACCTTTTCGCATCCAAATACCGCACTCATTCAATACATTGCCATCTACTTTGATTTTACCACCACTCATCCCACGCCAATTTCCTCTCATTGATCCACCTAAATAATGTCCCGCATTACCTTGAATGTGAATTTCTCCCCCAGTCATATTTGCACCTGCAAAATCGTGTGTATCGCCTTCTACGACAATTTTACCTCCAGACATGAGTGAACCTAAATGCATTCCAATTGAACTTTTAATAGTAATTTTGCCTTCAGACATTTTTTCTCCAATATGCTTATACTTTGATAATTCACCTGTGAGTAATATTTCAATTTCTGCTGGAGAGTCTCCTGCGTGTTCCTCACCTGATAAGCTAAAAATTTCTTCGAGAGCTAATTGTCTGTTCCCACGCCAGATTATTAATTTCTTTATCTCCTCAATACTCTTCTTTGCAAAAATATCAGGAGATATTACATCGGCTTCGATTGGAATATTGGGATTAATTACTGGTTTTTTTTGAGTCAGTATAAATTGCTTCATTTTATCCACCAAATAATTTTATCGGGGTTCAGTTGTGATTAATTCCTCATTTGGGAAATATTCTTTTTGGACAGCATAATTTGCTAAGCTTACTGTATAATGCTTTCTGAATCGATCCTCAATTGCATCTCTTATTTGAAGAGTCCAATCTTCAGGGATGTTTGCTTCAACGCGAAAAGTTCTACCGAATGGACTTGAGACAATTTCTCCATCCTTAAGAACTAATTCTCCATCTTTAATTGTATAAGCAGCTTTTGCAAATCCTTTTTCCACGGCTTTGTAATTCTTATTTAGCTCATTCAATGGAGCTTTGAAATCATAGATAGCAATATCTGCATCAGCGCCGATGCCTAAATGACCTTTATTTTTTAATCCGAGTATTTTTGAAGCACTAACTCTACTTACTTGAGCAATTTCTGCCAGAGAAAATTCACGAGTAAGTTCAGCTAAAGATGTTTTTTCTTTCGCTGCTTTATCAGTTCTCGAGAGCATTCTATCTCGAGCCTCTTTACTCATTAGCCAACTGAAAATTGTTGGATAGAAAGTGAATGGACCACCGTTTGGATGATCTGTTGAAATATTTACTTTGTTTAGATCTTTAATCATTAAGAGAAATTCTAACCCAATTGCCCATTGAACCGCATTTACTGGATTTTTTCTTCTAAAGATATATGGCACTACACCAGAGCTAGATTCAAGTTCCACTTGGGTGTTCATCCATTTTGAACCAGAACGTGGGGACCAAGCTAAATGTTCAGTTATTCCTCGCAAAGTCCATTCCCAAGCACCATCTGCAGTCATTGTTGTAGTATTAGTAAAGATAATTTGACCGACATCACAAGAAACATGATCATTCTTATTGATATAATGTGCGATTTCTGGCGCTTCAGAACAGAAATCATTCCAGCCCTTACCACCATAAGAAGAAAATTGAATGTGAGTTAAATGCATATTTGTTTTTCGACCTTTTCCTGGCTTAATGCCTTTTACTGCATTCATAGTTTCCAAAGTTACATCATGATTGCCAGGAATACCCAAATTATTGGTATGCAAATGAATTGTTTGAGGTAATGATAATCGCTCATTTACTGCTGCCAATGTTTTGATAATTTTTCTTGGAGTTGCTTTGAATGACCCCACTAGATCATCTAAAGTATGAACATTCTTTCCCCAGGCCCAAGTTTCTTCTCCACCTGGATTTACCAATTTGATAGAATATCCACCGGATGCTTTGAGCAACCAAGCAACAAAAGCAGCCATTTCATCTTTATTCATTTCACTGATGCGTTCTAGGACAAACCAATTGCTTCCTAAGAGAGTATAGGCGCCTTTATCAATAATCGGAATATCCATTAACTCTTCATGAGTATGCCGAGCTTCAAGAGGAGGCATTGCAGGTTCCATAGCAAAAGTATATCCTAAACGAGCATAAGCGTATCCTGTGTAGTATGTCGATGGAACAGATCGTCCCGTTCCTGAACGAGCTACAGCTGTCTTTTTTAGCGGATCAATAATATGGTCTTCTGGTCGAAGCAACCTTCCAGAGTTTACTTTAGGACCAGCAATATGAGCGTGAATATCAACTCCACCAGGCATAACAACTTTACCTGAAGCATCTATCACCTTGATTTTTATATCAGAACGAAATTCACTTTCCTCTGCAATTTTCCCATCGATAACAAAAACGTCTTTTTTCTCCCCTGTAATTCCGTTAGCGGGATCGACAAGATAACCGTTAATTATTTTTGTTCCTTTAGTTGTTTTCTTTTTGGAGCTAATTTTCGTCCACCGCCAGGAGCTGTTTTTACTCTTTCTTCATAGAACCAGTCTCGAGATTGTACTGGTTTTTTCAATTTTGCTTCTAGATTTTTCCATATTTTGCTCTCAGAACCTTCCTCACTACACTTAATTTCAGTTCGCTCTAATTTAACAGCACCATTTGCCGGGCAAGCAAATAGGCAAGCACCACAGAATAGGCACTTATCTCTATCCACAGCAATTTTTGGCACTTTTTCCCAAGGTTTCTCTTTAGATGATACTGGAAGAGTAAGACATTCAACGGGACAAACATCGATACATGTTGAACACCCTCCAGGGCATTCATCATCATCAACTGATATTTCTCCATCAATAAATTTGAGTGCAGTATAACCTGTTCTACTCACTTTTATTTTGTGTCCTTTAAGAAAGGGAATAGATACTCCACTTTTTATTTTCTCTGCTGGTTTATCATTTACAATTAAGGATAGAGCATCAAATGGGCAAATATAAGCACACAAACCACAAAAAACACACTTGTGGTAATTGATTCTTATTGGTGGAGCAATTACACGATCCCTTAAAGATGCTCCAATTGGTCCACGCTCAATAGCATATCTTGGACAAATAGTCCAACAAAGATTACAACCAGTGCATTTCTCAAGATCTAATATAAGAGAGGTCTTATCGTAGCGATCCTTCCGTTCTGTTGTAACTAAATGCATTTTTCTTTTAACAGAGGACACTCGTGTCATTTTTTTACCTCAATAATTCTAGATTTAATGATAAGGGTAATATTAAGTTTTAGAAGTTTCTTGTTCAACTTCAACGTACTCATCTAAGGGAATAAACTCAATAGAAATGCAATTTTGTGGACAAACAATCATACAAACTCCGTCGCCATCACATCTAAAGGGATTAATTACTACAGCGACACCATTTTTTATCGCTATTACTCTGGGATCCTCTTCAGTATCGAAGCGCTCATCTTCACCCAGAACAGCATTTACTGGGCATGCAGTTGTACAATTATTACAACCGTTACAGAGAGTTGCATCAATAGTTATTCGGTAAGTAATTCGTTCATGTGCTGGCAAAGGAAACACTCATTGATGTTCTAATTTTTATTTTTTCTATATTCTTATATTTTCTTGTTTAAAACATTAATCAAACGTACAATATTCACATTCTCTTCTTAGATTTTCAAGATAAAATACAGTTACATTATCAGCTAGAAAAATAGGTTTAAATGTTCTTTTATCACGGTGTGAAAACATACAGGTTTCAACCATGTTCAAGAATCGAAGATACTTACGACCCAGAATTAAGCAAGCTGCTGAAGAATTTACGCACATCTTAGATGAAGCTACACTACTAGTTGAAGCCTTAGTTCTACAACAATCAGGAACAAGTTCAGATAAATTCAAGAATTTTAACTTCAAAAAAGCAAGTATTGATAACTTGAATAGCGTTCTTTATACTTTGAAAGCAATTATTAAAAAAAACTTACATTTCTTGGATGATTTTATTGATGATATCCGAGAAGAATGTATTTCCAAAATAAGCAGCCAACCTGATTTTGCCCATATAATTCAACACTCACTTCAATTAAATCTGATTTCTGATAATAATGATATTTCGCTCTATTTAGCGCCCTATATCAGTAATTGGGATCTCTTAACTGCTGGTGTACAAGCAATAATAATAAATCATACAGTAAGAAGTATCAACCAAGAAATTCAAAGAACTCAACTTGCAGAAAAAATAGCCGGGAAATTCTAACACAAACTAAATTAATCTCTTCGTAAGAAATCTATAAGAAGAATTAAAACTAGAACAAAAAATAAATTAGTTGATTATTGCATGTCTGAACGAAATCCTTCTTTAGAAGTAATATTTACCTCTGGTAGAACAGTAGAACAAGGAATCACTTTAGTCGGCATTAAAATTTCTGAGGAAGCTAGAGTAGCTACTGGAGTTTGTTACTTGGATCCTAAAGATATAGAAAGGCTTGATGTAAAAGAAAATGACAATGTTAAAATCTCTACTTCAGAGGGAGAAATTGTTGTTAGCGCGAGACTTTCTAAGGATGCTCCACACGAAGGAATTATCTTTATGCCACTGGGTATGTATGCAAATTGGATAACTCCTCCAGGATCAGCAGGTATTGGTGTCCCACAATATAAAGGTGTCAAAGCAACAATCACACCAACTAAAGAAAAGATACTTGAGGTAGAGGAATTACTTCAAATATTGGAGAAACAGGCCCATAAAATTAGCTAGAACAACTATTTATTGGTGATTAAATTTGAAAGTTGTAAAAGATGTAGTTTGTCCATTCTGTGGAAGCCTCTGCGATGACATTGAAGTTGTTTTAGATAAAGGGAAAATAATTGAAGTAAAAAATGCTTGCCAATTAGGAGCGGTTAAAATCTCTGGGAACAAAGATGGAAGAAGACTCCTCTCTCCATTAATAAAAATAGACGGCAAATTTACTCAAGTTAGTTATGATGAAGCTGCTGAGAAAGCAGCAGAAATACTTTTTGAAGCTGAATTCCCAATCTTTTATGGATTTGGTTCAACTGAAGCCGAAGCTCACAAGGAAAGTATCAAATTAGCTGAAGAAGCAGGCGCAATTTGGGATCATTGCCCATCCGTTTGTCATGGTCCTTCTGTTATGGGTATTCAAGAGATTGGTTTGGCTGGTTGTACTTTGGGAGAAATTAGGAATAGATCTGATCTTATTATCTATCTTGGTTGTAATCCAATGGAAGCACATCCAAGACATATGAGCAGATATACAACTTTTCCAAGGGGTTATTTTAGAGAAAAAGGATTTCAAGAACGAACTGTTGTGGTTATTGACATACGTTTCACTGAAACAGCAAAGTTAGCCAATCATTTCATACAAATCGAACCAGATGGTGATTTTGAATTTATTAGTGCTCTAAGAGCTGTACTTCGAGGAAGAGAATTAACAGAGAAGGTAGTTTCAGGTATTCCAGTAGAGAAAATACAACAACTAGCTGAACTAATGAAAGATGCAAAACATGGAGTAATTTTCTTCGGTTTGGGTTTGGCAACTACAAAAGGTAAACACAGAAATGTAGATGCGGCATTAAGTTTAGTCCGTGATTTAAATGAACACACAAAATTCTATGTTATGCCACTTCGAGGACATTATAATGTCACTGGTGCTCAAAATGTAATTACTTGGATAACTGGATACCCATTTGCGGTTTCTCTAGCAAGAGGGTTCCCCCAATATAACCCCGGGGAATTTTCTATGGCTAGTGTATTATCTCAACAAGAAGCTGATGCTGCTTTTATTGTTGCTTCTGATCCAGTTGGAAACTCTCCTAGAAAGGTGATGGACCATTTTACGCGTATACCGGTAATTGCTCTAGATCCATATGAAACACCAACAACACGTTTAGCTAAAGTTGTTTTTCCTGTTACAATTTCAGGAGTTGAATCAGTGGGCACTGCATATAGAATGGATGGGGTTCCACTTAGACTTCGAAAAGTAAAACCAGGTCCTAAAGGAATCTTGACAGATCATCAAGTGCTAAAAAAGATACATGCAAAATATATTCAATTAAAGAAGAAAAATAATTAGAATGTAGGTTATGTAACCTATCTTCTAATGGTTATTTTTGGTGTTTTTTGCTCTTCAGTTATTAGTTCCAATGGATTGACATCTTCATTATAAGTTATGAACAATTTCATCTGTGGTTTCACATCATTAATTGTCCAAGTGATTTTTACCCCTTCAGGCAAGGTATCAACAATTGGTTCTAAAACATTCACTGGGAGCATATCCTTTATCTTGAATGTTCCAGAAATAAATTCGGAAATTTCTATCAGACTTAGTTCAGCATCAGTTAGATTGGCAATACCGAGTGTTGAGAACCATTTATCATCAATTTTCTCAATTCGTTTCTCTATTTTTAGTACTTTAATTTGTTCACCATCTTCTCTAGAGATGAAACCTGAATATTGCAGAATTTCAGTTGAGCGTTCATCTTTTAATTTTTGATGAGTAGTTTCAACCGTTAATTCTTGAATACCAACAATGTTTTGTTGTAGTGGTTGAAATTCAGATAGTTCTATTTTTTCCTCTTCCTCTGCTTCCGTTTTATCACCAGGTTGAATTGGGAACATTTTATCTAATGGAAACTCACTGTCAGTTTTTTTACTTTCATCTTCAATCATCATTGTTTCTTCAATGATTTTTACTGATTCTTCGATTGCTTCTGAATCTACAGTGATAGCAGATTCTTTAGATGCTTTATCTCCCTCATCTATATCTACATCGGGGATATCAGGTATCTGAATTTCATCAACCGTTTCATCACCTAAAATATCGGGGATATCTGGGATATCCATTGTTTCTTCTGCTTCTATAACGCCTAAATCAGGGATGTCTGGAATATCAATTGGGGTATCAGCTATTGGATCACCCTTTAAAGCAGCCAAAACAGAGGGATCAATTTCACTTTCAGAGACGATAATTGGATCAGTTTTAGGAGTAGTATATTTCATTACAGGCACTCCATCTTCCGAAGTAGCCATTTCTGAATCAGCGATAAACGATTCGGTTTGTGATCCAGTATGTATATCAAGCCCAACATGAGGAAAGAGTATTCTAGTACCGGCTGGTAAATTTGGTGCTTCTTTTGAAGTACAATTAACATCGAGTGATGTATAAATTGATTTTCCATAGGGACCAATAACTACAATTTCAAGGTCATTTTTGCCTCGAGTTAAAGGAACTGAACCAATAAAAGAACCATCTACATCAACAAAGGCAGCTTGACAGTTAATCCAAACAATAGATTTAATCGCTACTTTGCCTCTAATATCAACTTCTTTAGAATCTATTTTTTCATTTTTCAAAGGTGAATAAATAATTAATTCTGAAAGTTCAGGTAAAGTGCCCCCTTCTAAGATTCGCTCTCTTCTTAGTTGTGTTTCACGCTTGTCCAAACGAAAGATCTTTTTTGTTTTATCTTCAGCATTAAAACTAGAGGGGCTACCTTGAGCAGATTCGCTTAGATTACTTTTCTTTCTTGTCTGTCTAATTTGATTCCAAAGAATTGCACCAATAACTAGCACAAAGATACCTGTAACTCCGAGAATCATATAAAGTTCCGTTTCAGCCATTGTAACATACTTTCCTAAACTATCTTCTTTTGATGGTTCACCATAGAGGGGAAGTGAATACACCCTATTACTAGTAACTAACTGTGCTATTGTAGTTAATATTATTTACTGTCTTTCTATTCTAAAGATTTCTTATTGAAAGTTAAATTAAATAGGTTGAACTTAAGAAAGAAAGAAAAGAGGTAGGTCTAAACTTACATTCTATAATGGAAATTTTAAATAATTTCTATATTAGATTTAATTAGTTCATATCTCAGAACAAAAAAATAGTTAAAACGTATCCAATAAAATATCTGAATTGGGTCAGTTAACAAACTTATTAAAGTAAAACTTTATACGAGGTATTAAAATTGAGTTCAGAAGACAAAGAATTAGAACTAATTAAAGCAAAAATTGTGAGTGATATTATGAACCAAAGTACAAATGCAAGCGGAGAAGTTACGGTTTTAAAGAGCAAAGATCTTCAAGCATTTATTGATAATAGCAAATATGTAATCGTTGATTTCTATGCAACTTGGTGCCCTCCCTGTAAAATAATGGATCCTATAACAAAAGATTTAGCTGAAATCTATAAAGGAAAAGTTGCTTTTGGTAAAATTAACACCGATCAAGAAAGGCAGGCAGCGATTCAATATCAAATCAGATATGTTCCTACCTTCTATCTCTTTAAAGAAGGAAAAGTTGTTGGCCAATTTTCTGGTGCAAAAAAGAAGAAAGATTTCCAAGAATTAATTGATAAACAATTTAAAGATGAAAAATAATTTCTTTAACTTTTTTTATGTGATTGAAATTAACTCGATCACACATTTTCTCTATTTAATTTCTGCTAATTTCAGATTTTTTTGAGTTTATTAAAAATAAAAGAAAAGTGAAGTTAAGCAATAAAGCCTTCCTTCGGTTACTTATTTTACTTACCAAATACCCATTTTCGTAAGCAACATATACATTATTGCTATCCATGCAAGTGCGACAACACCAATTCCAACTACTAGAAGAACAGTAGCATTTTTTGGTGAATAAGCATATTGCGTTGAGTAATAAAGTAGAAAGAAACCACCAGCTCCAATAAACATTAGGAGTCCTGCAGCCATTCCTTCAACAAGAAATTGGGAATCTAATTGGTTTGGATAAATTACTATTGGATTGCCTTGTTTATCGGAACCAAAGGCACTTAGATTGTCTTGAGCTAAATCGTAGAATCCACCCATATAGATAAAGAATAATCCAATAAATACTACCGCGATTATTATCTCAATTGGTATAGTTGTTGGAACCGAGAATTTAACAAATCTCAGTTGGTAATCAGGTCTACGAACAAGAGGTGCAAAGGGCACATTTGAAGGCAGCCGTTCCATTAAAGGAGTATTATCATCCTTTTTAGCTGTTCGACTACTTGTCTTTGCTTTTGACATAATTTTGACTCATCCTTTGATTTTATGATATCACTAAGTAGTATTCTTTGACTAATTCGGACATTTTTCATTAAAAAGGATTTCTTAAGAACTGAACAAAAAAAAGAAAGAGAATATTTCCCTAAGATGTTGCAGGAAATAATATCTTCAATAAATCTAACTTGGTTAATAACATATACATAATTGGAAAGAGTGCGGCAATAATTAGTCCCATACCTACTACTAAACATAGTGTAGCATGCTTGGGCGAATAAGCATACTTTGTTGTTTTATCTATGAGGTAGAATCCAAAAGCGCCAATAAACATTAGCGTTCCGGCAGCAATTCCTTCATAAAGAAATTGGTGATCCAATCCCTCAGGATAGATTGTTACTGGATTGTTATAAACATCTGTAACGTATGCATTTAACTCATCTTGAGCTAAAGCGGCAAAACCTCCAGCATATACAAAAAATAGTCCCAGCAAAACGAATGCTAAGATTATGCTAGTAGGTATTCTTTTCGGGACAGATAACTTGACTCTTCTTAATTGATAGTCAGGTCTTCGTACGATAGGTGCAATGGTAAGTTTTTATGTAGACGATCTAAACGTCGTCTTGTTGCACCTGCCTCTTTTTTGTGTCTATCTTTCTTATTAGACATAGAATTTACATCCTTTCCATTAATATAAAATTAAGTGCACCGAAGTGCACGATAATATATCGCCTCGATTATATATATACATTTGCAAAAGATAGGTTAGGAAAGGAAAGAAAGAGAGAAAGCGAGGTTAACCTCGTAGTTGGTATTTATCCAAGAAAAGCTCAATTTGTTTTGAAAGAAGACCAAATGCCTCTTCAACATTTAAACCAGATTTTGCAGATGTTTCAAGATAAGGAACATCAAAACCAGTCCATTGAGATAAAGCAGCAGCATATTGTTGTCCTGCTTCTTTGGGCAAACAAGGAGCGGTTCCACGAAGATCAGTTTTGTTTCCAATTAAAACAATGGGAACAATACGATCGTAATTGTTTTTTGTTAATTCATTTAACCAAGCAGGTAAATTCTCAAAAGAGCCGGGATTTGATACATCAAAAATCAATAATGCACCACTACTACCACGATAATACACTTCTCGAACTACATCAAACCTTTGTTGTCCAGCAAGATCCCATATTTGAAAAGTAATGATTATATTGGAGAGCTCAACACGTTTAACACAAAAATCGGCACCAATGGTCATTGAGTAACCTTCTTTGAAACCTTTGCCAAGATATTGTTGTCGAATGCTTGTTTTACCGACAGCACCGTCTCCAAGTAAAACAACTTTGTATACTGTAGATTTTTGATGACTACTCAAGTTTTTTCTGGCTCCATAATCAATAGTTTCTTTGGAATGCTAATTTTATTGTGATTGATTATTCCTTTAAAGGATTTGCTATACTGCAGATTCGATTAAAGCTAATTGATTGATTATTTGATTTATGAACATACTATATTAAATTTTATTAATTGTTGGGAAAAAGATAATGAGAGAAAAATGGATGAGATAGAAAATCTATCATTCATCACTCTAGGATAGTTTTTGGTTGTTTAACGGAACGAATAATACTCAAACCAAGGAGGAAGAATGCTTCATTAACTTTCTCGCCAGTTTTAGCACTGGTTTCAATATAAGGAACTTCATATCCCAATGCTTCTGAAAGCCTTCTTGCATATTCTTGGCCCAATTCAGGAGAAATGCTTTTTGGAACTTCAGAACGAAGATCAATCTTATTTCCGCAGAGAATCATAGGAACTCGTCCAGCTTTTTTCCAGAGCTCTTCAAGCCAAGTAGGGAGATTGTTAAATGAGCTGGGGTTAGTGACATCAAAAACTAACAGGGCACCACGAGAACCACGATAGTATAATTCTCTAACAGCAGCGAACCTTTGTTGACCTGCTAAATCCCAGATTTGAAATGTTAAACGGTAATTTTCAAGATTAATTCTCTTAATTGCAAAATCAGCACCAATGGTGGCAGAATATCCTGCTTTAAATCCTTCACCAAGAAATTGGCGTCTCATAGTTGTTTTTCCTACAGCACCATCGCCTAGGAGTACTAACTTTAAGATTGCGTTTATTGCTTTTCCATCATTTTGTGACATGTTGAGTTCCTGCCTTTTTACTGGTAATTTAGTAGACTACCATGATTTTTGTCAATTTCCTATAATTAGCTTTCTAAATTCACTATAATGTTATAACTTGTTTATTTTAAACTTTGGTTTGTAGGTAAAGTATAATAAAATTTAGTAAGAAGCAAAAAAAATCGCCTTTTATCAAAGAGTAATACTACAATAAAAGTAGAATTTGCGAAACACATAATTTATAACATGCCACTAAGAGAATATATAATCCAATGATAAACTTTTTTAAGTGAAAAAAGTCAAAATCAGAAGTATAAAAACTATACAAAAAGGGCCCGTAGCTCAGCTTGGTTAGAGCGCTCGGCTGATAAGAAAATCAGACGAGTCTGCTTATCTCAAAAACCGGGAGGCCCCTGGTTCAAATCCGGGTGGGCCCACCACTTATTCTCTAAAGATAATTTTTACTCCTAAATAATTTAATTTTGAAAATTGATATATTAATTTATGAATATGTTAAACCATACAACATTAGGAGGAGATATTTTTGAAAACTGAAGATGAAATAATTGGGATTATTGAGAAATATATCAGCAAATATGAATATGATTTTGATGATTATCTTTGTTATGTAAAATATGGACAAGAAAAATTCTTGTCTAAAGGTTTCTATCCCACAAATGAGGATTTTGTATATAAAATGAAAGTAATTTATCCGGGAGTTCTAGATGAAGCAATAGCTGAAATCAGAAGCATTGAAAACTCAAAAGAGCTTCTTGAAAAAATTGACGAACAAAATGCTAATTCCGATGTTATAGAATGGGCATCTATAATGTTGAAATCTTTTATGTAATCTATAACAGCAAACTCCCGATAAGGAAGGTTGATTGATTTATGAAAATAGTAATTCCAATAGAAAGATTTCAAGATATTTATAAAAAAGAAGCTTATGCTTTTGCAAATCGCTTGCGAGATGATTTCGTTTTTCTATTAGCTACTAAGAATTATAAAACAGATAATGATTTACACTACTCCTCTTTCTTTTTCTTTAACAATTCTAGCTTTTCTGGAAAGATTATACCCATAGTAATCATATCATCTAAAGTTCCATCAGAATACAACCAATTTTTTCTTAGAACGCCTTCTTCTTTGTAACTATATTTTGTATAGATTTTTCGAGCAGGATTAGTTGCACAAACTTGCAATTGTAATCGGACAATCCCAGGTTTAGCTCTTGCTATTTTTATTGATAGTTCAGTAAGAAAGGATCCAATCCCTCTTCCTTGAAATTTTGGTAGAACTCCCATTCCCATAGTTGTTGTGTGACAAAAGCGGTTGTTTTTTGTAAAGCCTAAAGTCATGTTTCCAGCAAATGCCTTTTCTTGCTTTTTCTCATTCAGAAGCATAACATTGAACGGTAAAGCTTGTTCAAAATCAATTTCACGATCTAGAGGATACCAATATTCAACCATTTTTCGAGTAATTTCGGTAATTTGTCTGAAGAATTCTTTTGGAGCATTTTGATATCCTTCCCATACTAGCTCTCTATCAGAAGTTTTTGCTGGGCGGATAACAAACCAATCGGAACCAAATTGCTTTTTTATTGAGAATTGCTGAGGATCGAAAGTCATACTTTAATCTCCAACCATAGATTATTTAAAGATAAGCCCCCTAACCTCTTTCCTCAAAATAGTGATAGAACCCTTGTAGGCAATTAATCTTGTTTTGCTGGTTCGAACCCGCGTGGGCCCACCACTTATTTCTGAAATAAAATTCTAGTATAATTCTAAATGGATCGATAAAGAATATAACAAAGAATTAAAAATCCAGAAAACAAATGTTACATATGGCCGAGTTGAATTCTTTATTCAAAATAAAGATTTTCGGATGGATTATCTTCGTTTTAAATGTGATAGTAGGGATATCAAATTTTCTTTATTTAATTATACGATCATCGGCGATTTTCGAAAGTATGGTTGGAATTTTCATCATTAGCAATCTTTCTGTCACAATGCTCTATTCGTTCTTTCTAAGCCACCAATTAAGAACAACTATGAAACGAGGATTTCGATTAAATCTCTTATGTTATGGTTATTTTGGAGGAGTAATTTTGGCCATGCTCTTTACTTTTTTTGCTGTTTTCATTGGCTTTAATGATGTAATTTCAGTTAATCTTGGACTGGGTGTGTTATTGTATGGAGCAAATTTTGGAATTGTGATCTATGGCGCCGTCTTAGGGCTTATCCCTGCTATCTCGAAAAACGATATTTGTTTGTCGACTTCTCCCATTCCAGAAGATTTAGTTTGGAACAGAAGCATCAAAACCCAGAAACGAGTGAGTTGGTTGAAATGGGTTATAATTATCATTTGTATTCTTGAAATAGGCTTGGGGGGGTTGGTATGCTATGCAATGCTCTACGGCCTCCAAGGAAGGCTTAGGCTCTTTATGTTTAGAGTATTTGCAGGACAAGCAGCACTATTTATTGGAATTGGCATCCTCAGTTTCACGTTCATCCTTTTCAAATTAACTCGCTCCATAAGTGGAAAACTAAAACGAATTCCGCTGAGCTTCTTTGTAATCTTAGGGATTGTTCTTTCAGGATTATGCTTCGTTCCACTTGGTTTAACCCCACAATTTGCCCAAGATGCAGATGAAGCATTTTCCGCCCGTTTTAATCCGGTCTTTTCTGGGGATTGGAAAGCAGTTATTGATAATTCGGGTTATGCCGATGCATTTCTCCAAACACCCTTCTCAATTGGAGGGTATTTACTCGGACCCCACATTTATGATTGTATTGTGAGAAAAGATGTGTTATACTTAGACGGATCTTCGAGTAATTTTACGGTGGATGCGAATGTAAAGTTATATTTTGACGCTTATCTTCCCCCCACTGATTCTGATTCTCTACCAGGAAATCGTTCAACTTTGATTAGAATACATGGGGGCGGTTTGACAATTGGGGATAAGGGGTTAGGAAATGTACTCACCATGAATCGTTATTTTGCAGCGCAGGGATATTGCGTATTTGATATCCAATATGGATTGAATAATGGTCCTGAAAGTATGGGAATTCCCATTATTACACCATCTAATGTCTTAGGGAATTTCACATTGGATGATATGATGCGTCATATTGGAGTTTTTACATTCTATTTGGAGGAGCATAATACGGAGTATGGCGCGAATCTCGATTCAGTGTTTATATCTGGAGGTTCCTCTGGAGGTCAATTAGCATGTGCAACAGCACTCAGTATAGTCAGTGGTAATTATACCGAGACGTTCAGTGCGAACTATTCCATCAAAGGTATTATTCCGTATTATCCAGCAAATAATGTCTCCTTGAGTTTTGCTCAACAATCTAAACCCGAATGGAGAAATCCGGAATTATTGGTAAATAACCAGAGTCCCCCATGCCTGATTTACCAAGGGGATCAAGATCACCTTATTTTCCGATCCCGATCATTGGAAAATACCTATTTAAATCGAGATAATGCAGAAGTGTGTTTGTTAATTTTTCCGTTAGCTGGTCACGCAAGTGATTTATATTTCCCTGGATATTATAATCAGGTGTTTTTATTTTATATGGAGAGATTTATGTTTCTCTATCACTAATTTTTTCTAGTTTCCAATCAAGAGCAAAAATATCCTTTGCAAGTAGTAGTACGCTCTGTTTTGTATCGCATATTTTGCTATTCAAAGTTGTCAATAGAGGAAAAAAAGAGGTAAGTAGAAGATGACATGGTTTGGAAATTTTGAACAACTCTAGAAAAAACAACAATCAACTTTTATTTGCATCCAGAAGATCAAACTAATCAAGTTTTTTCTTAATGTCAATATTTGTTCTTTGTTTTATTTCTCCTTTAACACATTCATGATATTTTTGCAGACTATGCTATTTTCATTGCCTCTTCAAGGAGTGTGATATTATGGCCAATCAAATAACTTACATCACAAATAATTATGCTGAAATCGAATTAGCAGAGCTAGCCAAATTATCAGTAGACAGTTGGAATGTTAAGGGGAACCAATATACAGTAGATAATTTTACTAATTGGTTGAAAAATCTTGAATATACCATTGAACCTCAAATTATTCAAGCAAAACGTGATACTCAACTAGTTGGATGGTTAATGCTATTTGCACATTCAAAAACAGAACTAGAGCTCAATCCTTTTGCATTAGGTGGTCATCCAATTATAGGACTCAATAAAGACAAAGAGAATATTGCTAAGCATTTACTCAAAGATGCAATTGAATACTTTAATCAAAGTGAGTAATACACGGATTGAATTACTTTTTAACAAAGAAGGTTCCGAAGAAGAACAATTATTCAAGAAACTATATGATTCGAATAAATTTGACTTAATAGAACAAATTTGTCATATGAGAATGGATCTTGTTAATTATCAACAACGCCATCTGCAAGTAGATACCAAACGACAGATAAAACCAATTTCGCATGCAAATAATGATGACTTTTACAATTGCTTTTATAGCACACTTAAAGACACCGAAGATAAATGGATGCAAAGTTTATCTGATGATGAAATCAAAGATTATTTCGAAAATAGAATAATAGATGATTCATTCAAATTAATCAATGAGAGCTCATTTGGTATATTTGAAGATAACAAAATGATTGCTTTTTCAGTAGTTAGAGAATCTCATGGACCACAAAATGGCAATCTTTGGATATTGGGTGTACATCCAAAATATCGTAGACTCAGTATTGGTTCATTTCTCATAGATACAATGCTAAATAAATTGGTAGAAAATGACTATAAAACTGCAAGTCTGAATGTTGATTTGTCCAATAGTCCTGCTTACAATCTTTACAAAGCTAAAGGGTTCAAGGAAGATTGGGTAAAACTTGCGTATGTTTTAAAGAAAGAGGAATAGAGAAATCTATTCACTTTTTCTTATATCAACCAGAAGCTTACCATTGGTTCCAATGTTTTCAGAACTATTCTCATTAATGATCACTGTTATATGTGAAAATTCTTCGGGATATCCATAAGCTTCTTTCATTGCTTTTGTTAGCAATTCAACCAATTTCCTTTTTTCGTTAACACTCTTTATTGAACCTTCTACTGTTATTACAGGCATAGATAGCTCACCTAATTTTCTCTTGATATATTTGAGAACATTATTTAATTTCCAATTTAAATTATTATTGAATCAGCACGACACACAAAAACTAAAAAATTTCAAGGAATAAAATATTGTAAAAATCTCTTCTAAATCATCTTATTCAATTGAGTCATTTTTCAACATTTCAGTAAGAATAACACTATCATTATCCCTATTTGGACAACTTGAACATTCAGGATACTTTCCACAATTAATTTGGGCAATTTTCTCTTCAATTAATAAATCCTTGAATTCGTAAAATTGAGATATCTCTCCGTTATAATTTGTTAAAACTTCTGCATATTCATCTAAGAAGAATTTTGCAATTTTTTTCAATTTAGTTTGAATTACACCTTGCTTATCGTCTAAATCTGAAATGGTTAAAAAGAGGAGTTTATCTTTACTATAGAAATTTACTTTTGTATCTTTAAAGTTTAATTGTTCTAATTTTCCTTGTTCAAATTCATTTGCAAATATGAGGAGCGCATCAAAAAATGCTGAAAGCAATAAAGGATCAGAATCTAATTTATGGCAATTGCCAAAGTTTGTATTAAAAATTGATAAACTATCTTTAATAATAATTAAATTCTGAATCATTTGGGGAGAGCTCATTTAATGTACATATATCTGTTAATTGAATAATTTTAATTGTAATTATTTTTATACTTTTCAAATATTAATAGTTGCTTCTTAATTTCTTAAATATTTTACTAAAGTAACAAGTAAAATTATTCTAAGGCAAGAGAGGCAAAAAAATTAATTAATTTGGAATTAAAAATTCAAAATTACTTTTAATAAATCATATTTTTTTTAGAAATTTAACTAAGAAAATTATTAAAACTTGATATGAAAAAAGAGATATTTTGAGGGAGTAAACCCTCAATCAATAATTTGATTATTTTTGTGGTTTTAGTAATACGAATGTTATTGCTAGTGGGATAATAATCAAAGCAATAAGCATTAACCATAACCAAGCGTTTGAATGTGATCCAGATGGTTTTGCGGATTCGATATCGAACTGGTATACTTCAGAAACTGCAGTATTATAGTATTCATCATATGCTCTCACAAAGATTTCTACTTTATCACCTGTGCTTGCATGTACTACAAAGCTTGCAGAATATGTTGTTCCAGACACGTAGGTCATATCAACTACATGTTGTTCACCATTAACAGTATAAAATACTTGAACCGAGAGTAGAATACTGGATTCTTCAATGGTTACTGTTATAGTAATATTCTGACCGGAAACAATTGTTTCTGGTACTGCGGTGATGTTGATCACAGGTGCAACCAAATCGATTGGCATTACTTTGATATGGTAATATTTTCCTCCATCATCTAGAGTGAGTTCATTACTACCACTATCATTTACCCAGAAATAGAAGTCAATAATAGTAAATACGTCATAAGTTTCTGTGAAATTATATTCAAAATAGAACCAAGTATCGTTTGTTGCGCCTGTCGTAGTATTGGTTAATAATAGCTCTTCAAAATCATCTTCTATATCAATTCTGTAATTTAAATAGCAGAAGTTAACCACACTATGCTCTGTTACATTTAGTTTCACAGTTACATTTAAGCCATAAGTTACTGTTGTATCATATTCTACTTCACCTGTTGGTAGGATGTGGTCTGGAAATACTGATTTTGCTACAAATGGTTGATATGTTTCATTCTTGAATTCATGATATTGTCCATCAGTATTATTTGCATAGATTTTCCATTCAATCATTGTTCCCACAGGTTGTGGACTAAGAGTATAATTGAATTTACCTTGAGTTGCTTCATCTACTGTTAGATTATTGAATGCTACTTCAACCCATGCTCCTCCATCTATGGAGTATAGGAGTCCAACATAATCAAGATCAATTTCAGGGTTATTTGTATCTGTTATTGTTGCATTAAAATACAAAGTTTCATTTGAGTCGATGATTGTTGGAATGGATTGTTCTAATTGTAAGGAAGGTCCTACAACTTTTACTGTTGTAGTATTATCCTCAAGATTCATTGCTGAACTATTATCGTAAGCTGCAACCTTAATTAGAGGTTCTTCAGCAACTTCTTTGTAGCTTTCATAATCCCAAGTAAATGTTATTTGTGCTGGATCAGGGTTTTCAATTCTATGTCGTTCTTCACCATTAACAAAAAATTGGACAAGGCTCAAATTTGAGATGTCAGTTATATTGGCTTTTATTTGGTAAATTCCCCAAACTTCTTCGTAACCTATTGCTGGGGTATCAAAGATAACCTTAGGAGGTTCAGTATCAATGAAAATGTAACCACCGCTCCATGCAACAATATCACTTTGTTCGTCGGTATTTGTAAGAGCAACAACAGTTACATTATATTTAGCTGAATCTTCGCCTGAACCATCAGATAATGTTGGCGAAAGAATAGAAGCTTCAAAAGTTGCTTCATCTTGTCTACCGAAAGTTTTGGAAGAATTATAACCAGTATATTCATCATCGGCAAGATCAATGAGGATATTTGCTTCAGATTGATTTAGATACAAGTAAAGTGTTTCGGTATACAAATCATAATTGTACCCAGTTAAAGTAATTTCAACTGTGACATCAATTCGATACGTAGGAGTAGAGGTCACATCAGTAATACTAATAGTTGGACTTTCAGCAGCAACGTCATGTTGTTTTAATGTCATTAGCGAGACAAAGGGTATCACTAAAACTAAAAGTGCATATGTCATAAATTTCTTTGAACGAATATTCAATTTCTTTCACCTAGGTTTTTGACTATAGTCTATTCTTCCGAATTTTTGCTTTCTTTGATTTAGCCGTAACCGGTCAAATCAATCATTATTTTTAAACTTTTCATAGACTTTAAGATGACAAAGTCCTCATAAGGTTTACCATCATCTAGGAATTACTTTACACAAAAAAGAAGATTATTTAAAGTTATTTTTCCACTCGGTTAATAGTGTAGAACCTTATAATTAACTATATTCTCAAAATAGAGATAGTTGATAAGATTTATTAAAGGATAGTTAGGCAATTTATAATATATTACGGAGGATTGCCAATGGGTAATATTCGATCTGATAAAATCAAAAGAACATCTAAAGAGTTAGTTGCTAAATATCACCAGCACCTCTCAATTGACTTTGATCATAACAAATTACTTGTTAATAAACTTACAAACGTTCAATCTAAACGTATGCGAAATAGAATCGCTGGTTATGTTACAAGAATTATGGTCCAAATTAAAGACGGCAAAGTACAAGTTATCGAGAAGTTAGCAGTTGGTAGTGGTACCAACTAAACCTTCTAATTTTATTATTTGAGTTCTCTCGAGACTCTAACCTATTTTATTTCTAGCTAATTTTAAAAAATAGATATAAAATTATTTTTCAGGAAAAAAGAAGTTAACCTGATAAGCTATTTAAAACTTCATTTTTGACTCGCTGGAAATCTTTTCTTGCTTGAGCAATAGTGGGCCCGAAACCCATAATTAAAGAGTAAATTTGAGAATTGTTACTAATGGACAATGGAGGAGCTTGAACACCATCAATTCCTGTGACTCGCTCAAACTGAGCTGTTTTGCTAACAGAAGATGGAATAGAAACCTTGGAAAAGGTTACACAACCATTAAAGGTAATTTCAGGAACTTCTTTATCGTGTTCTATTAAATCTACTAAAATTTGCGCAAGATTTTGAGACGTTATCTCTTTAAGGGCAATATAGGGCACAGTTATTCGAGGATTTACTTCGATAACAAATACACCTTCTTCTCCAGCGATAAGGTCTACACCTACACACCCTTGTAAACCCATTTCTTTCACTAATTTTATAGAAGTTTTAATAATTTCATCTTTATATTCAGGAATGCTAAAAGGAATTTCACCACCGAGATAGTGACCAGTATAGTTCTTGGAATCTAATCGAAGTTTTTGGCGATTAATTGAAATAGGATATACTTTCTCATTTTTTGCGATTATGCTCACACTGATAGGCACTCCTGGGATGAATTCCTGAACAATACAGTTCTCCATGTTAGTTACTGAATGAGCAGACTGTAATCCAAATCGCAGACCATCTGCATTGGTTGCTTTAGTTAATCCTTTGCAACCACTACCGTCAATTGGTTTAATAATTAAGGGATATCCAAGGATATCTACGTCAGACTGAATTTTCTCAAATGAGTCGTTATACGAAGGGGAAAAGGTAGCTGGAACATTTAAACCCAGTTTCTTAGCAAGTTCCATTGTTTTTATTTTGTCAGCAGCAATTTCAATTGATTCTGGTTTACTACCAAGATAAAGTGATTTTGAATTTTGCATTAGTGAAGAAAGATCTTTCAAAATGCCTTTTGATTCAGGTGCAGAAGTCATTGAATAATCTACTTTATCAGATAGAGTTTGTAATCCTGTAATAAAATCTTCGTAAGTAGCAACAGAAATGAAATCATGTATTGGAGAGATTCGGATATGTTGCATAAGTCTTTGATCTATTAAGGTAGAAATTTTATAACCGAGCATAGCAAAATGTTCTACACATGCTCGTAAAATAGCATAACCTTCTGCAAGACGATCTAGTGGGAGATCTTCTTCTGCAAATCCTCCTCCGACTATATAATCAACAATAAGGATCTTCTTCAATTATTCACGACCAATTTATAGTTGTACGAAAGCAAAAAGAGAGAACTTATAATTCTTTTTGAAGAATTGAATTGAAAGGAAAATGAACTGTTTATTTCTTTCTTAAACTCGGAAAGAAATAGACATCTTCCTTTTTATCATAATAAGCCATTTCTTGTTCAGACAAATTTCTTAACGTTAATTCAACACGCTCTTTTTTCCATCCGATTATTGCCACAATTTCTGCAACGCTTATTGAACCAGTAGTTGATGCAATATTAAGAACAGTTATGACATCACCGTGTAATTCAACAGGTTTAAACGTAATCAGATTGTCTTTAGTCTTCATTTTATATAATTTGGGAATGAGTCCTGCTTTAGCGAGATATTCTAAAGCTTTTCTAATTTCCTTAGAAGGTGCTTCCCAGTTAGGTCTTTGTTTAACAAAGCGTAGACAAAATTCTTTGAAGGTCATAATTCCTCCATAACTTTTACTTTCCTCTATGCCTACTTCTAATATTTCCTTGGCAAGAAACTGTTCATATTTGCTTTTGTCTTTAAATCGACTCTTTTGTACACGGTCTCCAACACCAATCAATTCAGGCATATCTGCGTCCTTTCGGAGTTTAACTATTCGTGCATCAACTGCATGAGTGCCTTTAATTTCATCACGATATTCTTGCTCAAGATCCATTATCCCTTTCTTCAATACTTCTTTTCGCTTTTCCTTATCTTCTTCTTCAATCTCTTCTAACCCTTCTGCAAAATTTTGGTAGGCATCACTTATTTTTTCTTTATCACTCAATGAGAAAACCTCGATTTTATTTCTATTACTAACATTTTAGAATGTATATCAAATTATCAAACCTTTATTTAAACATACATTATCATTATATTACTGGTACTTTCTGAAAATAAACCTTTCACAATTGTGTAAATTCGTTCTTTTTGCAACAAGAAGAATAAAATACTCTTGTGAGTTAATTAGAAGCAGTATCGAAACACTTATTGCAGAATGTGTTTTCATCAAAATTATCTCACTTACATTTGAGATGTTATCGGTTGTGAAACTTAATTGGTAAAAATTACAATATATGGTGCAGCGCAAGAAATCGGTCGAAGTGCCATCCTCTTAGAAGACAAAGATACAAGAATACTATTAGATTGTGGTTTGAAAATTCGTCCAAAAAAGCCTACTGTTGCCCCAGAAGGAATAGATGAAATAGCAAAAGATTTGCATGGGGTTGTTTTATCACACGCTCATTTTGATCATTCAGGTTATATTCCAAAATTAGTTAGGCTGGGCTATAGAGGAGATATCCATATGACTCATCCCACAAAAGAAATTTGCGCTGTTTTGTGGAGAGATCATCTTAAAATCGAAGGCGGGAGACATTGGACTGAAGATAATATGTATGATACTCTGTATCAAATTAGCACTCATTATTACGATAGATCATTCAAAGTTGCAGATGGTGTTACTGCAACATTTTTTGACGCAGGACATATATTAGGTTCTGCAAGCATTTTGCTAAATTGGAAAGGACAACTTATTTTTTATACAGGAGACATTAATACCTTCGCAACTCCTTATCACGATTCAAATAAATATCCACAACTTGAGGACATTTCTGTAGTTATATCTGAAGCAACAAATGGTTTGAGAGATTTACCAAATAGAGAAAAACCAAATCACGCAATAGTAGATGCAATCTATAATACAAGAAGAAATAGTGGTATAACAATAATCCCAACTTTCGCTTTAGGGAGAGGACAAGAAATAGAAGCGATTCTTGCTCGAGAGTTCATTGGAAGCAATTTCAATATCTACATGGACGGAATGCTCTTGAAAATGAACCGAATTTATCGTAGTTATTTCACTGAATATTGGGTTTCTAAAAAAATACTTAGTTGGTGCAAAGATCATAGAATCGAAGTTCCCTTTGATCTACGGAATTTTATTCCAATGAATCGTAATATTGCCGATAATTTAGATACATTCAGAAAAATGATTGTTACTGAAAAGAAACCAAACATCATTCTCTCCACCTCAGGTATGCTTGAGGGAGGACCAATGCATTCTTACCTTTTGCATGGCGCAGGCATTCCTGAAAATCTTATTGCAATATCCGGTTATCAAGTTGAAGGAACTATTGGGAGATCTATCATAGATGGTGAACGCAATATACAGTTATTCAATTGGTCAAAAAGTAGGAAAGGACAAGGCACCAATGTTGAAATAAAAGCTAAAGTGAAGCAATTCCAATTTTCAGGACACGCTCAAAGAAATGAACTTGTCAAAATGCTAAAAGCTATAAACAGTGACAAGTACATATTTGTTCATTGTGTTAAAGAAGCAGCACAATCCGTACAGAAAGAATTTGATAGAAAGAAGATCACTTACATACCTAAAGCTGGGGATTCATTTAATATTCAAAATTAAAAAAGGAAGGTAAAATAAAATCTATTTACCTTTCAATAACCAGCTCAATGGTATATTTTGAAATTTCCCATCAGGTAGTAATCTGGCAATTGTTAGAGGTAGAACATTCTTATATAATTCTTCTTCTGCAATGAGAATAGGATCGGTAATATCTTTCTTAATTTTAATTAAGATTGGTGCACCTAAAGAAATTTGTAGTCCTCTTGCTCCCAAAATGCGAGCTTTCTCAAACCTCGTTAAACCAGGTGGTCCTATAACGACTTCATCGGCAATAATTTCATTTCGGACAGGAACTTTGTTAAACAATATATTACCCTCTTGGTTATAATTACGCTTGCACTAAAATCTGCTTTAAAGTTTTTCGGGTTGATTTGCTTTTAAAACTATGGAATGATACTTTTTTATTTATTCTAGGTAAGAATAATGATTTTTTCCAAACAATTGGTAGAAGCTTGAAAGTGCGAAGAATATTTAAGTAAAAAAATCTTTGTATCTTTAGGTGGGTTATATATTGACAAACGATACGATACAAAATGCATTTGACAGCATACAAAGCTATATCAAAGAATTGGAAGCGAAAATTGCTGCTAATGATCAAAAATTAGCTGAAACAAAAAGAGCATCAGAAAGTTTTGAAAAAGAAAAGATGTCTGCTACAGAAAAATTGAAGCAAATGGAAGAGGAAATGATGGAGCTCTCGAGTGTGTATGAGGATCTGAAAGGAAGAGCTGATGTAGAAATAGATTTGCAAGAAGTAATGAAACTCTATATCATACTGACTGAACAAGTTCTAGATGGTAACGCACATATGAGAATGCTCACTCTCTTACATGGCAAAAAAGCACTCATGACAAAGGACGAACTTTCAAAAGCAAGTGGAATTCAACCAGCAGCAACATTGAGAACCATATTTGATCTGAGAAATAATGGTCTTGTAACATACAATGATGAAAACCAAAAAGTAAAACTAGTTCGAAGACTATTTGATTAATCTGACAAAAATAATCCTTGACTCGAGTAAATTATCAGGAAAGAGAAAAAGTGATAGCAGAGAGGGCAAGCCTCACTAGCTAAAATGCTGCAAGCAGCGGGTTATAATCATCTCGTCTGAAACGAGATTCTAAGATATAACTGACATTACTGGGCTCTTTGTGCATAATTTCTCGAGCCCTTTCCCCCATTATTCTGCAAATCAAGATTAAACGATGAATTTCTTCATTATTTGACCAATCTATTAAATCAAATATTGTTCTATATGTTACTGGTCGCCACCAAAGCAACAAATATACACCTACCGTTTCACCATGATCATTAGTAAAGACATAATTTAGTTTTTTACGATTGCCAAAGGGAACGTTTCTCCTGTATTTTACACCTCGTTTATCCAAATAATTTTCTATCCGCTGTTTTACCTCGATATCTGTTAAGCCATTTCTATCCAAACTTGTGAGAGACCTCCTTTACACTTTTCCGAATAGGAAACACTATCACGCGCGCATTCATAATAGTGCAACAAGTTAAACATCACTAGAAATAATGATAAAAGTTTTTTGTATTTACCAGTTACTAATAAAATAACTATTTAGTTAATTGTTTAGTGGATATTTTTAATAACAAATGACCCCTTTTTTGTCGTAAGAATATTTTTTCTGAAAAAAAAGTCAATAAAAAGATTGAAAAGAGATATACAATCTTTGATATTTCACCAGAATAACAAATCTTTTAGTTAAGAGAACATTAAAAGTAGTTTATACCCTATTTTAAACAATTTTGGATGGAAGAAAAATGTCTGAAGAAGAAAAAGAAAAATACGGTGAACCATCAACTAAGGTTGTAGAGGAAGAAGAAGAAAAAACAGAGGAAAAAATAAAAATTGAGAATGTTGTAAAAATAGCTTCTTTAGCAGAAGAATTAGATAAATTGAAACAATGGGGCGAACCTGATATCAGAATTTGTCCTAAATGCTTTAGTTTACGCATCAAAGAAATCGATGTTATGGGGAAAATGGGTATTTTTAACAGCTATCCAGTATATGTCTGCCAAGATTGCGGGTGGAGATCGAAAGTGTGGTTATACTTAGATCGAACAATGTCTGAGGAAGAACGAAATTCATTCTTTGACGAATTAACAGAGGAAAAAGTTGAAAGTTAGAGTTCTTGTATAATCAGCAAGAATTCTAAAGTCATTTATTTTTTTATTATTGCTGAAAGGTAAGCAACTATTGAGCTTTTGTCACCTGTTATATCACCGCTTGTTGAATATTTCAAAATTTCAACATCTTTAGAACCACTCTTTTTCAGTGCAGTTAATACAGCAGCTACTGGTCCAGGTCCACACATTGTAATTCGATATTCTTCAACAGTATCAATTAAACCACCTGGGTCCATTCGCTTTATCTTTTGAATTACAAATTGGTCTTTGGATATAGCAGAATCAGCACTTTCAAAATGAGTGAGATCTGTACTAGCAATTAAACAATAATCGTGGTCAGCTAATACCTTTGCTAAAGACAAACCAATTCTTTCACTCATTTCTTTACTTTGATCTTTAACACAAATTGGTATAATAGGCACATCTCCACCATATAAATATTGTAAAAATGGAACATGAACTTCAATGCTATGTTCCATCATATGTGCAGCAGTATCTGCCCGGAAATAGGGTTGTTTGACAATTTTAGTAACAATTTCTTTAGGGATTATCGCATCACCTAATGGAGTGTTCCAAGCAGCTTCAGAATAAACACTTATAGGAGGACCAATATTTCGGTGATTAGGACCAACTATAACAAAGAATTCTGGTTTCCCATCTTTGTACTGTTTTAAATAAGCATGTGCAGCAACAGGACCAGAATAAATGTAACCAGCGTGGGGAGCAATAAATCCAGCTATTTCCCCTTTTCTTGGAGGTATATTGGATTTGTCCGGTAATTCTCCTGGACCAATTTCACTATCTTTGAAACAATGTTCAATCATTTCAATTAATTGCGATTCTGTTTTTGGGTAAAATGATCCTGCAACAGCGGGTTGACGTATCATTATTATTGGCACCTAATTTACTTTTTTTTACTTATTTACTTACTTAGGAAGTGAAACCTTTTTAGTTTTTAGCTATTCCTAAGGATTTAATTGATAGTATAGATAATAGAACGTGATAAACCATCTAAATACTTATTGAAATTGTAAATGCATGTAAAGCAAAAGGTTGATTGTCAATGTCAACAAAGAAAAAGAGTAGTAAACCAAAAAAGCAAACCCCTGCTAGTAAAACTAGAGGGAAGACAATAAGCAAAAAAGACAAGTTACTACTTACTGAATTGAAAGAATCACTGTGTGAGCTAACAGAGATATTAAGAGATACAGCAGAGGCTCTACCATCACTAGTATCTTCAAGCGGAATAAGAACAAAAGATAATGAATTATTAACAAATAAGCTTGAGACTGATGTTGAATTGATCGGTATGCTTGAAGATTTTTTTAAAGAATTAGTTATTTTATTGCGATTACGTTCGAGGTATGATCAAAAACTCCAATTGATATATTTCAACATAAAGAAGCTTGAAAATGCCAAATCTCTTGGTGAATTTAGGGGCATAATGCAGCTAGTAGGTATTGCATTGGCTGAAATCGAATTCATTGTAGAAGATTACAAAACAATTCATTCAAAACTATTTATCGAGCAAGCTATGCTACAATTCCAATTAATGGAACAACTCCTTCTTTTCAGAGATAGAACTATTCCTGGTTTTACCAAATTGTTTGAAACGGGATTGGATACCTTTAATAAAATAAATGAAAAAATGGCATAAGTAGAGACTAGACTTCAATGAAATTTCTAATTTCTGGCTTTAATGCCAGACCTATCGCTAAAGCAGCAAAAAATGCAGGCTATGATATTGGTACAATTGATTATTTTGGAGACATGGATTTAATTAACATTTCCAAAAATTGTTTTTCTGTTCTAAGACAAAAACCAGGACAAACACTTCATCGACCTTTGCATCGTTCTCCACCGGAATATCTCTATATTCTTTCTGAAATTATGATAGATGAACAAAGAGATTTTGATGGAATTCTATTTGGATCTGCGTTTGATCGTTATCCAGAAATTGTTGAGCAATTCAATCAGTTAGGACCAAAAGTATATGCAAATTCTCCTGAAAAATTTGCTTTAACCAGAGATAAAAAAGCGATGTTTAAAATTGCTGAGGATGCTGGTTTTCATATTCCGTTTTCCCAATCATTCACAAATATTGAGGAGCTAGTAGAAGAGGCAAAAAATAGACCATTTCCTCTTGTTACAAGAGGTTCTGGTGGCGGAGGAGGAGTTGGTATAAAGTACTGGTCCAAATATACTGAACTTAAGGAATACTTTGAGTTGAAAGACGAAAACTACGATAAAGAAGTTTGGTTACAAGAGTTTATCAAAGGTTCAGATGCAAGCTCGTCTGTTATTTGTGCAAAAGATGTTGTGCAGATTCTTTCGATAAACAAACAAATTATCGGTGATAGTAATTTTAATTCTCCCGGAGATTTTTCTTATTGTGGCAATATCGTTCCATTAAAAGAAACAGAAACAAACCCTAAATTACTTGATCAAAGTCTAGAAAATATCAGAGAAATTTTTCTAAAACTAGATTTAGTTGGGTCAAATGGAATCGATTTTGTCATCAAAAATGAAAAGCTTTTTTTCATGGAAGTTAATCCGCGATTCCAAGGCTGCCTGGAATGTGTAGAATATGCAACAGGTCACAATGTTGTAAAACTACATATTGATGCTTTTAATGGAGTTGTTCATGAGCTTCCTAAGAAACCCAAATATCATAATTACTCGGTGAAAGGTATTTTATTTTCAGATGTTGAAGAAAAATTTCCAGTAGTGAAATATCCAAAAAGTAAGTGGATCGTAGACCGAACTCATTATAATGTTCTCCTTGAAAAAGGAGATCCATTCTGTAGTATTGTTCTTCCAACAAAATCGGCTGAAAATGGGTACAATTCTACAATAAAACTAGCTGAAAAAATAATGGAAGTTAATCGAAAAACTTAGTGTTAGTGATTTAACTTCTATGGATTGATACTATTATAATGTATCAATTTTACTCTGTAAAAAAATTTCCCGATAAATTTCGCTCACAGGTAAGTTTCTTTTCTTCTTTAGCTTAAAGAGATTCTTAACAACCATTTTACCGTAAGTTCTGATGAGCTGATTTGAGCTTTTATAATCAAAATTACTGTAGAGATTATCACCAATGCCAAATCTAATCATAGCGGGAATACTACCTCGGGCGTATTCTAACATCCAAGCTCTTTCAGGTACTCGATAACTTTTTGCTAGTTTTCGTTTTAGAATTGCCATATCACCAGGCAAATAAGTTGCTCGAGTGATTTCATCTTCGTTATAACATAGCATTTCTCCATCTAACATTATATCAAAAACATCTGCTCTTCGATATCTTCCTGAATGACCATGTGTACCAATAGGAGTACCAAAAAAAATCAAATATTCCTTCAGAGACCCGTGTAATAATGTTAGTGACCCCATTGCGCCACCAGCATTGTTAAAAATCCAATTACGTTCTTCTGTATTAATATAAGTTGGAAACTCTTGAGCCAATTTCGCAGTTAGTTTATCAAATAATTCATTTAACTTCTGTTCTGAATTTTTATTTGAGTTTTCAACATTCTTTAACACTTCTTTACAAATTGCCTGTAGGATTAATGGTTCGAATACGTATCTCATTTTTTTCACACCTATTAAATATTGTAGCAAAAAATGGAAAATAATTGATTATTTGTGTAATAGGTAGAGATAAGAGGTAAGACCTCTAACTATGCTTTCAACCCTTGATATTTAAAGGTAAGTATTAATTAGGAAGTAAAAAAGGAATAATTAGATCTTACTTAAGGCCTGATCAACATCTTCGATTAAATCATCTTTGTCTTCAATGCCGGTAGAGAAACGAATGAAACCAGGATTAATACCAATTGCTCGTTTTTCTTCTTCTGTAAATTCAAGGTAAATCATGCTACCAGATGCCTGAGCAAGAGATTCAACACTACCTAAACTACTTGCACGTTTGACAATTTTCAGCGCATTGAGAAAAGTTCCACCATCCGCATCGCTTTTGCCAACACAGAAACTTACCATGCCACCAAAACCTTTCATCTGCTTTTTAGCAAGTGCATGTTGGGGATGACTCTTTAATCCAGGATGGTAAACCTCTCGAACTTTTGGATGATCTTCCAGGAATTCAGCCAAAGCTAGTGAATTTAAATTATGTCTTTTAACTCGCAACTCGAGTGTTTTTATTCCCCGTATAGTTAGCCAAGCATCAAATGGCGCCATGACTCCTCCATAATAAACGGTGGTATTCATAATTTCAGCACGATCTTCTGCTGAAGAAACAATTGCTCCCCCCAAAACGTCACTGTGCCCTCCAAGATATTTTGTTACACTGTGAATAATAACATCTGCTCCTAAATCCATTGGTTGTTGATTTATTGGACTAGCAAACGTGTTATCAAAGAAATATTTAGCACCTGCTTCCTTAGCTAGTTTTACTGTTGCTTCAATATCACACAAGGATAAGGTAGGATTAGCAGGACCCTCCATATAGACTATTTTTGTTTTTTTGGTAATTTTCTCACTGACATTATCAATATTTGTAGCATTAACAAAATGAACTTTGAAACCCCACCTCTTTAGATATTGATTTAACAAGTGACGAGTACCAGGATAACAACGATCAGTAATAACTATTTCATCACCCGTTTCTAAAAAGGTGAATATTGCAGATGAAATCGCCGCCATTCCAGAACTAAAACCAATACCAGCTTCACCATTTTCAAGTATTGCAATCTTCTTTTCGAATATTGCTCGAGTTGGATTTCCATGTCGGGAGTATGCATATCCTTCTTTTCCTCGATAAAACACATCAGCCCATTCTTCAGCTGTTTTATAAGCATAAGTAGTAGAGAAATCAATTGGGGAAACAACACCTCTCGTTTGAGGATTGATCTCTTCTCCGGCATGAACAACTGCTGTACCAATTCTTTTTCCAAGATTCTCTTGCTTGATGATTTTACTGGATTTTACACCAATACCTTTTGATGGATCAACATACTTCTCTGTCAATTCTAACACCTGATTTCTTTTTTTTATATAAATGATTTAAATCTAACTTTTTAAATAAATTGATACTAATTTTGATGAAAGGAATTTTAAATCGTAACAAGCATTTTTTTTTCAATTGTAGGAGACAAGCTAATGGCATCAGAAGAAAAACAAGAAAAAGCAAAAGCACTCTTCGAATCTCGATTTATGTCAATAATACTAATGCTAACCTTAGTAGTTATGGGTGCATTATTCATTGTTATTATTTGGATCTTATTTAGTCAAGAAATCGCTTTGAATGTTCTCATGTATATTGGCATCGGTGCTGGAAGTGGGGCAATTCTTACAATTTTTAGTTTATTTATTTTCTTGAAATTGGAAAAGAATTTCGATAGAAATATACTCTTCTTATTTACAATGGGTGTTTTAGCTATTTCACTAATACTCTCGTTAATTTTGAAATATAGTGTAAGCGATCCAACCCAAGGAAATTGGCTATTCATCTATACAAGTTCTGTTGGTTTAGGTATTACAACAGGAATTGCAATATCTTATCTATTATTAGCTATGTTCAAAAGTAAACTAGTGGAAAATAGAAAAATAGAAAAAGACTTTGAAGAGAATACAAATGAAAATGAGGAATAATCTTTACAGATAAAAATGAAAGTTACTATTATTAAAGAAATTAACCAAAAGAATTAAAGGTAAATAATTTCGCAACTTGATAAAGAACATAACTATATTTGAGGTTTCAAAAAATGCAAATTAGAGCAGAAGTAGAAAGTCCGGGAAGAAACATTCTTCGTAAAGGAAGAGGTTTCAGTACCGATGAACTTGCCGCAGTAAAATTTACAGTCAAAGAAGCTAGAAAAGCAGGATTAATTGTTGATCTTCGTAGAAAGTCAAAATATTCTGAAAACATTGCTTCATTAAAAGTTTTCAAAGAAGATTATGCAAAACTTCTAGCTGAAAAAGAAAAATTACGATTAAAAGCTATCAAGGATAACAAAAAAGCACGTAAAGAAGCTTTAATGAGAAAAGCTGATGATGATGTTCTCCAAGAAAAGCGATTAAAGGACATTGAAGAAGAACGAAAACAAGTTCAAGAAGAAATTGCTAAAAGAGAAGCAGAAGAATTAGAAGCAGAAACAGCCGAAGAATTATCAACAGAGGAATTAGCTGAATTAGATGATCTCGAAGGCGAAGCACTTGCAACTGATTCTGTGGAAAGTCCAGAAGAAGCTTTAGAAAAACTTGAAGATGATTTATCTGACTCATTAGGAGAGAAGGCTACACCAGCAGAAGCAGTAGCAGCTCCAGATGGTGCTAAACGAGTTGTCAAGAGAGTTAGAAAGAAACCATCAACAACAACTAAAGGCGTCACTGACAAAGCTGAGAAGAAAGAATAATTGATTAGTTCTTATTCTTCCTTTTTTATTTATTTTTCTTATTTTACCTAGCTACACTGCAATGGTTATTCTTGAAGTTAATAATTCAGGAGTGAAGATATTTAGTGGTGTTACAGTGATAGGTACTTGTTTTGAATTACATCCCAAAATTAGAGAAGGATCATCCAAAATTTTGTAAATATTACCAGAGCAAAAACAAGGTAAAATAGGATTAGTAATTTCACCGTTTCTTATTTCATATCCTTCGGTAACAGTGAGATTGAAATCACCAGAGAAATAATTTGCATCTTGAGCTCCTGTTATCTGTTTAACATAGATTCCATCTGATAAATAACCTAAAATATTGTCTTTGACCGGAACGTAAGATTTCATTATCAAATTCGAAGCTGAAACTACAGGGGGATATGAATAGCTTCGACTTTCATTACTCACAGAAGCAACTCTAAAACAATTTCCTTGGTATTTTGCTTTTTGGAATTCATCAGAACAGGCAAAGCTCATACCCAGTAAACGCTTGCATTTTCCTTTACTAATAATCGTTCTTGGTTTAGTAGGATGTCCTTCATCATCAAAACCAAAAGTATTAAGTGCGCCGGGAATTGTTGGATCATCAATTAATTCAATATCTTTTGTGAAATTTCTTTTCTGTGTCGATTCGCAATGTGCGCTTTCATTTGTTGAATAAAACGAGGGAATCAATGAAAAAGCTAAAATTTGAGCAATCGCTTCCGAACTGAAAACTATCGCTTTAGGTTTTACTAGTGATAGTTTCTTTTTACCTTGTTGAGAATAAGCACTTTTAATTGCTGAGTTAAATAAATCAGGCCAATTTTTATCCAACGCTCGAGAGCATTCGTTACTAATTCCAACACCAATGAAATCATCTATTTGAATTGCAGTCTCGAGTTCTACGAGTAAGCGTGTACCTACTTCTCTTTTCCACAATCCTTGTGAATTAGCAACCAAACGCTCTTCAGTTTCAACTAATACTGAACCAGCAATATTCAAAATTGGTTTTGAAGATTCTATCGATTCAAGCATAGTAATTAGTTTATCACTTATCTCATCTAGTGTAATATCTCGAAGGTTATTATCACGAATATTTTTCACGTGAGTAATAGATTTAGAATCAACAAAATCTCTTGAAACGTTTTGTATAGAGCTCTTTGCATTTTGTAGAGAAAGTTCAACTGTAGCTTCAATATTACTTGATGAATTTGAGGAGACAAATCCCATTCGCTTATCGATTATTGAGCGCACAGCAAAACCGGAAAGATCATGCTCTGAAACATTTTTTATTGTTCCTTTATTCATTACAATTCTTTTTAGAGACTTCTTTTGAAGAAAAGCTTCAACAGCATCTATACCAATTTTTTGAGCGTGTTTAAGAATTAATTCACCGATAACTTCTAGCATCTCATCTTTCCCTCATTTTCTCGAAATCAATTTTACGAATATGCCTTTGTGCAATATTAGTGATAATGCCGATATTCTTCAAACTTACTTTTGGAGAAATTGCACCAACTCTAACACTTTGACCACCTTTGTTACAATAAGCAGGATAACTTCCCAAATCCTTTGTCATTCCATCAATAGTACCTAGAATAGAGAATAAATTACCAACTAAAGAGAAATTGGTAACATAATCACCAAGCTCTCCCTTCTCAATTTTTCGACCATATTGAGCATCAAGCTGAAAGTTCCCCTGTATAGTATCTGAAATACCACCGAAGGAATCACAAACAAATAATCCTGAACGAGTATTTTCAAGCAATTCTTCTAATGATAAATTTCCAGGCTCAAAGAAAGTATTACTTTGCCGCACTAATGGTATATGCAAACTACTCTCAGCACGGCCATTGCTTGTAGGAATCGCGTTCATTTCACCTGCAGTCTCTCTTGATTGTAAAATATCAAACAATATTCCGTCTTCAACGATAAGTGTACCAGAAGCTTTTACACCCTCATCATCGAAATAATATTCACCGTACCCTTTAAAACTAGCATCATCTATAATAGTAACTTCTTCTGAACCAATTTTAGAACCTATTTGATTTCCAAGAGAGGATCTTCCTTCTAAAATTAGATCAGATTCAACTGCATGACAAAATTCATGACACAAATTCCAACCCATTTCCTCATTCAAAATAACAGGTTGTTCTGCTGGTTTTACTAATCTAGCTTGAGCTATTTTTGGCAAACTTGATGTGAAATTTGTAATAAAGGTATCAAATTCCAAGGTTTGAAATTGTTCAATTCCACCAACGCCTCCAAAACCAACTGTGCGGATTTTTGGCAAAGTACTAGAACCCATCATTGAAGAACCTAAAAATAGACTTGCTCTAATGAGAATTTGTTCTATTTGTGTACCATCTGAATTCAGGAAAAATTTCTGAGTGTTATTTTCTATTAATTTAATATCTAACACAGTAAGATCCTTTACTCTGGCATTAATTCTCGAATTAATATCAGAAACAAGAGCTATTCGCTCACTTGGATCAATTAATTGTGGGGATTTTTTACACTCATCTGCAACACTTGTTTTCCGAGTAGTCATATCAGCTAAATTACTCTTCTTTTCCGGATATTTTTTAGCAATTTTTTTTGTACTCAATAGTGCAGATTCAACTGCTGATTTTATTGAGGGAGTATCTAATGAAGCAGTAGCAGCAAAACCCCAAAAACCATTAAACAATACTCTAACACCAATACTTTCACGAAGTTGAGTATTCACTCCACATAATTTTGAATTTCGCATACCAACATAATTTTCAAAAGCATTTTCCATTCGTACATCTATATAATCTGCTTCTTCATTTAATGCAAAACTTATAGCATCTTGACCAAACGAGAAGAGGGACATTTTCTTTTGAACTCCTTTCTATAGTGTAAGGGAATGGTTTAGTATTTAAATGAACTTTAATGACTAAGGGAAAATATAACCCTTATAATTTATGTAACACCAGTCAATTATTGAGATTCATGATAGGCAAATCGAATAACTGTCAAAGCATCACTTTTAGCTTTTTGGGATTCCTCGAGAGAGAAATAGTTAAGAGGAGTACCCTCTGGTTTGTTTTCTAAATCTCGACTAGTTTTGAAATAATCGTTAATGTGATGACATGCATCTTTTACATCATCAGGAATAGCAATATTTTCTTTTACTGTCCTTAAAAGAGCAATAAGGTTATCCCCAAAAGTAGGTTCTTCCATTTTAAATAGAATTGCTTTAAGAGCTGCTGTGGCAGCTTGTTGAGAAGTAAAACATGACCATGAAAAACGACCTTTATCCATTAGTAAATCAGCAATTTTAACTAATTCTTCGGAATATTGTAACCAATCTTTAGTTCGACTCATTAATTTTTTCAACCTTGTTTTTTAATCTATAATCAATTTTTAGTTTAGTTACCTAGTATGCTAATAATAAGCAAGCAAGTATAACTTGAATATAAAAATGAAAAATTGTTGGTGGAAGATCCACCAAACTCTGAATAAATATTTTGTGTATAATTTAACGATAGGATTTCTGGTATTTAGCTCTTGCTCCAGGTCCACCAGCTTTCTTTTGTTCTTTTCTCCTGGAATCAGCAACTAAAATGGTTCTATCGTAATGTAAGAATTTACTTCTTAATTCAGGATCTTCTGTCCATTTTACTAAAGCTCTACCAATTGCGGTTCTAACAGCATCTGCTTGACCAACGGTGCCTCCACCTTTGACGTTAACACTAATGTCAACTACAGTGATGACTGCTTCTCCGGCAAGGAGTAATGGCTCTTGAATTTTCATTCGTGCTAATTCTGAGGGGAAAACCTCAAGTGGAATGGAATTGATTCGTATGCGACCTTTGCCAGCTTTAGTAGTTGCTCGCGCAATAGCTGTTTTTCTTTTACCAGAGGTTAGAACAATTCGTTTTGAAGACATTTCTTAATCACCTATTCTTCTACTGGTTGATAATTTGGATCCAGTTCTGGGTTGTAATTCCAACCTAACTGTTTACAGAGAGCAGCAACAGTAATTCGTTTGCTTGTTAATTTTGTTGAATCTGCTTCTGGAATTGTAATCTTCTTAACTTTTTCAAATTCCACTGGTACTTGGATATAGCATTTCAAACGATGGAAAGCAGCCTTTCCCCGTGGTTTTTTGTATGGAAGCATTCCACGAATGGACCGTCTTACAAATCTATCAGGTCGTCTGTAATGGAATGGACCTCTAAGAGGATTATATTTACTTCGGATACCAAGACGTTCTTTGTATTGCGCAATAACTGACTTGGGCTTGCCTGAGATAATAATTTTCTCAACGTTGAGAATATCAACTGTCTCACCAGTCAATAATCGTTTTGCAACAAATGTTGATAATCTGCCTAAGATTGCTCCTTCTGCGTCGATAACTGTATGATTGGACATAGTAATCACTTCTTCGGGCTAATTAAGCAAGAATACGAACATTCTTGATTTCTGCTGCGGGTAAATTCATTAAGTCTCTTAATGAAATTGCTTTTCCGCCAGCTTTAACTATTTTCGTTTCAGCGACTTCGCTAAAATTCAAAGCAGCAATTGTATAGCTGCCCTTTATCTCTCCAGAGGCTAAAACTTTGCCTGGAACAACAACAAGCTCTGTTTTCTTAGCATAACGACTTATCTTGCTAAGATTAATAGCTGGTCTTATTCGGCGTGGTTTTTCCAATTTTTTAGAGAGAACCGTCCAAAAAGTGTACTTCTTATCTTTAGCACCTTTCTTTCTTAAGTCACGTATTAACGCGACGGTATTTGGATCTGATGGCCCTGTTGGTTTTGGCATTTACTCACAATCCTCCGTCTTCATTTACTGAAAACAATTTTTAGGATTAACTTGATTTATTGATTAACTGATACGCTAAATTATTTCTTTTTCTTCATGAAAGTTTCATGAGCTACTTTGTAAGCATTCTCGAAGTCCTTAGCTTTACTTTTGAGGATTTCGGTTGCTTTCTTAAATATCTCTTTTGGAGGTAATGCTCCAGTTGATTCTAAGAAGAATATGTAATCACCGTCGACTTTACCCATTACCAATGACTCATAAGGAGCACAGGCCTTCGTGCACAAATCACAGAGAAGACATTCTAAAGGAGCAGTTAATTTTACTACCTTTTTGATAACCTTAAGAATATTTTTTGGACAGGCGTCAACACATTCATCACATCCAGTGCATTTTGATGAATCTTGTATAACCTTAGGATAATATCGATATGAACAAGTTACTACTGGAGACCATTTTGCATGTTCTTTACCCCTACCCATCATTGCAATGGCTTCAAGAGTAATTTTCTGTCCTGGGCCAAGTTTCGCTACTTGGATTTTATCTGCTACTGGAACAATTTTAGAATCATTAGAAATAAGATCTTTTGAATAGACGGAAGTAACATCCTCATCATTAGCTTCCACATCAAGAGTAAGTGAAACAGAACAGACATGACATCCTTCCCCACCGCAATTTTCGCATTCACTTGCAACAGTAAATTCATCGGGGGGAGTAGTTAGGGGAATTAAACCCAATCTGTGAGCAACGATTTCATCTAAGACTGGAGAGGTATTCTCAACTAAGATGATATCTTCAACAGCTAAAGTAGGAACTTCACTTATGATAGTTCTTCTCAAAGCATTAACGAATGTATCATTACTTCCTCTAATGATGAAATTCAGTCTATTTTTATCCTTAGTTTTGATGACCTCAATTTCCATGGCTTATCACAGCTTTTTTTTGTCCAGTAGATACTGTCGAAGAATTGGACAAAACAACTTTAATACGTATCAGTTCTCGAATGTTGGGAAATACCTTATAAAGTTTTTTAACAAGCTGAACTTAAATACTTTCATTAATAACTTTAAAAGAGTACTAAAACTAAAAGTTAATTATTACTATCAATTCAATCAAAAGTGTGAAACATAATGCGTGGAATGATTGTCGGAAGATTTCAGCCCTTCCATAACGGGCATCTGAGTGTTATAAAGTATATTCTTAATGAAGTAGATGATCTCATCGTTATCATTGCGGCATCCCAACAAAGCCATCAACCAAAGAACCCTTTTACAGCTGGCGAAAGATACGATATGATTCATAATTCATTGATAGAAGAATTGAAGGATATTACTCGAGTGATTATTATTCCAGCAAATGATCTTAATGATAATGGTCTATGGGTTGCTCATATAACACGGTTAGTGCCAAAATTCGACATTGTCTATACTAACAATCCTCATACAAGATATCTTTTTGAACAAGCAGGTAAAGAAGTCAGAACTCCACCGCTCTTTGAAAGAGAGGAATATAGTGCGGAACATGTTAGAGACTTGATGAAAAAAGGAAAAAAAGATTGGAAGAAATTACTACCAAAAGCAGTTGTTGGTATAATTACAGATATAGATGGATTAACTCGAATTAAGGTTATAAATTCCTCTGATAAATAATCGCTAGAAAGTATGACGAAACATTCTCAAACTAATTTTGCCTCGAATGATTTCTACACCTTCATCACGAAGCATAGCTGTTTTTTCATCTGTAGCCTTTGCTTCACCACGAAAATTACCAATAGAACCATCCGATTTAATTACTCTATGACAAGGGATTTGTGGTCCACAAACATTATTTTTCATTGTAGTGCCAACTGCTCGAGAGGCATTTGGAGAGTAACGTGAATCTCTCTTAGCAAGCTCCTTTGCAAGATCACCGTATGTAGTCACTTTTCCTTTTGGAACTTCAGCTAAAATGCGAAGAATTGCTTGTTGGTATGAACTAAGGGCAGCTAGTTTTTTCTCATCCTCTGGTGTTATATGATACATAATTAACCATCCGTAATTGAGTAAAATAATACTTTTCTTAATTAATAATTATTAAGACAGCTCAGCTTTTTGTTAAAATAGCGATTATTCGGAAAGATAATTTGGTTCACAAGAAATTACCCCAGGTTCTCCGACCTTTCCTTGCACTGTAAACTCAGCTTTCGTCAGTAATTTCAGAATTTCAATATTTGTTAGGGTATGAAGCGTAATCCTATTTGTATCAATTACAGACGGAAAGTCAGAAATACCCATCCAAATTATTAATTGATCAGCAAGATGATAATCAATTGGTCTGCCTATCTTAATCTGCTCAATAATATTTTCTGCCGCAATTTGACCTACCTTTTCAGCTGGAAGACCTTTTTCACCCAAACCATCACCAGCCAATATTGTACCAAAATTATTACAAGACCAAAGAGTTATGCCAGTTCCAGGACCAACATGAACATCATATTTTGGTTCAGGACACTCTTGTTCAATTGCAGCTATATGGAAACCACTATTCTCAATAAAGTCTACTGCTGAGGTAGTAATTCTTTCTGCAATAGTACATGGTAATCTGACTGCATGAACCTTCCCGCAAATACATTGAGGCTTCAAGGGTTCATCAAATTGATATTGAATAGGTTTCATCCGAATAAGTGGTTCAATGTCACAAGATAGTGTTCCACCACCTTTTGGATAATGACCACGACGACCAACACATATAGTTGCTTCTAAACCCAATTTCTCCAGCATAGGTAAATAGACATGTCGAATATAGTCTATTGAGGGGGACCATCTAACATCTGTTCCACCTTTCATTAATAATTTAACAGGATCAGGGCACTTTGCAGCTACTGGAATTATTGCTTGTAGAAGAAGGGATAAACTTCCAGCAGTACCTATATCAATTGTATATTCTCCACCCTTTAGTTTACCAGGATAAAAACGAATGACAGATGATCCCGTATAAACACCTTCCATTTTTCCACCAGATATAGCACAAATTGCTTCAATTACTTTAACGTGCTGATTTCGTAAACCGGGTTTAGAACGTTTAGCGCGGATATTGTAAACTTCTATTGGCGTTTTATGAAGAGCAGATAATGCAACAGCATTTCTTAAAATCGCTCCTCCACCTTCCAACAAACTTCCATCAATCTTCACTATCATCTTCGTCAAAGAATATCCACTCAATCTTGTCTTCTTTCACACGCCTCTTGCCCGGTTTTTCTATTATCTTTTCTTCCTTTTTCTTATCAAAGATTAATTTCTTAGGTGGAAGAGAGTCAATTATTTCTGTGACTATTCTCTCTAATTCCTTCGAATTTTCTTCAAGTGTAGAAATAGCTTCATAATCGCCCACTAAAGATCGAACCTCAGCAAGCTCTTTTTCTGTCAAAGTATCTTGTTTATTGATAAAACAGATGATGGGAATATCCTCAAATTGAGTTTTGATTTCTGTTAGAAGACTCAATTGTTGCTCTAAACTTAGAGATGATTGTATTGATGGATCATAAAGAAAAACAATGAGATCTGCAAGATATTTCAGAGCAAGAATACTCCTCATCTCAATTGCATTACGTTCTACTAAAGGTCTGTCAAGTAATCCGGGAGTATCCATTAATTGAACACTTTCAAATTGATTTCTCTTTCTATGACCAATCACCAGCTCCTTTGTAGTGAATGGATAAGCATTGATTTCAGGTGTCCCAGTCGATACGAGCTTTACAAAACTAGATTTCCCGGCATTTGGTCCACCAGCAAAAGCAATTGTATGTTGAGTTAAATTAAAATCGGGAACTCGTGACAATTGAATTTTCGCATCAATTAAAGTATCAAGAGGTTTCTTGAGTTTGCTTATTGTTGAACCTACACGTCCGAAAGCTTCTGCTCTAGCTTTCTTAGATTCAGCCGGAGTTTCGCTAGTGCCTAGTCGTTTGTTAACATCACGCGAAATGCTTTTCAACGCTTTTCTAGTGTTATTTATTCTAGAAAGTGCAGTTCTAATTTTACCAACACCGAACAGAACTTCAATTAGCTCTATATGAAATGGATGCAATTCTTCTATAATTGGAAAACTATCTGCTATTAACTTCAATCGATCTTCAAGTTCAGGAAAGAGATAACGAAATTGTCGGAAATAAAGTGTTTTGTGGAAGGATTGATCAGATCTTCGTTTCTTTGAACCACTAGGAGCTTCCACTTTAATTTTGCGCAATTTGGAAAAAATTATATCAGCTAATTTTTCCGATGTTGGTATATGTCGTATTCTCTTAAATAGGCTCAAAATATTGCACCAGGGTTCAACAATTTTTATACTATAACTGATGTAGAATACTTCATGCTTTTTAATCTTGTTTCTAGTAAAAAACAAAATAAGTTATTTTGAGTAAAAAAGAATAAAAAGGATTATTTGTTTCAATCTCTCTTATGTTTGATTACCATGATGTCGCAAGAGTGATGGACATCGATTTTATCTATTTCGACCTAATATTAGCAGCTATTTGGATAACACTATTGTTAGTACGAAAAAGATTCAAAGCGTTACTCTTTGGTCTTTTTGGATATGCAGTAGTATTTTTT
>JAUWKS010000117.1 GCA_030614005.1 Candidatus Heimdallarchaeota archaeon | reverse complement strand
TAAAGTCCTTTTCTCTGGAGATTGCTGAAAGTATTCCTCGTGCTAACACAAAATTACTTGATCTTCAAGCGTTTATTCTTCTCCATGTCCTATTTGTCCATATTTCATGACAGCAGTTGAAGCCCCTCAAAAATTGATTGTTTCAGATTTGGAAGCTCAACTTATGATTATTTGGAACTTCACATCGATGGTATAAAAGTTAGAAAGTCTTCATCGGTACCCCAAATGATTAGTATAAGTCTCATTACTGAACTAACTGGACCCGATGAAGACAATGACTACTTAACAGATGAGGAAGAGGCAATCTATGGAACAAATGTATCAAATCCTGATACCGATACAGATGGGTTGCTTGATGGTGTAGAAGTAAAGCTTTACAAAACAAATCCCTTAAATAACGATTCCGACCTAGACGGTCTTCTAGATGGTTTAGAAATCGAAATAGGAACTGATCCAAATAACTGGGATACGGACGGAGATGGAAAATCAGATGGGGAAGAATATTATAACAACGGGGATCCATTAAAGAAATTCGAATTAGATAGGATTTTTGGTCTGTATCTACTACCTGTTTATATTTTACCCTTTATAGTTGTTGGAGTAGCCTTTACAGTAAAGCGCGTTAGAAAGAAACGTGAGGATAAACATATTAAAGCGGAAATTGATGAGGTTTTCCATTCGGGGTACTCCTTCTCTTTTGAAGCTGAAGAGCAAGCTATACGGGAAGAAACTAGAGCAGAAACAATTGATGATAATTAATTCCTAAAGAGCTAATTTGTTGGATAGATTGCGTTCTAAATTGAAATAATGACAAATATTACACCAAATAATAAGTCCAAAAAAGAACGAAAAACAGAAAAGAAAAAAGTTGGTAAGCGAAAAGCTATTTTTTAAGAAAAATTCAGCCGTGTAAATCTTCAGGAAGCAATTCATATGGATGTTCAAGTATTAATTTTCTAAATAAACTCGGTATACGAGCTAGGTTATGTTTAATCACTAACCAATTCTTCTGTTGGATAAATTTGCGAACAATACGAACATATCTGCCTGGATTTAAAAAGGGAGAATTAATCTGATTTTCAGCTACTACTGCTAAATCTAATAGCTCTTGTGTTGTATAAGTTGTTGTACCAAATTTCTTATCGTTATAGGTATAGAAATGATTAGAGGTTAGCTGACCTTTTTCTACTGCTTCCGCCCACATTTCAGAGCCTTTCAGATATTGGAAGGGAAATGCTTGAGCAAAATCAAGTTTTGAATTTTTACAGTAATTAATATCATACCATATTTCTTCTTCTTTTTCTGTAGGAGCACCTATAATAAATGAAGCAATGATGATAAAATTATACTTTTCGCCCAATGCAAATGCTTGGTCAAGTTTTTCTTTCCATATATGTGATGGAAAGCTCGTTTTACGATACATTTCAACAAAACGTGGTACAACTGATTCTAAACCAATTTGTATTCCACTCAACCCAGCTCGTCTCATTAACTTTGCACCCTGTTCGTTAATTTGATCTGCACGAGCTAAAGCCCAGAAAGGAATGTCTAAACCTTCTTTAATTTTCATTTTAAGGATTTTCTGAATATATTTTGAATTAAATTTCAAGCTATCATCAATGACGATGATGTTTTCATATTTCAATTCATTCTGTATGATCGCTATTTCTTCTATTATTTTTTCAGGGGTTTTTTGGCGGTAGCTCATTGATAGCTCTGATCGCGTACAAAAACGACATTTCCTCCATGGACAACCGCGAACCCATTTCATAGTTGCTGAATCACCCATATAGATCCCAGAAAGTTCATTATAAGCTATATGTCTCACATGGGAACGATCAGGTATAGGGACTAGATCTAAATCATTTACACACCCTAAATCAAAGAATTTCTTTTCAGGATTTCTAATTATATTCACAATCTCAAGATCAGCTTCACCAGATACTGCATAGTCAATTGCTTCACATTCAGCAAAGATTTGCTCTTTTTGCAAAGTGGGATGAGGTCCACCAACAATAGTAATGATATTTGGATTGATTTTTTTTGCCATACGTAGTATTGAATAGACTATTTCACGAAATGGTGATATAGTAGTTATACCGATATGAGTGAAATTGTTCTGAGATAAATAGTTAGCCAGCTTTTTAGGAGACCATCCTTCCGCAGCCATATCTAATACTGTTACTTTGATTCCTTCCTTTTTCAAAGCACTAGCTAAAATAAGTACTCCTAATGGTTGGCAGAATCTATCAATAACACCCCATTGAAATGGTGGATGAATTAGTAAAACGTTTTCTTCACTCATAACTAAAATCCTTCTAACAATGATATTTGATTAGAATAAAAGTCAACTCAATAAAGGTATCGTCAAGAAATTTAATTAGTAATTTTGATATAAAAAAAAGAAATAATAGTAGGAGATTATCTCCTATTATTAGAATTTAATGATGAGGTTTTTTGCCACCAGGCATTCCTGGTTTACCTTTCATTTTCTGCTTCAATTTAGCTAATGCTTCTGGAGGTATTTTCCCTTCTTCAATCATTTTCTGTAATTTTGCATGCCCTTCAGGACCCATTTGTAGCAATGCCATGGGTGAGAGCTCTACTTCTTCCTCTTCGTCCAAATCTTCGATGTCGCTTATATCAATTGTTTCAAGACCTTGGAAGGAATAGTAAGTATTGTATAAATCGGCATATATTCCATCTTTTTTCATAAGCTCTTCATGATTACCCATTTCAACTAATTCACCGTGATCTAAAACAATGATCTTCTCTGCATCATGAATGGTTGATAATCTGTGGGCAATAACAAATGTGGTTCTATTTTCGAATAATTTTCTTTGAGCACTTTGGACTAGTGATTCTGAATAAGCATCTAATCTGGAAGTAGCTTCATCCAAAATGAGTATCTTGGGGTCCGCAAGCATGGTTCGTGCAATAGTGATCATTTGCCTTTGACCTGCACTCAGCTTCTTTCCGCCTTCTTGAACAAGTGTTTCATACCCCTTTGGAAGGGCCTCAATGAAAGCATCTGCTCCTAAGAGCTTACAGATTCCATATACCTCTTCCTCTGTAGCATCTGGTTTTCCATATTTGATATTGTCATAAACTGATGCTGTGAATAGATACGGCTCTTGAGGAATGAGTCCAATTGCCTCGCGAAGTGAGGATTGTTTTATATCGCGAATTTCTTGTTTACCAATCTTAATTGTCCCTTCATTCAAATCGTAAAACCTTGGAAGAAGCATACTAGCAATAGTAGTTTTTCCTGCCCCAGTATGTCCAACTAAAGCAACCATTTCTCCTTCTTTTACATCGAAGGATACATCTTTGATCACATAGTTTTCATCTTCATAAGCAAACCAAGTATTTTTCACTGAAACAGAGTAATTTTCTGCCAAGTCCTCCGCATTTGGTGAATCTTCAATTGCTGGTGCAGCTTCTAATACGTCAATTACTCTATCAACTGCTCCTAATGAGTTCTGTAATTCAGGGAAAGCCATCGAAAGGAATGTAATTGGTCGTAAGAATAGACTCGAGAGGGTTATCCCTAGGAAAATTTCTCCAACGGAGAGGCTAATCAATCCTCCAGCCCAGAGTATTGTTGCAACTGTAATTGACGATACTGCACCAATAAGTGGCATAGTTATGAACATCATCAAACCAAACTTCTGGCTCATTTTGTAATATTGTTGATTTAGTACACCCATTTGTTTTGAGAGTGTTTTTTCTCTGTTGAATGATTTTGCAACTGCTGCTCCGGCGAAGCTTTCAGCTATTTTTCCGGATACAACACCAAATGCTTGTCGTATATCTAGAATAATTCGTCTGCCGAATTTGCTCAAAACTGCACTAATAGTCAGCGCAACTGGTACTGAGGCTAAACAAATGAGTATAATTTGCCAGCTTGTTTGTGTTAGGAGTATAACAAGTGTTGTTACCAAAAGGACTAGTTGAATTGCAATCATAGTAAAAATATGAATTCCTGTTGCTATTTGATCCGTATCACTTGTTATCCTAGAGGTTATGTTTCCACTTTGCTCATTTTTGATATAGCTCATTGATGAATTAATCAATTTATTGTATAATTTTACTCTAATATTGTTTACAAATAATGCATTTGCTTTTGCTAATATTCTTGTTGACAACGAGTTTAGGAAGAAACCTAAAATATTCATTGATCCGAATATTAAAGTCAATATAATAATAGCTTTCTCAATCGTCATAGTTTGATTGAAGACCACAACTTGACCTTCAGTGATATTTGAAAATGCATCAATTCCACGTGTTAAGATCAATGGGCTGAAGATTTGTGTTGCTGAGTAAATTAAACTAACAAATGCGGCAAGTACCATTAACCAACCCAAACCTTGGAGAAATCCTCCTAGAGCTTTTAGCAAAACACCGATTGGTCGAGAGGCTCTTCTCTTTTCATTACGAGCACTTAGAACTCTTCCCATACCGCCTCCACGATGCATTCCCATTAGTTTACACCTCCAGAAATTGAAGAACCACTTTGATTCTTCGCGGCTCGAATTATTGCTTCACCCATTGGCAGTAAGCTAATCATAAACTGATATTCGGGGCATCTCTGTAATAATTCTGTATGTGTTCCAATGTCCGTTACTTGTCCTTTATCTAAGAATATAATCATATCTGATTCCACCAGC
>JAUWKS010000064.1 GCA_030614005.1 Candidatus Heimdallarchaeota archaeon | reverse complement strand
GGGGGTTTTTGTTTTCACCTTCATACTCTTCAACTCAACTCTGATGACTATCTCTCGTTGAAGATGTGTAATAACACATGATTGTTTATAATTATTAAATAATTACATTCTTAACTCACTGAGAGTGAGGTCTGGGGAAATTGACTGTTATCGTGTACAATTTAGATTTAACATATTAAATGTTTCTTAAAGTTTTTTTTTGAAGCAGATATATAAAGGTAAAGCGATTGATTACTAATTTTAGTGGTGTGTTGGGCGAACTTTTGTTTGGTGTTCATTAAATATATGATATCCAAAGATTTTAAAATCAGAAGATAGCGTTGCGTCAATAGGCGCGAACAAATCAACCTTTTTGCTTGGTATGTATTACTTACAAACTAAAGTGAATCTAGATTTACCGACAAGGTAAAGGTTTGGTGTAAAGAAATTTGGACAAATACTCTCGAGAAGTGATGTTAGCATTAACATCAAAAGACTACTCAAAAGCAGTATCAAAATATCTGCTTTCCTTCGATTTAGAAAATTGGAAAATATTTTCAGATAATTACTTTAAATTAACTCCTTTCGAATCAGAAAGAATTCTTACTAAGATAGCAGCAAAAATGGATATACACATGATTTTGGATTTATTATCCTTAGCTCATATTATTGGCCAATCCATTTCTTTATCAAATTCTCTCATCAAATCGTTCATTCGTACTGACATTAGATCTATTGATGAACAAATTCATGCCAAAATCAAGTCATTGTTAATTTCTCCATTTGCGGAAGAACGAAGAATTGGCCTTTTAATGGCAGGTTATTTTGATTTGGATGAATTTTTCACTACCATTGAAAAAATGTCCAACTACGATGTTTTATTTGAAGATGCTTATTTTGCATTAGGACTATTTACTGATAGTAAAATAATCGAGCTTCTGAGTACTAAATTCATCTATTTAGGCAAAAATACTATCCAAAGAAATGTAATAGCAAAAATTCTTGCTCGAAAAGGAAATCCATTAGCAGCCCTTTGGTTATTTAAAAACAAAGGTTTAGATGAAACAACCACAACCACTAAAACAATCTACCTGTCTCGTGATCTTGCTTGGAGTGGAATACTTCCTCATCTTTTCTTAGATTCAGAAGATGATTTTCTTCAACCAATGACTTTGAAAATGGCAAATGGGTTAGCCTTTATTTTACCATATGACATTGATTTAATCAAAGAGGTCAATCTTCACTCTCTAATTCAAAAATTAATTACAATTCAGAAAAAAACACCAACAATAGAATTAATCAAAGCGACTCTTGCAATTAAGATGGCTGTTGAGGAAATATATTTCAACATTGATCCTTTTGCGATAGACAAAGAAACTCGAGTTGAAATTATTAAATCCTGGAATCTTTTAGAGAAATATCCAACTGAAAAACAGAAGGTTTTTGCAGAGGAATTTATTCAAGAAAATCTAAATCTACTTTCACCTCATTTAAAAATAGCAATCAAATTAATTAGAACTTTCAATCTAACAAATTATGAGGAAATTCTTTTACATTTTTCCAAACAGAAAGCAGTAGAAATTGAAGTTCTTTTTGAAATAATAACAACTTTAGGTTTTATTGGAACAGAAATGTCTGCAGAATATATCATTGAGAAAATAAGTGAAATGATAGATTTTGAAAAGCGAACTCTGTTAACAGATCAAATGATACAATTCCATTCTGATATTGATTATTTTGATGATTTTGATAATGAACAATTAATAATGAATGGAAGAACACTTGAGAAAGATATTATTGTTTTGAATGAGGGAGATAATGAAGACATGTTCTACTGGAATGCTCTTTTCTCTCTTGGTAAGCTAAAATCAGAAAAGGCACTACCATTATTACTTAATGCACTTAACGATTATGATCCAAAAATAAGATTAGAAGCAATTTCCGGATTGAAAGCAATAAATCATTTTGATCAAAATATCGAAGAAAAATTAATCGTCAGTATGTTAAATGAACAATTTATGAGTGTTCAAAGACAAGCAATTATCACATTAGGTGCTCTCAATTCACAAGAAGCGATACCAATTTTCCTGGGAATCATTTACAAAGCAATTGAAGATGGCACATTAGAATTTGCAGATGCTATGATTGAAAATTATGACTCTAGATGGGATGAAGAAGAAACTGATTCAATTACAGAGCAGTCAAGTATCGAAGAAATTGGTGCAACTCAAAGAGTCCCACGAAAAATGGATGCATCACAAGAAAAATTGGTTGATGAAGATATTAATCGTTGGATCAAAAGATTTGGTGAAACCTCTCAGAACTCTCTAGAACTTCGAGAAGATTTTAATGATCAAGAGTTAGATTTAACCTTGGAATCCGAAGTAATCGAAGAAAGCACTATTACCGAATATGGTAGTAATGATGACTCATTAGATGATGAAATAGATACTAAAGAAATAAAGGATGATGATTGGCTGTCGGAGCTTGGTGAACGTTTCAAAAAACTAACTATTGTAGAGAGTGTATTAGAGGCATTGAAAATTTCTGATGCGAAAGTCTCTACAGATGAAATCAAAGAATTAATAGAACATCCAGTAGACGAAGAACTGTATAAAGATGCCTTAATTATTCTTGCGAAAACAGGAGAATCTTTTGCAGTGAACGAATTATATGGTTTGTTTGAAATTACAGATTATAGTCGCTCGAGAGAAATTATCAATGCTTTATCGAACATAGATACTGCAAATTTAGAACGATTTCAAAGAAAAGTAAACGAATCTCCTGATTGGATATTAAAGAATAAATTAAAACAAATTATCAAATCAAAAAGTAACGGTAATAAAATAATTACTAATAAATAGATTAGTAGTATTTTAGATTTCTATTTACAAATCATTTTATAGTATAAGGTATTATCTTGTGATGTGGTTAAACTGTCGGAAATAACAGAACAATACGATTTTGATTTACCAATCTTTCGAAAAGTATGTCTTCCAAAAAGAGTGACGTGGGCTTTTTTTACATATGCACCTCTAGTAGCTTTTATCTTTAACACTATAATGTATGTAGGGCATGTGTTTTTACTGCCATACTACATTCTCTCAATTCTTTCAAGAGGGAGACCACCAAAATTCTTGTATGGATGGGTTTATTTCAACTCTGCTTATCTATACGGGGCAATTCATGAAAAAGATGAAGTGTGGTTTGATTTCTGGTGTTTATATTACGTTTATTTCGGGTACATCGTTGCTTTTATCGCTTGGATTCTAAATATCGTTTCAGTAGCAATGATTTTCCCAATTTTCTATTATATTGAAGAATGGAAATTAATGACCAATGTGTATTATAGAATAACTTTTGGCAACTGGAAAAAACTAGTGAATGATTGCCCTGAAATGAGATACAAACGAGGCGTTCAGGATCAAGAGCGAATGGAGAAAAAATCTGTTAAAGAAAAAATGAAGACTGCCAAGAAGCAAGGAAAATACCACAATGTGGAGGTAGTAGAAGTTGTTGATGAGAAAGAGGAGACTAAGTCAAGCAATACCATCTGCCCAACTTGTGGAGAAAAAATTGATTCAAACACGGTTTATTGTCAAAAATGCGGTAGCTATGTTAAACAATAAAAAATAAGGTCAATTAACTGATCTTATTTTATTAACTATTTTTCTTTTTTAATTCTCTCGAGTAATTCTAGTACATGCATTTTTATTGAATCCCTAGTTTTTCGATAAAAGTCTACATCTTGGTCCTTCGTATCTTCTAAATCCCAATTTTCAGATTTACTTACAACCCAAGCAGGACACATTTTTTCTGCACCACAACCCATTATCACAACAAAATCAGATTGTTTTGCAAATTCAATGTCCATTTTTTTAGGATAGTGATTTGAAAGATCAATACCATCTTCCTTCATAACTAAAATGGCATTAGAGCTTACCTTAGAAGCGGGTTTGGTTCCTCCACTTTTTACTTTAATTAAACCTTTACCTAATTGTTTTGCATAACCCTCAGCAATTTGACTGCGACTAGAGTTACCAATGCATAAAAAATAAATTTGCTTCATTTTAATCTTACTTCTCAATTATTTGTCAATGAGTATTTTCTCATGTTATTGAATTCAATTTAAATGCTCTTTCAGAGAAACTATTAGAATTCAGTCTCGAATTCCTCGATAGGCTCCTTCCAAAAATTTCATTTTTTGAGCTGATTTAGTATATTCATCTTTATCATATCTAGAAAGCAACATTGATCCCATTGCTTCAAAAGCTTCATTTATTCCTTCGCCCATATATGCGGAAGTTTCAAAAGAGGCTTCAAAAGAGATTTTATCTTTAAATGCAGTTACGTCCTCTTTCCAAATCTCTGCTGACTCTTTAAGATCATTTTTTGTTGAAATTAGAAATTTAGGAGCACGGGAGTCGAGGTCTTCCTTTACGGATTTGTACCATTGCTCTAGGTTATAGAAACTGTCACGACGTGTAATATCATAAGTAAGAAAAATACCTTTAGCGCCACCGGAAAAAGCTTGACGCATTTTTCGAAATTGATCCTGACCACCAATATCAAAGAGTTGCAAAGTTACACTTACATCATTTACGTAAAGCCTTTTGATAAAAAAATCACATCCAACAGTTAAATTATAATCTGAAAAAAATTCTTGTGTTGTTGCTTGAGTACATAAACTTGTTTTACCAACTGCACCATCCCCTACTACCAGCACTTTAAAAAATGCTTCTTTGATTGCTGCAGACATTCTGAGTATTCACCTTGCATTCTAAATGATATATTCAATGAAATATTTTGTACTATTTAAGATGATTTATTAATAGAATTGCTACCTTTAAATTTTTGTTATAAGGTAATTTTGTAATTTTAAATCATCCTTCAATTTTTACCAAATATCTTTTTTGGAAGTATTTCATTTGGATTTGATAACTGGTGAATTGTTATTCTGTAAACAAATGACTCTTTTTCTGCTTTTTCTAATGCTTTTTGAAAGTAATCATTTGCTTTTTGGGTATTTCCTAATAATCTGTTCAATTCTCCTGCTATATAGAGGTATAATTCCTCTGGGTTTTTTTGGAAAGTCCCCTCATTCAAAATATCCATAGTAGATTCTAGAACGATTTGTCTGGTTTTCTCGAGATTTTTATCACCAAGAAATCGATAGGAATGACATGCTTGCATTTGAGTGAACGATTTTTGTTCCTTACTTAAATTTTTTGAATATTCACTGATCAATAAATATCCATCACCAGCATTAAATTCAGTGAAAGCCTTTTGAGTAAATTTTTCAACAAATTTTAATGCTTCATCAAAATGTACCAAATCTTCTTTTTGAAATGATTTGTAATCTGCTGTGAAAGCAGAAAAACCACATTTTGGACAAATATTGATTAAAAGCAAAACGTGTTGTGGGTCTTCCTCACTTGCGATATACAGGTCACTATAACAGGCTCCAAAAGTATTATAGCTCTCAAGGATCTTTGATTGAAAGACTACTGAACAATTTGGACAAGTAAATAATTCATCAAGTAGTAATGGCATTTGACTTCTCAAACCTCGTATTAATTAGAACTTGGCTTTTCTGTAAGCAAACGTTTATCCTGGATATCGCCCTCATAACTGTGAGGTTGTCTTCGGACTTTATTATTTGACTTTTCAATTTCGCGAGCTTCGTCTGCAAGCTTAGCAGCGTTTCGCATCATTTCATGACCAGTTGCTACTTGAGCGATGTATTCTAAACGGTCTTTAATTTTAAAACAACCTTCTGTGTTTATCGCAGCAACACGTTGAGCAATTATTAAGGCGGCTTTCGCTTTTGCTTCAGCATATGGATTTGCAAAACCAGCACTTGTCGCTGCAATAGTCGGAGTAATTGCTAATTGGGGAAGAATGATCTTCTCGTTCTTTTTCATCTGAGAAATAACCTTGTCAATTTCTTGATATAAAATATTAAATACTCCACCAATAGCGAGAACTTTTAGCAGATCTGAATTAAAGAGAGCCATTTCAACAGGGTCAAGAAATTCTCTACGAGCGCCAATCATAGCATCCGGTTTAACAACAAAATAGCCAATTCCTTTTTCCTTCAAAATCTCAATTGATTCTTTTTTCAGGATATCAGTTAAAACGATTACTGGTGTATTGGCTTCTCTTGCACGTAAAATTACTTCCATCGGGTTTTTTAATGAAGCATTTGGAGTTGCTATTATCAGTAAATCTTTGTCAATTGTGGTAGAGATATTAAATGCATCATTAATTGAGTCCTTCTCCAACTTTGCTCCAGAGGAGATTGTACGAACATCAATATCTAATCTATCTGCACGTTCATCTAGTATCATTTCCAATAAAACAGATGATGCGATATTGCCTAATTTCAATATACCAATTCTTATTCTACTAGGTTGCTGATCTTTTTTTGACAAATTCTTATCCTTCTTTTGTTTCTTTACCAACCACTGAAGATCTTCTTTTACGACAAATTCAGGTTAGTACCTCTGACTACAAATTTAAAAAAGATAAATTTTGCTATAATAAAAATTTTTTCTTCTAATTTGGTTAAGAATAAATCTAGACAAGTAGATTTATTAGGTCAACCTAACAGTTATTGTCTTGTAATAGGTGGATAATAAATTTTGAATACAACAACAGTTAACAAGTTAATAATAACAGCAACAATAGAAGATTATCTAGAAAGTATTCTTGTTATAAGTGAAAAAAAAGGATTTGCCCAAGTTACAGAAATTGCCCATTTTTTGAAAGTGAGTAAAGCTAGCGTTACAGAAATGGTTTCAAAATTGAAAAAACATAAATTAGTTCACTATGAAAAATATGGGACAATTACCCTCACTGAACAAGGAGAAGAAATTGCCATAAAAGTAAAAGATCGACACGAAATATGGAAGACATTCCTAATAATAATTGGAGTAAATTCTGAAATAGCTAATATAGATTGCTGCATATTGGAACATAATCTTTCGAAAGAAACTGTTTCAAGCTTAAGAAATTTCATCGACTTTCTTAAAGATGAAAAACAAAGTGATATTTTAGAACGGTACGAAAAGTTTTTGCAAAAATAACCGCCATAAAAGAAGTGTAATTTAGTTCAAATGTTTTTTTATTATTTCAAAGGAATTCTTTATTTTTTCCCAAGTATCAAGTTCGAAAACCATTGTTATATCTGTATTCAAGACAGAAATTTGCTCGCAAAAAGATTTCCAATTTATTGTTCCTTTACCAACTTCAAGATGTGTATCACACCAACCTTCTATTGGTCCGAGATTATCGTGTAAATGAAAATGAACAACGTGATCTTTAAAAGAGTTGAAAAATTCATCAAAGGAATATTTTGTGGTATGAGAATGCCCAACATCCCAGGTAATCCTCAGATTTGCTGAATCGATGGTATTAACAATTTTCAGTATATTATGTGGAGAAATTGCATCTTCAAGTTGATTCATTGGCATAATAGGCATATTTTCTAATCCTACGATAACATCTCTTTCAGAAGCATATTTCGTTAGTTCTGCAATAGATTTAACATTTCTTTCTTGGGTTATTTTTGGATAAGAAGCACCGATTGCACCAAAATCCCCGGGATGTATAGTAACTATTTTTGCACCAATGTCTACAGCAAAATCAATACTATTTTTAATTTGTTGTAAAGAAAAATTACGCATATTTTCATTTATTGCTGCAATATTGATGTCTGAGAAAACTGAATGAACTGTTAATTCAATAACAAACTTTTTTGCAAATTCCTTTATTTCTGCTCGAGTTATTTCATCAATACTTTCAATGAAACAATAAGGAGGTTCTGCTACTAATTCCACAACTTGTAAACCCATTTTATGTGACTTTTTTATGAAATCAAAAATAGAAATGTTTTCCTTAAAGTTCAAAAGAAATGATGTGCCGATTTTCACAATACAACCTCAAATTACAACTATTTTCATAAAATAATCAATGATTACTATTATAAAGATACAATAATTCAAAATATTAAATTCATTCGGTGATTTAGAAATTGAATCAATTAAATCTAGACAAAATAAAAGCTTTTTTGTCAGAAAAATTTCATACTGAAAAAATAGAAAAAATCAAAATATTACTTGATCCAACAGTAAATCATCATGTAACATTTGAAGTTGAAAAAAAGAAATACATACTAAAAATCTTAACAAGAAAACCTGCAGCTGAACATGAATATTACAGGTTGGAGAAAGAAGCAGATATATTAGTACAGTTCAAGCAGCTAGAAGAATCACATAAATTTTCTGCAAAAGAGTATCGAAAAGTACCTGTACCTGAAGTTATTCATATTGAAAAGGATGAAAAAAAAATAGGTTACAAATTTATCATAACTGAGTTTGTAGAGGGGAAACTATTAGAAAATATCTGGTCAAATCTTAATGAAGAAGAGAAAGAAAAAATTGTCATTCAATTAGCAGATATCATTCGGTCAATACATTCAATAAAATATGAAATGTTTGGTGATATCGAAGAGTTTGACTGTCCAAGGAAATTTTATACTTATGAGAGAATGATCATATCGAATATTAGGAGATATGCAAGAATAATTGGTCCGAAAAATCTTTTGCCAATAAAGCTTGTAACAAAAGCAGCAAAATTCGTCGAAGATAATATAGTAAATATTCACTTGGATTTCAAACCAACCTTGATTCACAATGATTTACATTTTGGAAATATCATAATAAATCAAGAATGTGAAGTTAAAGCAATTATTGATTTTGAATGGGCAGCAGCAGGAAATCCAATTGTTGATCTCATAGGGGTGAATGAAGAATTTCCTCTTGATAAAAAATTAAAAGATTTATTTTTTACAAAGTATTCGAAAGGTAAATTTGATAACTTAAACGAGTACAAACTTGAAGAAAGAATAATCTCCATTATTAATGAAATGTCTAGCCTAGCTGTTGGTTGGATAAATTTTCATCCAACAGAAGAAAATGTAAGTTATGCAAAGAAAAGAATAGAAAAAATGATAGCTGAATAAGATAATTATTAATCATTATTCCTCATATCATTTAAAATAGCCTCAACTTTTTCAAGCTCTTCTTGTTCCGATTCTTTTTGTTTTTTGACTTGACTTCTATATCGAACTTCAACAAAAATAACCAAAGTTAGAACAGAAATAACAGGGACAATGGAGGCTATCAAAGCTATTCGCAATTGTCTTGAGCGTAAATTATCAGTGGGGTCATTAGGATCTGTTCCTGCAAGAATTTCATCTCTATCAGAGAAACCATCCGAATCGGTATCTTCTAAGAATGGGCTCGTATGATATTTCATAAGTTCCTCCCAATCAGTTAAAGTGTCCGCGTCGGTATCTGCATCAAGAGGGTTGGTTCCATAAATATGCACTTCTTGACCATCTGATAATAAATCTAAATCTGTATCATTGTTATAGATACCTGTTCCAATGAGATATTCGTCAATGTTTGATAAATCATCTTCATCTGGATCTTCAAGTGAATCATCAATTAGTATTAGTAATGAATTCATATATTCGAAATGATCATCCATTCCGTCTCCGTCGGTATCATTGCTTAATGGATTTGACCCAAGAACAAAAATTTCAATATCATCATTTAATAGATCTTTATCAGTATCTCGAGTAGTGGGATCAGTACCATAGATTAGAACTTCATCACCGTCTCGCAAATTATCTCTATCTGTATCACCCTTTTGAGGGTCACATTTATAGATTAAAACTTCTTCTCCATCGCTTAGATCGTCCCAATCAGTATCGAACAATGCTGGATTTGTATAATTACCTTTTACTTCAAATCCATCTTGCAACCCATCCCCGTCCGTATCTGGGTTTAATGGATCAGTCAGATAGAATATTTCGTCAAAAGTGCCCAAACCATCTTGATCGGTATCATTCTGCAAAACTATACAATTAATATAATCTACCATTTCAAAAAAGATTGATATCTCTTCAGTCACATTATTATATATTAATACTGGCAGGGATTTCTCCATTTGATGGTAAAATATAGTTGTATCATCAGTCCATTGTCCCGCAGCTGTTCTTTTGATAACTTTTAGATAATCAAGGGTAGTTGCGCGCCAATAATTTATCATAAAATCTAATTCGTAATAAACCATGTGAAGTTCTTCACCAATGGTAATAATATCATAATAAGCTGCACTTCCTGTTTCATACAAGAAAATTCCATTGTCAACCCAAAAACCACCTTTAGCTTTTGACAAACTTCTAAAATCGGTATCGTATATATTTTGATAATGAGAAAGGAGAATACTATCGGTTAAAAATAATTCAAGATTACCTTCTGAATCAGATATAAGTTTTGGACGAGCCATTAAATTATATGAAGCGAATACAATCAAAGGGTTAGTCCAATCTTCGCCCACATCTTTAGAACGGTAGATTATACTAGTAACTTGAAATAATTCGGAATATTCTACATTCACTAGGTGTAAAGTTCCATCTGGCTCTGCAATTGCATGTAATTGATAATTATGCGACTCTTCTTGATATGTCGGCATACTTATTGGATCGGTAAAGTTTTCTTCATTAAAAGGTCTCATTGAATAACCAATTTCGTAAATTTCGTCATTCTCATTGTATTGTACCCAAAAAGCATGTAGATTTAATTGTTCATCAAAGAAAATTGACCTTTCTTCAAAAAGATTAATTGATTTTGGTGGAGTAAATAGCAGCTTTGGTGATGACCAATTGTTCTGGTTTTTGTTTTTAATCATCATATAAAGTCCTGTTCTACTAGATCCAAGATCTAGAGAAATATAGAAAGCATAAAGAGTATCATTCTCATCTATTAGCAAATTGGTATTGGTTATATCGTATAAACCACCAACAACACTTGTAAAACCAGTCCATAATGTTTCATTCATTAATTTTCTTTGATAGAAAATTCCATCAGCATATCTATTCTGATGATGACAAATCATATGTAATATTCCTTCTGAATCTACAACAACAGACTGGAAATAAAAATTTTGACCACCAAAATAGATTGGTAATTCTGCAGAGAAAGTTTCGCTCTTAGAATAATTTCTAGAAACAATCGAACCATCTGATAAGTAGAATAAAAATGCAATTGAAGTCGAGCTATTCGATTGGCTATAGAAATCTGGGCGTTGGGAATACTCATTTGTAGATATTAGTGCACCTTCACTCCATGTAGAATTTGATGCAAATAATTTTCTTTGATAAAGAGAATATTTTAAACTAACTACTTGTTCATAAACTAAATGGATATCATCCGTAAAACTATCCTCAACAAGTGTAGCGTGATAGGAACTAGTTTTATTTGCATTGAACTGTTTGTAAACATTAATCAGAGTTTCACTTTCCAACAATTCTCCATAACACATAGTATAATATTTTGGTCTTTCTACCCAAAGAAGAAAATTACCACCAGTTAATTTTGGAAAAATAAACAATCCTTCTATTTTATCCACACTTGAAGCAATTTCTGTATGAGCATTCCAAGATTTGGTAGTTTCATTATACTGTGAATAAAATAAATAATAATCTGCAACAAAATTAGTACTTTTAGACCAAACAATTCTTAATGAATCAAATGTCGAACTCACTCCAATGTGTATTGGTTCTGATTCATTGAAAAGTATCCATGGTTCTGATAACCAGAGACCTGTTGTTAAATTTAATCTTAATATGCCAACATGACTATCCCATTGAACAGAAGAACTTGAATCACTTTCAGATTTCCAAACAACATTAACGGTATCATTATGGGTTAGAACTAAAGCTAATTCAGCTATTTCAAAATTAAAAGAATCATATATCAATTCACGGGAGAAATTCAGATTATATGAAGGTGATTGGAAATAATATAACCTATAATGATAGGATCTGTAAGCGTAAAATACGATATGTATTCCACCTTCTGTATCTAACAATAGTTGTGGCAATTTTACTTCTGTCACCAATCTAAAAACAACTTCTGGAACAATCCAATTTACTGAATCATTTGAATATGAATACATTAGAGATAAACCAATATGGGTTAAATATTGAAACCAAATACAATGGGTTGTGCCATTTTCGCCTAAAGCCACTGCATAATCAGTTTCCTGTAACTTAAAATTAGTAATTCGTACTGACTCACCGAAAATAGCTGTTGAATCGTTAATTGAATCTGATATGAGATCAGTATCAAAAATGTCTTCTTCTACTTCCACAGGTACTTTAATGTCATCTTGTTGCACTACAAACTCTTCTTCTAGTTGAAGTGCAGCTGATAACTGAAAATTACTTTGAGAAATTTGAGGTAAGATAGCACTCAAAATAAATAGCAGTGCAAAAATTGAAAGAATTTTCGAATAATGGGAAGCTTTTTTCATACATTTCACATCTTCTAATAAGATTAGACGATACCGATTAGAGCTATTCTCATTCGTATGAGAATGAATTATTTTTTTAATATATACTTTTCTGAAAATCTGTTTGATTGAAGCTTCCGGAAAGGCATTTAATTAAGAGTAAATTTTATAACAACCATTCTGAAGAATTGTATAGAGACAAATGAACAAAATAACTCACAACTCAAATAACATAGAGAAAATAGCTAAGGATTTTACAGAAGGCTATTGTAAGAAGATGCTAGTAATATTTGGTTCTTGTTATGCGGTTTTTGATGGAAGAATAAAGTCATTTTTACCATCCGGAGATCGGCATTTCATTGTCAAAAAAGATGAAACTTTGATCCTCCATGGCTCAAAGGGATTAAAGCCCTTAAATTGGCAACTTGGAGGAGCAGGTAAAATCAAGTTTCTAGTAGATGAAGGAAAATTGGTTGTAAAGACTTTTAGGCCGAAAACGAAAGAGTCCTTAGAAATAATCTTCGAAGAAGTATACGAATCAATTATTTATGATGCTCATGATTCCGCCTCTCTAAGTATCTACGGATCAGAAAGTGATCTTTCAAATTATTTATACGATCACCCTGAAATAATCGATAAAGATTTTCAACCGACTGCAAGGGAATTTGAAACACCATTCGGTTTTTTAGATTTACGAGGAGTAGACAAAGAAGGAAATATCATCGTTATTGAAGTGAAAAAACGAAGTGCTTCTCCAGCAGATGCACAGCAATTAAAACGATATGTAGAATATTTTGCCAAAGTAGAAAAAGTAAAAGTTCGAGGAATATTAGTTGCTAAAAGCTTTCCAAAGAAAGTTATGAATGTTCTCAATGTTAATGATCTTGAGGCAGTAGAAGTTCCTTGGCAGGAGATATTTCCAGCATTATCAAATGAGAAACCTTCAATTACGATTGATGCATTTTTCAAAAAAGATTAAAACTAAAGTCAATTTCCTACACTAAAAATTTATAGTCATTTTGGCATTGTATTCATATGTCAAAGGAAAAAGAAAACAATATGGATTTTGTAGGTGAATTTGCTGAGTATTCATATTCATTGATAGAGAAAATCTGTAATGATATTGGTCCAAGATATTCTTCATCTATTGAAGAAAAAAAAGCCAATTTACTGTTAAAGGATGAAATGAGTACATTTTGTGATGAAACAAACATTGAAGAATTCGAAACAAGACCAAATTTATACCCGCAAGGAATCATTCGAATAGTTTTTCTAATTGGCGGATTAGCATTTTTCACAGCCCTTTTTGCTTATCCATTTTCCATCATTGCTTCTTTTTTGGTTTTTGTGTCAATGTTCGTTCTCTTTGTTGAATTGATGCTGTTAAAAGGATGGGTAAAATTCTTCTTTCGTAAAGGAACATCAAGTAATGTGTATGGAATTATCAAGCCATCTGAAGAAGTAAAATGTAGAATTTTATTAGAAGGTCATACGGATTCTGCAAAACAAATGAGGATCTCGACAATAAAAGGTGATACGATTCCAACAATTTTACTTATTATGAGTCTAGTGTATAATCTGTTTGCTTTTATCTATCCAATTGTAAAAATTATTCTGCAATCACAAATAAGCAATCACTATATCCTATATGACCTCACTGTTTTTCAGTGGACAAAAATAGACTTGTTTTGTTATCCGATTATCTTCGTTTTATTTATTCTCTATATTGCAACTTTTTCCCTTTTCCTTGGTGATAAAGTAGTTATGGGAGCAAATGACAATCTTTCTGGAACAGCTGTTGCTTGTGCAGTTGGAAAGTACTTCAGTAAAAACAAACTAAAAAATGTAGAATTAATTATTGCATCAATGGGTTCTGAAGAAGTTGGAGAAAAGGGTGCACATCATTTTGTGAATAGCCATCCAGAATTATTTGAAAAATCTCTTTCTTTGATATTCGAATGTGTGGGAGCGGGAGTGGAATTACTAGCTGTTGAATTTGATTTTATGCACTTAGCTAAATACAGTCAAAAAGTCCTTTCAAATTTAGAGAAAGGTTACAATCGCTATAAGCAATTTGATTCAAATATCATTCCTCTCAGAATTGGTCGATTAATAATTGGTTCCTCAGATGCTAATATCTACACAAAAAAAGGTTATGAAGCCGCTTTTGTAATTATTTTGGATGAAAACACAAAACACAAACCAGTACAATGGCATACAATAAATGATACTTTAGAATTTATAGACAAAAAAATTTTGCAAGATATTATTGGCATTTCAATTTGCTTTGTACAAGAGATTGAAAACAATTGCTCGTAAAAAATATCAATCGTTAATAAAAAAATGTGAGCTGAAAATCTATAGGTTTAAATAGTAAATAACCCAAATTAAATTTGGAGAGATTTTTGACTCAATCTAATTCAAGTTCAGATTATCTAACAGGATTGTTTCTTGCAATTTTAATTATAGTGGGCGGCTTCTTTATTTTTCTAAGTCCATTTACGGTATCTAATTATGAAGATAATGGAAAAAATTACATTTTTAGAACGTACTTTTTTGGTCATTGGAGTTTAGAAGAAGATGGTGAATTACTCAATGAGGGTGGAATAAGTCAATTGGACAATTTTCCAGTATACTCGAGTGTAATAGTTTTTATTGGATTAATTGGGAGTTATATTAGTTTATTTTTTCTATTATTCTACCAAAGTAGAGAACATCAATATTTCAATATTCATCGAAGAATATCTGGCGTTTCAGTTATTTTAGTAAATATTATTGGATTGATAGGTACACTATTACAAATTCCCTATGTGCGATATTTAGACTCCATATATGGAACAACACAATACTATTATGGTTTTGTTGTAGCAGTAATCTTTTTCAGCTTATTTATGATCGTTGGAATACCTGCAGTAGTAAAACCAGACCATTTTACAAAAATACGAAAGAAAAAAAGAGAAATAACTGAAACAGATGTAAACACTTAGTGCTTATTTCCTATTTTTTTCTTTATTTCTTTTCCTTATCGCTTGTTCTGCAAGCAACTGTAGCTCTTTTTCAGGTTCATTATTTTTTGCACTGTCCAATGCGGTATTAATTTTCTGTTCTAAAGAAACATCCATCTCCGTCATAATCATTTCAGAAAAAGTATTGATAATTGCTTTTCGCACCTTTTTGTTTTCATCAATCTGCAATAATAAAATAAGGTAATCTATTATTTCTTCATCGAAAGAAGTAAGAGATTTTTTTACTCCGGCTATTCTCTTTCTCGGAAATTCTTTATAAAGTAAATTCAGAATTTTCGATCTATTGCTTTGTTTATTCATTTCAAGAATTCAGTTCGAAAACATATTTATTAACTTAGTTGAGAGCAAGCTGAAAAACAAATATCATAACTACTCCACCGACAGTAAGTAAAACACCAATAAGGTTCATTATGGTAACTTTTTCACGGTTGAAGAGCCAGCTTATAGGAATTGCAAACAGAGGACTTGATGAACCAACTATTGAAACAAAAGCAGCATTTACAAGAAAAATAGCTTCTGTGTACAAATAGGCACCTATTGAAGTTCCGATTATTGCTCCAAGGAATAACAGTAACCAAGTCGATTTCCCCCACGTTTTGATTTTTGTTTTTTTATCACCAATGCTCATAGCCGATAATATACTTGCAGCGATAGGAAATCGAACTACATTTCCCAATAAACTGCTAAATTGACCATCTCCCATAAAAATTGCTACATCAGTAATCGCTTTATTAGTTAACACTATTCCTATGGACCAAGAGATTGCAGCAAATAATGCTATACCAATTGCAAAAAGCAAATATTTTTTCGATTTCTGTTTTGGATCTCTAATTCCTATATTGATTTCAATTGGTTCTTTTGATTGATCAATTTCTTCGTTTTCGATGAGAACAACAGTATTTTCAGGAATCACTCCTTCCTCTTTTGTTGATATTTCGGATTCTTTGGCAGCTTCAATTAGATTGGTTTTGTTAAGAGAACGATTTTTTCCTATTCCAATAACAATCACTCCAACAACTATCAGACTCATTGCTCCATAGAAATACACAGGAATAATTTCTCCCATAATGGATGAGATAATAATAGTAAAAATAGGGAAAGTCATTGAAATTGCTAGGGCTAAAGTCGTTCCTAGCATTTCTTGAGCTTTGAAATATGCCGTATCACCTAGGACTTGACCGAAGAAGAAACTTAATGCTAACCAGAGCCACAAAATTGGCGGAAATTGAAAGATTGTTGCAAACTTTCCAACTATTAGAGCGATTATCAAATATGTCAAGAAGCCAATTATAGTTCGAAAAGCGTTTATTTGAGAAGGCGAAACTTTGGTGTCCACTCGCTTAAAAATAACATTTGAAATGACAAAGCAGAGGGTTGCTCCAATAGCAAAAAGTTCACCTAACATAAGCTGAATTATTTATCTAACGTTTTAAGTTTATTTCTGAAAAATCGAATAAGTGATTTTTTTTATTCAAAACTATTTATGAAATAAAAAACAATGGAAGAGAAAAGAGGCACTCCTTTCTCTCGAAACTCTTTCTATTGACGAACAGCTAAGCAAGACGCTTGCGTCTAATGATAGCCACTGCAAAAGTTAAGGCAATGGTAAATGTTACAATAGAAACAGCAATAATGATACCACCTTTTTCAGTGATAGTGATATTTTGACCAGGAATTGTTATTGTAGTTGTTGGTGGGGGCGTCTCGGTAATATCGGGAATATCAGAACCATCAGTAGGATCGGAACCAAGAGAAACTTCAATAAAATCACTGTAAGAATCATCATCGGTATCCACATCATTGGGGTCAGTAACAAAACCATCCGTACCAGCGTTTACTTCCTCAAAATCATTCAATCCATACCCATCTGTATCTGCACTACTTGGATTTGTATCATAGGTGTTTACTTCGTCAAAATCTCCAAGCCCATCGCTGTCTGTATCTGTTAGAGTTGGGTCAGATATGTATCCATCTATTCCCAAGGTTAATTCTTCGAGATCATCTATTCCATCTGAATCTGTATCTGTTAGAAGTGGGTTTGTGTCATATATTTTTACTTCTGCACCATCGCTCAATCCATCGTTGTCCGTATCTGGATCGTGTGGGTCTGTGTTATTATTATATTCTTCCACATTGAATAGAGTGTCCGAATCTGCATCATACCCACCATCAGCGAACAGTAGAGGATCAAATGATTGCGCTAGTTCATAGTCATCTGGCATACCATCGTTATCTGTGTCAGTATCGGTTGGATCAGTTCCGTGGTAATATATTTCATCCCAATCTTCTAGAGTATCTCCATCGGAATCGGCATTCGTTGCATTTGTTCCGAAATAATCTTCCGTTTGGTCATCTATATAATCGCTGTCGCTATCCATCTGTCCCGTATTGAATGCTGACCCATGGAAGCTTGCCCAGACCAAATCGCTAAAACTTGTTGTTCCCGTTATTGCTAAGCAGTATACTTTTGAAGCATAATCACCGACTACCACTTCAAGATCGCCATCGTTATCAAGGTCTCCAATTGCAGCAGTGCCACGTGTTTCTAGATCGGTATTAAAAGTCCAAAGCTCATTTCCAGTGCTGTCTAAGCAATAAATGGTATTTTCATAAAGTGTATCATTATATTCTCCAATAATTATCTCTAGATCTCCATCGCCATCCAAATCGCCAATAACCGGTGAAGCATAAACACGATTAGTAGTAGTATAGTTCCATTCTTGAATTCCTTCGTGACTAATGCAATAAACTCTAG
>JAUWKS010000055.1 GCA_030614005.1 Candidatus Heimdallarchaeota archaeon | reverse complement strand
AGAAAGGGTATTGAATTGTAGGAGAATCACTATGCAAAATTATTGATATTTCTATGAAAAATGATACTTGCTTATTTTCTTTGACTGTGGAAAATTTAAATATTAGTTAACGAAATAGAATCATAATATCAATTATTGGTTTTGCTCCAAGTCCTGGCACTGCAGTACCACCAATATGTTCAACTTGGATTCCAAGTTCGCCTACTTTTGCTAAAATCCTTTTTCGTTCTTCCCTAAATAAATCAGGCCATTTGGGGTTGTATTTAACAATGATAACAGGAGCACTCATACAGAATTTCTCTCTCAACTCTTATTTCAAGTTTACTAAAGTGGATAAAGATTTTAATTTGGACAAATCCATTAAATCTTTTACCTCCTTTCTTTTTTTATTTATAATTCCCTTCAAACGCTCTTCAAGATAAAAATATCTGAAACCTTTTTAATACACCTTTTCAATGATTGATTGTAACGGAAGAAAGTTAGTTGAGGGATATCGATGTCATCAAAGTCCACACCAATGCTCAGACAGTATCAAAAATTCAAACGTAAATACCCAGATTGCTTTATCTTATTTCGAGTAGGTGATTTTTTCGAGCTATTTGACGACGACGCTAAATTAGGAGCAAAAATCTTAGGTATAACTCTTACTGCACGTTCTGGTTTACCCCTAGCTGGTGTTCCAGCGAAGGCTGTTGACGGTTACATGTCCACACTTGTTAAGCATGGATATAAAGTAGTTATTGTTGACCAATTAGAAGATGCAAGTGAAGCTAAAGGTCTTGTTAAACGTGGCGTGACTCGCATTCTTACTCCCGGAACTCTCACTGAAAGTGCTATGTTAGAATCGAGTGAAAATAACTATATCATTTCAATTTTTGAGAAAGGGAAAAATTATGGACTTGCATTGGCGGATGTTTCTACTGGTGAGTTCAGAGTAACTCACTTCATCGAAGGAGTTCCTTTGGATGAACTAATTCTTGAATTAAACCGTATCTCCCCAACCGAGTGTTTAGTTCCTGAGAAAGGAAATTTCCCAGAAGATGTTTTTACTTGTCTAGAAGGAGTAATGATTTCCCATTTGGAACCATATCGCTTTTCTTATGATAGTGCCTATCAACTTTTAACAGAGCATTTCAATACTAAAACTCTTGAAGGTTATGGTTGCGAAGACAAACCTCTTGCAATCTCTGCTGCAGGTGCTCTCTTAGATTATCTTATGGAAACCCAGAAAACAAAACTAGATAACATTCATCATTTGTCCTTATACTCAACAAAAGGGTTTATGATTATTGACCCTGCTTCATTCCGCAGTTTAGAATTAACTAAAAATGTTAGGGATAATACTTCTAAAGGCACTCTTGTAGAGATTCTCGATAAAAGTTGTACTTCAATGGGTGGTCGATATATTAGACGGGCAGTTCGTAGACCCTTACTCGAACCTAAGATAATCAATGAGCGATTAGATGCCGTTGAGGAATTTGTTAGTAATTCTTTTGCTCGAGAGGATTTGCGAACAGCTATGAAGTCCATCCAAGACTTAGAGCGTTTAGCTAGTCTAGTTTCTTTAAGGCGTGCAAATGCTCGAGATATCATTTCGATAAAAAATTCTCTTAAAATTATTCCTTCGATTTTAAAAATATTGAAAAGATTGACCACTGCTGCACCAAAAAGAATAATCAAAGAACTGCATAAATTGGATCCTTTAGTTAAGCTCATTGATAGTGCCATTAAAGAATCTCCTTCTCCAAATTTGAAAGAAGGTGGGATAATTAAAAGTGCATATAACAAAGAGCTTGATGCTCTTCGCGAAATTTCTGAAGGTGGGCGCAAATGGATCATTCAATATGAGTTGGAAGAAAAATCAAAAACAGGTATTAAATCACTTAAAGTCGAATATAATAGAGTGCTGGGATATTACATTCAAGTTGGAAAGAATTATCTCAATTTGGTCCCAAAAAATTACGTTCAAAAACAAGAGGTAACGAATGGTAAACGTTATTTTACTTCCGAACTGAAAGAATATGAAGCTAAAATACTCACCGCTAAGGATCAAATTAGTGATCTAGAATACAAGCTCTTTGGTGAAATTCGTGACAAAGTTCATGATGATATTGGCAAAATTCTCATTAATGCTGAAAAAATTTCTGAGTTAGATTGTTTAACTACTTTTGCAGAAGTATCTCGAAATAATGCTTATGTTAGACCGATAGTAAATAACTCATACAAACTTGAAATCAAAAATGGACGTCACGCAGTAGTAGAAAAAATGCTTCTTGATCAACCATTTATTCCTAATGATTCTAAAATGAATAATAAATCGGATCAATTATTGATTATTACCGGTCCAAATATGAGTGGTAAATCTACCTATATCCGGCAAGTAGCATTAATTACTCTGATGGCTCAAATAGGTTGTTTCGTTCCTGCTGATAAAGCAACTATCGGTGTTGTTGATCGGATTTTTACTCGAATTGGTGCTTCTGATGATATTTCAAAAGGTCTATCTACTTTCTTAGTTGAAATGAATGAAACTGCTAATATTCTTAACAATGCAACAAAACGCAGTTTAATAATATTAGATGAAATCGGTCGTGGCACTTCAACCTATGATGGTGTAAGCATCGCTTGGGCTGTAGCTGAGTACATTCACAATTCCAAGAATTTAGGCTCAAAGACATTATTTGCAACTCATTATCACCAACTAATTAATCTCGAGCAATATCTTGAACGAGTGAAGAACTATAGTGTTCAAGTAAAGAAAAAGGATGACCAGATACTTTTCTTGCATAAAATCATTCCTGGTGGGACTGATAAAAGCTATGGAATTCAAGTAGCAAAACTTTCTGGTATGCCTGACGCCGTCATAAGTCGTGCAAAAGAAATTCTGCACTATCTCGAATTACAGTCAAACGGGTCTGATGAAACTGCTCTCGGAAAAGATTTACCTAAACTTGGTTCAATTCAAACTGATTTGTTTGGATTGGTAGCCGACGGTACTAAAAACACTGATACTAACATTGCTTTAACAAAAAGCATCTTTAACCAATCTCAGCGTGACGAAAAAGATAGAATTAATGAAGAAATCATTGAAGAGCTAAAAGAGCTAGAAATAGATAACCTCACTCCTTTAGAAGCTATGAATAAGCTCAATCAAATTCTTGAACGCGTAAAAAGAAGTCATGAAAATTTGAAATAGCAGTTTTCTAATCTATGCTTTTTTTAGCATATTCCATTTCTTCTAGACCTTTCACTAGAGGTTGATATTCTTCTGGTGGGTTCTCTCCATTTTCTTTCTTTTGAGTTCTAGCACTTTTTATTGAAAGAACAACCGCACCAGCAATAATTATTACAAATGCGGCTATTTTCAAAAGCATTTTTCCAATCATATTTTGCTCAACAAAAATTGCCCAATCACTAAAAATAATTATTCCAGCAAACACAGGAACAATCATTGCGAGCACACCAAAAATTGGTGCAACAATAACTGCTTTGCCGCGTTGATAAGCAACCTGTAGATAAATGGTGGCAGTGCCATTAAATATTATCATAGTAAACATGAAGAACCACCAAACCCAATTTGTAACAGAATCATTAACAATTGTTTTATCTCGAAAATCCGCTCCGCTCATTAATGCTTTAAGAAGAATTGCTCCTAAAGCATCAGTAATCCCTGCAGAAATCCCAAATAATATATCAGCGTTTTTGTATTTTCTGAGAATAGATAATAGAATTAATCCGATGGAAATAACAAAAATAATTACTAGAAAGACAATAGACCAGGTGCTTGAAAACCGTTCTATTGTTTCATTGAGCGTATAGAGAACCTCTTCCTCGGGATTGGTTAAACCTAAAATTACTATACCAATTATTATTGCTATAATACCCATTATTTCTACAAAAGAAATCGATTCCTTTAGATAGAAAAACGAAAAAATGACCAAGGCTACCATACCAAAGCTCATCAGTGGAGTAATAATTGAAATAGGGGCAAAATCTAATGCCATTGTTAATAAAATCCATTGAGATTGTACTAATAAAAATCCCAATAACCAAGTTTTGTTTGTAAAGAAATTTTTTAAGTTCTGCCAAACCTTTTGCTTTTCGATTTTTGGAAGGGACTCTGCTCCTTTCTTTTGTAATCCCATCCCAACATTTAGCATGGAATATGATAACACTCCAAGAAATATTGCTAAACCATAAATCCAAGCCATTAATTATTACTCCAAAACAGCCATTAAATTTTTTCAGTAAAATAAACGGTAATTTGTCATAACGCAGAGATTTAAACATCTTTCGTATAAATATCTGAGCTTTGTTCACACAGCTACAATTAACATTTGCAAAAACTAATCATTATTGCTATTGGATAGAAACGGTTTTTAAATGCTGATTTACATTGAATTTTAAAAGAAAACTTTGGTGCTATTGCAGTGAGTAAAAAAAAGAGAATCATCGTTCAATTAGATCAAAAAACAATCAATAAAATTGCTGCAGGAGAAGTAGTAGAGCGTCCTGCCTCAGTAGTAAAAGAGTTAGTAGAAAATTCTATTGATGCTCAAGCTACAGAGATTTCCATATTCATTGAGGGATATGGATTAGATCTGATACGGGTGATTGATAATGGTATTGGAATGAATTCTCAGGATGCTGCTTTAGCTTGGAAATCACATACAACAAGTAAGCTAAAAGCAATTGAGGATTTAGATAGTATCGCCTCATTAGGGTTCCGTGGGGAAGCTTTGGCAAGCATTGCTTCTGTTTCAATGATGGAAATAATTACTCGAGAAGAAAACGCTCTCACTGGAACAATTGTTCGAATAAAAGGTGGAAATCTAGAACTCATTGAAGAACGGGAATGCTCAGTTGGTACATCTATTATTATAAGGAATTTATTCTACAATGTTCCTGCTAGAAAGAAATTCATGAAAACACCTACAACAGAATTAGGTCACATAATGGAAATAGCTAATCGGCAAGCATTAATTCATCCGGAAATTCACTTTAAATTACAACATAATAAAGCAACTTTACTTAATAGCCCCAGAAGTTCAAATCCAATAGAACCTTTCATATCAATATTTGGGGCAGATTTCGCAAAACAGATGCTCCCGGTAAATTTCGAAAAAGATGGCATTCAAATCACTGGTTTTACTTCTGCACCGAGTCTCTCTCGAGCATCTCGAGATCATGAAATGCTCTATGTAAACAAGCGATATATTCGTAGCAAAACTATTTCTGAAGCAATAGAAGAAGCATACAAAACACTCTTGATGAAACATCGCTATCCTGTTACATTATTAAATATCAACATCGAAAGCTCAAAAGTAGATGTAAATATCCATCCTACTAAACGTGAAGTCAGATTTAGTGAAAGTAGAGAAATATATGATATTGTACAAGAAGCAATAACTCACACTTTAGAAAACAATGAACTATGGCGTGAAAGTAAAGGATTACTAAAAAGCTCTTCAAGTGTTGCTGCAAGTGCCCAAACTAGATTGGATGGCACAGTTAGTGATACAACAATTACTCCTCAATCAAATGGGAAATCTTCAGCACTATTGAAACCGATAAGCAGTGTAGATACAAAATTAAGGTTTGATGAGAGTTCTTCAGTTTTAAACGAAACAAGCGCACTTGTCATTTCTCCTACTGCCGTTGCTTTATCAGATACTTTTTGGATACGACCATTAGGGCAAGCACATCTCCTCTATATTTTGTGTGAATCTAGCGAAGGTATAGCAGTAGTAGATATCCATGCTACTCATGAAAGAATTATGTATGAACATTTACTTGAATTATATCATAATGCAAATTTTGTTACTCAGGAACTCTTGCAACCTATAGCCTTTAACCTATCCACAGAAGAACGATTATTTTTGGAAGAAAATATTCCTCAATTAGAAAAAGTTGGAATTAATTTAGAGCACTTTGGAGGAAACACATTCATCATTCGTCGGTTGCCTGTTGTAATGGATTTGCTTAAAACCACAGAGGATATCAAAAATCTAATTGATGAAATGAGAAAAGATGTCGCAAATATCCCTGATGTTAATGAACGATTGGACCTCATACTTAAAACAATGGCATGTCATTCGGTCGTAAGGAGTGGAGATCCCGTATCTATTGAGAAAACAATAGCAATTTTGGAACAATTAAGTGCTTGCAAGCAACCATTCACTTGTCCACATGGGCGACCAACAATTATACGCATAACTGAAAAGGATTTAGAGAAGGAATTTGGTCGTATTGTTTGATTATTGTCTAAATTTCCATTGCTAAAATAAAAATTCTTCATTATTTGTTCATTCTATTCTGAACAGTTCATGAACAGTTTCTTTCCTTGACAAAACAGTATATTTAATAAGACAATTGCTAACTTGATAAAACAATTGCTTAAAGTATAATCAACTCTCTAAGGCATCCAAAAAGTATATATTTCGCTATAATAAATAAAACTACAACTCTATGTTCCTAATACGCTTAGGAATATTAGATTTGGCCTAATAATATTATAGGAAGATGATTCGAATAATGAAAAGAAGCAAAATTTTAGCTGCAGTACTGTTACTTGCTATGTTCTCAAGCTTATTTGCTGTTGGAACAGTAACATTACCAGCACAAACTGGATCTGCATCAGCTCCTACCGAGTCTGAATTGTTCACTCCTGATGTAATGGGAGACCCAATGGGTGACAAAGGTATACTAGCTGAAGATGCAACCGCTTACACCCTTGTAGCCGACGGCGACTTAGCTGAATGGGAAGGTTTGTCCTTCGAAGTTTTCGGAGGAGTAAACGTCTCTTTAGTTTATGACGCAACTTATGTTTATGTCGCTTTACAATGGAAAGACTCAACTGAGGATGTTACAGTTGGTCAATGGAATAAAACCGGTATGATCAATGCCGCTCTCGTTGATTGGCAATTTGTTGATGGCGCAGATGATGTTATCCAAATTGGTTTCTCTACTGGACCTTACGCAAATAATGATTCAGACATGATGATCTGGACTACTTCTCCAAGAACCAATGCTGGTTTCGCATTTGAATGCAATGCTACTGGTGATGTAGATGCTGGTACCAATCCATACGTAATGAACACAAACAAAACTACTGATACTTTCGTTGATGCTAAACCATTGTATGAAAGTGATTTATCCACTTTAATCAGCGATGAATTTGCATTAGCTAATGGTACAATGTATGATGCTTGGTTAAACTCTACAACCGTAGCAGCAGGTGGTCAAACAGACACCGTTGTTTCCTCTGATTGGAATAATACCTTAATGGATTATTACACTGTAGAAATGATTAGACTATTAGACACTGGCGATGCCGATGACTTTATTCTTGACTTTGCAGACGATTTGATTTTCTATGTTGGTTCAGCTAACCAAGATGACACTTTTGATATGCTTATTAGTACAATGGCATTAAATGTCGCTTTGACAAATGATGCTGCTGCGTTAACCTTCACAACAATTGTTGGTGATCCAGTCAATGAAGCACTCGTAATAACTGGTGGTGTATTCGACGATTTCGTTGGTTACGACTTAATTGTTGAAATGGATGGATGGGATGACACTTATGGTGCAGGTCAATACTTTAATGTTGGAGTCAATGAAGCAACCGGCAACTACAGTTTCTTGTTCTTCTTCGATGAATGGGATATGCCTTTAGGCGAGCAAACAATCTTTGTTACTCTCTATCCTAAGTACGAAGCTCCAATCCAATTAAATCAAACAATTGAGATTGATGACACCAAAGCTCCAAATATTGAGGGTATCGTTGATTTGGTTGATAGATATCCAGATGGCGTTCCTCTAGACGAAGACTACGTTGTTGTAACTATTGGTCTCGCTGACGACTATTGTGTCGTTGACGATATTACTGCTTGTCTTTTCTCATATGTAGGTGATGGTACAAACCTAAAGATTGATATGGTACAATTCGCACCAGGAAGCACAACTTTTATTGCAAACATAACAATTGATCATGCTATCGGTGTAGTAAACAATTACACATACTTCGTGCAAGCTTGGGATACAAGTCTCAACAAAGTTACATCCGATTATTACTGGTTCTTAGCTGCTTCAGTAGCACCAATACCAGCATTCGGTATTATTGCCGGTCTATTCGGATTAGCTGCTTCAGTCTTTATTATTAAGAAAGTCAAGAAATAAGAATAGGAACCAAGTTCCTATCTTTTTTTATTTTTTCAATCTGCAATAATGATTTTGAGTTTGGCTTTTAGTTCTTTTTTAAGACAAAAACTACTTCTATTGTTAATTTAGTGAAATTTTTTTATGCATTTGTACCAAAAGTTTTATGTAATTTTTCTTTTATCGGGAAGAATTAATAAGAGAATAAGCATTGTTTGATAGATAGATAGGAGAAAACAAGATGTCCAAATATAGTAAAAATCCACCCCCAAAGAAGAAATCCACTTCAAGTAAAAAAGCAACTGCTAAAAAAGCGACTGCAAGCTCAAAGGTAACTAAGAAAAGCACTACTAGAAAAAAGCCTGCTGCAAAAAAATCAACTACGAAATTAGCAACTAAAAAAACCGTTAGTAAGAAAACAGCAGTAAAGCCCGCATCAAAATCTACTGCTAAAAAGACTGTTGCAAAGAAAGTTGCACCTAAAAAAGTTGTTAAGAAGAAGAAATCTGTAGGAAAATCAGAAGAAGCAGGACCTTTAGAGAAATACCTCCAAGCAGGAGAAATTTCAATTAAAGTGAAAGAATTGCTAAGAAAGAAAGTGAAAGTTGGTGCTTCAGTCTTAGAATTATGTGAAGCAGGAGAAGCTAAGATTGTTGAATTAGGTGGAAAATGGGCTTTTCCATTAAACGTTTCTATTAATAATATTGCTGCACATTATTCTGCTCCACCTAATGATGATCTTGTCATAAAAAAAGGAGATATTGTTAAGATTGATTGTGGAGTTCATATGGATGGTTATGTAGCAGATACTGCTTTCACAGTCTCATTTGGAAGTGATCATGGAGATTTAATTAAAGCTTCTGAAGAAGCAACAAAAGCAACCATTGATATGATTCGTCCAGGTATTTTTACCGATAGACTTGGAGAAGAAATAGAGTCAATAATTAGATCTTATGGTTTTCGACCGATACGTGACCTAACTGGTCATCAGTTAGATCAACATCTTTTACATGGACCAATTACTATTCCAAATATTAGTGGCACAAAAGGGTTCAAATTAGAAGAAGGACAAGCTTTTGCCATAGAGACTTTCGCCACATCAGGAACAGGAAGCATTCATCCTGATGAAGGAAGATGTTTCATCTTTCACTTGGTGCCATTCCAAATCGGTTTACGCTTAGATGCTTCTCGTAAAGCTCGAAAAGTGATTTTGGCTAAGTATCAAGACTTTCCATTTACAACAAGATGGATAGCAAATGAAATTTCTATTCCAACAGCAAAAGTTGCTATTAGAGATTTATCAATTAAGGGTCAAATAAAGCGATATCCAGCTTTGTGTGATGTTAAGGGATCTTTTGTATCTCAATCTGAACACACAGTTTACTTAACAGGTAATAGTAGAGTTGTAACTACAATACCAAATCAATAAGAACGAATGATTATGAAAATTAGTTCCAGTCCAAAATTATGGATAAACTAATTTTCAAATATTATTTTTTAGTTTTTATAGTTAATTTTGAATAAGTCACAAACAAAGGTTTCTTAAAGTAATTTTTGTAAATAATCTATATTAAAGGTGAATAGAAGTTTGAGTGCAGCTGCTTCACTATCCGAGAAAAAATTGTTCTTCTTTGATGAATTTAGAACAAATTTACAAGAAGTTTCCATTTCTATTGATGAGAAGATTAAATCTTTAAAACAAAAAGATGACGATGGCGATCAGGTAGCCAAAATTTCTCTCTACCTCTATAAGGGTGTATTTTCAATAATTGAGGGAGAAAAGAAATACCGCCAGGGAGATTATACTGGTGCTTCTCTTGAATATGTGGAAGGTGGAAAGATGCTTACTCGATTCCAAAGAATGAGTACTGGTTTCTCATTGGAATATCAACAAGAAGCTGAACGAATGGACCTTTTCTCTAAAGGTAGAAATTCTGAATGTCTTGCATTAAAAAAAGGAACACCACCTGAAAAACAAATTGAAGCATTATTGGAAGCACTAAATTCATATACTTTAGAAGGAAAAATAGTTGAACAGAATGATAACCCACTGCTGAAATATAATGCCAAAGCTCGGGAAAATTTCTCTAAAGGCTTATCCTTAAAAATAGAAGGAGAACAAGCCTTTGATAATAAGAATTTACACCTAGCAAAAAAAAGGAATTTAGGAGCTTACAAATCATTTGTAATTGCTGCTTATTACAATCCATCATATTCTGTTTGGGTTAAAGAACAAAATGAAATTTTGAAAACCATTGTACGAATGATTGTAGAGCAAAAAGCTTCGGTTTTGTGGAAAGAAGCTTTTAAACACTCCAATGATGGAGAGTTTACCGAAGGTAGTGAGAAATGCAATCTTGCTTCAAAATTTTATAGACGAGCAAGTAAACTATCAATAGATGGAAAAAATGCTAAATTGTTCGAATCCTACTCTTATATGCTGAAATCAAGTATGTATGAAGCAAATGCAAATGAATTTCTTAAAAATCTCAATGATGCAAAGAAAGCTACAAGACAATTTGAATTAGCTGCAGATTTTTTGAAACAAGCAATTCAAGCATTCCCAAATAAGGAAGACGATAAAGCAACTTTGAACCGATGGGAAGCACAGCAAGAATATTACTTAGGACACTTTTATCAGTCTCAAGGAATTTTCAATTTAGACTCAGAAAAATATCAAGAAGCATTAGATTTGTTTACTCAAGGTGAAAACGCTTTTGAAAAAGCAATTAAAATAGCAGAAAAAGTTAAGGATAAAAATTTAATTACATTAATTCAGAAATCAATGACTGAAGCACAAGGATACGTTGGTATGTGTAAGACAGTTTTGGATTAAAGAGAAAAACTAACTGGAATGATTGTAAACTAAAAGGATATGAAAAATATGGCTGAACAACCTCTTTGCCCTGAATGTGATCGCCCAATGAATTTCGTTGTTGCTAAATTAACGGAAGATGAAACACCAAGTGCTGATGACGTTAAATCCGGTTGGTACTGTCCTGATTGTGGTATTTTCAAACCAACGGAAATGACAGGAGAAATAGATCTGAGCACATTGGATATCAATGTAAAAGATGCTATAAGAATAACTTCTTCCGCTGCATTCTTCATACCTGATGACTGGGTTCTTGAAGATAAAACAGAAGAAATGAAGAAAATCTTAGAGGAACTATAAAAAAAAGCTTTGTTGGTTAAATGCTCAAGCAGTAACCATTTTTCTAATTTGTAAATTCGTTTTCTTTATTTCTTTATCTCTTTTTCATAGCAATCGCTTAAGAGAATTTGTGCTGTTAAGAAAGTAACATCAAGTTTTTCAGATAATAAATTTGCATCTATATCTGGGCAATCAGATAAAATGATCTCTCTCAAATATGATAATTGTCCTTGATATCGGGGATTCTTACGTATAATGTTACCCTCATTATTTATAATCGAAGTATTTTTTTGTTTTGTAGTCGAGTTTTGGAATTGTTCTAATGCCATAGTTTCTTCAACCAAATGTATTAATTTGTGCTCTCTCTTAACCTAAATGTCAATCAGATGATTTTACTTTTAAAGTAAGATAATAACCAGAGCATACTCTCGTTTAAAAGCAGTTTTTTTTGTGTTACTTATTAGCTTATAAAACTAACTATTGAAACAACTTTTCTTCAAGTTCTGATAGTAAAGGTTTTTTTAGCTTAATGAGCAATTTAGTATTAGAAAGAAATTATTACAACTATTTGATGTGATTTACAAAATGGGTTACATAGAACGTTCATTCGGTCGCGGAAATCTCTGGACCTTATCATTTGGCATCGGTTTTATTATCTGGGGCATAATTGCAGTAAGATTTCCAAATACTCCTGGAAGTTACTGGATGTTTATTCCAGGTGGAATACTATTAATTGCCGGTATCTCTAATATTCTCAGTTATCGCTATAATCGTGAGAAAGTATTAGGTGCGTTAAAATCCTACCAGAGAGTACAACTGAATCAGCTAAGTGAAGAACTCCGTATGAAAAAGCGTGATCTAAAAGAGATGATTGTTGATTTACGAGCAGAAGGAAAACTAAAAGCTTCATTTGATCCTGAAAGCGGTGAAGTAGTGGTGTTTGAAGTAAAAGGACAACCTCCAATTGGAACAACAACTCCCACACCAATAAATGCAAGCAAGAAGATTAGTGAACCTGAAGGTATAGAGATTACTCCAATTATGCAGAATATGCAAGATCAAGGATACTGCCCATATTGCGGTTCTAAGATAACCGCTAAGGATAAATTCTGTGTGACTTGTGGTTCAGCGTTACAATAAATAAAAAAAATCTGGCAATGTACAAGTCACTTTGACTTGTCATTTTCTGTTTTAAGCAAGCTTTTTTATTCTCAATATCTGTATAAAGTACATGATGATAGGATAAGCCTTCTAGAGAGTTGGTGATAGTTGGAATATTCTTGCAATGACCACCAAAGCAAGGGGAGGCGCACACTGGACTCGCACGAGAGCATAAATTGACTATCGACGACTTTAAACGGCTCTTTTCCTAGCTTATGCGTATTGCTTTGCGATGAGGAAAAAGTCAACCCAAGTCGCCCACACAATTGAGCTGCTTTCATCCCCGAAGAAATGACTAACTACTCCCACCTCGAGAGACCACGGTTGAGGAAGAATTATTCTAATCGGTGATACAAGTGTGTTAGTGTGTTGGGGGACATCGTTTCTTCACATCTTTTATTCTGCTGAATTCTTTATTGCTGAAAGGTTAGAAATGGTTTTAAAGTAGGTTATTTTATGATTATATAATATCAGAAGATAGTTTGTTGATGTTCATGTCTTGGTGGCGCAAATTTAAGTTAAGGACAAGGGGCGGATATAAGAAGATGATGCTTCCATTTGGTCGATTTATTGGAAAAATGGGTATAACGCCAAATGCCATATCAATGATTTCTGCAATGTTTGCAATAGCATCTGCAACAATGTATGCATTCAATGGCAGAGTGGGTACATTTGAGTATTGGTGGGCAATTGGTTTTCCATTAATGTTTATCGCTGGAATGCTTGATGTAGTAGATGGTTCTGTAGCAAGATCAATGGGAAAAACAACCAAATTTGGACAAGTGTTAGATCCGGTTATGGATAGATTCGTTGAATTTTGTTACTTGTTCGGAATTGCCATTGGAATTTATACATTCGAACCTCTCGAGACTCATTGGCCTGGAATTGCTACAATCTCAGTATCTGCATGGTGTTTGTTCTCCTTTGCAGGAATGATCTTTGCAAGTTACTCTCGAGCACGAGGTGAAAGCGTTGCACAAATGAATGTTGAAAGCGTCGGAATAATGGAGCGAAGAGAGAAAATATTGATTCTAGTACTTGGCAACATACTTTTTATCTGGTGGCCTGTAGCATTACCTATTGGAATTATATTGGTAGGTTTGTTATCATTTATAACAACAATTCAAAGAATGTTCTACATTCGTAAATTAATGATTGAAATTGGTAACGAAGTTATACAAGAACCAGAAGAGAGTAAAGAAAAGGAATCAGAAGAGTAAAAAATAATCACATAGAAAAATGAATAACTCATATATTAGGAGCAAAGAAAAATGTCCTTTATAGTTGAACGATCACATGTAATTTTCAAACATCTCATTCATGTTGGACCTGAAGTTGATGTTGAAGCAATAGCTGATATTGCTACTAGAAGAGATTATACAAAAAATACTAGACAAATAAAAACTCCAAGAGGCCCTCTGAAAGAATATCTTTTCCGTCCAAAAACAAATCCTCAATCGTTAATAGTCTTCTCTAGAAAAGGATTTGTAATCGATGCTCAACCTGCAGAAAACGTTTTAACTTTGTTCAGAGATGCCTATGACTTTTATGAAAAAGTATTAGGGGATCAAGCATTAACTGCTACTGTTGTAATGGAGATAAATTCTAAGTTTGAAGTGTTTTCCCCCACACCCGTTAAGGAATTATTCAACAAATTATACAATGAACAAGCATTCAAATTTAGTTGGAGTGGCAAGGAACTACATCCAAGTGGTTTTACTCTTGCTGCAGGCACTGGAAAATTTCCAGAAGAATCTGTACAATTCACCATTCAACCCTTGCCTAAAGATCCAGAAAGAAGGCTTATCGCAGTTGTAATGTATCGTTCAACTGAATTGGATGACGCACTCAAATTTATTGAGACTATCGACAAAGATGTTGTAAAAATCCTAAGCAAAGTTGCGAAAGTAAAATAGTTCATCAATATTGTAGATTATTTATTGATGTGAACAAAGTGAGTGATGAAAAACCAGCTTGGAAGATTGCTCAAACAAAGGTTGCGGATTTTTTACAACAACATCACTTTGCTGTTAAACAAGAGGTTTCTTTGAAAAGTGGCAAGAGGATTGATATTGTTGCTTTGAGAAAGATTTCAGGTCGTATTTTTCATGTTCTTGTTGAAGTGAAGGATTGGAATACTGTATCCAGAAAACGAGAGACTGAATTTTGTAAACAAATTATACGATATATAATAGAATACTCGATTGAAGATGCTCAAAAACCCTCTCAAAAAGACAGATGGAATTATAGCACCAAAAATAATGCCGATCTTTTTTTGGGTATCCTTTGTTTAACTAAAGATGTGCATTTCTCCTATAGAAAAATATCTCATCATTTTGTCTCAAAAAATGAGAATATTTTAGGCATTCCCTTCCGGGAGCAACTGAGTAAAAACATCAAGTTATTCGTAACTCATTTTGATTACTTACCAAAAGTGTTCGATGAAATAGGTTATTCCCTCTATAAAGAATCTTCATTGACGGAATGGATGGATCAAGTACAGGATTAGTACACCAATCAATTCTTGGAAGATTTCGCTTTATTGTAATACAAAGATTAAAATTCTCTATCATCGTATTCTCCAAAGTAGAAGTTGGTATTAGATAAAATGACTGCCATTAAAATCCCTGCTGAAATAATTGACATTTTTCCATATGATGATATTAGACCTATTCAAGATGAGCTAATTTCAACTATTTATGCAGCATTGAAAGCGAAGAAAAATGTGGTCATTGAAGGCGCAAATGGATTAGGTAAAACAGTTGCAGCATTGTCAGCTTGCATACCAATTGCGCGAGAACGAGATTTGCAAATAATACACGTCTGTAGAACAAACAAACAAGCAGATCGTGTTATTTCTGAATTGAAAGAGATTGCTAAGGAAACAAACGTTAGTGGTGTCTCAATTCGTGGTAGAAAGGAAATGTGTCCCCATCCCATAATTGAAAAACATGCTGATGATGCAGCAACGGCTTCAGTTTTATGTAATCAATTAAAGAAACTACGAAAATGCGAGTACCATAACAGGATGGATGAGAAGTCACCTAATTTTCGTAATGTTATGAAGATTCTCGAAGAAGTGCCTTCTACAAGCACAGAAATAAATAATCTTTGCAGAGAAAATAGATTGTGCTCATATGAACTCATTCTAAAATTAGTTGAAAAAGTTGATGTAGTTGCAGCAAGTTATCAATATTTATTCAACCCACCAATTCGTGAGATTTTTTTAGGTAAAGTAGATCGTGGTATGAGTGAGTTATTATTAATTGTAGACGAATGTCATAATATTATTGATGCTTCTCTTAGCATTTCAAGTGATCAACTAAGTATTTACTCACTACGACAAGCCTTGAAAGAGATTAAGGCATTCAATTATCCACAGTTTCTAAGACTTGTCAGAGGGTTGACTTCCGTTCTTGAAGAAGCACAAGTACGTTCAGATGTTGAAAAGAAGATTGATGCCCGAGCAATTTTACTCAGTCTTTCTAGAGAAATCGGCGCAACTATTGATTTAGATTATGTTGATAAATTGATCAGTGCTGGAATGAAAATACAACATGAATATTTATCTAGAAATAAATCACCAAGATCATATATTCATCGCATTGGACAATTTTTGCGAAGATTTGTTCTAACAAAAAGCAGGACAGAATTTCTACACTTAATTACAAGCTATCGTACTCGTATGGAAGGTTGGAGTGTTAGATTTGAGGTTGTTTCTCTTGATGCTCGTTTTACTACAAAACATGTCCTTGAATATGTAAGTAATAGTGTGCATATTTCAGGAACAATAGAACCAATTGATTCCTATTCAAAAATTGTTGGTCTAGATAAACTTCCACTGGTATCGAAAGTTCTTGATTCACCTTATTCAGAAAAGAATGTTCAAGGTTTTATTATCGATAGAATTAGTACAAGGTTAGCTGATCGTACTCCTGAAAATTACAAAAAGATGTGTGAAATTATTGCGGAAGCAGCTAATAACACACCATCAAATACAGGCATTTTTGCTGCTTCATATGTGGTTCTTAAAGGGTTATTAGATGCAGGTGTTGAAAGTTATCTTGACAAACCATTCTTTTACGAACAAAGAAAAATGACTTCCTCAGCAAATGATAGATTAATTGAAGAATACAAGAATCTCTCAACAAGAGGAGGAGCAGTACTAATGGGTGTTTTAGGTGGTCGAAGCTCAGAAGGAGCTGATTTTCCCGGAAAACAAATGAATACTTGTATAATTGTTGGTATTCCATATGCTCGACCAACAACACGTATAGAATCACAAATCGCTTATCTGGAAGAACATTTCCCTAAAAAAGGAAGAGAATATGGATACGTCATTCCTGCCATACGTCGAGCCTCTCAAGCTGCTGGAAGACCAATACGCTCAATTAATGATCGAGGATTAATTATTTTCTTAGATTATCGTTTCGGTCAAAGTTACACTGCTCGATTCTTACCTGCTTGGCTACGACAAAATACTCGACCAATACAATATGAACCTGGTAGAATAGCAACAATTGCTCAAGAATTCTTCAGTTAGGAGAAATAATCGAAAATACTAGGTGCATTTTCAGGGAAGAAATGGTATATCTTCTTTATATCCACTTTGCAACAAATCCTTCCATTTGTACTTTGCACTCCTCCCGGAACTTTGAGCACTCGTCTAATATCTATAGACACTTTTCTATCAATGCGTGGAAAACGATATTTAATAATATGTGTGAAAACATTATCGCGATTTTTCTTACTATCTAAAATTGTATCATAAGTAAAGTGAAACGGACGGGAACTATTTTTGAGGTTATAACGTAATCTTTCAATTTGTTTTCCAGTAAATTTGAAAGGTTCGGCTCGAAGTTCTTTATCTGTTGCTCGTGTAAAGAAGGATTTTGCAACCATCTCAATAATACGATCTCGTAAAGGTATAACGTTCTTCAAATCTTTTTCAACGGCTTGTGTGCGAGTTTCATCTTTAATTAACGTTAAATATCTAACAATGCTGTTTCTTTGTAATTGTGACAATTTACCGGCAATAGGGTCACGAACCCAGGCATGAAAACCTCTTCTGCCTGAAAAAACCCAGACGATATCCTTGAAACCAAAATCCTCTCGAAGGGATTTATCAAGAAAAGCTGCTGCATCTTGAACCAAGGACCAGCATTCAGAACAGTACTGTTCTTTTCCTTGGCAACCACAAACTCGTACAAGGTCGTAATCATTAATATCTAAATCAAAACAAAACTCTCGAGATTCCCACTTAATTCGTTGAATATTGTGTTGTTTTGATGGAGGGGTTTCGTAGACAGCACCAATATATGAAAGTCTAATTGGATTTTTTGACATATATCGAATCATTTCTTGTGTGTCTTTGAAAGAGATATTTCTCACAAAGATGTTCCCCTTAAGTAGAAAGGCAAATTCTCTTCGATAGAAGGTGGATAAGCCTATTATTGATATTAAATCACCGGGATCAAAAATCTCTTTGTAATATCTTTGTATAAGCTCTGTAGGAACTTTGGGCTGTTTCTTATCATCGTTTTTTGCTTGGATCATTTTTCTGCCTCAGAGCTATTTTTTGTTATCTTTCTTAGATGGCAATCCTTTCTTCTTGGTTTGTTCCGGAAGAACAATTATTTTCTTTACTTTTGCTGCATAAGTAGAATAATTAATTGGATGAAATATTGGTCTACAACCTCGGTTATATCTTAGGCTAAAGAGTATTGCACAAGCTTCACTAGGTTTGTTATCAACAACTTTGCTTTCTAATTGTCGAATTGCGTTCTCTTTCTGATTTGATGGATTCTTAAATTCTTTACGAAGGTGTTTATCGATTTCCTCTACAGATTGATGCATAAAGGTGCAATAATATTCAAACTGTAATTTATTGCAAGCAGGTGCATCATAGTCTGTTTCTCCACCTGCCAACCCATACATGTGTCTAATGATATATCCTGGATTACCATGTGCAAATTGCTCATATGACATTCCAGCATTATCAACTGCGTTATTATACCAGAAACGCAATTGCTCATCCACTGACATTCCCAATCGTTTTAGATATAATCCAAGCTGAAACCTTTCGGAGTGGTTCAAATGTCCTTTGCTCATAATAATATTATATAAATCTAACATACATTGAGGAAAGATATCCTGTCGATTGAATAGATTATAATCTTCTAGATCTACTTTTCCTCTGGCAAAAGCTATTGAGTGAATTAACCGACCAATTTCTTCTTGAACTTCTTTAACAGCTTCTCGGGTCGTTGGATCCAAACGTGTGATGGTTTCTTTTATTCTTCTCCTCAAGGTTTCTTCAAAGGCAACCTTAACTCCATTGGAGAAATCATCTACGGTACTAAGAACCCAACCATCACGTAAAAGAGCAGAACGAATGCTAACAATTTTGGGAACACAGGTAAAATGCAATCCCATAGCGCCAGTCCGTCTATTTCCCATTTTAAAATCCTTGAAATATTTATTATCGATCTTGAACCGTGCCCAAAGATCTCTCGGACCAATAACTTTGTCTTCACCAAAAAAATACTTGGCAATATCTACTTTTTCTTGGATAGTCTTAGCATGGAGATAACGCCACTCGAAAAGATCACCTTCTTGCTCAATTAGCCAACCAATAATACGTGTGTTATCAGCTGCAGCAAGTCTAAGTAATCCATGACCAGCAAATTCTTCATAAATTTCTTGCTCATAACTTCCTCTGGAAGCACTCTTAGAAGGATACCAACGAGCACCTTGAATAAACTTGTTAACTCTCTCTCGAGCAATTAGCGGCCAAGTTTCCATATCTATCTGAAATTTCTCTCGAGGGATAGAGACTTCATCTAAACGTTTAATCACAACCCAATCTGGAATCAAGCCGGTTTTCCTCATCAAGAGAATAGAAAAGAATGTTTAATAAGTTAGCTGTCTTTTCTTTTTTTTATTAACTCAGAGTCTTGGTCGGAAATACCCTTCATGGATTATATTCTCTTGTTATTTATTTGCGGTTGCTCATTTGATTGGTGAATTACTAATTTATGCTGACAAAGAATAGGCAGGACTAATTGTTCGTTATGTTTCTAAACCGTTCTTAATGCCTTTAGTGGCTGTTTACTATAATACTTTTAATGCTTTTTCTAGTAGATAAAGAAAGTTAATTCCAGAAAGGAGTTCATTGTAATGTTTTTGTTAATGTGTCTATTCCCTTCACAATTAAGGATGAAGCTTTGTCTGAATAATATTTCTTCCATTCCATTGGATCGTGAGAACGATTAGTTGCAGGCCAAGGCCAAACCATATCTGGATGGAATAATTGAAGTAAGATTTCAACATCTTTTGTGTCCCAAGCCTTTGTTTCTAGTTCTACCATTCTTTCAATTTCTTTTGCTATAATTACCATTACATGTCCCTCAAGTGGTTTAAACATTTAATACGAATAATTTATTATCTTAGATGGTTTTTCTATTTAGTGGTGTTCAGAAAAATGCCTGTTGAAATCGATCATAAAGTTTGTGGATTCTGTTTAGGTTGTGCAACAATTTGTCCCGAGGGTCTCTATTATATTGAGAATAATAAATTAGAGATTAGCGAAGGTTGCACAGATTGTGGGCATTGCATTGAATGCTGCCCTGTAACAGCGATTTCTGAGATTTAATTAGCTGAAACTCTTTTAAAATCGTTTAATTAAAAGAAAGAGCATAGGTGATACAATGACTGTTTCCGAAGGTGACCGTGTATTAGCAAATTGGCGTCAAGATGATTATTGGTATGCTTGTACTATTCAAGAAATAGATGAATTGAATATCCATGTGGTTTATGATGAGGGAACAGTTGAGATATTAACTATTGAATATATTAGACCAATAGGAATAGAAAAAGGGCTTCCTATTGAAGGGCGATGGCAGGGTGGAGAAAACTACTATCCCGGTTCTGTAATCAAAGTCAAAGGTGAAAACATTAAAATTGAATATAACGATGGAAATAAAGAGTGGTTACCGATGAGTTTGGTGCGATTCTAATCACTTTTGGTTCTCTTATTCTCTAGCTACTTTCTCTGTAATATGCGCATATTCTTTGTCTTTTAATGTAGGGAGTTGAATATGATACATTGGTAATCTACGGAGGATTAACAATTGGTTATATTAACAGCTTTAGGAATTATTGGTGTAGGTACAATTATAGGCACATCCAGCTTCCTTTTTAGAAGGAAAACAAGAGACCATCTTCAAAATCTCGAGCAAAAAGAAGTGTTAACTTTAACGCTCCGAGGTTTACACGATGTAGATATGATTTGTGATACAATTTCTAGGGGAAATGTTGTTATTCTCGGAGTACGAGACCTTGCAAGATTGGATATGATCCGTCTTAAACGTTCTATTCAACAATTGAAATCGTTTACAAGAACCTATGGCGGAGATATTGTTGCTTTAGGTAAGGATTTTGTGGTTGTCGTTCCTCCAAATATGAAATTATCCCTAATCAAAAGACTACTTGAGGAAAATGAAAATTCGGAAGAAATGACTCCACCTGAACCTCCTACAGAGGAAGGAATCATATGAATTCAATCATTGCTAATCGCATCTATAATTTAGTCGCAGATGATCAAGCAAAAATAGCAATTTTGAAATTGCTTGCAGATGGTCAATGGCAGACGAGATTTGAGGTTGAGTCTACTGCCAAAGATCAGCGACCACCTATAGGTCTTGTGGGT
>JAUWKS010000068.1 GCA_030614005.1 Candidatus Heimdallarchaeota archaeon | reverse complement strand
TTTTCGCATCTCGCTTATTTCGAAATCTCTTGCTCACTATTTCCTTCTTATTCATGTTTGTTTTTCTCCTAACACTTTGCTTTTAGAATGGATAGCTACTCCCAATGATAGGAGGAATAACGTCCCACTTACAACAATATAACCAGCAGCAGGTGTTTTACCCGTTACAAGTACTTCATACCACCAGTGAACAGTAGCATTAGTCCCTCCGATTACTACATGAGCGTCGAAACCAAAAGATAGTGTGGGTTGATTAATCGTTCTATTTAGAGTGAAATCACCAGAAAAAGACTCCCCAACTGTAAGAGTAAAATTCAGTGGAACAGGTAACCAAGTTGTATAGTCTAAATAGGCATAATGAAATACAAAGTCAACACTGGAATTCGATTGTGGAAGAACAGTATAATTAATACGAATGACTGTTTCTTTACTAAAAGGACCTATTGTCAATGTATCCGCTATATTATCAATATATGTTTCACTGTGGATTTGTTCTTTTATTCCTAAATCATTATTTGATTCTTGTGAGTTTTCTTTTGCATTTGTGAAAAGAGCAGTCGTTCCGAGAGAAAGGAGCATAAGATTTACTATCAGAAAAAAGACTCCTGCTCTAAAGAGAAGGTTTGATACAACGATTCCACTTCGATCATATACTAATGGTTTGTTTTTTTTCTGTAGTTCCTTTCCTTTTCTAGCTCTCAAAAATAATCACCCAATTTCTTTCTCCGAATAACTCCACAACGAGAAGCATTCGAAATAACAAAAGTTATTGGTAAATAAAACAATTTCTCAAAAATGCCTATTGCGTCAAGGGACAAAAAGTAGTAAAAAAAGAATTAAGAGGTTTCATCATCTCTTACAGTGGAATTAAAAAAAAGAAGGAACGTCAAGCCGGATCACTAGTATTTTAACAAATTAGGGATCAGAGGCTTCTTCGTTTTCGACGTTTGTATCTTCGCTATCAATCCTACCGAACCAACGCTTAATTCCAACAATCAAACTGGAGCTTTGACTTACTAATCCAATCAAAGCAATAAACAAAATAAAGCCAATGAAAAGAAGGAATAAAACTCCTAAGCTTGCGCTAATCCAAAGAGGAGACAGGACCCATCCCCAGTTCCAATCAATTACTTTGGTTAATTTTAATATTATGAAAATTATCAAAAGAATTGTTGGTAAACCCAACCCACCGCCGCCAATATTTTTGCGTCTGCTTTTGTGTTCTGACATCTTAATTAACTTCTAGCTAATTAAGTATAAATAGATTATTTATTCAATCTTTGAAGTAAAAAAATAGCCTTTTAGCAAAAAAAATGCTAAAATCGATGACAAAAACGTGCGCAAGAAATAGAGCTTAATTAGCACACCGCACGTGAATTATAGAATTACAGCGACCAGTCAAAATCACACAGAAGAATATCAGAAGCAATGAATTATTGGATGAAAAGAGATAAACTAATATTGAATCAAAAGAAATAAAGATTTAATATGAATTTTTTCAGTTTCCTTGTTGAATACCTAGCAAATGAACGTTTGAAGGATATGCTGAAATATAATCAGAGAAACATATCGGGAACCAATAAAGAGCTAGTTGAACAATTGGTTAAACACGATAGTTTCAAAATCAAAGAAGTTATTAAAATTTTAAACAAATCAGAATTAGTTAATCTAGCAAAAGTATTCAAAATCCGTTCTTCAGGAAAAAAAGCAGAATTGTGGAGCAATTTGTCAAAGGTATTCACTTTTAATAAGGAATTATTTTATCAAATGGTGAAAGGACAAATAACAGAGGAAGAAAACAAAGAGATCAAATCGATTATAGATGCCCTTGAAAACCTGTTTTACAAAGATGTAGGTAATATTGTTCATCGACTTATATATTACAGCGATTATAGTAAAGAAATTGCATTAAAGAAAATAAAGAAAAAACATTCCAATGTCCAAGAAAAAATCATCAGGGAAGTTTTTGATTATGTATACAAAGCATACATCGAAGTTATTGCAATTGTAAAGAGAAATGTAGAAAAATATTCTGATTTAGGAGATAGTTATTGGTCTTATGGAAAGGGGAGGCGATCTCCGAACGATTTCTTTTCTTTTGAAATAGACTTGTCTAAAAAATATCCTAAAATACCCAAACAAATGCTTCTGGGTATTATAGAATTTAATTATTTTTGGTACTACTTAAAATAGCTAAATGAAAAAGAAGTACAGACAACTCCGAAAATATCATAAGGTTTAGAGAGATTACTTTCCTATATATTTGAAAAAGCTAGAATAACGCTACAATCAGCACAAAGAGGATTTGTTTGAATTATTATTATCAATCCTAAGTAAGAAGAAGTAATACAAGAATAAATTACCTAAAAAAAAGGAGTGTTTCAGCTTTGAAAGCATTAATAGTGTACTGGTCAGGTACTGGAAATACAGAGAAAGTAGCCAAAGCAATCAAATCTGGTCTTGAAAAAGCATCAGTTTCCGTCACAATGAAAAGATCAATAGAAGCCTTAGATGAGGACCTGTTTGGGTATGATTTAGTATGTCTTGGAGCACCAACTCACCAATGGCTTCCCGCAAAACAAATCCGTGAATTTGTGAATGCTAAGTTAAAAGAAGCCTTCAAAAAAGGTTATGTCAAACCCAATATGTCTCCTGTTACAGGACGAAATGCTCTAATCTTTGCTACTTACTCAGGACCACACACAGGTAAAAATGAAGCAATTCCTGCAGTAAAATGGCTCGGACAATTCTTTGAGCACTTGGGCTTCAAAGTGATGGATGAGTGGTATGTGGTTGCTGAATATCATGGACGATTAGCTGAGAGTACAAAAGGATCCCTTGGTGACATTCGAGGAAAACCAACACAGGAGGAGCTGGCTTGTATCGAGGAGAAAACTACTAAGCTAGTGCTTTCACTGTAGCGTGATTAATTCATTCATTACAAATCTAAAAGGCAAGAGTGATGGATAATAAAAGACAGCCTAACTAAACTACCAGAAGAAAAACAAACTGAAATCTTGAATATTAGTTATTTACACTAAAGAATTCATCGTTTTTCATTTTTGATTTGTTATTTTTTCGAATGATAATTATAGGGATAAGAATTAGAAGCCCAAATGGTAAGATGTAATACCCAGTTAAAGCTGGAATAGATCCAGTTATTGTAACTGGTAGTTCTACAATAACAAAACCATTGCGTCCATAAGCAATGAAGGCATGATTATCAATTAGAATGATCTTTTCCATACCGAAACTCGGATCCGGGTTTAAACCATTTACTGTTTCCGTATCATTATAGGAAGTAATAAAATCAGGATTATTCGGATCGCTCATGTCGAAGAGCTGTAATGCATATCGTCCAATACAAGCGTACTGTCCAGCAACGGTAATAGTATGGCTATTTTCATCAAGCTTTGAAACTAAACGAACTTTTGTTGATTTGTGGATATCTAAAATAGCAAAGCCATTATAACTTCCAACAAAAGCATAACCGGATTCAACAATGATATCGTGTATTGGAGCAAGATCGTCAAAAGTATAAGTACTAATAATTTTTGGACTCGCTTTATTTTTTACATCAAAGATGTAGAGAGTTTCTCCAAAACCAACGTAGGCCTTGTTATCACAGATATAATTTCCACTGCAAAACAAGAAAGTAATAGAGGTATTACCAAAATGATGAGCTGCTACTCCAATCGGTTCAGGTGGATGGCTAATATCAAGGATAAGAAAAACATTACCTTTGTTGATTGACCAATAGGTCAAATAAGCATAGGTACCATGAATGAATATTTTATTGATACTATAAAACTCATTCTTGACACCATCAATAACAAATGAATCGAATGAACCTACTACAACAGGTGTTGAAGGATCTGTAATATCTAACACTGTTAAGGTTTCAGAAGAACCTACAAACAGGTAATCACCCAGTAACTCAACAGTTTTTGCCCAAAGATATTCATTCGAATAATAAACATTTATTGGGTTCGAAAGATTTGAAATATCTAGAACTAACAATCCACCACCAATAGCACAAAAAGCGTAATTATCTGCTATAACAAGATCTTGAATTGCATTGTAGAAACCTTCAATACCAATCTGTGAAAGTAACTGAATATTTCCAGGATTTTGTATATCAAGAATCGCGAAAACACCATTTGTTATGAAAAGATAGGAATCAGCAGCAGTCATGAAATTAGCATAACAAGAATAATTCCCAAAATAGGTTGGGTGAGTGCCGTTGTTTTTGTCTAAAATGAAAACACCATTAGTATCGTCATTAATATAAAAATAATCGTCAACTAATTGAATGCTACTTTTATAAGAAAATTGTAAATCAATCGGAACGTTGTGAATATAAGTCAATTCTGAAGGATTTGTTGAATTAATAATAATTAAACCAATATATGAGTCAACAACATATAGGTAACTATCAAAAATTGTAATATATTGAGGTCTGAAAGAGGTTGAAGTAGCAATATCATTTCCTTCGTACTGACACAAAAGTTCTGGGTTATTTGGTGTTGAGATATTGTAAACAAAAATACTCTGTTGAAAATAACTGCTGATATACGCAATTTGACCATTGAGAAAAATCTCTTCCGTGGAATCAGAATAAGTTGAATTGATTAATAGAGGATGGACATGATCAGATACATTATACACAAAGAAACCTTCAGAGGTGGTGTAAAAAACATAATCATCTTGGACTGCAATATCTCGAACACTTTTAGATAAAGATAAGAGAGTAATTGAAACTACTAATGGATTACTAGGATTACTCACATTATAAATAGTTAAGAAGAAACTATAAGAATCTGCAGGGGTGTTAACAATATAAAGATAATTACCTTCTTTTGCTAGATCTCTATAATACCCAAAATAGTTGTCCTTGAAAAGGAGCTTGGGTGCTAACTTATTCGTAACATCAAAAATATGTAATCCAGTATCAGAAGAAATAATGTATGCAATATTGTTCGATACAATAATATCTACGAAATGATCAAATTGAAAATGACCAATCTTTTCACACTCGTCCTCTTGTTCAAGATTAAACTCTGTAGTTGTTTGTTTTTGAAGTGCAATTGATTTTAGATTACCAATTGTTGTTAAACAAAATAAACTCATAATAAAGAAAACAAAGATTATTCTAGAAAAAAAACTCTTCCTTATGTTAAATAGTCTCAGCTGTCTAATCACTAATCCCTCTTAATTGATGAGTAATCTTCTATAGTATGATTAAATGGTTTTTTTCAATAAAAGAATTATGATTAAAAATGACATTCGTCTAACTCTGATCTCTTTTTTATTTGAATAAATATTCTCTCAAACAACTTTTTTATTGTAGAAAGATAATTCAAGATTGTAATATCTGAAGGGTAGACTATGGTTGTTATAACAGGGATTAAAGCAAATGGTGAGAAGTTTAGCAGAAAAATAAAAAGAAATATGCAAGAGCTTGATCTTGAAAATCATCAGCTTGCTTCAATTGACTTATCACCACTTATAGAATGTACAAAACTGCAAAAGCTCTGGCTTCATAACAATCAGCTTGTTTCAATTGATATTATCTCACTGAAAGGATGTACAGAACTACAAGTGCTCACTCTTGATACTAATCAGCTTGTTTCTATTGACTTGTCCTCATTGGAACGGTGTACAAAGCTACAATTACTCGGTCTTAGTGAAAATCAGCTTACTATGATCAATCTATCTCCACTAAAAACATGCGTGGAGCTGCAATGGGTTAATCTTCGTAATAATCTGCTTACTTCGATAAATCTATCCCCGCTGAAAACATGTTCAAAACTACAAAAGCTCGATCTTTCTTTTAATCAGCTTATTTCGATCGACCTTTCCCCACTGAAAACATACACTAAGCTACAAGAGCTTAACCTTAATGGCAATCAAATAAAAGAGCTTGATGTTACTACTCTTAAAAACTGCACAAAATTAGAAATTAAAAGTAAAACCTCAATTGATACAGGAGTTCCTAAAGATATCGAACAAACCAAAAAGGAAATTATACAATTAATAGCTGAGTTTCGCACAGATATTCCAGTAGTAATAACCCGCTTTACGCAATTATTGAAAATTACCGAAAATGAAACGATTTCTTTAATTCAACTGCTATTAAACGAGGGGAAAATTACAGGTGAATTTTTAGAATTAGAAAATGTTTTTATTAAAAAAACTGATGATAAATTTCTGGATTTACCGAATAGATATTCTACTTGTTATTATTGTGGTAATCCAATAAACAAACAAGATATAAGCTGTTCAGGATGTAAGAAAGAAATTTTGATATGTAATGTCTGCAAATTACCAATCTCCTTTGGAGAAGAAGCTGGAAAGTGTAGTTTATGTGAAACGAAAAGCCACTTGTCTCATATACAAGAATGGGTGAAAATCAGAGGGAAATGCCCAACTTGTCAGAAGAAACTTCCTATTGAAGGCATAGTTCCTTTATCAGCTGAAATCAAGAAATAGTTCAAGTTTTCAGTCTATTACTTTAAATATACCCTTATAATTACTTCTCATAAGAAATGATTATCAGAGGAGATTGTGGATTTGAAGAAAAGTATCTATTTTGTTATTATACAATTACTTGTATTATCGCTTTTTTCTTGTTCAACAATATTCTCACTTTCTACACAGCTTGCTGTTGGAGATGTCCTTCACTATCAAGTTGTCCAAGCAAATATTTCCGCAACTGTTGGTGAGAACAGTGTTTCTACAAGTGGTTTCCGATTGAATTCTGAAAATTACCCACGAATGACGAAAGTGAATGTTGATATTAATTATCTTGGTGGAGGAATGAATGGGCAATATTCAATTAATAATAATACTAGAAATTTTGGCTATACAGTTGATTTCTATAAAAATAGAATCCAACTCTTCACTTATCTTGCAACTCACTTTACTACTTCAATGATAGATTTATGGGAGAGAGAGAATTTTGAAAATGGTTTTTATTTCTTTCTTTATCCATATATTGACCCAATTGTTGATTCTTGGGATTATCTTGAAATGTTAGGGAATGCTTCACTAAATGAAATTGCGGAATATACCTCCCTTGGGCATGATTTTGAAGGTGATTTTATCTTTACTGATAAAAGTGATATTATTTATTTTGAAACATGGAATACAGGTAAATTAACAGGTCAGTTTGATGAACTCCTCGGATATCCCTATAATGGATTGCCAGCGAATTCCTCCTTTTTGAACAGATTTCAAATTACTTTTGAAAAATCAACAGGGACACTGTTAGGGATGCATATGAAGGGGAGGACAAAAGGAGAAATACCAAGTGGCAATGTCGACCTTTCTATGGAGTACCAAATTGAACTGGTAGGCTATAATCTCCCCTGGTTTAAAATTGAAAATACCGCGCGCATCTTGGTTGCAATATTAGTACCAACTATAGCAGTAGGAGTTATTATCCCAACCGTCTTGGTTATTCGAAAGAGAAGAAAAATAGGAAGAAACTAGACAATCAGTCTCGAGAGGATCTAATGAATCTGTCAGGTATTTTGGTACAAACAACAGCATAAGAACAATCATTGAGAAGAGAGAGAACAATTGATTTTACGAGCCCAGTTACCAGAAACCATCTCGGAACGAAGAGCAACAAGATACTCTCGAAAAGAAGACAGATCAGCTGGAGAAACCTCTCGAGTATACCATTCACCAGTGTTGTAAAAATAACAAGCAACTTGAGAAACAGGGCGACCAATCTCCTGTTGAAATGACTCACTCTCAGAAACAAGAAGAGCATAGAACAGCAATTCCTCATAGAGATAACCTCGATTTTCCCAAGAACCTTTGTATTCAACAAGACAACAGTCAGAGGGACCAAGAGGATCGATGCGATCGATCTTTCCTCGAAGAATCGGAGAAGAGCAATAATATTCGAATGCTAACGGATACCAATTATCAGGATCGAATGCTCGTCGATGGAGTTCCTGTTGCCAGAAAAGCTGATAATACGGATGGTTCAATGCCTCTCGCTCCGAGATTGTTCCTGCTAGCAAACCTTTTGCCTTTTTCTGATAAAAGGTAGTAAGACGATCATGCCATTTTATACCTCTAGCTAAATGAGCGGGATGGTTACTAGTATCTTGATTCTCTCTGGGTCCTTCCTTAGTTGTCAAATGTTGCTCCTTTTGGAGATAGAATTTTAGCGGACAATCTAAGTATGCTGTAAATTCCGTTTTACTGAGATTGAAGTCATTGGACATGATTTCTCAGTAAAATACTATGAAAAATTCTATTTATATCACAAACTGGCATCTCAGAAAGATACTAATATAACTTATAAAATACCATTACTAAAAAGTAGTAATTTGACAATAAAAAGAAGTTTAATTATCGTTTTTAAAACAGATTTTTATAATGAAAAAAGAAAATGACTGATAGGACAGGTGAAATATGACAGTTTCAGGTTTGGATTTACTATTATTAATAATTTATAGAAGTAAAGAGAAAACCGTTTGGGGAGCAACTAGATTAGTAAAATTAATCTTTCTCATGTTATTTGAAGGAGGATTTGAAAAGCTACTGACAGAGTTTAATTTTGAAGCTTATAATTTTGGACCATGGTCAGCAAAAGTACTAGATTATTCAGAGCTGTTACAAGATGAAAGATTAGTTCAGATAGAAACTAAGAAAACAAAGAGTTTAAATGACTATTGTTTACAAGATCTGGAAAGAAAAATAATAGCAGATGAAGATGAAATAGAAACGAATGAAATACGGGTTTATTCATTATCAACTGACGGGAAAAAAGTAGCACCTTATATATATCAAAAATTATCTCAAACAAATCGAGATAAAATTGACTCAATTATGAGAAAATATTCCAATTTGTCTGGTAAAGATCTATTGGAATATGTCTATAAAAATTATAGAAAGTTCACCTCTAAATCCATCATTAAACATGAGATATTGAAAAGTCCTTTAGAGGAATTCAAAGAAGCTTATCCACATTTAGATGTAGATCCTGAATTCTTTCGAGTTATCGGGATACTGCCAACAATATCACTTAGTGAAGAAAAGAAATTATTAGGGGAATTATTGGTTGAGAGGTATACAGATTGATTTTTGTTGATGCAAATATTTTGTGTGATTGTGCAACACAGCGTTCTCGTTGGAAACAAAGTACAATTATTCTATTTAAGGTAAGAAATGGCTTGATTAAAGGATATATCTCAAGTTTAACTGTTGCATTACTATATTACTATATCAAAAAGAGAGGAGGATACGATTTACCAATTGTAAGGGAACATACAGAAACACTCATTGAAAATTTTGAAATAATTCCAGTTAATAAGGATATAATAACTAAAGCTTTTGAATGTAAAATCGAAGACTTTGAAGATGCAATACAGTTTCATTCAGCAAAAAGTGCTAAATGTGAAATTATAATAACTAGAAATACAAAAGATTTCATGAGTAAAAAGGATGAAATAGAATTACTCACACCAGAGGAATTTATTGATAGATTTGGGGATACTGTATAATGGTCTATGAATGTGAATTATACCCACCTATTGTTGATTACTTGAAGAATGAAGGATATAATTACTACGAAGAAATAAAATTTCTCACACGATATATTGACTTGGTTGGTCATAAAAAGAAAAAACTTATCGCAATTGAAGTTAAAGTAAGTAATTGGAAGAAAGCTCTGCAACAAGCATTAGCATGTAGACTTTGTGCTCATGAATCATATATTGCTCTTTCGGAGAAGTTCGTTCACAGGGTACAATTAGATATTTTGAAGGAATACGGGATAGGGTTAATTGCTGTGAAAGATAATAGTATTGAAATTATACAAAGAGCGAAAAAGTCTAAAATTATACATAAATCAGTTAAGAGAGAAGTTTTGAATCAAATTGAAAGGGGATTAAATATTGAGTGCTAATAATTTCTACAGAATAGGACCTATGAATGAAAAGAATATTTTGGAAGAATTTAATGAAACCTTTTTTGGAATAACGATAAGTGCTCATCTTGCAGCATATTTTATTAAATCATTGCCAAAATTTATTCTAAAAATGAATAAACCATTTTTTATTGATCCAATGACATACATAATAGCTAGAGATCAAAACAATATCAAAAAATTTGGTCATATAAAGAAGTCAGTCCAGAAGCTATATTCATCAATGGATGAAAAGATTCAGAATATTTTAGAATATAGGGAACTACTGCCAAAAGATTTCCTGAATAAAGATGAAAATTTGATATCTTTAGTAGCTAGAGATGCGTTAAAATTCCAGAAAGATTTTACCGAAGCAATAAATAAAGGGGAAGATGATACTACAAGAAAATCTCTACAGAGATATAATGAGATCTTAAATCGAAAAACAGTTGAAGTAAAGGAGCTAAGCCTGGTATTTTTTACGACACCATACTTCTATTTTCAATCAACATCTGACCCATGGTATAATATTTCCCTTATGCTAGCAAATGAAATGATTAGGATTGAAAAAGAATATCCAATTTATCCCATAATTTGTTTTTCAAAGGAGATGCTTTTAAATGAAATTCAAATTGATAAATTAGTTGAGGATTATAGAAATTTTAAAGGAATAATTATTTGGATTTCAGATTTTAATGAACGAACAGAAATTCTACTCTATCTAAAGCAGTTCACTAAATTAATTGAAAAGTTCACTGCAAATGGAAAACCACTCTATAATCTATATGGTGACTATTTTTCTCTATTGCTAACAAAAAAAGGGCTAACAGGCTATTCACGAGGTATTGGTCTAAGTGAGAAACGAAATGTAGATGCATCAACAGGTGGCGGAGGTAGTCCAGAAAGATTTTATTTGCCATTTTTGCACACATATGCATCTAAAACATATGCTCGAGAATTCTTGTCGGAACATGATAAATTACTATGTAACTGTGAGTTTTGTAAAAGCTTTAAGAAATCTAAGCTACCAAAACTTACGAAAGGAAAGCTTGTTGAAGGATTCTTTGATGAATTAAACTATATGACTGATACTAAGAAACATTTTCTGATTGTACACAAAACCGAATTAGACAAAGTTTCGGAATTAGATTTGGATGAAAATAAGCAATTATTATCAAAAGAAATAGCAGAAACTGAAGGTTATAGATTAAATCTTTATAACCTTTCAAATCAACATCTAAAAACTTGGTTGCAATCAATCTAGGTTAAAAAGAAAAAATATTTGATAATAGAGTGTAAAATTTTTATTTTTATAATAACCATTAATTCTTAGCTTATAAGCTTTGTATAAGTACTCTGATTATCACCAAAGTAATTGTCATAGATATGCAGATATATTTGATCACATTTTTGATAGTATAATTTTCAGGTAACATTTTTTCTAATTGAATTTCAATAGCTAATTGTATAGAAGCATGTGTTTTCTATTTTTTCTGAAACTAGATAACTAATTTCTGTTCCCTTTGGAGATAGAACTTTATCAGCAGTTAAGTTAAGCAATAAATTCTGTTTTACTGGATTTGAAAGTATTTGGCATTATCTCTCATTAATACAACGTTAAAAATTTTAAAAGAATAGTTGAGCAATTAGCTATTCGTATAGCTTTTCTAAGAGGTATTTAAAAAGAAGAAAGAGTATTGAATTGTAGGAGAATCACTATGTAAAATTATTGAATTTTCTATGAAAAAAAATACTTGCTTATTTTCTTTGACTGTTGAAAATTTAAATATTGGTTAACGAAATAGAATCATACTATAAATACTGAGCAATTATTGATCCTTAAAACCTAAAAAGAAGAAACATTAATCTAGGAGTGTTTATTCGTTTGTTTGGTTCACAATAGAACAATAAGGAAAGGAACACAAAGCAATGCATAATTTTCGTTTTGTTCTCAAATCTAAAACAGATGGTATATTGCCCTCTTTCACGGGACAACTGATAAATGAAGCGTTATTGAAGGTTATAAAGAAACTGGATAATAATAATAAACTATACAAACAGTTCCAGAAAAAAAATAAATATTCACCATATAGTTTATCGACACTACATACCTATAAGAGCAGCATGAATTGGACACATAAAGGAGAGATAATAATTAAAGAAGAGGTAGCATATACCTTTCGTTTAGGCATCCTTACTCATGAGCTTGCGGAACAAATGGAGAAGCTAATTTCGAAAGTAGAGGAAATGATACTACAAATTGGAACAATTGATTTTGTAGTGGTTGGTATTGAAATGCACAAGAAAACTGCTAAAGAATTTCTACAGCATGCGAAAGGAGAGCAAGAATTTCTAACTTTAGAGTTTTTAACACCGACATATTTTGATATTGCCACCAAAGATTCTCCACTACGATTTCCAGACCCGAGATATCTTTTCATGGATCTTGCAGTTCTCTGGAATGCTTTTGCAGATAATAAATACCGGATCAATACTTCGGAATTACTCACTTGGATTGACAAACATGTTTCAGTAAATGCTTTCGAACTTCGAACGAGAAAAGCTTATGTTGCTAAGGACAAACTCAAGATAGGGGTCAAGGGCTGGGTACGCTACAAGCTTACTGGAAAAGAGAAATATAAGCTAAGGCTTCATGCTTTAGCGCAATTCGCTAAATTTAGTAATGTTGGAGAAAATCGAACTGCAGGACTCGGTTGTGTTAGATATTCTCTCGAAAGAAATAGAATGTGACTTCAATCGATTTTTACTAGTCTCGAAATACACTTGTTTTTTTAATGAGAAATATTTTTGTACTACAATAGCTATTATTTGTACTGTGAATAGTATGACCATAGTTCAAGTACGGGTGAATGATGAAGAATCCAAAGAACTCGATGCATTAGCAAAGAAATTCGGGATAAGCAAGTCTGAGCTTGTAAGAAAAATACTCAAACGTGGTAAAAAAGGGCTACTTTTTGATTATTACTTTAATCGCTTAATTAATAACGAAATTTCCCTCACTTATGCCGCGGCGGGATCGAAGCTATCTATAGTGGAATTTCTCAATCTCGCAGAAGAACGGGGGTATACCTATTTTCGCTATGGTACTAGCGAACTTCAAAGAGATATACATTCAATTGAAGGAATACTGTAATAATGACCCTTCGATTTGTTTTTGATGCTTCAAGTATTATCCTGTTGGCTGAGATTTGGTTATCTGCAACTGTTTTGTAAGTTAGTTCCAAATTTCACCATAACAACAACGGTTCTAAAAGAAGTAACGTTCCGTCCTTCACCAATTAAAAAAGCAGTTGAAGCACTCGTATCCGAAGAGAAAATACAAATTCTACCTGATCTGGTTCTACCAGATGCTTCACTGCAACTCTATCGCTCTCTTGGATTACATGATGGAGAGATATCTATTTTAGCTTCCACTAAGAAAGCGGAAGATGTTGTAATCTTTGATGACTTAATAGCTCGTTCCGTTGCACGAGCAGAAGGTTTTCATTTAACAGGATTGCTTGGTCTTTTAGTTTCTTTAAAAAGCAAAAAAAAACTTTCTAAGAGTGCTACGTTCACTATCTTATCAGCAATTAATAAAACTAATTTCCGAATGACTGCGATGCTTTACGAAACAATACAACTGGAATTGTCCTCTGAAGAAGAATAGGTTTTGTTTACCTTTGAAGTAATTTTCAATTCTAACTCCCTTGATTGAGCTTTATTTTTTATTTCAATAAAAACCAAAGACGGTAAAATCGTCGATACAAATAGTTTCAATACTCATAATTGAGCTTTAGCTTATGCAACGGACAACTTTTAGCCGTCTAAACACTAAAAAAGTTACCTTTAAGAGCCTAGATTGATTTTTCGAAGAGTCAACTTGACGAGTCACCAAAGTGGATGAGTTTTAAAAAGACCAGACAACTTTAGAATGAATAAAAGTAAACATCGAAACAAAAAGTCAAGTAGAATCTAACGTATCAATCGCACTTTGCGCCCCTCTTATAGCTCCTTCAGCTATACTCCTTACTCCTCTAATAGTATCTTCATAATCAGCTCTGTTTCTATCATCACGCAATCTACTTAATTGCACATGAACAGTTCCAATTGTGGAATCCTTCCTTATTTCATCAATCACCCATTTATGCATATCGATCTTTTTCTTAGGAGGTGTGAGTCCTTTGTCTTTTATAAGATAATTTCTAGCTAAATAGTGAGTAGCATAATAGGCTCTACTTATAGCACTTCGAAGTAAAGCTTCTTTATAATCAGTCTCATCACACGATTGATTGATGAGTTCTTTAGCTAGATAGAAATATTGATGCCTTGTAAATTCTACTGGAACTCTACGTGTAGACACAAATTACAACTTGTTTTCTTGGAAGTATTGAACCACCAAATCTCATCTATCATATCAAGATTATTAAAAGCTTCCTCTGCCGATAGAGATGTTTGAATGTAAAGCATTAAGATAGAGGAACCTTTTTCGGGGTCTTTACGCATTTCCAGTACTATCGGGGATTTTGGAAAATAATTCCGAATTTTTCGAGGTGCTTGGGTTATAATAGGAATTAGCTCTGGATATTTGCTGAGATGAAAAATGATTTCTCTCTTATTTCGGAATGAAATATTACACGAATCGATTTCGCGATAAATTTCTTGGGAATTCACCATGTTTCAACAATCCTAATCGAGCTGTAGATTTTGACTCATATATTTGCACATAATTGTTATTTTGATGTTTGCTATAATTAGCTTAAATTTAATCTATCTAAATTAAATAAATTTCACAATATTTGGCAAATTAATGATAATAATAAACGAATAACTAAAATTTCCACCCCTCTCTGCGAAACATTTCTACTAAATTAATACATTCTAGCTGATAATGTTGACTAACAAGAGGAATTTTGACTTTATTGCCACGCAAGGTTTCTTCTGTGACAATCATTATTTTGTCTTCAAACATAGTTTTTTGATTACCAGTAGTAAGCTCATAAGCCAAAGCAATGACCCAAGGATCAGCACTATATTGTTTACTGGCATCAACTAAAGCAGGGAAATCACGCATGATTTCAATAACAATAAGAATTTGCGGTGCACTTTCGGGAAGAAACATCTTTTTATGTTGTTTAGCCCAAGCAACAATTTGATCATCTTGTTTTTGAAGTTCCTTTAATACCTCAATAGGAGAATGAAGTAAATTGTTGCGAACCAATATGCTTAATCTTTTCCAAACTGAGGGAAAAACGTCAATGGGATTATACCTATTCAAGTCCACAAGGGAACAAGTATCAACAATATAATGATTCGCAGTCATTTCTCTGCCTTCGCAAGAACTTTATCAAAATGCTTCGCTTTGATTGAAAGGTAGCTGAGAGCATCGCTATAAGTAATTTTTTTGGACTCAAAATTATCAGCAACAAGGGAAACAAATTTCACGCCAAGTTCAGAAAGGCATTTTCTATCTTGAGGAATGCCTCCACCTGATTTCTCTTTCGTTTTCTTTTCCTTTTCTTTTGTTTCTGCTAATTTTTGATGTCGATTGAGAACTCCTTTATAACTCTCAAGAGTAATGAATCCCATCTTATACATATTATAGAGCAACATTCCTTTGCTGAGATTGGTTTTTCGAGAGAGACTTTTGAGTACCTCTGTATCTAATAAATTTACAAGGTTGAGATCAAATAGGTTATTAGCAAAGGAAGAGGGCAAGAGAAAAGCAGAAGCAAACTCGTTGCACCAGGTTTCAATCTTATGATCGGAAAAGTTAGATAGATTTGGTAAATCAATGACAGTTTCACCTAAAAGAATGTGAGCAAATTCATGCATGAGGGAAAAAAGACGAGCCTGAATAATATCTTTAGTATTAACAACAATAGCTACAGGCAATTCATCCGCAAGAGTAAAACCTCGAGCATCATCAATTGGCATGGAGAATTGAAATACGAGAATATTTAGCTCTTCGAGAACATCTCGCAAATAGTAAAAGAACTTGTAGGAACTAGTAAAATTCTGCTGTTTCTCTAAAGTTAATTGAAAAAGTTCACGATAAGAGCTAGCAACTTCTTGGGGGTTTGCTCGCAAAGTGGTGAATTCCACTTGTAGAGAAGTATCTCTATCAGTATTCTTAGCTAATTCTTGACTGACAGTCTGTAAGTGACGAGCTTTACGAATAGCTAGAAGAGTCTTTTTATCAAACCTATCCCGTTTGCCGGTTATCATACGATAATCTTTAGGCAAAGGTTTCTCCTCTTTCGGTTCTGAAAGAAGAAAAATAGCAAGAGGACGGTGATAAGCGACTGCAAGCGTTTTTAATTGACGAAGAGTAGGTTGTTTTTTCCCCTGCTCTATTGCTAATATAATCCGTTCACTAGTTTGTAACCGTTTAGCAACATCATTAATTTCCCAACCAGAACTCTCGCGTAACCAAATAAGAACAGCGGGATTCACCTCAACTAGAATTGACTTTTTAGCCATTTGTCTTCACATTTTTGTTGTGCTTCTAATCTAAAGTCTCTAATGATAATAACTTATTCTATTTTAAACTTCTTTCGAAAAAGAGTCATTTTACCTATAAACTAGTTTCTATATAACCAATTTAAGCTCCACTGCTCTACTACCTGTATTAACCTCAACACCCTTCTTTGAGCTGAAAATTCTGCTCTTTTTGTAAATAGAATTTTAACGGACAATCAAGATAGGCTGCAAATTCCGTTTTACTAAGATTGAATGTATTTGGCATAACTTCTCACTAATTACTTGCCAAATATTCTTTAAAAAATGCTAAAAGTAGGATATTTAATTTAGCGGAAAATGGGGAAAATGCTTTTAAATTTATAAGTGAAAGTTCAATAAAAAAATACATAACTATAACCATCTTAGAAAAAGTTAATAATTATTGGAATTTATAAAGAAAAAAAATCATTATTTACTGTTGCGAACAAAAAGAATAAATAACAGAAAAAGTAAGTATATCTACTAGAAAAAGAAATGGTGTTTGGGTATGGTACTAGATAATAAGAACCCTTCAATTTTAACTGATATTATGGGAATGGGCGCTAATTTTGGTACTATTTTTTATGCTAGTAAACAGAGAAAGGAAAATGAAAAAGATATACTGGAATTCATTCAACAAAACTACTCTAAACAAAATAAAGCATTGCAATTTATTGAAAAAATAATAAATCCATTTCTCGAAGAACTTTTCAAT
>JAUWKS010000074.1 GCA_030614005.1 Candidatus Heimdallarchaeota archaeon | reverse complement strand
GATCTATATAGATCATTTTCACTTGACCAAAATATGGCTTAAGAAGTAATTTAAGAACTTCAAGGTTTTCTCCAATAATCATTAAGTTTCTGGTGTCCTCAAATTTGAGTGATGCTTTTTTATCTGGTTTTAAAGTACCGTAAGCAGGTGTTTGTAGAATTTTCGAAATTGAGTTTTTTTCAGCCCAATTAAAATAGAATCTATCATCCTTACTCTGAGTCAAATCATTAGATAGTAATTCTCGTAATTTATCAAAATGTATCTTTTCATCCTCAAAAATTTGTGGAAAATGCTCTCTTAAGCTATTAACTAATTCAATTTTAACAATTTTATCTATTTTGTCTGTTTTTGTCAATTTATTGTCTCCCAGTCGAAAAATAGTTCTTTTCATACTACTTTTTTTTACTAAACAATCTTTAATCTTACAACAGTCTTTAAATTTATCTTATCGTTGTCAGATAGTGCACTATCTCGGAAAATAAAAAGATTATCTCGATATTCTTCTGTTCTTATGTTTTCGATGGTTTCTTCAGCAATTTTCTCATCAAAAGAAAAGTAGAAGTTGAGTTCATCATTTTTATTCAGTACTTTAAAAAATGAATTCTCTTTTATCTTCACCTTCTCAATTTTCGAATGCAAATCGAATCCTTGTTTAATAATAATTTCATAAAGGATGTTGATTGAAGTAGACTCGGGTAGGATCGATTGATCAATAGCTAGACCAAGCCATTCTCTGTATTTTTTAAGTAACTCCTCGTCTACATTATCAATTTTGAATTCATTCTCAAGATTAAAGTTTGAGTTTATCAATTTGAAAACTTTAAATCCAAAATCAATTTTACCTATTTCTGTCTCTTTATCATTTCCTTTGATAAATTCTGTTATTTTATCTTGTTTGTTGTAATCAAAAGTTTTGGTTGCTCTTTTGAGTCTTTCAATGCAAACATCACTTACGGTTGGAAATTCCTTACTAACAGAATCTCTTAGTACTTTCTCATCAATATTGACAAGAATGAATTTTCGATTACCACTATCATCATGATTCAAGTCCCAAACAGCATGACCAGTAGTACCAGATCCAGCAAAGAAATCCAATATTATATCACCTTCACTTGATTCAGTGCAAAGATGTAACATTTTCTTAATCAATCGAACTGGTTTGGGTGTATCAAAAACACCACTATCACTAAACAAATCTCGAATTTCTCTTCTAGCACTTTGTGTATCACCTACTTCTTCCCGTTTCCAAATTGTTAATGAAGTAATGCCTTGCTTAACTTCAGAAATAAATTGTTTAATACTTGGTACATTATTTCCTTCTTTTCCAAACCAAATGCGTTTATCAGCAACCATTCGTTTGAAAGATTCTTTTGGAAAACTCCAACATCTGCCTTTAGGTGGATTAACTATTCTACCTGATGGAGTTGTAATTGGATAATCATATTCAGCAGTATAAGTTCTAACAGAGAGATCTCCGGATTTCCAGGGACCTCGAATATCATTATCAGGATTTGAATAACGAGAATTTGCTTCTTCTGTTCGGGGGAGTAGTTTGGGACGCCATATTGTTTTATCTCTAGCATATAAAAGAATAAAATCATGGTTATCAGAAAGCCATAATGCATCATTTTGAGGAGAATATTTTTTCTCCCAAATGATAGTGGCTATGAAATTTTCTTCACCAAAAATCTCATCCATGATTTTTCGTAAATTATGGATTTCACCATCATCAATAGAGACTAAAATAACACCATCTTCTCGCAAGAAATTTCTAGCAAGAAAAAGTCTTGGATACATGAAATTCAACCAATCAGAATGAAACCTACCATTTGATTCCATATTAGTAGTAAGTTTTTTGCCTTCACTATCAATTTGACCTGTTTTTTCCAGATAATCTTGAAGAGGTTCAGTAAAATTGTCTGAATAAATGAAATCTTTACCAGTGTTATATGGAGGATCAATATAGATCATTTTCACTTTACTAAAATATTGTTTAGTTAGAAGTTTTAGTACTTCTAAATTCTCACCAACAATCATCAAATTTTCAGTATTGTCGAAATTAGTTGACTTGTCATAATCAGGACTTAATGAACAATAGCTGGGACTTTGAATGATATTCATTAAATTATTCTTATTCGTCCAATTGAAATAAAAACGATTATCCTCACTTTTAATAAGATTTGAATCTCCTACAAACCTAGAAAAAGTGTCTAAGTTAATCTTTCCTTCCTCGAAAATAAAAGGAAACTGATCCTGTAGAACTTTTAGAAATTCAATATTAACAGATTTATTGACTTCTTCAGATTTTCTCATCCACAAGACACCAAAATAACAAATTCTATAGTGTGAATAGTTTAGGGTTTTATATAATTATTTGTGTCATTATTGAGAACGTATTCTTGTGTAGGTACTTCTATTTCTTCAGCATTTTATACAAATACGGTAAAGTTCTATTGATTTTTTCTTTTAATTCTTCAACTTGGCTATCTGTTGGTGAGATTGTAGAATGAGCTGGAACATTAAGTAATCTTCGAAGTAAGTGAAAATATTGCTTATGTCTATCAATATCATCAGAATGGGTGTTGCCAAAGGCTTTAATAAGAACCTCCTGTTTTGTGAAAAGGTTACCGATTAATTCACTAAAATTCAAAGAACGAAGATTGCCATTGCTAGATTTTCGCCATAAATTGGGTTCATTCTCAAAATTACTATAAAGAATTTCCTTAACATAATTCTCAAAAAGTACTCTAGTTAAAACAAAAACTGGTTGATTATTACCATTAACATAGAGTAAATTTATTTCTTCAACTAGAGTTTTAAGATCAGATGTAGTAGATGCAACCCATTTCGGATTAATGAAGAAATCCGATTTGTTTCTCTCGGTACTAATATTTACCACTGAGCCATTGCCAATAACATAGGAATTTCCCTGAGAAACAACACTAATACTCTTATCGATTACTTTTACAGAATTTATTTTAAATTCAATATTCTCACTTATGTTTCTGAGAAGTAAATCACATAAAATAGAGTAAGACTTAAAATCTATTTCTTTTATCACTTCCAGTGCTTTTAATCGAACAATATCAGGTAACTCCTTATCTAGACATATTTCTTGAAGAATTTTAAAATCAGTATTATTAGAAAGAGGAATATCACTTTGCTTGATTTTCTCTGTCATTTCTTCTAGTTCTTTGATGGCTACTTTTATTGGTAAATTTCTAATTCTTCTTGGTAAGTCAACAATCTCTTCATTTCTCTTTGCACTTCTATTCAAAGGTTGCTGAGTCGTTGCTTGTGTAGACTTTGCAGCAGATTTAACTCGAACCCTATGAGGTTTATTCTGAGGACTTTTTCCAATTGATTTTGCATAAGTAGATTTTTTTCCATATTTGACTTTCCAATTGCGTGCTCTACCTTGTGGTTTCTTAGTCATAGTTAATATCATCCCTATTTCAATGAATATAAATAGATAATTTCCAAATAATAAATTATAGTATTACCATATGTAGTTTATTTTTCAGCTAATTGAATAACATTCTTTATAAAATCAGACAATTCATTAAAAATTTCAACATTGGTTTTCAGAGAATCTAGTGTAATATAATCCCTTACTTTTTTTGCAAGCTTTGTTTTCATCTTCTCACCCTTAGATTTTATCAATCCTAAATTTCTTGGAAGCTTAAGAAAAACATCATCATACTCCGAAATTTCTAATGAATTAGGTTCAAGACTGAAACTCTTCTCTAATATTTCAGCTGTAAGATAGTTCTCAATCTCCCGTCTTTTAGTAATCCAGCAAAAGATTCCTACTTCATTACATTTCTTTAGAAAATCTCGATCCCTTCTATCAAAATCTGTCTTGTTACCAGGATTATCACCATCCAAAACAAATATTGTCTTTGAATTCAGTTTTTTACTTTTCTTTAAATCCATGTGTATTAGAACTGATTTTCCACCATATTGAAAAATACCAATTTTATTAATTAATCTCGAATAGGGTGTTTGTTCAAGAAATATACTAAGAAATTTCTCTAGATAGATAACATCTGAAGGACCTTCTACACGAATAACTAATTCAAAAAATAGAACATCTACACCACTACTTCCTATTGCTGATAATGCCTCTGAAATTTCATCACTATCCAAAATCGATGATCGTACTTTTCCACTTTCAAGCTGATTAAGTACTATATAATCAATATACGATGGATCAATAAAGATTGGTGAGTGAGTGGTTGTGATTATTTGTGCGGTTGACTTATTTTGTGATAGAATTTCTCGCAATACTTTACAAGCTCGAGGATGTAAATGTAACTCAACTTCATCAATAAATAGAATACCACCATCACAATCCTCTAACTGCACAAGAATATTCAAAACTCTTTTCATCCCATCAGCTAGGTAATTTATTATTGTGTGATCAGTATTACCAATTCTAGCTTGAATTGTTGAAGAACCATCAAAACGAACAAGTTTGAAATCGAGAGTTGTACCAAAAATTTTCTCAAAATTAGCTTTAATTGTCTCAGTTTTTTCTGGACAATAGATTAAGTCGTGTCTAAGCTTGTCAAGCAAATTTTCTCCTTTTCTAAGTAAAAGATGTCTTAGTTTTTCATCTGATTCTTCATGGTTTTCATATACAAGAGTATTAATTACGCCTTTGAAGAAGGTTAAAATGAAGCCATAAATGAAAGTCATAGGGTGATCAAAAGCTTCGCATCCTTTAATCAGATGATAGAAAATTCTATCATTAATTATCATTTTTCTTTCTTTGTCTAGAAATCTAATCCGAAGCAAAGGCTCATCAGATACTGTAATTTGATAAAATATTTCAATAAATTTAATCGATTCTGAAAGTTCATCAAAGGATTTGATACAGTTATTGTCGAATAAAGTGCTGTAAGGTTCAAAATCTGGATGTTTATTAAATTCATCATTTGATGCTTGAATATAACCTTCTTCTAAAATTGAGTAAAGTTGAGTTTTTTCTTCAATTTTCTCAAGAATTCTAGTTACTCGGTTTAAACTTGGATTTATTTCCAATTTCGCGGGAGTTTCCTTTTTTTCATTATTTGAAATAATTCCATTTCTTTCGATTTTATAAATTTCAAATATTGTTTTTCGAAAGCTAGAATTATTCATCATTTCTCTATAAGAACCTTCTATTGAGAGAAGTAAATTTACACTGAAACTAGCTTCTACTTCATCAAACTCATAGTACGAAGAATCAGAATCATTTCTAATGTCAAATGGATTAGGGGCTTCAAAATCACTCAAAAATGTTAAAGCATTGATTATTGATGATTTGCCTGAAGAATTAGTCCCCACAATTGAAATCCAATTCCCGTTTAATTTTGCTTCATAATAATTGATTTTTCTGAAGTTTGATATTTTAAATTCTCGTAATTGTAAGAACATTTCCTTTCACTTACCCCAACAACTGAAGTCTATGTGCAATTCACTAAATGTTAAGCTGTAATGAAACAAGCCTAAAATTTGGTAATGACAACTATATCATTATTTAGAAAGGATTTTCTTATAAATTTGTTCAATAGGATTAGTTACTTCAAGATGCGAATTAATATACTCTAATTCAGCAGTAGTCTTACTTTTTTTCTTAGTAGTGAGCTTGGAATATGGATGAATGCTATAAATCCTATCACATTTATCGACAATCATTTCATCTATCATTGTTCCAGTTTCATTCCAATATAACAAAGTAAAATAAAGCAGATTGGAAAATTTCTTTCGTCTTGCTATTTCATCTTTATAGCCTTTAAGCTTTAAATCCCATTTTAGCTCAATAATGGCAATCTTATGGTTGTCCTCTAAAATGGTTATATCAGGGATTTTTACTCTTTTATCTTTAGTAACTTTCTCTTGCATCTCCATTTGGACAGAGAATTTCCTATCAGGATAGTTAGAAAAAAACTCCCTTGTTAAGGTGCCAATAACCAATTCAAATAAATGAGGGAGTAACACAATTTTACGATCTCGATTAATTTGTAATCGGAATTGTTCCAATTGACTTGTATAGATGCTAAAGATTGATCTTATCCTCCCAGAAAAGTTTCCATCTGCAAAGGTATATTGTTTATCTCTCAAACCTGTTTGAGCAATTTCCTTTGTTTCACACTCGAGATCTGTAAGAAATGTTTCCAACAAGGTATTAATTTTTTTAGTCAATACTAGTAACCTCTCGATTAATAGTTAATTATGAGAATTAAAAATATTCTGAGAATGTCAACATATAATGATTTTTTCTGAAAAATCTGATGTTGATATTAATCTTATTGTTCCTAAAAAATAGTACTAGTATTCATAAAAGTACAAACAAAAAGTGCAAGAAAGTAGAAATCAGTAGAAAAGTATGAATTTAGTGTTTTATAAATTAAATTCTTGGAGAGTAGTATAAATGAGACGTGAAAAAGTTGGTAAGTAATACTATCTCTAATGAAATAATAATCAAATATATGCAAAGGATACAGAAAAAAGCTAAAGAAGGCAGTCTAATACGAGATGAATATCTTACAGGAGAGAAATGGAATATTCTTGAACAAAAAGCACTTCAAAGAATACAAGAGTGTCCGGAGGATGCTTTTCCCATTGATGCTCTTGCACATCATTATCTAAATAGAAAGCAATTTCAAAAAGCAATTGAGCTCTATAAAATAGCAGTAAAGGTTGCTCCAGAATCAGCATCCATACAGCATCATTTAGCTATTGGCTATTATTGCCACGGAGATACCGCTCAAGCTCTCAAAGAATTCCGAAAAATAAATGTAAATCAGCTCAACAAGGAAGGGATGTATACTATTAATTGGCAAACAATAGAAAATACAGAAGATGATTACAATTTTAACACAGAAGAGCATTGGGAGGACGATTCTTTTGAGGAGGAGGATTTTGAAGAAATTTTTCAATATACGATTAGGACACTGCATCACAATGCCAATATGTATACTCAAATGGGAGTATATGAATTTGCAATTGAATGCTTCCAACAATTACTCAAACTTACATTCCGAGCACCATGTATCCTGAATCAACTCGGAGTAACATATGCTTTTGCAAGAGAATATAAACAAGCAAAAAAAATATTCAATGAAGCTCTACAAGGAAATCCTGGATTAGAAAACGCTTACTCAAATCTAGCAAATGTTCATATTCTATTGGAAGAATTCGAACTTGCAGTGGGCGTGCTAAAGAAAGCAAGTTCAAAATATCCCACTGAGACAGGTTTTCTGATCGAATTAGCACTGGCATATGAAGGATTAGACTATCCAAATAAGGTAATAAACTGTTTAGCAAAAAGCCTGAAAATGGATCCTAATAGTTTTACGGAAATTAATTCAGTGACAAGCCTTCGCCCATTCATCGGTCCTGCTTTAGAACTAGCACAAACTTGAAACTAAAAACTCTACCTCATTTTTTGCTGACTACATTCAAGAACTAAGTAATTTCTCAATACACACAGAATGTTTTCGCAAATAGGTAAATAACTGAATTTGAGAGCTTGTACCCAGTAGGTTTTGGTATAGAGAAAAAGTTTGAAAGCTCAATACCAACTCTTTCCTTTTGACCATTCTTAGGATTAATCAAAAGATACCCGCGACGAAGCTCTAATTGTTGAAGTATCTTTAAGAAGTTTTCACCTGGTTGCAGAGGAAGCCGGGCAACAGTTTTACGTGAGCGAAAGAAAACAAGATCATTCTGAGAGAGGAAAAGCATAAGCGTTTTAGGTTGATCTTCTGGAGAGAGCGGGAGTAACTTCTCTAATAATTTGATTGAAATGTCAGAACCATGTTCATATGAAGTTAGAACCTTCTCAGGTATTTCAAGATAGGTTGCTAATTGTTTCTGAGTCCATGACAGAAATTTCCGCAAGGATTTCAAAAAAGCTTGACAGTGAAGAACACCTAAATCCAGGAGAAGAGAAAAATTAAAGAATTTTTGGGAATCGTCAATAAAGATATTTTTTGTATTAAAAGATTGAAATCTTAACTCCTGTTTTTCTTCAATTTGGAGTGCCAATTCATCGGTATGCTTTCTTCGGGGTTGATAGATCTTACTATTAACGTATTTATTAAAGTCCAAGATCTTAATTACATGTCTAGGAAGGAGCAACTGACCAACTATCCGCTTAGCACTAACATTAGTAATAAGATTGTAACCATTATCAGCATAATTGATAATTTTTCGAACCTTAAAAGGAACTTGATACTCCGTAAGAAAGGAACCAAAAACTTGCACAAATGATTCAGACTTGCTGCAAAAACTAACTTGCCTCTTGTAACAACCATCAGCATCTAAAGCACCACTCCAAAAATGCCTGCGAAGAAGAGTATCAAACTTGAATATAAGAGGTTCTTTTAATGAATCATACTTAGGACCACTAATTGGTTGATCCATAAGGAAATTCATTAGACGAACTACCCATTTGTTATTCAAGTGCAATAACCAAATTTTTTTTTCACCAGATATTTTGCCTTGAATACCAAATAGATTCTTAGCTAATTTTTGTAGCATCAACATGTGTTCCTTTGAAAAGTCGACTAATTCAACATTGTGATAATTAAGATGACCATCTCCAATAACCATTCCAGAGAAATATGCAAGATCTGCAGTGAGAAGTAAAGGCATGTAGAAAGTTTCACCTCTAGCTGACTGAAAGTGAAGAAAGTTAGAAGAAGTGAAATACATCTCAAAATTATCAATTAACCGGAAAATAGGAAAAGGCAATCTTTGCTGGTTTTCTGTGTAATCAATGATTTTTTTCTGCCATGAACGAATAGAATAATCAGCAGTTGAGTTATCAAAATAAAGCCTACATCGTTCGGCAAGTCTGAGAGATTGCTTGCGGAGAGTTTCCTTCCAGAAAGGAGAAAGAACTATGTAGGGAAGAGACTGCAGTAAACGTTCGTTGGAGATAAAGTCATTCTTTCTAATCATTATCGGATAAAGGGAGATTTTAGGAAACTTGTATTGAAATATTTTCGCAACTTTACCTTGAGTAATTAGGCTATTCGCTGTTTCCCAACTGTTTTTAGGAAGTGGTATAGAGTCAAACAATAGTGGATCAGTATTCCAAGTAAGAGACAATCTTTTCGACATCCATCAAATAAATATCTCTAGCATTGCCTTTAAACACCTATTTTTTTGTAATAATGAGTTCTTATCACTGAATTGCTTTTTCTCCATAAAATCGTTTTCCGTCAAGAGAAATAGTAACCGTATCCCCCTTTTTAATTCCCAATTCTTCTGCAATCTCATAAGGGATATTGACCATTAAGCTACCACTATTATTAATGACTTTTCCCTGAATCTTAATCTTCTACTTTTGGAATTAATATTCAATTTTTCGACATATAAAACGATTATCTTCTAGATATATTGCTATAGTATCTCCTTTCTTGATTTTCAAATATTCACTGATTTCTTGTGGAATGTTTACTTGTAAACTACCATGATTATTAATGACTTTTCGCTTAAATTCTATCGGCATTTTGAACACTTGTTTTATTCTATGGAAACCATAGTATTTAAATATTAGTCTTCCATAGTATTATACAAGTAAAACCAAAGTATGTGAACAGAATGACCTCATTAGATATGTATATCAAACCAAAACTGATATTCATGAATCAAAAAAAGGATCGTAAAACGTCGATGCAAATTTACGACGGAGGATTCTTTGTTATCTCAGGTCCGTGTTCTTATAGTGGATTGAATATTCCTGCAAGATTGCGAGAATGGATTTATTTACCAGAGGATACAAGAGAAAAACAAATAGTTCGATGTGATTATAGTATTAGAGATGGAAAGAAAAGATGGTGTTCGTAACAGGAGGAATGGGGCATGAAGGAAACCTGTTGTACGACAGACCAGACATAGTAGTACTGCCATACGCAAAACTAGTGTCGAAGGAAGGAAGAGTAATAATATGTCACGGACACAATATCGGACTAGTGAAAAGAAAAGAAGAAACATGGAGAGAAGCAGCAAGAAGACTAAAAGAAAAATTAGTAAGAGAAAGAAACTGGAATGTGCCAGAAATAGAAAAAGAAGACAAATTGATAATAAGCCATACACACGCACCATTCTATGACATGGAAAACGGAGTGTTCGCAACAGGAACGTGGAAAGTGAAAGAGGAGCGAAAAAACAATGAAGAATATATCAAAAGAAATGTGGGAGTGTTCATAATTTCTGACGATGAAGAGAGAAATGACCCGATAAAATTGAAAAGATGGATGAAAAAAAAATAGAATTAAAATGAGGGCGTAGGGGGATATATTCCAACAAAAACCGCACTTTTTGTCGCTTGAACCCCCAGTCTAAACAATTATTTTAAAATAACTATATCAGATTAAATCAATTTAACTGATTTCTAAAGTGTCATTGTTTTTTGTTATTTTGTAGATACGATTAATATAATTTTCAAGAAATGGCTAAGATAGTAAAAGAGAACTAGCTACTGTAAAGAGAAAAAACCAGAGATGAAAAAGTTCTCAGTTAATTGCTAACTCTATTCTATTCCACTCTTCTTTTTCATTACTTAATTTTCATAATTCCAAAATAAGTTATTAAATAATAAAAATACCTCTGTACTAGTAGTGGTATAAATATCAGTAAAATAACAAAATCAACCAAAAGGATAGGAAATGGGAAAGAATGAGTCAACCAATTACTACTGTGAAACGTAATATTTCATTTAAGAAATTGTTTGTAATTTATATGAAAACAAGCAGAAAACGTGTTTTAACTACAATTCTAATTGGGGCAATCATCTTCTTGGCTTTAACAAGTTTTTTTATGATATGGTATAGTTATAGATATGATGCTTTTTTCAGTTATATAGATCAAAATCATGATTGGTTAGATGATAGTGCAACAAGTATCAATGGTGAAGAATACATTTCTAGCAGTTATATAATTGAAGCAGATTTACTCTCAAAAGTGATTACAGAAGTTATCACAAAACTGGAAGATATAATGCCCAATGTTCAAAGAATTTCTAGTGGAAGGTTAAGATTAAATCTGTACAATAAAATTACAGACCAAGAATATAATGAATATTATTTACAAACTTTTGATAAAAGTATAACTAATCTAATAGTAGTAAACTTAATTGAAGGTAGAATACCTGTAAATTATACTGAATTAATCTACTATAAACCAACAAGTGATTCTAAGTTTAATATTAGTGATAATATAGAATTGGCTGGTATGTATCCAAACAAATTAGGAGATTATTATCCAATTAATTATTCAATCGTAGGAATAGTAGATAATTTAGACGCAAAACTTTACAATAAAGGTCTCTCAACAGATTTGATAGAAGAATCGTTTTATGAAAGGAACTACGGACCGGAAGCTCTATTTTTTACAACAAACACTTTATTCTATAATTTGATTAATACAGTAGAAAACTTTAGATCAGTCTTGAATGCTGCAATCGATATAGATTATCAGTTTACGATTGACCATATAAGGAACAAAAATAAGTATATAGCTGCCTTTCAAGAATTTTGGAATCAGAATCCAGAATTTAATCATATGCCTGGATATTTGGTGTCATTCTGTTACGATTTAATAGAAGCTTTTGGTGCTTTTGAACGAGATTGGCAAACCAAAACAATTAGTTTAATAGGGGTAAGTGTTCCAATTATATTTTTATTTGGAGTTATAAGCATTGAAACTTTCAATATAGGTAATCATGAGCAAGAATCGAAATATAGGTTATTAAAAACTCAAGGCTTGGATCACAAAATTCTAACAAAAATGCTTTTACTAGAAAATGTAATTACAATTGGTTCAAGTTTTCTTATTGGTTTTGCTATTGGGCTGATTGTTGGTTTATTTATTTTTATGGGATCAAACATGCCACCAGAAGTGTCATATTTTGCTTCATTGAAGCAAGTAATAATTATATTTAGTTTACTTATATTATTTGTTATTTTTACTCTAACAAAATTCATCTTTGACTACGTTCAATTGAGAAAAGCTTCAACTACTACAGCAACTCAATATATAAGTAAAAGAAAGAAATTACTTCGAAAAATATTTGCTTTTCCTGAAGTTGTCAGCTTATTACCAGGTATAGGATTAACTACTGTAGGCATTGTACTCTTAATCATCTTCTCTCCTTATTATGAGTACAGTATAGGACCAGATATAACACAATTTATGTTCATATTTTACTTTATGGCGGCATTTGGTGTCCTTCTATTACTTATCTCAGTATTCCTGTTATTTGGTAGAATAATTATTTTTATTTGGAGATTAATTGGAAAAGCTTCTTGGAAAAATACCAAAAGCTACTTTACACTGGCACTAAAACACTTATCATTTTTTGGTAAAAGCTATCAAAGAACGATGATGGCTATTTTCGTTCTTGGTTTAGGAGTTATTCCTGGATTGATTATGTCACATTCCATTTCGCTACATACACCACTTGAAGCCAATTTAACAACAGGTTGTTCAGATATTTTAATTGAGGATTGGTCAACTGGAAGTCAATTGAAAGATAATATAACAAAAATTGATGGCGTGATAGGAACTGCAGAAATTAATATTCTAGAATTAACTTATGATATCAGTTCAGGATGGCAGCAATATGAGAATTATAGAACGAGATTCTATACTTTGTTGAACATAACTGAATATCTTGATGTGGTTAACTTTGCAGTGCTTAAAGATGATGGTTACACAGAAGATGATATCAGTGAATTAAACTCTAATTTAACATATTTAATGCGAAGAAAATATGCTCAAAGAAATGATTATGATAAAGGAGTTATATTCAATACTAAAGGAATTACTGATGAGATCAATCAACCTTTAGACTTAATTTATGTTAATGACTTTAGTTATTATCCACTTTTAACTAGACATGACTCAAGAACAAATCTCAATGATTACTCTTACTTCAATCAACCTACAAATATTGATCTAGTTATAAGTAAAACAACTGCAGGATTAATTCTGAATACTACATCAATTACAGTAGAAAACTCTGGATATCTATTAATTAAAACAGACACAATTGCAAACAAAACTAGAATTCAAGAAGAATTATCGAATCAATTTGGATATAATTCAATTACTCCAGAACAAATGCAACAAACAATAACTGAAAGAATAAACAAATTCGCAAATGAATTTCTTATTGTAAGTTCTATTTTAACACCACTAGCCATTTTTCTCTTTGGTACTGTAAATGCTATGAGTATTTATAAACAAAGACTTCGTATTATAGAACGAAAAATACAAATTGGTGCAAAACGACAATTTGTTTGGGGTAATTTTACTATTGAGCTTGTGATAATTATTCTAATACCTTTGATAATTTCTATTGGTATAGCAATTCCGATTATTAATATGTTTAGCAGTTATCTACTGAATATAACAGAAGTCTATAAGAAATTCATACCATGGCAACCATGGTGGCTGCTATTGCTTGTAGCTATTGGTGGATTGGTTATATTGACAATTGGATGGCTTATAAGATTAATTCCTCTTATCAATAATTACAGACCAATAAAGCAGGAGTGATAGAAATGATAAGTTGCAGAGACTTGATTAAAATTTATAAAGATGAAGAACATGGAATTCGAATTCCAGCATTAAGAGGTTGCGACTTGCTTATAGATAAAGGTGAGATAGTAGCTGTAGTTGGACCAAGTGGTTCAGGAAAGACAACATTAATCAATATCCTTGCAGGTTTAATAAAACTCTCTAGTGGTGAATGTGTTGTTGCAAGTCAAGAACTTGGTGATCTTAATCAAAACGCTTTGAATAGATTTAGGTTGCATAATGTAGGCTTAGTAGATCAATTCCCAGAAAGAACGTTATTTTTAGATGCAACTGTCGAAGAAAATATGGATTTTTCAATGAGTTTGGTGTTTGGGAATTCAGATGAACATCATGATAGAAATTACACCATTCGAAAGAAACTCGGTATTGATCATTTAGCTAAAAGAAGAGTCAGATTTCTATCGGGAGGGGAGATGATAAGAACTGCAATTGCCTGTGCATTAGCAAAGAATGTACCTATTCTATTATGTGATGAACCAACTGGACAATTAGATAGTATGAACACTGAAAAAGTGAAAACCATATTAAGAGAGGTTGCAAACTCATTTGGAACTACTATTCTAGTTGTAACACATGACCCGCGTTTTTTTGATGGCGTAGATAAAAGCTGTGAAATTCGAGATGGAAGAGTAACTGCAATGATTTCAACAGAAGAGCAGAAATTGCTAGATAATAAGTCTGGTTTTCCATTGAAATTCAGAGCACAAATTGATTCATCAAATAACATTAGATTACCTGATTTAGTAATGCAATCACTAAAAGTGAAAAAGAATATTGATGTCTATCTTGAAGAAAATGGAAAAACAAGTCTAAAGAATACTAAAGGATTAGAACCTGAAAAAGTAGTACTTGAGAAAATTGAAGTAAGAAGAAAAATACTAGATTTGAAACCTTTACCAAAGAACTATTCCAAAGGTAAAGAACAACTTATTGAGATTTCCAACTTGTCTAAAATATACCAAGGAAATGGTGCAGAAGTACAAGCTTTATTTGATATTAATTTAACAATATACAAGAATGAATTATTGTTTATCGCTGGACCAAGTGGTTCAGGTAAAACTACTTTGATAAAACTACTTTCGGGTCTTGAGAATACAACTTCAGGAACAATAATTCTTGATGGTACAGATTTCAGTCATCTTTCAGATGGTGAAAAAGCTG
>JAUWKS010000010.1 GCA_030614005.1 Candidatus Heimdallarchaeota archaeon | reverse complement strand
TTTGATACTTTTCTACCCGAAAATATAAGGGAGATTACAAGAAGTGCTTTTCAACAAGTTTTAGATGGGGAAATGATAGTCGAGAATTACGAAAATCTGGTTTTAACTAAACGTGGTGATGAAAAATTAATTTCTTGGCATAATTCCAATCTCAAAGATGATCAAGGAAATGTTATTGCTTCATTGAGCTCAGGATTAGATATTACTTTGCGAAGGACGATTCACAGTGAATTAATTGAAATCGAAAAAAAGTTTAGAATACTGTTTGAAGATATACCTATTGGAGTTGGGATCTCAGATAAGTCTGGGAATGTGATTAGAGCAAATAAAAAAATCCAAGAAATAACTGGTTATACTAAAGAAGCTTTATTGGAAAATAATATTGTAAACACTTTTTATGATGATAAAGTTGATCGAAAAAAGCTGCTAGAAATTCTTGAAAAGAATAAAATGGCTGTAAATTTTGAAACAAAACTATTACGTCAAGATGGAACAGTTTATGATGCTTTACTAAACATAAAAAGATTTCAAGAAAAGGGGGAAGTCTATAACTTGTCATTTGTTCAAGATATTACTAAATTAAAGCAGCTAGAAGAAGAACAAGCTCCTCTTGTAACAATTATTAATGAAATAAATGATAGCATCCTAATCACTGATGGGAAAGGTGAAATCGTCTTTGTTAATCCTGGTTTTGAAAAATTCACTGGCTATTCATATTTGGATGCTCTCGGACAAACACCCGCTTCAATGAGATATATTGATGAGGAATTCGATGATGATTACTATGCAAATGTTGCAAAAACTACTTTTAGCGGAAAGATTTGGAAAGGCAGAGTAAAAATTAAACGAAAAGACGGTGAGATACGAATAGGTAGTAGAGTTATAACTCCAGTAAAAGATAAATCTGGTAAAGTTGTTCGTTTCATCGGTGTTACAAGAGATGTCACTGATCAGATGAACTATAAAAAGGAATTAAGTGAATCACAAAAACTTTTCAAATTAATGTTCGACCAAGCACCCCTTCCCTATCAATCTTTAGATAAAGATGGATGTTTTTTAGATGTAAATGCGTTCTGGTTAAAACAACTTGGTTACACTAAAGATGAAGTTTTAGGGAAATGGTTTGGCGATTTTTTAACTCCTGATTTTACTGAAAAGTTTAAGGAGAATTTCCCAAAATTCATTAAACATGGAGAAATTCATGATATCCTTTTTGATATGGTCACAAAAGATGGTATAATATTAACAGTATCTTTTGATGGAAAAATAGAATATGATGATGTAGGGGAAATGGAACGATCACGATCTGTATTTACAATAAAAAAATCCTCAGAAGAGTCTGAGAGTATGATTAAAGGCATACTTGATAAGCAAATTTTATTGCATGAAAGTGCAAATTTAGGCACTTGGGATTGGGATATCAAAACTGGTGATTTTACTATCAACAACCCCTATGTTGAAATGCTTGGATATTCTCTTGATGAACTAGAACCTAATATTAAATCAGTGAGAAAAATTGTTCATAAAGACAATTGTTGTGTTACTGATTTGATTTTGGAACTTCCAAAAAAGAGATAACGAAACTAATTCGAGTGGAACATCGTGCGATAAGTAAATCTGGGGAAATCAAATGGATTCTATGTATTGGAAAAGTAGTTGAACAAGACAAGCAAGGAAATCCGTTAAGAGCTATTGGAATTCATTTAGATATTACAGATAAAAAAACCTCTCAACTAAAGATTGTCGAAAGTGAAATACGTTATAGACAAATTTTTGACCATATAGATGAAGTTTTCTTCATTACCAATACTGATGGAACTATTGTTGATTTTAATCTAAAGGGTGAAACACTTTTTGGTTATTCTAGAGCACAAATTCTAAAATTAAATGTTGCTGATTTATATGCTAGCCCTAAAGATAGAATTAGATTCAAAAAAACAATTGAAGAGAAAAGTTTTCTGAAAGATTTTGAATTAAAAATGAAAAAGAAAGATGGAACAATAATTGATGTTTTAGTAAACGGAGTTGTTCGGAGAAATCAAAATAACAAAATAATTGGTTATATTGGAATCATCCGTGATATTTCAATGCGCAAAGAACTTGAGGAGAACATCCTAAAGATTCAAGAACAATTCGATGAACAAACGTCGAAATTTATTCAAGATTTGCAAGGTAAACTAGATACTATTCTTCAAACATCATCTTCCTTAGAATCTGAACCATCTGTTCGTATCAAAGAACAAGTAGATGTTCTAACATCCATAATCAATGAATATCAAAAATCAATCAAACGAAAAAATGAGTGATCTGTATTTTTTAATCCCTCCTAGTTAACTTATTCACAAATGTCATTTTACTTGATAAATTGAATCTTTGCATATTCCAAAATATCTTTTAACCAATTGATTTGAATATTGATTACCTGGAAAGGATAGGAAAGAAAAGAAATGGTTACTATTTTAGTTGTAGATGATAATGAAAAGTTGAGATCGATATTTCGACTTATTTTGAAAGAATATGAAACAATAGAAGCAAAGAACGGTTTAGAAGCTGTTGAATTATATAAGAAATATTCTCCAGATATTGTTCTTATGGACATTCTCATGCCTGAGATGGATGGCATTGAAGCTACAAAAGAGATAATAAAAATAAATTCCAATGCAAAAATCGCTGCTATAACAGCATATTCCTCAAAATCTAAAGAAATTCTTGAGGCAGGCGCACAAGAAGTGCTAAAAAAACCTATCAGAAAAAACATTCTCATCGAAAAAATAAAAGAATATGTCAATCATCTGTGAAATTTCGAATATTTACTTTCAATTTCCAGCAAAAAAGCATCCATTTTATAGCAGATAATTTACCGAATAATACTACAGACCAAAATCAATTAAATAATGTTATACTATTTAATCTATGATAACACCTCAAAGTGAGTGATTATATTGGAAGACATCAAACTGTTATTAGTAGATGATGATAATAGTTTTCTTAAGCTAACAAAATTATGTTTAATGAAAATTAGAAAGAATCTAAAAATAACTACTGTAACTTCTGCAATAGATGCTTTATTGATACTCAAAAAACAGCATTTTGATGTCATTGTTTCTGATTACCAAATGCCAAAAATGGATGGCTTAAAGTTTCTTAATAACGTAAAGAAATTATATAGTGATATTCCTATTATAATTTTTACAGGTAGAGGACGAGAGGAAATTGCAATTCAAGCATTAAACCTTGGAGCATCCTATTATCATCACAAAGCTGGAGAAGCAGATACACAATTTCGTGAATTGATTAATCTAATCGAAAGTGCAGCTTCCAGAAAACAAACAGAGGATGCTTTAAAAGAAATCCAAATGCAGAATATAATGCAAATAAAAGCTTCTCCTATTCCAATGGCACTGTGGGAAAAAATTGGAAATGATTTCCATTTAAAGAATATCAATGACATTGAAATTGAAATCACAAATAAACCTGAAGAAGAACTTCTCAATATGACCGGCAAGGAATATTACAAGAACAATCCTATTTTATTCAATCTAATTCAAAAATGTTTTAGTAAAAGAACAGCAATCAGTCAAGAAGTTAAATATACAGATTTAAGAGCTCATAAAAGCAGATGGATTAGAGTTCAATGCAATTTTATTCCTCCTCAAAAAATATTAATTGCATTAGTAGACTTGACAAGTCTCAAATTAAAAGAAAGTGTTAATCAGAGATTGATTAACCAGCAAGAGGCTATAAATGAATTAGCAATTGTGCTTGGGGAAACTCAAGATATCAAGGAAGTATATCGAACAATATACACTTATTCTTTGAAAATTATGAATGCAAAAACATTCATCGTTTCATCATATGATAATAAGACTAAAATGTTCACTGCAAAATTTGGAATAGCTGAAGGAAATGAGCTGGATGTTTCCAAATTTCCTCCAATTCCTTTGGAAAAAAAGGGGAAAGGTACGCAGAGTAGAGTAATTCACACAGGTGCAATATACTACCCTGAAGATTTAGAAAAAGATCTCTCTGAGGTTAAAACCCGCTATACTTTTAATGAAAAAGGAGAGATAATTGAAGGACCACAAGCAGATGCATCCAAACAACATGTAAAGTCAGCAGTTTATGTTCCAATGAAAATTTCTGGTGAAATAGTAGGTGTTTTAATCTTTCAGAATTTTATACCCAGATCATTTACTGATAAAGATTTAGATTTACTAACAACTTTCGCAAATGTTTCAGTTATTGGTATTGAAAATGCTAGATTAATTGAAGACCTAAAGAAGTCGAATGTTGGTTTTCTGGAGGAAAAGACGAAAGCTCAAGAATTGTTGAAAGTTCATACTAAAATCAATCAAGAATTACACAGGAGAGAAGAGCATCTTCAAAAAATAGTTGATTCATCTCCTATTGGAATTTATATGTATGATTTGGATTCAAAGGAAAATCTAATTTTCAAAGGAAGCAATCCAGCTGCAGATAAAATAATGAATTTTAATCATAACAAATTCATAGGTAAAACTATTCTTCAAGCATTTCCAGCTTTGAAAGATACTGTCATTCCAGATGAATATTTGAAAGTTGCTAAAAACGGTGGTGTTTGGGAGATTGATCGAGTAGATTACCATGATAAATCTTTTTCAGGGTCTTTTGAAGTGAGAGCATTTCAATATAAACCTGGCTCAATTGTTGTTATGTTTAGTGATATTACAGAGAGAATAATTGCACAAGAAAAAGAATGGAGGCGTGTCAATGATTTAACATTTCTTTCTGAGTCTGTAAAGGAATTAGTAGGGCTTACATCAGCACAAGAGATTTATCACTTTATTGGATTGAAAATGAAGGAAATAATTGGCGATTCATATATTGCAGTTCATTCATATGATGCTCTTACAAATTTATTTACTATAGAAAATCTATTCGGAGTAGGTAATAAATTAAATATACTTTCAAAGATTCTTGGTAGAAGTCCACAAAAAATGTCTTTTGCTATTCAAAAAGATTCCATGACAATTTTTCGAAAAAGGAAGTTGATTCCTTTGGGGGGTAATCTAGAGCAAATTACCAAGGGAAATATTCCTAATAAGATTAGCAATTCTCTAATCAAATCTCTAAAAATAGAGAAGGCCTTTACAATTGCTCTTATGGATAAAGATAGATTGTTGGGTGGAATTATAATAGCACTTAGAAAGGATAATGATATCCGAAATTATGAGTTAATTGAAACATTTGTGAATCAAATTTCAGTTGCATTGTTACGTTCTAAGGATATTGAAGAACGTGTTCAAAGTGAAATACGTTATAGTAGATTAGTTGATTCTATGAATGATGGTTTTGCCATTGTAGATATGAATCGTGAAATTACTTATGCAAACGATAAACTTTGTGAGATATTAGGTTATTCTAGAGATGATATTATTGGATCTAAGGTGGTCGATTTTCTTGACGAGAAAAACAAGAAAATTAATTTAGAAGAACGCAAAAAAAAGAGCCTTGGTTTATCTGAACCTTATCAATTGTATTGGACCAAGAAAAATGGTTTACAAGTTCCAACATTAATTAAACCCAGTATGTTATATGATTCTGAGGGCAATTTATCTGGAATATTTGCAGTAATAACTGATATCTCTGAAATCAAACAAGTAGAAGACAGACTTAAAACTAAACAAATAGAATTACAAAAACAAAAAGATGAACTTGAATCATTCTCTAGTACTGTTTCTCATGACCTAAAGGGACGAATACAGATTCTCATGTCACTGGCGGAAATGGATCAAACGATGTATACCGATATGATGATTGAGCAATTAGAAGATTTATCTTCACTCCTTGAAAACCTTTTACTTCTTGCAATGAAGGGTGAAATATTGGGTGAATTATCAGTCGTCAATTTGAATGAATTACTTGAAAAGATAGCTAAAACTATTTCTACCGCTGACCCTGATTTAGAAATTATTATTCGAGACTTACCGCCATTGAAATCAGATCCAACTAAATTAAATCAAGTGTTTGAGAATATTATGATGAATGTACTAAAACATGCAAAAGCAACTAAAGTTGAAATATATGCAGAAGAAAACAACAAAGAGCACATTATTCACATTCGCGATGATGGTATTGGTATGACTACAAAGCAACAAGATGAAATTAGAACATCATGGAAAACTAGAAAGTATAAATCATTTGGAATGCTAATAGCCTTAAAAATTGTTGAAGCTCATAATGGAAAGATGATATTAAATAGTAAAAAAGGAAAAGGAACAACTATTTCTGTTCATTTCCCAAAAGAGAAGAAAAGTTCAGAGAAAAAGTGATTTAATTTCATAATTTAAATCATATTTGCTTCTTTAATAATATGACAAAAATATTTTACATTCAGTAATATTTATTTATATTTTTGTTATTATACTATTTATACATCAAGAGTGATTGATTGAATTGACAGTTAGAGGAAATCATTTAATGTGTGATAGTCGCAGTTTTTGTATGTCATGTTCTAGTTATATGTGGCCTGCGAATATAAAAGAACCTAGAAAATATTATAGATGCGAATATTGTAATTTAGATGTTCTTTGTGATCTTGGATTGACATTCAACTTTGAATATACTGATACCGCAGTTATTAAAATTGCTAAATGCAGTAGGTGTGGTGAAGAAATTTCGGAATATCTTTGGCCTGAATCTTCCAAAAATTCAGATTAAATTGAATAACATAAAAAACAATTACTTTTACTATTAAGAGAATTGCCGCTTATTACTTTTGGTTTCAAAGAAGGATTGGTAAAATCAATTGGTAACTTAGAAGTTCATGTTGATTTCTCTATTGAGAATCTTGATACAAAGGATATTGATGTCTTTATAATTCCTGGTGGTGAACCTAAACTTTTCATTTCTAATGAAGAGTTAAAATCCAAAATAGATATTCTAACTGAAAAACTTCGAGAATTAAATGATCAAGAAAAATTAATTGCCGCAATCTGTGGTGGGCCAACTTTTTTAGCTTTTTCAGGGTTGCTTGATAATAAACGTTGCACTGGATCAATTGCGGAAGATGAATAAAAATATTATCAAAAAGCAATTTTTACAGATTCCGATGTTGAAATTGACAAGAATATCATTACTGCCAAGGGTCAAGCATTTACTGAATTTGCTGTTGCAGTAGCAAAAGAATGTAATCTTCTTAAATCAACTGAAGATCAAGTAGTTATTGACTGGTTTAGAAATAAAAAAGAATGATAGAAATTTATTCTATAACTTTCTTATTTATTCATTGAATTTTTTGGTTGAAACTGCAAGCAATATTGTTTTACTAGTGACAACCAAGTAAATTACATCAGATATTGTTTCATTTTATCGGTTTTTTTGAACAATCTTTTTTAATTGTAGAGAGTCATAACCTAAAATTAAAAATGGTTGGTAAACAGGAGATAAGATATTATTGGCTCAAAATAATGAAAGTGAAATTAAAGTTATGAAGACCAACGAACCCGAATTTAAAGCTTACAAGTATCGTTGGTTAGTGCTTATTTTGTTTATGTTTGCTGGAGCAATGACCCAAGTCATTTGGGTGACATATGGAGTAATTGTTGATGAAACAGCAGGTTTTTTTGGCGTGTCAGAGATAGCAATTCTAGTGCTTGCATTAATCTTTATGGTTGCTTATGTCCCAGTCAATTTTCTAGCTTGTTGGGCAATAGATAAATTTGGCTTAAAATGGGGCACTGGTATAGGTGTTATATTTACAGGTGTTTTTGGATTTTGTAGAGTATTCGCTATTATAACGAAAAATTACGCCTTGCTTTTAGTTTTCCAAATCTTAACTGCAATAGGTCAACCTTTTGTTTTGAATTCATTTACGAAACTTGCTGCTGCTTGGTTCCCTGAACAAGAGAAAACATTAGCCTCTGGTTTAGGAACAATGTCTATGCTTCTTGGTGTATTAACAGCTTTTCTAATTCCACCTTTACTTGTGCAAAAAATCGGTGTTGACTTAGCAATTAGTTGGGTCACTTGGAGTTTTGGAATTGCCGCATTAATATCAATGATTCTTTACTTGATCTTTGTACGAGACAAACCCCCCACTCCTCCAAATGCATACAGCGATAAAAGTAAAACATTAGCGTTGAAAGGAACCAGATCTATGTTTAAAAAGCGAGATTTCAATTTACTCTTTACCATTTTCTTATTAGGGTTTGGTTCATTTAATGCAATTTCAGCTGTAATTGATGTCATATTTAGTTATCCAATCGGTGACCCAAGACCTGGAATTATTGGTAGTTTAATTGTAGGTGGTGGTATTATAGGAGCTGTAATTATTTCAGCTTTATCTGACCACTTCCGTAAAAGAAAACTATTCATAATAATAGCCATGGGTGCCGGAACAATTCTTCTACCATTATTCTACTTTATCAATATTGATGTTTCTAGATATATTACTTCGTTTTTCTCTGGTTTCTTCCTAATTTCTTTACTGCCAGTCGGATTAACTTATGCTGCGGAAATGACGCATCCACTACCAGAAGAAACATCAAATGGTTTAATGATGTGGATTGGACAAGTTAGTGGAATAGTTTTGCTTGGATGTATAATGGTAACTGAAGCTCTAAATGCCGATTTTATATACATCAATTTTATAATTATGACAGTCCTTTTTGCTATATCAACTGTATTGGCAATCTTTATGAAAGACCTTGATGCTCATGTAATAAAAGCATCATAATTTTTCATTTTCTTTTTTTTCTTTTATAGCTGTTTCATCGTTTGAATAGTTTTGTTGATCAATATAGCTTTTTCTTGTAGAGGCCTGAAATATAAATCAATAATATTCCTTTAGAGAATTTACATTGGAATAATTAAAATAAGCAATTGATATTGATTTGCTCATACAGATATTTATAACTAGCAATTGAAAAAGAATTCATATGAATAATCTCATTGTCCATTTTATTATATAATATAGTTAAATTTAAGGAATCCCGAAAATGAGAACAGTGATTACTTTAAAGATGAAGAAAAATCGTTCATTACCAGTAAAGTTCCTACACGATGATAATCGTTTTCCTGAAAATCTAGTTGAACTCTTTCTTAAGGAATATACGAAACAGGGTGATAGGATAATAGATATTTTCGCAGGATTTGGAACTACTCTTTTCGTAGCAGAAGAAATGAGTAGAGTGCCTTTTGGCATTGAATTAGAAAAGGATCGATTTGAATATGTTAAGAATCAACTTACAAACAAGGCAATTTTGTATAATAACAATTCAATAAACTTAGACAAACTAAACCTTCCAATGATGGATTTTGCCTTTTCTTCACCCACATATATGACTGAATTTGAACAAGAGAATCCTTTAACTGGTTTTACTGAAAAAGGGACCTACCATGATTATTTAAATTTCATACAAGCAATCTATACTAAATTGAAATCAATTATGAGGAAAGGGTCGTATATAATAATTGAAGTGTCCAATCTAAAAAATGATGATAAACTAACAACCCTAGCTTGGGATATAGGTAAAAAAATAGCTGAAATATTAGCATTTCAAGGAGAGATAATAATCAATTGGGAAACACCGGAAGAAGAAAAAACAAACGGATCCTACGGGTATGGATATGACCACAGTTATTGTTTAGTATTTCGGAAAATTGAATGATTTCCCTAGCAATTCGGTTATTTTGTTCGGGAAAGCAATTTAATCTGTTTTAGAAGAGATCTTGTTTTATTGTTTTAGGACAGATAGAATAAGCAATTTCATTGTATGCCTTTTGCCATTTATTTGAATGAAATATATTATAAATCGTAAAAGCAATGATAATAACAAATATAGATACATATAAACTCATACTAAAAGCAATAAATCCTGCATCACTACTGAAATTAAAAACAGTGAGTCCTAACATCATCACGACATATAAAATCATTATTGCAATAAAATAGACTATAGATATAGCAGCAAATTTTTTTCCAGAAACTGTTCTAGTTTGCTGTTTTGAGGGTTGCGATTCAATATATTGATACAACTTTTCGAGTTTTAAGTAGTAAATATATGGCATGATAAAAGCCGCTAATCCACAAAATATTGCAATAGCACCCAAAATCAATATTTTAGTCATATCTATATTCATTGGGGGAGTTTCAGAAGGACGCTCATATTCGTCTAAATTTTTCAAATCCTCAAAATTGTAGTAAAGATAAAGATACATTAAAGGGCTTAAGAGAATTGATAACAAATACCAGTACCAGAAATTTCTAGCTATCAAAGGCTGTTTGGTCACAATAAATTGTTTGTTATGATTTAGATACTCTTGATCAGGTTGCTTAAAGCCAGTATTACTATGTATCTGTGTTCCACAATTATGACAAAACACGTTGTCATCTAAAACCTCGGTTCCACAATTTTCACATTTGCGCATATTAAAACATCCCAAGAAATTATTTGACATTAAATTATATAAACATAAGGTATATAATCAAGATTTAATTAAAAAATGGACTTGTTTTTTTTGAAATCGATTTTTTGAAGCAAAATTGTTCCAAAAATCTTGAAAAACGGTGGAATTTTAAGAAATGAAAGCAAAAAATGATAATGTAAACCCATCTTGAACCTATTTTAAACCATTGCGACCAATTTACAACAATATTCTGAGATTGTTTAAGTATTTTTGTGAACTATACTAGCATGTGATTTAAACCATGAAGAAATCCGTACTCATTACAATATTAGTTACAAGCATCGTAGTCGTTTTAGCTGGAGCCTCAGTTGGAGTGTATTTTGCTGTAACACCAACAGATGCCAGCGAATTATCCGTTGTTAGTGCAACAGCTGATTCAGATACCGATACCGTAAGTATAGTATTATCATGTGAAGAAGAATCAGGTACACCAGCAGGTAATCAATATCAACACCAACACAATTACGCATACATGAACCAGATCCAAATTAAAAATGGTACAACTGAAGTAACACTTTACCAAGAACAATATCAATGGCAATACAGACACAGAATACAAAACGGTCAGAACTACTCCTACCAATATCATGTAGAAGGACTTGAACAAGGACAAATGCTACAAATAAGAATCGAATATAATAATGGTAAAGTCTTAACCCATACTTTTATGGTTAACCATTAAATGAACAATTAAAATTGTAATCTGATTGAAATGCTCATTAAAAATGAGTGTTTCTAAATCTCTTTTTTTAAAATAAATTCTTCCTGAATAAAGATAAGATGATTGAAATCTACACACCATTAATGAGTGCGAAATTCAATCTTGCCTTTGCTTTATCCTGCATAATCTTCTTTTTTAGGTTGTATTTTTTGTTCATTTTTTTTCACCTTTATTTTATTATCAGTTTTTTTAGCAACCAGATAAGAGGCTCACTCGTATTCTGATTTGTTCAATGTCCTTTTTGATTTGTTTTTGGATTTTTTGTTTTTTGAAGTTCATTTTTTTCGTTCTCCGAGTTTTATTCGTAATTAACATACAACCAGTTTGATATATAAAGCGGATTCACTTTTTAGAGTCTCAAAAATAAGACTCAAGAAGAGGTCACTTAATGTGTCTTAAATACACAAAAAATGTTGGTTATGACCAATTATGACCCTCGACTTTATGAATTGCTACGAAGCAAACACTTTTTACTACAATGTAGGTTTAAGAATTGATTGTGTATGAATAGTAAAATTCGTACTCTTTGGAAAGGTAGACTAATTATGAATGTAAGAAATCTATTACGAAGTCGAAAACTATTTAATTTCTTAGTTATTTTTTCATTATTCTTTACAATGACTGTTTTTGGTGGTACCAAAATGGTTGTTGGTCAAGAACAAGCTGTGGAAAGTATAGAAATTAAGAGTGTTGGTCCTTCACCCGGTGAAGATCTGACTGCTGCTTCTGCTGATAATAATATCACAGAGTTATCTTTTTGGGATGACAATTATGGTACTATCAAAGATCTATTTGTTATCGAGAATAGAATGTATTTGGCACTAGGTACAGAAGGATTTAGAGTCTATGACATTACTGATTTAGACCTCCAATTAGTAACATCATGGGATCTTTATAGTTGTAATAATATTTACGTCGAAGATGATCTCGTTTTTGTTTCAAATGATACAGGATTTAATGTTGTAGATATAAGCGATACCGCTAATCCAGAATGGGTTTGTAATTGGTTCAGTCCTGATGGTGTATTTGCTCTCGCTGCTCATGGAAATTATGTTTATTTGGCAAGTAGCGATGATTTCATAGTTGTAAACATTACAGATAGAAATAATCCTGTTGATATCTGGACTACTATGGCTTTTATCGATGAAATGCATTATGTTAATGGTTATGTCTATACTGCTGATATTTTAGGATTTATAGGCTGCTATAATGTGACTGATCCATTTTCTATGATTCGTGAAGATACTATAGGTTCTGGTGGAGCAAAGTATGTTTATTATTCTGAGAATTTCATTTATTACGCTACTCCGTTTAGAGCTAGTGTAGTAAACGCAACGGAAAAAGATAACCTAATATATCTAAGTGAATTTTTATTTAATGACACTAGTTATGGTATAGAAGTAAGAAATAATCACTTGTTTGTGAATGAAGGCGATAAATTAGAAATCTTTGATTGGACAAATAAAACGAACCCAGTATACACTTATGAATACACAGATGCTGAAATTGATATATTTGATTTTTATATCTACGGAAATTACGCTTTCGCTTATAGCACTTATGCAGTAGAGATTTTGGATATCTCTAATCCAGTAAATATCACATCTGCTTACTTTGAAGTATTTGATGGTATTACTAAAAAGATATTCTTAGATGGAGATTATGCTTTTGTTGCTGATCATTTCTCATTAGAAATATTGGATATTACTAATCTTGCTAATGTTACCAAAGTAAGTTCTTATCATGATTATTCAATTGGTGGACCAATTGTTGATTTATTTGTAAGAAATGGTTACATTTACCTTCTAGAAGAAGACCATGGTGATTCAATAATGGTAATTTTAAGCATTACTGATCCAGCCAATCCTGTATATCAGGGGAACATCTCTTTCACAGGGCAGTCTATGGACATCTATGTTGATGATGAGTTTGCATACGTTGCTCAAGCATGGAATGGTTTAGCAATTATCGATATCTACTATCCAGATTATCCAATGAAATCACTACAATATGATGAACTTGGGTGGATATGGGGAGTTAAAAAGTTTGGAGACAACCTTATCTTAGCAGCAGAAGATTACATGCATGTTGTTGATGTAACAAATCCATATAATCCTGAACAAATTGGTAATTTTACACGTCCAAATGCAAACTATTGGGGTGTAGAAATACAAAATAACCATGGCTTTTTCATATGTGATGAAGGCTTTGACATTATTGATCTTACCGATTTACTTGAACCAGTAAAAGTAGGACAATTCTTTACTTATGAAGACCCACACACTCTGAAAGTAGATGGACAATACGTCTATTTAATAGACGGCAATTTAGGTTTAATGGTTTGTGATACTGAAAACATTGTTCATCCTCGGTTAATAGGACAATATGATGACCTAGCAACACATAAATCTTTAGCAATTAGAAATGGATACATCTTCCTTGCTGAAGGTGCAGATGGAACAAGAATTTTAGTTTCTAATCCACTTCTATATTCAGTTGAAGATACACCTTTTGGTCTAATCTCATTTGTAGGCGGTTTTGTGCTGTTTTCAGTAATCGGTCTACTAATGCGTAAAAAGAGGAAAAAGTAATTTTTCCTTTTCTCTCTCTTTTTTTTATTCATAAATTATCAAAAATTCCCTTTTCTCAAACTTATTTAAAAAGAAGCAAATTCTAAAGTTATTAGATTTTTAATATAAGAAACTCCATTAGATTTTGATTTGATACAGCTATTGCACCATTAATAAAAGGAATAGAGAAACTAGTTGAAAATTTTAGAGATGAAATATTGAATAAAGAAAAATAGAATAAGAAAGAAATTACTGTTTCTTTCTTACAATTATTGTTGCCAATAATGCTCCAATAAATGGTATTAGTAATATTATTGATGTTTGACTGGTTGGTGTTGTTGTTATCGTTGGTGCAGGGGTAAAAGCTGTAAAGCTATAATAGGCCCCTCCGTTGTCGTCTGTAGCAACATTCTGGTTTGGTGAATCATCGGTAGCAAAAACATAGTATTCAACCGAAATTTGTTGTTATCCAAACAGCTATTGCAACTAGTCCTAAAAGTATACCAACAAATCCTAATGCTTTTTTATGTGGTTGAAAATAGGCTAATATTCCTATAATGACTCCAAGGATTCCTAAACCTAAAGCAACCCATTCAAGAATGGTGTTATTAAGAATGATGAATCCTATTCCTAAAACACTAATAATAATTGATGCAATACCAACAAAGTTATTCTTTTCCTTTTCAGTTGAGCCTGATTGTTCAATATATGTTGTTTGCGTTTGAGCAGTTTTTCCGTATTCAATAGAATTATCTGGTTGTTGTGAATCAATTGATTCATTATTTGTAGAATTTATTGAAGAATCGATTTTTGTACCACAATCCATACAAAAAACATCTCCTTCTTTTTGTAATTTGCCACAATCAGGACAGTACTTGTTATTAGACATTTTAGGACACATCATATTTTAAAAAGAAGCTTTTCATCAATTATTCTAGTAATTATTAATATAAAGGATTATATTGATGCCAATGTTGAACATATGAAGAAAAAAATAGATGAATTCAGTCATTTTCAATTCTTAATAACTGAATTTAAACCTTCTATTTTCTCCACCATGGCTATCAATGAAATTTTTTTCACCATCAGGTCCATCGATAAATTCGATTTCTTGTCCTGGAGAGGAAAATGATTTATCTTTTGGTGCTTTGAATCGATAACCTTCGATATGTTCATAGGTTTGTATTACATCTGCAGGATTATCAAATCCGGGTACAATTAAAACCAGTTTGGAACCTATTTGACTAAATAATGATATTCCCCAATCTGATTCATAGAATCCGATTATATCTTTCAAGTCAAGTTCTTCCTTTTCTGAGGAAAATTTCTCTTCTTTTTTCGATAGGTAAAACATCAATTTATTTAATCCTAAAAATAGATTTGTTGCTGGCCCATCCACAGCGCTTGTTAATACAACAACAATGATCTTCTTGTCTTGGATAAAACCTGATTTTGTGATAAATCCAGGATACCCTCCACCATGTCCATAAATTACTCCATCCGGTAAAGTTGTAATGCTGAACCCTAAACCCCAATCTGCCAATTTTGCTTTAAATTGTATTCTTTGCATTTCACGTTTAATATAATCTGGAAAGAGAATTTCATTTCCAAGAAAATGGGCTTGATAGAATTTAATTAGATCTTCAGTAGTGCTACTCAACCCTGTTGCTGCATGCATAATCTTTGCTGGAACATGCTCGAATGTTCCTCGTTCTTTTTTCGGATATTTAATTCTATAACCAGTTGCATGCCTAGTAATATTTGATTCGTTTACATCTGTAACAGTATTATTCATTTCCAAAGGATCAAGTATTTCTTTTTGAATATAATCAAAATACGTTTCTCCGGAAACAGTTTCAATTATCTGTCCTAAAAGTGTGTAACCAAAATTTGAATACTTTAGTATCTCATTTGCTTCAAAAAAGCTTATTCCTTCTGTCACTTGATTTTTAATCTGCTCCAATTCTGGAAATTCATAGGTAGTCCAATGTGCGGTTTTACCATCTCGAGACATACCACTTGAGTGTGTTAGCAGATGTCGGATTCGAATGTGTTGGAGGTTCTCGTCTTTCTCCGAAGAAAACCAGGGGAGGTGTTTTGATATTTTATCATCAATGGATAATTTTTCTTCATGATATAATTTCATTATCGCAGTTGCTGTGAATAATTTTGAATGTGAAGCAATTCTGAATAAATGTTGATCTGTTAGTTTCGATTTATTCTCTAAATCTGCATAACCATATTCTTTTTTGAAAATGATTTCATCCTCAACAAAAATTCCTACAGCAACACTAGGTAATTCTTTGATATATGTTTGAAAATCAAACCAATTATCAATAAGATGGAGTGCTTTCTTAATAATTTCTTTTTTTGTTTTTTTATCTGCCATTTTTAATATCAACCTTCAATTCTAGTAGTGCTTTTACTATTTCTAATATTTTCGTATGGATAGGGATATGTGAGGTTTTTTCCTACAAATGAAACGTATACGTTTATCTTCTTCAAGGAGCTCTTTTTCAATAATCTCAAAGTGTTTACATAATTCATTTTCAACTTTATCAATTGGAAAAATTCTTTCATAGATTAGCGTTATGTTTATTAATACAAGTCGATTTATTTTTCTGTATGATAAAAGATCAAAGAAAAGCATTGTTCTCATTGATAGTTGTATTAGTTATTATGACAAGTATAACATTGGGAATACTTCTTCCAACATTAACAAGAATTGATATCCCATTAGATAGTAGATTGTATGTTATTAGTGAAAACGAAAATCTAGCTTTAGTAAATGTAACTGATTTTACTAATTTAACTGACAGAAGTCTAGAAATTTCTTTATTATCCTTTCTTGAAATATATGAAATCACCGATTTTGATCATATAACTATCATATCGACGATTGATGGTTCTGAAATATTTTATAAAAATGATTTAGTGGATGTTAGTCTTAAATTAGGCGAAAGTGGATTTCTTCTCACTTTTGAAAGTTGTGAAATTGATTCAGTTCAAGGTATTGCTATCGATTTTGAATATTCAATTGTAGATATAGCACCTACAATGTATCAGTTATTAGGGTTTACTAATTGGTCAACTGAAGGAAATCCAATTAGTTTTTCTAACAGTTCTGGATTTAGCAAAACATTGCTTATTCATCTAGATGGTTTTGGATGGCGTTTCTGGGAGAATTTAACATCCCTAGGAATAATCGAACTGAATTTAAATATTCTATTTGCTCAACCTGCTTTAACAGCCTATCCATCTATAACTAATGTTGCTACTGCATCGATGCTCTCTGGTTTTTGGCCTGCTTCAACAGGTATTACAACTCGTCAAAACCACATTTTGGATGTTGATACAATTTTTGAAGTTGCAGGAGCGAATAATCTAACTACTGAAATAATAGAAGGGTCTGCAGGATTTCTTGCTATCGATGCTGATTATGAATCATGGTTACCAGATATAAATCAAAGTGGTTCCAATGATGATGAAATCTTTCAAAAAACTATTCAATCACTAAATAGCAGTAGAGCTGATTTACTATTTACTCATTTTCATGGGATAGATGATGTTGGACATTCATATGGACCTTATTCATTTGAGTGGTTATCAAAAATCGAACAAGTTTTTGATTATCTTGCTGAAATAATGGATTACGTTGATAATGAAACTCTAATTATCATCTCTGCTGATCATGGCATGCACCTAAGTGAATCCGCAGAGGATTATCGTTTAGGAACTCATGGTGGGAGCCAATGGGAAGATATGCTAATTCCACTTATCTTCGCTAGAAAATGAAATAAAATTTTAAAAAAGAGTAAAGATGGATAAAATGTAATATTTTATCCTCTCGATATTCTATTTACGTTTCTTTGAAATGTTGTATGTAATTGGTATTGCTAATAGAGACAAAATTACTAGACAAGAACTAAATCCTGGTGTTGAGCTTGTTGGTGTAGTTGATTCAGTGCTTACCGTTATATGAATAGCAAAACAATTCTTCAACCAACTCCAGCTGTTAAGATTACCACCAACTAATCGAATAGGACCTTTAGTAAAACCAAAGTACTCATCATTTGCTGCTAATGCAAGTATAGCTGGTTTCTCTCCAGTTAATTCTGTTTTATCGATTGTAGAAAGGAAATCTGGTGCTTCTGCTTGGAATAAAGTAATATTTTCAAAGTCTACGCCAATGTGTTCGAAAATGCTTAGAATACTTGGTCCTTCGAATTTAATGTTTTCAGAATGATAGGTTAAATCATATGAAAGATACTCATAGTCTGGAAATTCACTTGGAAAACCAACTGGTATTGAAGTTTCCAATTCACCATTAACGAAAACATTGCATTTCCATTTATCAGTAATTGAAATATCAGTTACATTTCCAACCCAATAACTAGTTGGATATTCATTTTTTTGATTACTCGGACAAACTAACCTCAAAGCACCTTTATGAGCCCAATCACTATTCGGTAAATAGGATCCATTGACAGCAAATGCTAAAAGAATTTTAATATCAGCATTTTCTAGTGCTGGAGGATAATAACTATAGAGAATATCTGTAGCGTTTAAGGATTTGGAATATCCATCTTCAGCAATAAATTCGAATTCACCAGCATACCAAACATCTGCGTAATCTTGAACAACTTGTAAAATATCAAAACCGATTATAGTTTGATTACTGCCTTTGTAATCTACTGTTTCTTCATATGCATTGAGATTGCTAGTGTTGATCTGATCAATTAAATAACTGAGATTTAGCGTAATAAGTTCAGTAATTCCAATACCTGTGATATTAATTTCCCATTCTGGAACTTCTTCATCAGGTAATTCTGGAACTTCATAGTCTAAAATAATTGCTTCAGAGTCATAGGTGAAATCATCATTTGTATTCACTGGTATTGCATCTGTATTAACATTCCCAACAAAGAATGTTGATAATACCATTAAAGACAATAAAGCTAACACTGTAGTAATTTTATTCTTCTTCATCATCAAAACCTCAAAATATTTTGTGAATATATTATCGATATGTTCATATAAACATGTCGGTCAACATATAGTTTAAGAAGAAGAAGAATATTCTGGTTAAGAAAATAGAAGAAAAAAAAGAGATTATGAAAGTGAATCTAATCTCTATTATGAAAATAATATTTCAACTACACTTTTGATGCAATATTGACCATTGAAATCATCTGGACCACTTGAAGGTATGATTAAACGTAAATATCCATGCCCGTCATTAGGATAGCTTTCATAATATTCACCATCTAGAGAATGTGCTAGAATATTTGAATCATTACTACTAATAACAGAAATTGAGAATAACAGTGAGTAACCGTCCCAAGCAATAAAAGTAACCTCTGTTGCAGTTGGATCAATTTCAATTATATTGTTGAACAAGTGTGAAATTTCCACTCCTTTAAAAATGCCTACAAAATATGGCGGTGATGCTTTAATTGTATATTCTTCTTCATGTTGAGGCATATTGAGTAACTCTTTGATAGTAATATTGAAATCATCACCAACAATGTTCCCACTTATTTTAAAGGACCAATCTTGGTCTGGATGTTCTGTATCTTTAATCGAATTTCTAATACCTAACCATATACCAATGCTAGTTCCTGTAATAACAATTACCCCTATTGAAATAGCAATAATTAAAGTACTAACTTTGAGCGTTTTTTTAGTCATTTTTATTCATCCAACTTTTCGAGTAAGTTATTTAGAGCTTGAACGATATGTTAGAAAAAACAGTTCGATAAAAATCTTTCTCTTAATATTACATTTAGAGTTAATCTTACATTCAAATAATAAACTGAAATATTAATTTTAAAAAATAAGTGGGTTACTATATGCACTGCCAAAATAGAATAAGAAAAATAAGTTTACTACTTTTTACTTTCTTGCTAGTGATTTCTTCTTTACTTAGTAACTCCTCTGAGTCCTATAAACAAAATACTACTTCTCTATTTCAAAATGAGGGTGTTGAAGAGCAATATCCATGGGCAACGGCTCAAGTATTATCTAATGAGAGTAATTTAAGATCTTTAAGACCAAGAGTTGCTATTGACCATTTAGATAATGTTCATTTTGTTTGGCAAGATTCAACTAATTATCTTGGAAATGTGGAGATGAAGATATATTATTTTCACAGCGTTTTTTAAATGGTACTTGGACTCAAGCTGAAACAATATCTACAGAAGGAAGTGTTACATCTAGTTGTTGATTTTTTCATTTCATTTAAAAGATAAGATAAAAGTTACTTTTTTATAACACTAATATACTATGTTAAGAATGTCTGAGAACGAGAATGAATTTGTTTTAACACAAAAGCAAGAAGCTGAAATTAAGAAATTATTAGATGCAGGGAGAAGAGATGTTCCTAATTTTTATGATGAAGGAGAATGTGAAATTATTTATGTACCAGTAGAAGATGGAGAAATAAAGGTTTTTCATCACAAACTTGAAAAAACGAAAACCAAAAGACCAATTCTTTTTGTTCCAGGATTTGCTACTACTCCCTGGACTTGGAGGAAATTTCATAAACCACATCATGGTTTTGCTGAATATTATCATCTCGAGACAAGAGAAAAGGCATCTAGTAATATAAGAAAACATCGAAAAGCTGATTTTTCAATTAATAAAACTGCTCAAGATATTGGTGTTGCGATAAAATATCTGGGTTTAGATAAGAGAGATTATGTGATGGTTGGGTCTAGCTACTGTGGCGGAGCAACAATAGAAGGACTAATTAAACAATATTTTAATCCTCCAACAACAGTTGTGTTAGATCCTGTTTGTATATGGACCTACGAAAAATTCTGGATTAATTGGGTGTTACCAATAATGCCACCAATTGTAATTGGTGCGTTCCGTTTCGTATTCGCAAAATTAATCATGTCTAAAATGAAAAACGAATCTCAGAAAGAGAGAAACATGGATTTTGTACGAGGAGCTGTTCCCTTTAAATGGCGGAAAGCTTGTCTTAATAATAGAAAACTGAATCTCGTTCCTGATTTACCGAAAATTGAAAATGAGGTTTTTATTTTTCATGGTCCTAAAGATAAATATCATACTGGAATGACTTTCTATAACTATGCAAAGTTAATACCCAATGGCAGATTCTTTTATATGAATACTGCTGAAAACGATAGGGAATTACTGACAGGTATTATTGGTACAGCTTTTGCAGAAATTACCAAGGAACAAGTTTTACCAACTGCTCTAGCTCAATTTGAAGTAGATTTACAAAGAATTTAACAACCTATTTTAGACAATATAGGAAATCAACTGTTCTCATAAATATCTTTACAATTTTTGTTACAGTAAAAGTTGCATATGTTTAAATGCAAAGATGCTCTACTTAAATTTAGTTTAATGGAGTGGTTGTATATTGAGGAAGAGTATACCTTTTACAAAACTAATGGTAATAATATTTATTTTATGTATGACATTACCTAGCACTTTATCTGTGAACGCTGAACAAGCATCAAATATTCAAGTTGATGCCCTTGGAGAACCAATTGGTGACAATCCTGGCTTTTCTCCCCTAATTGACGCACCAACACTGCATAGTCCTTCTAATGGAGCAACCATAATTGATGACACACCAGTATTAGACTGGAATTATGTATCTGACTCAATTCGCTATCGAATCCAAGTAGATAATAATGCTGATTTTTCAAGTATGGAATTTAATGAAATAACAGATGTTGGTACAGGATATACTACTTATATCGAATGTGATCATTTAAATGATGATACTTATTATTGGCGAGTTCGGTCGTATAATGAATGGGGTTTTTGGAGTGTGTGGAGTTCTGAATGGCATTTCACTCTTGATTCAACAGGGCCAAACCCACCAACTTTATATTCACCATCGTATGGATCAACAATATATGATTCAACACCATATTTAGATTGGGGTCCATCTTCAACTGCAGTACTATACAAGCTTCAAGTGGCTGATAACTCAGGTTTCACTGGTGCAAATACTATAACTACATCAAATACTTATTGTTATTGGTCCTCTGCTTTATCAAATAGAAATTGGTATTGGCGTGTTTGTGCACAAGATTCATTAGGAAATTGGGGCAGTTATAGTTCTTATAAATATTTCAGAGTTGACACCACACCACCATCTTTGAATTCACCATATAATGGATACTTAACACAGTCTAGCACCTTAACTTTAAGTTGGAACGCAAAATCAACTGCATCAGCATATAATGTTCAAGTGGATGATAACCCAAGTTTCAGTAGTCCATATAGTTATAGCCTTGCAGGAACTTCTCGCACATTTACACTATCAAGTGATACTTGGTATTGGCGCGTTCGTGCACAAGATTATCGAGGATCTTGGGGTAGTTTTAGTTCTTATAGATATTTCACTATTGATAATATAGCACCGGGTATTCCGACATTATTTGCACCTACAGACGGAACAATGACTAATGATCAAACACCGTATCTTGATTGGTCAACAGTGGCTACAGCAACGCAATACCATGTTCAAGTAGATAATAATGCTGATTTTAGCTCACTAAATGTTAATTACTATACATCTTCTAGCAGTTACACTTGTACGACATTAGGTGAAAACACCTATTATTGGCGTGTTCAAGCACGAGATGCCGCAGGTAATTGGGGATCTTGGAGTACAACTTGGCATTTTGAAATTGACACTACACCACCAGCAACATTAACACTATTAACACCCAGCAATAATTCAATAGATAGTGATCCAACACCATACTTGGAATGGTCTTCTGAAACTGGAGCGGTACTTTATCAGTTGCAAGTAGATAATGACACAGACTTTTTGAGCACAGCAATAGCTATATACACAACTGATACATATTATACTGCAATAACTTCATTGGATGATGATGTTTATTATTGGCGTGTTCGCGCAAAAGACGGCGCTGAAAATTGGGGTGATTGGAGCGATGTTTGGAATTTCCAAGTCGATACAACAGCACCAGAAATAACTGATGTAGTATTTGACCCCTCTCCAACCGATTTAGAAGAAGTGTTTGTTTATTGCAATGTTACAGATAGCAATGGTCTCGATATAGTTACTCTACACTATCGTGTTAATAGTGGAGAATGGACGAATATCACCATGATATGGGCTATTGACAATCAATATGAAGTAAGTTTAGGAACATTTACCTATGATGATTTAGTCGAATTTTTCATCTCAGCCAATGATTCATGTATCAATCCTAATATTGCCACAGAAGATAATGGAGGAGCATATTACAGCTTCACCGTTGTTTCAAGCGACGTTACCGGACCAACCATTTCAGCTATTTCACAGACTCCTGAACCAGCTAATGACACTGAAACAATAACAATCAGTTGTGATGTTTATGATGCTAATGGTATTCAATCGGTTACATTATATTATCGCATCAATGGTGGTTCTTGGACTGATGTCAGTATGACCTTTACATCTGGTTCTACCTACGAAGCAACAATTGGATCATTTGCTTATGATGATGAAATAGAGTACTATATTGTCGCAGTAGATGATTCTCCAAACCACAATGAAGCAACAGATGACAATAGTGGCATATATTACAGTTTCACCATTGAAGCGAGTGATATTGACGGACCAACAATTGAAAACATTTTACACCAACCAGCAACACCAACAGAACTTGAAACTATAACTATAAACTGCGATGTTACAGATCCAAGTGGTGTTCAATCCGTTACTCTCTACTACAGAATAGATGGCGGTGATTGGATGAGTGTATCAATGACGAATATTGTTGATAGCACCTATAATGCAACTATTGGTTTATTTGCGTATGAAGATTTCATAGAATATTATATCACAGCTGTTGACAATTATGAAACACACAATATTGCAACCGATAATAATGGTGGTTCATATTATAGCTTCACCATAGGTGCAAGTGATGTTTCCGGTCCAACGATAAATGATATAGTTCATACTCCCACAAATCCTACAGATGCAGAAACCGTAATTATTAGCTGCGCTGTTACTGATCTAAGTGGTGTTCAATCCGTTACCCTCTATTATAGAGTGAATAGTGGTTCTTGGACAGATGCAAGTATGACCCTCACCACTGGAAGTACCTATGAAGTATCAATCGGTTCTTTTGCTTATGCTGCAGATATTGAATATTATATCAACGCAACTGATTCTTATATAACGCACAACAATGCTACAGACGATAATTCTGGAAATTACTACACTTTCACCATTGCTTCTAGTGATGTTACAGCACCAACGATTAGTGACATTGAATATAATCCAAATGCACCTTCTGATACTGATTTAGTAAATATCACTTGTACAGTGAGTGACCTAAACGGAATCAGTTCAGTTGTTCTTCACTACAGAACAAACGGAGGAACTTGGACAACAACAACAATGCTTCTCATTTCAGGTGATCAATACAAAACAACAATTGGTACATTTGCTGCTGCTGATTTAATTGAATTTTATATCACAGCAACAGATGATTCACCAAATACTAATACCGCAACAGACGACAACGGAGGCGCTTATTACAGCTTTACAGTTCTCGCGCATTCAACTAGTAATACTACATTACTTGCTCTATTACCCATTGTTGCAGTGTTAGCTCTAGCATTAATAAGAAAGAAACGATGATTTCTTTCTTACTTTTTCCCTTTTTTTATATCTTAAGATTATGTTATTAACAAAAAGAATTTTTAATAGTGAATTTTCTTGAGAACCTATAAAATACCAAGTGAACTCGCATGATAAAACAACAGCAAGATTTTATTGAAACACAAATAGCTCTCTTTAAAGAAAAAAGAGGAGATTACATAGAATATGCTGAATTGATAAAGAAAGTACTGTCAAAATTGCTAAAACAATACTCTCTTCATGGTATCATTCAAGCACGTGCAAAAACAATTGCGAGTTTTTCTGAGAAGATTTTTAGAAAAATAGACAAATACTCAAATCCCATTGAAGATATGACTGATCTCTGTGGATCACGAATTATTCTTGATTCAATTGATGATGTCAAGAAGACTTGTGAAGTTATTGAGCAGAATTTTATTATTAGTCTTGAACACAGTGAAGATAAATTAGAAAGACTAAGTGTCAGCGAATTTGGCTATCTTTCAAATCATTATATTATCCGCTTGAAAAAAGGTAGTTCTTTACTTGATGGTTTAACCTTTCCGGAACGGTTTTATGACTTTTCTATTGAAATTCAAATTCGAACACTTCTCCAGCATGGTTGGGCTCAAATACAACATGATACACAATATAAAGGCGATTTCACTATTCCTAAACATTTACAAAGAAAATCTTATCGAGTGGCAGCTGTTTTAGAAAGCACTGATCATGACTTTCAAGAAATGATAAATGATATGACTGATTTTCAGGAAAATTATGGTGCATATCTATCTGGGGAGCAATTAGAAAAAGAGCTAGAAAAAATGTCTATTGTGTTTAAAGCTGACCAAACAGATATCTCCACTGTAATCCGTTATGCCTATCTGTTAAGATACGTGGAAAAATGGGATAAAATGATTGAGATTTTATCTGCTTTTATTGATAGCAATAATAGTATTATCTTGCGGGAAATTGGTTTGGCATTGTGTAAAAAGAATGAAGTAGAAAGTGAAGATTATCAAAAGGGAATTAGCTATTTAGAAAAAGCATTAGAAATTAATCCCGAAGATGCAGATACGTATTGTGTCCTTGGTGGTCAATGGAAAGAGATTGATGAAGAGAAGGCTTTGAATTACTATCGCAAAGCATCCGAAATTGAACCTTCTAACCCTTATGCTACAACAAACTATCTTGCACTTGAAATAAAAAAACAGAAAAGCTTGGGTTTCATTAGTTTTACGTATTCAATCATTCGAAAAGTGATAGAGAAATGTCAAAAGCAAATAAATCACAAAATCAATTTACCTTGGGCATATTTTGATATTGGCCTTTTACACATGCTCATTGGGGAAAGCGAGGTAGCTTATAATAATTATTTAGCAGCAATAAAGTATAGCAGCGAAAGTTGGATGATTGCTACTACTTTGAAAACCCTCTCTCTTTTCGATGTTGTTCGAGAGAAATTACCTGATTTATCATTTATTGAAGACCTATTGACAATAGGTGCTGCGTATAAATTTGGAAATCAAAAAATAAAAGATGAGTTTCTAAAGTCTAATACTGATGTTCTCTCAATGGAATTACCAATTATCATATTAGCTGGTAGTTCAACAATCTCATCTAATGAGAGTATCAATTTATTCAAAGAAAAATTGCTTAAATCATTTCCAAAGTATACAGGAACACTGATTTCAGGTGGAACGTTAGGTGGAGTTTGTGGTATAGTTGGAGATTTACAAGAAAAATATGCTAAAAACATTAAATCAATAGGATTTGTTCCAGAGAATATTCCGGAAGAGGTTCAGATAGATTCCAGGTACACACAGATTGTTAAAACGACTGGTAATAATTTTAGCATTCGACAAGTAATAACTTATTGGAAAAATATTCTGCAGAATAAAATCAAACCTGAAGATGTTAAGGTTTTGGGTTTTGCTGGAGGAAAGATATCATCCTTTGAATATCGTTTAGCAATTCTACTTTGTGCACAAGTTGGTTTAGTCGCTGAAAGTGGTGGTTCTGCTGATTATTTATTACAGAATGTGGAATGGAATCTTGCTCTTCAACCTGATAAGAAAAATTCGATGCTTTCTGAAATAATTGCTGTACCAAATACTGAAAAAGGAATAAAGAAATTTATCGAGGAGTAAATTAAAACTACTCCTCAATTTTAGCTGCTAATCGAATGGCATACAACAAAGCACATTAATAGTATAACAGCAAGATATGTCCATTCGATAAAATTATTTTCATTTAAAGCAGGTTAGATGTTAAAGATAAAAATACAATTGTATGTGGAGACAGTCTAGGTTATGTCTATATTCTGAACTATAAACAATCAATCTGATTGGTTTTAAATAAAACATAAATAATAACTACATTTACTTTAGCATTGTCGCATAGGATACGTATATATTTGAAAATGAATAATTATTTTTCATGTCTAAATTTAAATCAAAAATTCTTATACTTATACTATCATTGTTAATACTCTCCTCACTCAGTTTTGCAAGTGCTAAAACGCCATTATCAACAGAGAGTATTACATTACATAATGAAATAATTGGGGCGCAGATAGATTCCAAAGCCTTACTAAAACAAGTTTCAGGTTACAATGGTGAAACTGTAGGAATAATTGTTGACCCTTCTATTTGGGTGGTGCCTGCAGCACAAGCAGCAATAAACCAATATGCTCAAGATTTGAATTATACTGGTTATACTGTTGTTTTAGATTCTACAGGAGCTTCAAATATTGTAGCATTAAAAACTAAAATCTCTCTCTGGTATACTAATTTTGGCATATCAGGTGTTGTTTTAATAGGTAATTTGCCATCTGCTTTATTTTACCATCCGGCAAAAACTGGAACAATTCCTTGGGCAGCTGAAACTTTTCTATGTGAATTATTTCTAACTGATTTGGACGGCACATGGACTGATACCGAACCAGATGGTATTTATGATATACACTCAGCTGGTACAGGTGATATTTATCCAGAAATTTATCTTGGACGAATAGATGCTACGTCAAGAACGCTAGGTGGATTATCTAATGATCAAGACATCGTTAATTTACTAACTAAAATTCATAATTATCGTATAGGTACTAATGCTAGAACTCATCAAGCTATGACCTATATCGATGATGATTGGCAAGCATGGGCAAATGGCACATATGACAATTGGCCCGCTTGGTTGAATAATGCTTACCCAACAAGAACAGATATCCATACACCAGCAACTTTAACAACGGCTGCTGATTGGTTGACTAAGATGACTCAAAATTATGAATGGGTACATCTTGCAGTTCATAGTGGTTCATCGCCTGCTCAACATTATTTTGGTCCAGGAGGTATTGGTGAAGGAACTGTTACTTCAGCTCAAATCCATGCAGCAATTCCTGCAGCAAACTTTTACAATTTGTATTGTTGTTCAGGAGCAGATACTATTGCTGCGGATTGTTTAGCAACGACATATCTTTATTCAGGAAACGGCTCAATAGCAGTAATTGGCACATCAAAAACTGGTGGTATGTTTGGCGGGGCAACATTCTATGATCCTTTAGCTCTAGACAAAACTATTGGTCAAGCTTTCGAAGATTGGTTCCAAACAATAACAACCGTATCCCCATCTGATTATTTAGAATGGTTTTACGGTATGGTTATTTTAGGTGATCCTTTCCTGACAATAGATTATGATTGTACTGTTTATCAACCTGACGTAACTGTTACACCACATGCAAACCCTTCAGAATGGTATACTAACCTAAGTCCTACTTTTAACATGAATGCCCCATTTGACGTCAATGGTGTTAATGGGTATTATATTGTAGTAGACCATAATCCATCAACAGTGCCAACAATTAGCAGTACATTTACATCATCAAGTAGTATATCAACAACGTTAACTGATGGAATATGGTATGCTCATATTTCAACTTTAGATGGTGCAGGGAATATAGCAGATCCTGTTCATTTCCAAATCAATATTGATTCAACAAATCCTACAGTGATAATCACTGCACCAGATGATGATTATGTAATGGAACCTGGTGATGTTCAAATCGATTGGAACTTTGTTGATAGCTCATCAGGATATGATTATGCAGAAGTAAGAGTGAACTCTGTATTGGAAGCTACAGTAAATATGCCAATTACGACTTATCTGTTAAGTTTAGACGAATTAGGGACATATACAATACAAGTAACTCTATTTGACAATGTTGGATTGTCGTCATCAGATACAATATCAATAACTGTACAAAATTTACCAACAACATCATCTGAACCAAATTTCTTCCAGTCAACAACATTCTATATTATTTTAGGTGCTGGTGGTGGTACATTAGTATTAATACTCACTATTGTTATTATTGTTTCAGTAAAGAGAAAGAGAGTGTAATGCTTTCTTTCTAAAAATTCTTTTTATTTTATTCCTTATCCAGTTGTAATTTAGTTTACGTTGTTAATAAAGTCTAAAAAAAAGGTTATTTTTTAAAAATAAAAGAGATTTATTTGATTAATTTTAATCTTAAAATCCTTTTAGGAGTGCCAGAAGGCTTTTCTAATTCGATTAAAATATCAGGAATTAGCGTAGGCAAAATCGTCAATGAAAGCTTAATTTGATTTTCATTTGAAAGAATAGGAATGAAGGTTTTTCGAATACGTTCAATATTTGGACCCATCCGTTTTGCCATAGCAATGGATATACCATCCAGTAAAGTCGAAATATTCTTAGCTTTTACTGGATCTCCATATTGCCGTTCTTCGGGAGTTAAATTAACAATTTTCTTCTCGAAAGTTATTTCTTTCGTTCTTAGGTTAAATGAATAAATTAAAAAATTGTGCGATGAGCCGAAATGATCTGTGGTGAAATTCTCTTCATCGTCAGTTCCTGCAGCTAGTAGTACAACATCGGTTTTTTGAGTCATTTATTTCACTTGTTTACGTTTGTGACTGATTCTTCAGATAGTTATTTCTTTTTTAATATTTAGATTTGCACATGTTATTCCCCTTAAATTTTAGAATATAACTCAATTTTTACCCTAGGTTTGCCATTGTGAATCTACACCATTGCAAGATGGTTTAAGAAAAATTAATTGTTAACAAATAAAATAATGGTGGTAGAATAATTTTTAACCCCCATTTATTATCTATTTTTTCTCAGATTTCATTGGAAAAATTTTTAGAGTATAACTGAGATACAAAATTAGTATTATTATTTGCGTTAATATTAGAGGGTGAATATATGCAATTTAAAAAAATACTAACTGTTTTTCTATTATTTGTTATGATTGCTCAGCCAATTTCAATAAGAGCTATTGACAACAATCAAACTAATTTAACCTATCAAATTGATAGCAACCAAACGATTCCAGAAATGGATGACATTTGGGAAACAAATGCTGTTGGAGGAGAGGAATACCTCAAATCGAATATTGTACCCGATGGTGGTTTCTATGAAGAAGATTCAAATGGTGGTCCTACTGAATTCTACTATGTTGGAAGTGCATATTCAATTACTAATTCATCATATCAAGATGATGTTCATGCAGGATCCTATTCTGCTTATATGGCTTCGAAAGGAACCTCACAATTTTCTGAAACAGCTGCTAACTCTCAGGGCATAGATAGTGGGACTAGATTAACTGAATCCATATCTGTCGATTTTTGGTACAATCCATATGCAAATCCGGACTTAAATGAAGGTGGTCAAATTTATACTTATATTCGATTCTACACAGGCACAAGTTGGGTTAATATCTACTATTATTTTTCACGATTTGATTCTCTAAGTGCTAATTCAACTAATGGATATTATGATATGCGAGGTAGTCTTTCATCGTGGTTTCATTTTAGCAGAAATGTAACTGAAGATTACGAGGAAGCTATTGGTCCTATAAACCCAAATATAGAAATAAGAACAATTTACTTTAGATCATATTCTCCTAATGAACCAACAGGATTTACTGAATTAATTGTTGATGATGTATCCGTTACAAATAAAACAGCAGACGAATTTATTCGAAATGGTGATTTTGAAACTGGTGATGGTTCCTATTGGTCAAATAATATAGAAGGACCAACTTCTGTAACAATAACTCAGAATGATTATACGGAAGGAACAAGTGCTCTTGATCTCCAAGCAGAAGCCTATTATGATAATAGTTACAGTAGTCTTTATTGTGAAAGATCAACAATTGTGGGTTGGAATTATTTTCCTAAAAGCTATCAAACAGTTCAACCAGGAGATGTTATGCTTAATTTTGACTGGAAATACTCAGATACGTTTAATGGCGGATCAAGTCAAAATGCACAATTTTATATTTATGGAAGAAATGGTACCTATAGCTATTACTTTCATTATTATCTTGGTCAGGAAACAGACACAGTAACTTCATCTAATTATACTAATTCTTCGTATAACTATCGCTATTTTAGCGCAAATGGTTTTGGGACAAGAGATACTTGGCAAAGATTTTCTCTAGATTTATATGAACTATCTGTTCTTGAAAACGTATTGGGAATGCCGATAACTAATATAGGATTCCGAGTTAATGCAGGATATGAAGAAAATTCAACAACTCAACTTTTAATTGATGATTTTGATTTAACTACATATCCTACTGGCGATCCTTCATTTGAACTAGACTATAGTTGGCATCCAAATGATCCAGTTATAGGTTGGAATAATGTTGGAAATCATCAATACACAAACATAACTTCAGATGCCCATAGTGGAAATTACGCTGCAAATGTTTCATCGTATAATAGCTATGGTAATTCACAAGTCTCTAGATCAATGTACCTGCCTATTGAAAATAATCTTTACACTGATTTTTGGTGGAAACTGGATGAAATAACTTCGCACGACAATAATTATGCTGCATTTGATATAGAACTTAATGATACTTATCATCTGTATTACCTTCTGGGAGCAAGTGCTAGTATGTCATTTCTAACAAATGATACAATCAATGTTTACTACAGAGTAGATAATTACAATTCAACTGGTACTTGGTATAACCTCATAAGAAATATTGCTATTGATTCGTTTGCTGCTTTTGGAAAAGACAATTTGATTGTAACTGAAATTGAATTACGAAGCGCTTGCTATTCTGCAGGTGGCGAGGTAGAAACTTTATTTGATGACATTCACTTTGTCCGTGATACTACACCTCCTGAGATTGCTTCTGTTACCTTGGAAAATAGTCCCACATACTATGATGATGCCATTATTGAAGTTACTACAACTGATCTATTAAATGAAATTGCTGAAGTAGTTATTTATTATCAGAACGATACAACTTGGTATCCAGTATTAGCTACACCAATTGAAGAAAATATTTTCAGCGGGCTAATACCCCATTCAGAATACGGTACACAATACAATTACTACGTAGTGGTGTTCGATACAGTTGGAAATAATATCACTGATAATAATTCTGGAGCATATTATACTTATACAATACTTGATGACATCGATCCAACGTTGAGCGTTTTTGGTCCTGCTGAAAATGATATACTAACAGACCAAGTGATATTTTACTTAGATGGTCTAGATTCTGGCAGTGGAATCAACAATTTATCAATATATATTGGCCCAACTCAATATTATAACGGTACTCTGCTATTGGCATATAGTGTAATATATATCGGACCTATGATAGAAATGATTAGTTATGATACTACACTATATGGAGAAGGAGAACAAACATTTACCTTTTTAGTAGAGGATAATGCTGGAAATTCATATCAAGTAGTTAAATCATTCACAATTGATAATCCCGCACCTATCTTGGTGGTTCTTGGAAACTTTTTCAATTGGGGTACTTTAGTTGGTGCTGGACTTGTTGCATTAGGTTTTGGTATTTTCTTCCTTGTAAGACTTATAAGAATCAAAAAAGCTAGCTAAATGCTAGTTTTTCTTTTTTTTCATCAACTTTGGCAATCTAATTTAGCTTTTCAAAAAAAATCGTTTCCAAAGGAATTATAATATATGGTAACTTAGCTTCCAGCAAATGAATTGTATGCCCAAATATGATCTAGATTGTTCTGACAGGGTGTGCTATTAAACATCTTAATACACATCTGTTTCTTTATTAGTACAAACGGTTTAAGAAGCTGAAATTTATTCTCAGGGATAATCATATGCTTCTTTCCTTCTAACAATGGTGATTTATTAGAAAATGCGCTGAATCTATTTCTGTTGTTATTAACGGGCCAATTTTATTCTCTGTTATTATTGCATGATTATATTAATGAAGTTTTTTAAAAAACACTATAATAAAGTCAATTACTAAACGTAATTTGGTATTTATTTCTGGTAAAATCAAAAAAAGAAAAACATCAGCTAATATTTGCTGATTAAAACTAGAGTATCATCTCAATGAAGAGTATAACAACATTTCCTAGAATTAATAATAGTCCAATAATGTTTAAAGTAATTAAAAGAACTTTTCTGATTTTATACTTTATAGTCGTTGGTTTATTTTGTTCTTTTATGATATAACTGTAATCAGTTGGGGAATACCGCGATTTCTTTGAGAGAGCAGAATAAAGAAATGGAGATTCATAAACCAAATAATTAATAGTGAATACAATTGATGAAAATGATAAACCTACCAAATATTTAGCTAAACCTATTAGGTTTATCTCAAATAATCGTAATGCTACAATTACCATAATTGTCATTGAAATAATAATTGAAATCCAAGTAATTCTTTCATACCATTTCTCTTTGGATTTAAATTGTTCCTTTGCATTCTGTTGTTGTACATATTGATCGATAGTTCTTATCTCCATATAGTCAATTCCTGAAGAGTTTATATACTTATGATATTTTATAAAAAGCATATATTAGCAACGTAGAGATAATTAGTACTGCTATAATTATTAATATTATTCCAAAGGCCATTAATACATAATACACAGAAGGTACAGTTAACCAATAAGGTCCTGCTTTAAGACCTAGTAAGCTTTGACCAAGTTTTGTAACAGTAATTAAAATAGTCTTAGTTGCCAGTCTAGCTTTATTTATTAATCCGATTCCTGCTGTTATTAATGCAAATACTAAAGATATCGCAAGACTACTTGCTAAACCAGCTAAAAAACTAATAACAAATTCATCACTTGCAAGTACATCTCGAATACTGTTAAGCTTAATATCGTTTGGACTTTTTTTAGCTACTTGCAAAGGAATTATAACCCAAAATTAGATTGGGCTCATTTTTCAATGCTACTCCTTTTATCATTTTTACACATCTTTGTTTTTCAACGGGTGAAAATGGTTTTAGAAATGGTAATTGCTTGTCTGGTACAAGCATTGTTTTCTTACCAGTAGCAAGTGAATAATTTAAGAGATTGTAAGCTGCTTCAATATCCTTTGTTATTACCGGTCCAATTTTCTTATCTGTAGTAATTAAATATCCCTTGTCCTCAAAACTCAGAAGTGATGTTTTTGGCTCTGAGATCAAAAATTGGAGTAGATGACTTCTGTCACACCTCATAGCTAATTTATCTAAATCAAATATCCACTGAGGTATTTGCTCTTCCTCTTGTACTTTTTCTATAACAATATCTTTAGTGCTAGTTAATTCAACCTTGTATGTAAGGAATTGATCTTTGAAATCCAATTTTCGATAAACACTATCTGCACCGGGATTGGCAAATAATTCAATTGTAGGATTATGCTTCTCTGCTTTCTCTAGAATAAATTGAAATAATTTCGTTCCTATTCCATGTCTCCAAACACTTCTTAAAACCCCAACATAACCAATATATGATGAACCAAGAAATCTTGTTTCTGCACCTAATCCTACTGCTTTATCATCTTGAAAAGCAATATAAAAATCGGATACTTTTTTGTTAATACGATGCTTCAGAGTATTTGCTGTGTTTTCTATCAATTTATTATTATTTTCTGCTGAAATCCCAAAAGAATCGATAAATACCAATGCTAAATCTTTGCAATCATTTTCATCTGCTAAACGAATGGTTAGTTCTGCCATAAATCAGTAATTCTTGGAATATTTTTAAGAGAATTGGTGAATCTATTATCTGTTAAAATCAACTAAGAAGTTCTTTTACAACAAGAGAAGATTATCTTTATTAATTCCTATTAACATTCTACTTATATGAAGGATATTTTTGAAATTGAAGTGAAGCCAAATATTTTAGAAATAGATGAATTAGGGGAAATTCAATTCTCACCTATTATTGATTATTTACAACTTGTAGCGTACGAACATGCATCAAACTTGGGGATTAGTTTTCATCAAACATACAAAGAGCATCTGACTTGGTTTCTACTTAGGTATTACATAGAAATGAAAAGATATCCGTTATTAGAGGAAGAATTAGTTGTTCGATCTTGGGTTGCGCCAAGTGATAATGACAGGTTTACACTTCGAGAATTTCAAATTCTAGATAAAAATGAGGAGGTATTATGCTCAGCAACTTCAAGTTGGATCCTCTATCATTTTATCAAGCGAAAACAAGTAGATCATCTCAAGAGATATTCGCACTTGCCAGTTATAGATTTACGAGCAGTAGATTATAATTATCCGAAACTTGCTCTTCCTGAGAAAGTAGATTCACAAGTGCAGTTTACTGTTAGACTGTCTGATTTGGATTTAAATGAACATGTGAATAATAGAGTGTATGTTGAGTGGGCTATTGAGAGTATGCCTAAAAGATATCTGAAGAAATATAAAATAAACAAAATTGAAATCAGTTTCAAAGGACAAGCATTTCATCAAAATATTGTTACTGTTGAAACAGAAATTAGAAAAGCAAAGGAAGATGGAATTGAATTTATCGCTTTACATAAAATTAGTGATACCAAAAAAGGAAATCTATTAACTAAATTGATTTCTTACTGGCTAAAGAAATAGTTGGTAGCACGATAAATTTTAATTTTCATAAAAAAATATGAGTTGGAGGATTTCTCCTCCGGATGTTTCTTCTCGAAATGTTCTACTAATTATTCTTTTTCTTCTTCTTCTTGCTAACTACTGTAGCAATCGTAATAATCAATATAATAAGTAGTAGACCACCACCAGCAGCAACGTAGTAGTACCATGGTAAATCAAGAATGTTAAAGGGTGCCTTATTTATTACAATGTTTTCTCCGAAAGATACACTGTATTCTGTGCCCAAATACCCTTGGTATGATGATTCAAAGTCTATTGTGTAATTACCAATATTTAGATTATCAATAGTCCAAGTAACTTCATGAGTTGCTCCTCTATGAATGCTAAATATATCACTTAAATCATCCGTTGTATTACCCAATCCAGCTAGTATAGTTATATCAATGAAACCAAGTTTTGCATCACTGAGTCCATGATTCGTTATATTTACATTAACTTCTATTGTATCAATGGTAGTAGCTTCGGTTGGCATATCTAAAGAGAATTCCAGTTTAGGTCGCATCATGAAGGCAATTTCATTCTTCCAGAGTTCAAAGTTATCAGAATAGGTTGAATCATCTGTGTCTCCAGTGAATTCATCGATCAAGTAACTATTGTAAAGTGTTTGTTCATCATCTCTAAGAACGATTATTGCTTCTCCAACTGCTTCTAGTGCAGTCGTTCCCGCTAGCGGAATACCATTAGCTAAGACTGTTAATCTGTCACCATCATCTAAAAATGCAGTTCCGTAGGTGAAATTCGCTGCGTTGTAATCAAACGGTTGATTGAATATTTGATGATTTGAATCCCAAATAAAGACTGGTGGTTGATCAGAAAATGTTGAATAAAACTCAAAACCAAGTTTTGCCCAGAGTGGGTGCGTATCATTAATATCAACACGGAAAAATGACATAAGTAACATACCACCTGTATCAACATAGTTTTCTATATCATCAAAATAATCCTCCAAACCAAATCGATTTGGATTATCAATTATAACTAAATCCCAAGCATAATTATTGAGTGACATATTGAAATAATCATGTGCTACAACTTCATAGTCACCAGTCAAGTAATAGTTGATACCTAAATCATTCAAAGCTAATGCCAGTGGAGATTTATAGAAATTTGGAGAAACACTCCAGTCTACGTAAATTAACACATCTGCTGTTGCAGCTGTAAGCCAATTTGCTAAATTGAGTATAAATTGTTCATTATCTGCATTAACTATATACGTATCTTGGATCCAATTAATGTCTGTTGTGAGAACAGCTCGTCCGTCACCATACTCGTTGCTAGCAACGACGATATTTGTGTTAGGACCATCATTCCAAATTGGAACAGCAGAACCAGTGATATTGATATATCCATAATTGGCAAAATAGAGATCTGTCGCACCTTCTGTGGTAGGGTGTTTTGTGAATTCAGTGAAGGTTGTTGTAACCATTGGTCCTTCTACAACGGACATCTCAAATGGATTAAGTAATGAGTTGAGTTGCTCACCACCAATTTTAAATGAAAATATTGGATTGTCACTAACAGCGAGCAGTGAACCTCCATCTGTAATCCATGCTTCCATTGCTGCTATATCTCCTGCTGTATAGTTAATATCTGGTGATTCACAGATGAGCATATCAAATTTACTTAATCTATCATATGTGAAATTATCTCCTGATGGAACATCATATAACTTATCGACAGTATAACCATGACTAACGAGTAAATCTCTCATTATAGCATAACTACCAGGATAATCAGAATATGTATCCCAAGTATCAATACTGCGTCGAGGTTTGTGTGACATATCGAAAGCTATTTTTGCTTTAGGTCGAGGAGCTAACCAATCAACAGCATCGCGAATTAGCTGATCAAGTTCTGGAATTTCTTCATGATCAAGATCAAAACCAATTGAAACTATTTTTCCACCTCGATCTGTTGGGTCGAAACCTAGTACGGTAATTTCGTTCGCATCACTTTTACTATGTGCTATTGGTATTAAATCGCTAGCAATTACTGATCCAGTTAGTGCTGACCAATCCCATGAACAATAACCATAACCTCCATCAGCAACAATGCTTGTGTCCAAATCGTAAGCTTTTGCTACAGGATGACGATTGGTTATATTAAAGCCATCCGAATCGAAATCCCAATAGGCTGGACGTCCACTAGTTCCTAATGCTTCTGGAGGGAGAATCCCAAAATAAGATAGAAAAACAGCTGGACTGTCGAAAGCTATTATTCCTCCACCTGCGAGCCAGAAATCAATGACCATATTTGTGATATTTTCCCGTGGATTATTATCAACCATTGCAAAAACATCAAAGTTTGCAGTATTTAATACTCTATCAGATATCTCTTGAGCATTCACAATTGTAATATCTATTTGCTCATTTACCGATAGAATATCAACAAGATTTGAGATATTATTATTAATATCACCAAAACTTGTATCATAACTTGGTGCAGTTAGATTTTGCTCATCATAAATTGCAACTCTAATAAGTCGTGATTCTGGAAATGGAATAGCATCAATAGAATAAACAGGATCGATTATTGGATTAATTGTTTTAATCTCATTTGTAACGCTATTTATTGCAGAACTTCTTAATGGAGTAGCGAGTAATAAGAGCATATTAATAAAGACAAATATGAGCATTCTTTTAGCAGTCTTATTCTTCAATCCACTTGTAAGGTTTGAGTATAATTTTTGTTTTATCAAATTTCTTACCTCAATAAACTATAACTTTAACAATTCGGTCTTACAATTTAAACTCTGTGTTTATGGCATTAGCTAAAATGGAGGATCGATTTTCAACCGACAAATAAGGACATTGTATTTTCCACACTTAATTATAACAAACAAGATTGAAAATAGATATAATAGAATTAATATTATTTGAATTCAAAGGTGTTCATTCATGAAAGACTTTCCAGAAGCATTGTGCGGATTATGGAGCGATGAGGATGGGAAAGCAGTTTACATCGTTAAAATTGAACCACTTGTTTTAAAGACTGCAGTTATTTTTAATCTCATTGAACAACTGGAAAAAGGTTCTTTACACATAGACGAACATTTAAAACAATTGTCAACACGTTGGGCTTATGATGAACAACGTAAGATAAATCGACTCCAAATTGAGGCTGGAATTGAAAATCTCGGTCCAACTTATAATCTCTATATATCAAGTGTAGGTGAAACTCCTACATCTTTCAATTTTACATCGTTTATTTTGGAAGAAATCATATTGTTACCTGAAGTAAAAATGGGTTTGTATGATGATTACGATGACGATTTAGGTGTTGAATGGGGATTTCCCTATAAAAACTATCAAAAAACTCCTGAAATCATTATGGAGAAATTCAGAATGCTTGTAGAATTTAATGAGAATGGTACAATTAAGTGAATTAAATTTTAGATAGCCAATTCTTTTAATATTTATTAAAATAATTTTTTTATTTGAATGTTAGTTGTTCCAACTTTATTTAGTTTGTAGATTTGTTATTGTAGTAATCTAAAGTTTTCTGTATCCCTTCTTCTAGCTTTGTTGGAGGAGTGTAACCTAACTCGGTTCTTATCCTCTTATTTACAAAAGCTAAATCTTTCCGCATAACCTTAATTCTGTAGAAGTTCAATAGTGGTGATTTCTTAATTCGAAATAATTTGTAAATTCCAACCATAAGAGCTGTTATAGGAACTAAAAGGAAGTAAGGAGTACGAATTATCCATATTTTCCTATTGATTACTTTTTCCCAGATAGCTATCCATTCCTTCCAAGTCATGTTTCCATCTAGGACATTGTAAGCACCATTAACCTTTTCTGCTTTAATTAATTGTTCAATCCCATAACAAAGGTTCTCTACATATACATAGGATACTAATCGTCTTCCACCATTGATCAGTGCGAATCTTCCTTTAACAATTTGATCTAGAGCTTTTACGTAAGAATTTCTGTCATATGGACCATAGATAATGTATCCCGGTCGGATCACTGCTCCATCTACTTCTGGATTATTTGACGTCCACTCAAAAAGCAAATCTTCCCCAATTTTCTTAGTTATTCCATAAACAAATTTCTTTTCTTCTCGAGGTGCAGTCTCGGTATCATATGTATGACCATTTAATCCATGCACAGTTAATGAACTTAAATAGAGTACTCTCTTAACTTTTGCTTTGCTTGCACCAGAAAGCACTTTTCTTGTACCTTCTACATTCATTTCCCAAAAACGATCTTTCTTACCCCAATCACTAACTAATCCTGCTAAATGAACAATTACATCTATGTTCTTACAAGCTTCAAAAATGGATTCTTCATCATTTAGATTAGCTTCAACCATTTCAAACCATTTTTCAGTTGAGTTTTCTTTGTATTGAAAATCTTTCAGAAATCTTGTGGTATCTTTGGAACGTACCATTGCTTGAACTTCTAGAGATGGATCTCGACTTAGAAGTTTGGTTAAATTACTACCAACAAAACCGTTTGCTCCGGTGATTAATACTCGAGTAGTTTTTATTGGTGCAGTTTTTACCATAAGCTAAAGCACTCCTAAATACCCTAGAGCACAAAACGTATCTGTTACCACTCCAGCAGTAATGTGAATAATGAAAACATAAACCCAAGAATCTGTTTTCTCAGCTAAAATGCCAAATAATATCCCAGCAATCAATGCTGCTACTATTTCTGCCCAAGGTTTTGTAATATGAAGTACTGTTGTATGAATTGTAACAAATAGAATACTTTGCCATTTCTTCTTTGTTTTGCTTAACCCTAATTGTAGTACTCCTCTAAAATAGAATTCATAAGGAATGTAATAAAAAACAATATATGATAATTCGTAGAGGGCAAATACAGGCCATGAGAATACAACATCTTTTGTCAAGGGATAGGTGTTTATCATTGTTTGTTCTTGCGAATTGAAATACAAAAGTGGCATGAATAGAATGACAACTCCTACAACTATTAACCCTATTTTCCAATTACCTTTCTGTGTGCCAAAATAAGCCAAAGATTTCTTCCATCGAAAATTATTAATTAAAAAGGGCACGATGAAGAGCACAATTGCTGTTGATAGAAATCCAATTAGTAATACGTTGAGTAAACTTCTCGAGTAAATCTCTGTGCTGGAAGTTCTTGTTATTAGATAAATAAAATACCCGATGAAATCCATTCCAGATATTGCAAAAAGAATGCTAATAGGTATGCTTAGCAAAAGTAGTTCCTTTGCTGGTACATCATCAATGATTTTCTCAATATTGGCTTCTAGGACTTGTTCAGTCATTTTTAGATCCAACCTTGCTCAATAAACCAATTTGCTTCAATTATAATACTTTGAACAATTGAGTATTTAGGTTTCCATCCAAGAAGTCTCTTGGCTTTTTCAGCACTAACTACTTGCCCTGGGGCATAAATACCAATAATTTTTGTTTTGCTAATAAATGGCGCTGGTTTCTTTTTTATCCGATGAACTCTTTCAACTATTAATGCCAAAGTCTTCATAAGAAATCGGGGAATTGGTATACTAATCAATGTTCCATATTTTCGATTTGAAATTATATAACTAACTATTTCTTGATATTCTGATAAAGAAGTAATTCCATTTGCACAGAAATAGAATACTTCTCCTTTTGCTTCGGGTTTTACCATACAAAGATAAAAACCAAATGCTAAATCTTCAACATTAATTGTGCTAGCAGCACGTTTAGGACCTAGGAACTCTAATTTAAATCCCTTTTTAATTAATGGATAATTTTCCTGTACCACTTGATTGCCTGGACCTATCACCGCACAAGGTCGAATAATTGTTATTGATAATCTATCTTTATAGGTTTCAGCTAAACGTTCCATCCGATATTTTGATATACCGTAAAAATCACCCGGTAAAGGTCGTGGTTCTTGATCCTCTGTCAATGGGTTATCAGCAGTACCAAATCCTGCAGCTGCACTTGAGGATGTGAGTACTATTCGTTCTACTTTAGGATTGTATTCTATACAAGCGTTTAGGATATTTTCTGTGCCTTTAACATTTATTCGATCAAAATCCTCTTGCTCATAACCAATAACTACTCCTGCTAGATGAACAATGTAATCTTTTCCCTTAACTAGCTCATTAAGAGATTCTTTATCTAGAATATTTCCTTCAACAATTGTTACGTTTTTGAGTGTGGGATAGATAATACGAAGTAAATCACAATCTGTTCCTTTGAGAATAAAGGCAGTTGTTTGTATTCCTTGTTCAGCTAGATGTTTCGTAAGAAAGCTACCTATGAATCCATTTGCTCCTGTAATAAATGCCTGTTTCATTCTTAATCATTCACCTAGCATATTTTATCTATTGTTTTAAAGTATAATTCCAAACTGTTTCCTTTTCAAGTAAAAATTTACTGATAATAAAGGATTTTATTGTCACAGCAAAATCACCATTAACAGGAATTCTTGGTGATTCAGCTGCAGGTGGATCATTTGGTCCTGAAATGAAACTAACTGGATTTGACCATATTATAATTACTGGAAAAGCTGACCAATTATCTTACCTTTTTATTACAAACGATGGTGTAGAATTTTGTGATGGTTCACGACTTAAAGAAAAAACAATAGTCGAAACAACAAGCATCATTAGAAGAATACATCGAGATTATCAAATTCAGGTTGCGGCAATAGGTTCTGCTGGAGAGCACCAAGTTCTCTATTCAACCATTGTCTCGAGTGGAAATCGTGTTAATGGACGAACTGGTATGGGCGCTGTCATGGGTTCTAAAAATCTCAAAGCAATTGCTGTTCGTGGTTCAAAATCGATTGAATTTGCTGAACCATTAGCATTTTTAGCTGAAGTAAAGAAAATTGAACAAGATATTCAGAATCACAATGAATATACTAAACGTTACCAAATGGGTACAACAATGCTAATGTCTGATTTAAATAGAATTGGTATTTTACCTGTTAATCATTTCCAAGATGGTGTTTGTGATTATATTGACAAAGTTTCCGGCGAAAAACTAGCTAGAACTTTCAAAGTGAAAAATAAAGCTTGTTTTAATTGTAACTTACATTGTTCAAGATATTACATTTGCGAAGGCATAGAAGCTGAGGGACCAGAATATGAAACATTATGTAGCTTTACTTCAAAGATAGGCAATGAGCATCTTCCTTTTGCTCTTGAAATGAATCATTGGTTAAATCAGATGGGTCTTGATTCTATATCTACTTCTGAAGTAATTGCTTGGATAATGGAATGCCAAGAAAAAGGTTTAATTCAACCTTGTGATTTAGATGGGCTTGATTTAAAGTGGGGAGACAATGACAAAGTTCGAGAAGTGATTAAACAGATAACTTTCAGAGAAGGCATCGGTAATCGTCTTGCTAATGGTACTTTTCTGCTTTCACAAGATTTTAGTGAAGCGGCTCAAAAATTAGTTCTTCATGTTAAAGGATTAGATATTATTAATGGTGACCCTCGTGGAATTAAAGCCTACGGACTAACTTACGCTATTGCCTCTAGAGGAGGAGATCATTTACGAGCAGAACCGTTTTTTGAACTTACAAATAGAAAAGCAGAGGCCAAAAAAAGATTTGGCACAGAAAAAGCAGCTGATCGTTTATCTGAAGAGGGTAAAGCAGCATTAGTTTTCTATTCAGAAAAAATAGCCTTACTTACTGATTGCCTCACTATGTGTAAAAACATCGGGTTATGTATGGATGTTTTGAATTTTGATAACATATCCTCTCTCTTACTAACTTGTACAGGAATAAAATATACACCTGCCTATCTTCAAAAAATTATGAATGAGTCAATTGATTTGCAAAAGAAACTTAACCAGAAGTTTGGGATGTCTCAAAGAGATGATACTTTACCGGAACGATTTCTAAAAGAACCATTAAAAAGGGGTCCTACAAAAGGTTCAGTAGTAGATATTAAGAAGATGGTTACAGAATATTACAAGTTGCATAATTGGAATTGAATTCCACTTTAATTTTTCTATTTTTATCATTTTCACATTATTAGACACATTTATTTTAATACATTCAATCTTTAATATGAATAATTGTATCTTGAATCTCTGGTGATATTTTGAAACAAAATGATGATAGAAAAACCATTTTTGCTTGTTTTCCTCACGCTGATGATGAAATAAGTTGTGTAGGAACAATGGCCAATCATATTACTCGTGGAGATCGAGTTGTTTTATGTTTTGCTACTCATGGAGAAATGACTTCGTTAATGGGTGATGTTCCTGTTGAAAAAATCGTTTCTGCTCGAGAGGACCATGCTCAAAAAGTAGCGAAAATAATTGATTGTGAGATTATGTTCTTAGATTTCGAAGATACGGAAGTTGAAATAACACGAAAAAATGCCAAGAAATTAGCTGGAGTAATTAGCGAGATAAAACCTGATGCAATCATCACTTGGAACTCCTTTCACCGGCACCCTGATCATAGATCAATGGCTCAACTCCTTATTGATGCTGTTCCTATGGCAAGAATACCTCGAATAGTGTCTCCATTAGGTGCCCACCGAGAAGATTTGACTATTTTTCAATACTATGATGAGAGAGCTCTTTTACCTTCTATTTACGTGGATGTTTCTGATTCAATTGATAAAATAAAAGAAGTAACAAATTGTTATGCGGAAACATACGGATGGGTTGGAGCAGTAGAAAATGTTGTAGCACGAAGAAGAAGTATGGGCATGGATTCCGATGTACAGTACGCTGAGAGATTTTCAATTCTACGAAGACGTCATTGGGCAAGAAAATTTATTGTGTAACGTATCTATTATGAAATTCAATTAGTTTTCAGTTTAGATTATAAATGAAATCCTTAAAAATATTCGATTATACTGTGATATTGCTTTTATGGAGGAAACTAGAAATGAATGAGATTAAAGATAAATATATACAAGTATCAGAAAATGTCTTTACAACGTTAGCAACAAGAAAAGAGTTCAGAGGAGACCTTCGACCAGCTCATACTTCACTAATGACGTGTATTTCTTTACCAGGTGAATTGGTTTTTGTTGATTGTGGGATGAACATTGCTTTTGCCAAGGAATTTAGAGAGGATATGGAGAAACATTTTGCTAAAAAAACTTCTCATCTTATTTTAACCCATATGCACGAAGATCATTTTATGGCTATGGAAGTTTTTAAAGATGTCAAAATTGTTGCCCCTGAGATTGGAGTAGAAATTATAAAACCAGATGTTCTAAGTCCTCCCGAAGATATTCACATTCAATTAGCTAAAAACGCAGAAGAATATTCAGATTCTGCTGAAATAGTTTCAACGATAAAGAATGGTCTATGGTTTTTGCCTAATACTCCTATTGCAAGTGAAATGACAATAGGACCAGAAGGTCATGAATTAGTAGTAAAAGTAACCGGTGGACATTCAAAAGATTCATCCTATATTTATTCAGCTAAAGAGAAGCTTGTGTGTACAGGTGATAATATAGTAACAAGTTATGCACAATATGTCTTTGATCCGTTAGTAATTGACGTGTATAAAAAATGGGAATCTTTAGACGTCGACCATTTCATTTCCGGTCATGGATCCATCGTTGATAAAAAGTTCATCAGTAATGTAAGAAAATATTTTGAGGAGCTTCTTTCAACTCTGAAACAGCTCAAAAAACAGAATATTCCTTTAGCAGAAATTGCTTCCCATCCAGACATTCCTGAGTATTTTGGTCAAAAAGAGAAAGGTTGGATAGATGGTGGAGATATGCATACCAAATGGCTTGAATTTGTTATCAAGGTTTGGTACGAAAAATTTACTTAAAGATAAAGGGGTAAACATACAACCCCTACCTTTATTCTTTTTATTACTTCAATCAAATAAGATCAGAAATCGAAAGGTGAGTCCCATTCTTCAATTTGTACTTCATTATAAGCTAAGTTTGGTTTGAAAAGAACAAAATTCAACTTGAAAGCAATATCAATACTGATTTTCATTTCTCCATCTTGAATAGCAAGAATTACAATATATTCATTTATTGTTATTTCAAGAACTCCTGACCAAGACTCACCTTTTGGAATTGTTCCCAAATCATTCACACCATGACCTAAAACTATACCATTAAGATCTGCTAATTCATCGAAATTTTGCCCAGTAATTGTTATTGTGATTGATAAATTAATGATATCATAAAGTCCATTGTTAACTATCTCGAGAGGAGTATCTGTTTCTATATGCCCTGAAAACACTCCCAAAGATAATCTAGCAATATCATTTGTTAAAGTTGTATCACCAATAGTGTAACTCACATTATTCTTCGTGTAAAGTAATGTTCCACCCAATGTTGCCCCTAAGACAACTACGATTACAATCGGAACAACTATTAAAGAAATTTTGACTCCTTTTTTCATAATGCATCAAATAATTGAGAGTTTAAACTAATATTAGCTTTACTCATTACTAACTATACTTAATATGAGAAATCTTATAACTTCTTCAGTCGTTTTATGTTTATGAATCGTAAAGAGAGACAAAACAAATTCAAAATTGGCATTGAATATTTACAACAAACAGGTTTCAATTTAATTATTCAGTCATCAGTAGGTAAACTCGTTTTTAAGCCTGGCTCATTTATTGAAAATAAGGAAAAAGAGACATTATCTATACCTTATACATTAATGAGATCTGATGGTGTTACCTATAATCTAAGTGAAAAGCTAAGAAAACGATATCAAGTGAGCACTGAAGTAGATCTTAAAAGATTAACTCGTATCTGTGCAATACTTATTACTGATTTTAATGGTCCTGATAGTGATGATACACCTAAAGTTCTTTTTACTAACCTTCGAACCTTTATGCGAGAAAAATCAAACCATACTGGTTGGGAAATTATCTTAGCCCTTAAAACGTTTGATAACCTCCTTGGTTTTCGGAAACAAGGAATGTTTGTCGAGTATTCTAATTTAGCTGGGATTCTTAACACTCATTTCAATCTTTGGAAAGAACTTGAACCATTTTCAACTTATATCCAAGAGTTAGACTAGGTTTTTCAATCTGCATAACGAAGTAAAAAGTAATCAATAAACTTGAGAGAGAGGAGAAAGGAATGGTTAATTAGGGAAACCTCGCCCTCAAGTTCTAGAGTTAAATACTTTTGATGTTATTGTTTTGTTTAGTAAAATCTCAAATGAGATTATGCATTGTAACTTTTTTCTAATTCTTTAGAAATGTCTATCTTTGTACTAATGGCTAACCATCCTGCAAATTGCATTACATGATTGATACCTGACCAATCTAGTTCTACAATTTTATCAAGTGTTTCTTCATCAGCATTTTCAAACATTTCAATGACAAGCTTATCTATATCACGATCTAATTTAGTAGCTAAATCACTGAAGCTCTTTCTGTCTCCTTTCTTATCAAAAAATTGACCAACCAATAATCGTATCGCTTCCCAAACAGGGCATTCTTCTCCACCTGTGCATTCTCGGTCATCTATTGGATTAACAGTAATGAATGCTTTTGCGGATCGAATATAAATTGTTTCGCTGAAAATTTCGTCGTCTTCATCAGCAGTGACTCTTTTACCTGCTTTTGCTACTAATTTAACTTCAATTAATTTGTGTAAATAGCGATAAATAGTTTTGTCCGATTTTTCATTGTCGTGTTCTTTGAATTTGGTAACAAGATCTTGTATAGAACATGGACCTTTTTTTAGATATTTCAAAACCATCATTAAATTTTCTTTATGAAAAACTTTGAGCGTTTTTTGATCTTTAATAATTTTAACTGGTTTTTGTTTATAGGTTATTGCTTCCTGAGAGACCATTAATACTTCGCTCCGTACTTGCTTATTTTATTCATAAGATATCTATTTATTCAAATAGTCTTAATCTATATGTCTATATCTTCTCAAGTTATTTATATATTTTTCTTAAAGACTTAGAAAACAAGTTCTAATAAAATTAAACAATGTTCTCAATTAAATGAGAAAACTTATATACTATGTTAAGAAATATTTCTTAATGTTTTAGGAGACTAACACTGCCTAAACGTAATTAGTCGGAGAAAATAATAATGAAGATTAAAACAAGAAAAGAACTTGAGAAAAAAATCAGAAAGAACTATGATGGAGTCAATGCAAAATTAACTATTAGCTTGACTCAAGTGAGTACAAACTGGAGGTGATAAGAGATGACTGTTAAGACAGAAAAAATGAAATTACATGTGAAGAAACAACTTCAAAAAAGTCGATTGACACAAACTATGATGCAGAGTATTACTGAAAAATACAAATAACAAAAATAAGAACGAAAAAATTGAGGAGAAGATAAAGTATGAAACAAAGCAATGACAAGAAGAAAAACAATTCAAATTGCAAACAAAATGAACAAGAAAAAGAAGTTTTCATTTTAATGTTTGAAGACTACTGTTATGATTATATCTAATTCCCTTGCGTTAAAGATCGCAGGGGTTAGATTTTTCCTCTAAATCGCAATTTTACTTATAACCTAATTCTTAAAGAAAAGTATACTGAATAAAAAATCAAAATAATCTTTGATAGAGAAACTTTAGTTTTTACTTTTAGTGCATTCAGTTAACTCCGCATCTAAATCTATTGTTTTCAAGGTTGCAATCCAGCCGGTTAAATTAATGATTTCTTTCACTTGATCAAAGCTAATATCATCAAATTGATCCAGAACAGCTTGGTCTGCATTCTCTACCAATTGAGTAAAAAGTTTAATTCTTGAATGCTCTATTTTACTTATTATTGTAGAAAAGCACTTTGCTGAAAAATTATTTTGTGGGAAAAGCTGCTGTAATAATTGGGCACTTAAATTACAAATATTGCACGGAGTATCTGGTTGATTTTCAATTATTTCAGGGATATTTGATTTATCAACAAAAACACGGGCAGTACGACTGTAGAGCGTTTCACTTTTAACTTCTTCAGGATTGACGCTAGTAATACGTTTGCCGGACTTGGTAACTAATTCTTTTTCAATTAATTTTTGTATATATCTATAAACAGTAGAGTCTGATTTTATAATACCTTGATCCTTAAACGCCAAAACTAAATCAGGTACAGTCATGGAATTTGAAATCCGAAGAAAACTTAGCACAGCAGTAAGATGCTCATCAGAAAAGGTACTAAATGTTTTTGCATCAACCATTTTGATAATTACCGGTTTGAACGTTACTAAATCTTGAGATTCCATTAGCTGAACTCCATAGGTTCTAAATAGTCGCTTTATATAAATTATCTCTTAAATAATTAAACCTTCTTTTCTCTCTAACAATATCTAGACTGCTTTCGCAACTTTTTGAGCTAAAATGGATTTATTAGAGGTTTTTTGTAACCCTCCCCTAAAATGATAAGAACCTTCTCGAAATTGATAGAATCTATGCATTTAATTATACCGTTAATAGATCCCTACTGACGCGAAAAGGATTTTTCTTTATAAAGAACGGGTTTTTCTCAATAAAATAAGAAAGATATTCTCAAATAAATGCCTCTTTAATCTCAGATTTGTGTAATATATTTAAATATTTTTATGAGAATATGTTCTATGGTTCCAAAGAAGGTGCCTTATCTGCTCTTGCTTCTGGTGTAGTTGATATGATGGACTACAATTTCAAAGCAATGATCAGTGAAATGACTATTGCCGGTGCAACATACACTTTAGTTGACGATCCAGGTAACCAAGAAATGGCTATCAATATGTATCATCCCTACATTGGCACAGGAGAACTTTGTCCTATTGCTGGTGAAGAATCTGGTAAACATATTCGCAAAGCCATTAGCCATATGATTCCTCGTGAGATCATCTGTGAAGAAATTCTCGAAGGTTTGGGTATTCCTAGTGTTACACATTGGCCTAAAGCCTCTGTTGGTTTTGATGAATCTTTACCATTCTACGAATATAGTGTTGACTTAGCTTTACAACATATGAAAGATGCTGGTTTCGATGTTACCGTCACAGAAACTGGTGGTATTGGATTAGGAATAGTTTTGAGTATCCTCGCTTTAACCGGAGCTATCCAAGTATTCTTCATCAAAAGAAGAAAATAAAAGAGATTATACCTTCCACATATTCAAATCTCTTTTTTTCTTTTTCTGATATTCTCTTTTTCAAATCGTTTTGAAACTAAAATAATCTTTTTTGTTTTTTTATTTGGAAACTCTTAATATAGATAGCATCTGTTGTTATTGTATTGAGGGGTATTTCTCATGAATCGAAAATTACGAATTATTTTGATGTTGAATGTGATTGCTTTCACACTACTATTAGCCAATATCTCCAGTAGCCAAGCAGCTACTCGGGAGTGGAATGCAGGTGGGATTTATATTTGGTCCGGACAAAGTCTAAGCGAAACCAATCTCTCTGATAATGAACAAGGTGTTAATTTATATCAGCGGTTAGAAACTGATACTGAATATAAATATAATCTTACTGCAATAGACACAGTATCAAAAGAATATGATGCTTATATCTCAGATACAGGGTCAACATATTTCGATGGTGGAATCGATTATGCTGCAGAAGATTTTGTAGAGGATGAACTTCCTTTAACTAATTCTGTCGACGTTGATTTCCATTGGAATTACGATACCAATGAAACAGTATTGTACAGCTTTGATTTTGCATTAGATCCATTCAAATTAATCGAACCTGATTGGGCAGTAGTAAATACTGGCTTTGCTGAATTATTCAATCTCTCTGAAATTGTTGATACAGTAATACATCCATTTGATCCTATTATCTACAATTTAACTTTAGGTGATACTTTCGGGAATGCTTCGCTTATAAAAATTCAAGGAGTCAAGAATAATTTAAACAAATCTATTGGCAAATTCACTGCAACAAATACGAAATTTAGCTTTGAATTTGATTTCACTGGAAAAATGCATTTTCGAGTTTATAATGGAACTGCGGGATACTATAATTACTATCTCTGTGACCTTTATACTATCTTTGGTGAATTTTCATATTCTGATGGAGGAATATTGCAAAAGGCAGTATATCGATATGAATATCAACAAACCCATGATGACTTAGTTTCTCATTTTGTTTACACTAGTACGATGGTTTTTGGTACTCTTCAAAAACTGACAGGTTATTTTGCTTTATTTGCGATCATTCCAGCATTAGGTTTGCTTGCAGTAATTGTTCGTGTAAAGCGAAAGAAGTGAGTTTTCTCTCACTTTCTTTTTCTTTTCTATTCCAACAAATTTTTTTGATGATACATTGAGAAATGCTTAAATGATTACCAAAAGTAATTATATATATATAATAATAGGTGATAAAATTGCTGAAGAAAAGTAAGATATGGTCTTTGATTGGTTTTACAATATTTTTGTTTCTATTTAGTACGATTTCTACTAGTCAAGCAGTAAGTTGGTCTGCTGGAGATACGTATCTATGGGGTGCTAGGGTCACTACCAACAATAACTGGTTGAATCTGGATACCAACTTTCGAACAATAATTGATGGATCACTTCTAAGTGAATATCAATTAAATATTACTAATGTTGATCGAGTTGCTAAAAGATATGAAGCAATACCTGGTGATGTTAACGGTATTGCTCCTGAAAGAGGTTTTACTTACGCTTGGGATGATTTTGTTGACGATTACTTGCTTAGCGAAGGTTTTCTTGATGTTACTTATATTTTTGATATTAATACGAATCAAACAATACTAACTGATTTTCAGCTTGAATTTATTGATATTGTCGAATGGTTACTAATTGAAAACGAATGGGAGAAGATTAACAATGCATTTGTGGATTTCTTTGATGCTTCTACTGTTCTTGCATCTGTTCCTAATTTTTATGCTCCAACAAATATCACTGAGATAACCTTAGGTGATTTTTTGGAGAATATAGCTAGTTACAAAATTATGAATCGCAATTCACTTGATAGTGCTCTTAAACGATTTTCAAATGACAATAAATGGACCTTCCTTTTTGATTTATCAGGAGTAATAACCTATCCTGAGTACAATTCTACTTTAGGACGAGACCAATACTTTTCTTATGATTTGTATAAGATCATCCTTGAGCTTAAATATACATCAGACGGAGAATTAGATAACTATAACTTGAAACTGGAAACAAAGAAAACAGTAGATAATGTAGTTATGGAAGATACCTATGAAGAAGAAATTGCTTCAGGAGGTATTAAAGCCGTTGGTGCAAATTTTGCTATCATTGCAGCAATTAGTGGTTTTATTTCAATATCTCTGATAGCAGGAATTAAACGTCGCAAAAGGAGAAATTGATTTTCTTCTTTCCTTTTTTCTTTTTCTACTTATCTTTAATTTAATCGTTTTACTCATATATTAGTCATAGAACCAGTTTATCTTTATCTCAAGGGAAAATATCTTTAACATATTAAAGATTCAATGCTTAAGTATTGAAAAGTATCTGAATAATTAGCTAAAGAAGGTTGCAAAATGACGATTGTTGTAAAAGGAACTGATTCCTATGGAAAACAATTCACTAGTAAAATGAGTACGGATACCGAAAAGGTTAATCTTTCTAATAATCAGCTTGCAACAGTCGATCTCTCACAAATTGGAAAGGGAACAGAAATACTTGATTTCGACATTTCTTCTAATGAACTTGCTACAATTGATCTCTCATCACTAGCAAAGTGTACAAAACTACAAAGGCTCGCTCTCGATGAAAATCAGCTTACTGAACTTGATCTCTCGCCACTTGCAAAGTGCACAGAACTAAAAATACTCATTATTGGTACTCCCTTTTTTTCAGGAAATCAGCTTACAGAGCTTGATCTGTTACCACTTGCGAAGTGCACAAAACTAGAAGAGCTCTACCTTCATGATAATCTTTTTGCTTCTATTGACCTCTCGCCTCTTGCAAAATGCCCAAAATTAAAAGAGTTCTACCTTAATGATAATCGGCTTACAGAGCTCGATCTCTCACCGCTCTCAAAGTGCATAGCACTAGAAAAGCTTTGTCTTTCTGAGAATCTGCTTACATCTATTGACCTCTCCCCACTAGCAAAATGCATAGTACTAGAAGATCTTGGCCTTGAAGACAATAAGCTCACCTCTATCGACCTCTCACCTCTCGCAAATTGCATTGCACTAAGAGATCTCGACCTTGCTATTAATCAGCTTGTTGCAGTCAACCTCTCGCCACTTGCAAAATGTACAGAATTAAAAGAGATCTACCTAGCTGGAAATCAGATTATTTCTATAGACCTCTCCCCACTCATATTGTGCAAAAACCTATACAAGATTTATCTCCATAAAAAGTGTGTATTGGGTGCTGACCTCTCGCCATTAAAAAAGAATACAAAACAAGAGAACAACATAGACTCTTCTCCGATTATACATTGGAAAAGTCTTCAATTAGATATTGACAAGCTTCCCACAGGTTTGAAAAATCATCAACAAGAGATAAATAAAGCGTGGAAAAAATTTACGAAACTCGATCAAAAACTCAAGCAATAAGAAGAAGATGTAATTGCGCTTTGACGTTTGGATGAAGGTTGGCGGATTTATTTTCTTTATCATTTTTACTTTTCTTTTTTTTACTTGCCTCTATCTTAATTGTTTTTAAATAAGATTAAGATATTTTATTATTATCTCGAGAGAATAACATCTGTTACTTATCTAACAGGAATTAGCTCTCAAATATCGGTTGGTGTCACTTTCATGTTTAGAAAGGAAAAAACAATTATACTTTTGTTTATACTTATTACAACTCCTTTTATTTCATTTTTAGTTAGTACTTTAATTACTACGAGTAAAATTTCTACTTCGAATGCTGTTTCAGCAAACCCATCTTTGCCACCACAAACAGCTGTATCTGATTCCAATGATGGTGAAATATGGTCATCATTTTCGGGTTTGCCAGGTGATACTACTTGTAGACCAATCTTAGATTCTTTGAGTGGAGCAGGTTCTGAGGAAATACTCTACATGGGTTCTCATATTGGGCTTTCTAAAATCAATGTCGAACGAGGAATAATTTATTGGTTTCTTTCTACTCCAGGGGCAATCTTAAGTATTACTCCTTTAAAGGATGTTACAAACGACAACATCAGAGATGTACTAATCACTGTTGACACTCAAGATTTTAACAATACTGAATTAATTGATGGTTTTTCTGGGGAAAAAATCTGGTCATTCCGACCTACAGTAACCGTCTTTGTAGATGGCATAGGTTTCTCTGAGGAAGAAACTCGCTCATGGAATGGTTTGCAAATTGATGATTTAACAAGTGATGGATTAGATGATGTGGTAGTTTCATCATACAATACTATTTACGCATTAGATGTTCTCGATGGTTCTCTTTTGTGGTCAGCAAGCGCAACTGATGATATTTGGTCGCTCGATATATTATCTGATGATTTAGATTCAGACGGTACGAATGAAATCATTTTTGGTTCACAAGATGGTGAATTATTAGTTGTTTCCGGAAAAACTGGGCAAGAAATATGGTCCATACAAGCTACAGATTCAATTCAATATACAGACACAGATACTGGTATCACTATTTCAATAGAACAGAATGTATATGATGTTAAGATAATAGAAGATTTTAATGGTGATACTAAAGATGATGTAATAATATCCACAGAAACTGGGTATGTTTCAATATTTGACATTACTAATGGAAAATTACTCGACGAAGTCAAAGCATTTACAGCTGCAGGAACAACACAAGATATGGCTTATTTTGGTTCTGAAAATTTTTATAATGTCATGGTTTTTGAATTAGATTCTCTATCCTCCGACCCTCAAATTCTTACATTAGGTCGTGGAACGGGAACGTTCGGAAATAGTACTGTATCAGTTATTGATATTGAGCAAAATGAAATGAATGTTTTATGGAGTTTATTTTCTATTAATATTGATGAAGTAAAATCTGTTACTTCTTATAGTTCACAAGATGCCAATGGTAGTTTTACTAAATTGATCATTCCAACGGGAACTGAGAATTCCACCAACACATTTCTAATTGATGTCTATTCACTAGAGAATAATACTTTGATTGATCAATGGAAGATTTCAGCATTTACTAGTAGTATGAATTTTGATTTATTTTCTAGTTCTCAAACTCAAGGGAGTGATTATCCTTTTAATGGCAATTATGTTTTTTCTGTTAATAATATTACAGGTTCGCTAGAATCTGAAGTTCTTATTTTTCTTGCAGGATACGGTCTCTATCTTCTTGATGGTGAAACTGGAGATTTGGTTTGGCGCTTAACTATCTCTGCTCAAGAACAAATAGAAATTTTTTATGATATAAATAATGATTCAACGGTTGATTTTCTCCAGAAGAGTATCCATTATCTAGATAGTTGGTCAACAAATCGTTATACGATCACTAAATTAGCAGTTGTTGATGGCACTACTGGAGAAACGATTTGGCATCATGAAATGTCTATGGAGAATCAGTTATTGTTAAGTGGTGGATACAGCCAAGTAAAATTAGGTGATGATATTACAGGTGATGGTATCCCAGATTTATGGTTAGCTCAAAGAGAAACAACTACACAATCATTCTTCCTCAAGAACATTTCAAAGGTTCTGTTACTTGATGGAAATAATGGTTCTATTGTTTGGGAAGCCACTGCAACGAATCCTGATTGGGTTTATAATCCTGATCAATTGAAAATAATATCAATTGCACCTGTTGAAGATCAAAATTCAGATGGAATTCAAGATATTCTTGTAACAGGTCAAAATGGTTACTTGTATTGTCACAGTGGTATAGATGGAAGTTATCTATGGAATCTTACTCGGGAAACTGATATCTTCGATCCTCATTACAGAAATTGGCTTCCACATAGAGGCGTTATCTTTAATATTGGTGATTTAGTTGGTAATTCTGCTGAGGATATCCTAATCATTGGTGACAATCGCGCAGTCTTAGTAGACTCAACAAACTTTTCTACTCTTCATTGGAATTGGCAAAATGTCGAGGGTTGGATAGATGAAGAAAATTTTGTACTCCATATGGATGAAGCACATAATGAAACAATTCTATCGCTAAATAGAAATCAAAATGATGTAATGTTAATTACAATTATTGATTTGGAAACAGGAATAATTGCATATGATATCGAGGGAAATTATAATGATTTAAATTTGAAACTCTATCAAGTAGATTTCAACAATGACGGAATTCGAGATCATATTGCTTTTGTTCCTTGGAGTGGTGGTGATGCAAATTCCCTCTCTCAAGGGTACTATATCATTGATGGTTCAGATGGAACATTCCTAAGTTTGTATTTTGCTAATAAAGCGAATTTTGACACTGGATTTTATTATATGGAACAATTTATGCGAGCAGGAATAACAGACTTTACTGATTACGTTTCCGATATGAATGGTGATGCTATTCCAGAGTTGCTTTTCGCTTGGTCGGTTAATCAAGGGGGCGGAATAGATAAAACCGCTCAGGGAATGACTTTAGAACTAATTGATGTATCAACGGCATTAGCAACAATAGCTGCCAGTTATAGTATTGTTCCTGTGCGCAAAGATGAGTTTTCTTATCCAACAATGATGCCTGCAGCATTTATGAAAAATCTTGGCGATGTTTCTGGAAACAACAAAGAGGATATTCTGATGACTCTTATCACTCCAACAGGAGACTTTTCTTCGATTATCATAGATAGTGATACCGGTCTAATTTGGAAAGAAATTGATGGGTTAGTAATGTCTGCATTCTTACCTTCTGAATTAAATGGAACTTTAGAAGGAAACATTGTTTTTCTTGATAATTTTGGGAGACTACGAGCGATAAATAATCTCTATACTATTGATCTTTTGGATATAGAAATACAACCAGGGAGTAGTGGCAAGTACCAATTATCTTGGGAAACTGCGGCTCAAGAAGTCTACACTCAGATATTTCTAAGTGGAACAGAAATTGCGGATACTTTTGATTCTGAAATAACTATTTATCTGAGTCATGGAGAACACATTGTTTCCGTTGCTATTACTGATCGCAATGGAGTCAGTGCTTATGCTTCACTTGTAGTAGTTAATGAAAAAGGTGGCGGAGTGATTATTCTTTGGATTGCTATAGGCGCAATAGTTATCGTATATATTGGCTTGAAGATTTTTGTTAGAGTTAGACCGAAAGATAACCTGGCTGACTTTGGCCCATCTGTAGAAATGGAGGGTGAACAATAAATGAATTGGACAACAGAAGAACCCTCTGGGAACCTCCAAGCAGCACCAGAAAAAATTGAAGAACAAGAAATTGAAGTAGATGAAAGCCTTGCTATTCAGACTATAGGTTTGAAGAAATACTTTGGTAGGGGATATAACCAAGTTAGAGCAGTTGATGGTATTAATATCACAGTTAAAGAGGGAGAAGTTCATGGTTATTTGGGTCCAAATGGTGCTGGAAAAACCACTTCGATGTTAATGATTGCTGGAACATACAGACCTACTAGTGGGAAAGGATACATTTTTGGTAAACCAATTGGAACTCCTGCAGCAAATAAACTGATAGGAGTAGCAATTGCTAATCCCCACTTTTGGAAATCAATGACTGCTTATGATTATTTAATTTACATGGGTCAATTAACTGGTATGCAGAAAACTCTCGCAAAAGAACGAGCCAAAGAATTTCTTCATATTCTAGAAATGACTAAACATGGTTACCGGCATCCGGCTAAATTCTCAACAGGTATGAAAGCAAAACTGGCAATGGCTCAAGCATTGATGCATCACCCACGCTTAGCTATTCTTGATGAAAGCACTGCTGGTCTCGATCCCGAATCGCGATTTAAACTAGTGAATACTATCAAAGAACTAGCCTCAATATTAGGTACTAGTGTCTTTGTAAGTGGACATATTTTAACTGAAATCGAAAAATTAGTCTCTCGAGTAACTATTATTGTCAAAGGCAAAATCGGTTTAACAACCACATTGAAAGAAATGCGTAAAGAATTTTCAACAGGTGAATACGCATTGGAATGTTCTAATGCAAAACGAGTGATGGACGATTTATCCAGTCTCGGAGTTTCAACTCAAATTTACCTTGACTCAAATGATACTATAATCTTTCAAAGTGATTTTATTGATTATGTTTATGTCCAATTACCTGAAATTCTTCAGCGGAATGGTTCAGAGCTTCGACGCTTTTCTCCCATTGAGGTTACTCTAGAAGAAGTATTCATCAATGTTATTTCAAAGCGATACGGTTCAGACTTTCTTTACGAAGATGAACTATTATTTGAGCAACAAGTTGAGAGAGAAGGCTTGTTCAAAAAAGCGAGGAGGGGATGATCAAATGGAACTATCTTTACAAGAATCCGATAGTGAATCATTGACCATTGAACCAACAATTATTGGTGAAAAACCTAAGAAGGAGAAGCCAGAGAAAATTGCTCGAGATAGTAAAGTATCTTTTGGTATGTTTATGATTTTCAAAAAAACATTTGTAGAAATGTTTGGAGCAGTAAGAGTACTTGCTTATGTTTTTCTATCAATCATTTTTCCATTTATCTTAACTACAGTAGCATCTGGAAATTTAGAAGCTCCATTATCAGATTTGAATATTAATTTTCAAATTGCAACTGTTGTAAGCCATTTCGCATTTCATTCATTCTTTTGGAGTGCAGGAATTCTGCTTTTTCTCTTCTGTGGATTATCTGCCTCGACATTTATTTCTGGAGAAGAAAATAGTGGAACATTGATATTTCTAATGACTAAACCGATAAGAAGATCAACTATCTTTTTTGGCAAATTCTTAGGTTATTTCGTTAATATGGCAATACTACAATTATTTTCATTATTCCTTGGGCTCACAATAACCTGCTCTTTTTTCCAAGTATCTTTAGAGGTTTTTCTACAATCACTGCTCTATCTTATTCCAATTTATTTGTATGCTTTAATGATGATAGCAGTTATTGGTCTGATTATGGGATTCATGTCAATCGTTAGCAAGAAAGTAGTTGTCAATGTTGTATTGATTATGCTAGCAATAATAGTGATTTATTTTGTTGGAATTCTGCTAAGACTTGCTCTTCCAGGATATTACGAAACATGGTATCTCTATATAATTGATTTGGGGTATAATCTAAGTTCAATTTTCCTATTATTTTTGAAACCATTTGGATTTCAACCAATACCATTTTTCCAACAGAATTTTGGGTTATTCTTTGGAACATATGTGAATCAATTTACTGATATTTCAGCGTTTCTCGGAGCAAATGATGTGGAAAATGATTTAACATTCCTCTTAGCTGAGACCAATTATATTCATCCATTGGTTTCCTTGATTGTATTAATTGTGATTACTATTGTTCTCTTAATAATAGGAATTGTTGTTCTTGAAAGAAAGGATGTTGGGGGTTAATTTTTCTCTTAATACACAGCCGAAGCTCACTCTTATTCAGTAAAATTGAGGAAAATATTCTGCAATCTTCTAGAAGACAAGAAACCTCTTAAACACAAGCAGTATGCTTTCCTTGATTTACTATGACAGAAAGCAGAGCAATAGCACTAATAACTGGTGCATCAAGTGGAATAGGTGCTGCCTTTGCCCGAAGATTTGCTAATGATGGTTATGATTTAATCCTAATAGGTCGAAGAGAGAATCTTCTTGAGAAGCTATGTAAAGAACTTGCAGAAGAAAAGGGCATTAATGCTGATTATATGTTAATTGATCTAGGAAATGAAAATGAACTTCAGCTAGCCGAGGCACGAATAAAGAATAATCCCGACTTAGAAATACTTGTGAATAATGCCGGCTTCGGTGGAGAAAGAGGAGCATTCCATAAAGTAGCAATCGAAAGTCATGTTAATATGGTTCAAGTCCACAACATCGCTACTCTAAAACTTACTCACGCGGTCATACCTGGTTTGCTTGCAAAAGGAAAAGGTGCTATCATTAACGTTTCATCCCTTGCATCATTTTTACCTAGTCTAAGTGTTATGTACAGTGCCACAAAAGTTTTCTTAAACTACTTCTCAGAGTCACTTGATTTTTCGTTACGAGATAAGGGTATTAAGATACAAGCTCTTTGCCCAGGTTTTACCATAACTGACTTTCATAAGAAAATGGGATATGGAACTGATCATCCTGTTTATAAGAGAAAATTCATGACTGCTGAGAAGGTTGTCGAAGCGTCCTTAAAAGCTTTGAAAAGAGGAAAGGTCTACTGTGTTCCTGGTTTTAGAAATAAATTCTTGGTTTTCTTAGCTCGAAACCTCCCTCGTAAACTCAGAATCACTGTTTACAAGAAAATGTTCTCTAAAAGAAAAAAAGATTAAAGAAGAGGAGAGATTTAGTTTTTCTCTTAATGTAAAAGTACAAGTTCGTTCAAAAGGAAAATTCCAACGGTAAAGATAATTCCAATAATAAAGAACATTGGTTTTCCTTTTTTGCCGAGAGGGATCATGTCCCGAATGACAGTGAACAAAACCAAGCCTAAAGCAAAAGCAAAGATAATAAAAAAGGCTACTTCACTTAAAACAAGAAATACTCCTACAAAAGCTCCTAATGAAGGAGCAATAATACTTAGAATGCGAAATATTTTTTCCGGTTTTTTATTTAAATCTTCCATGATTTGTTCTGCAGAAAAAGCAACGGTAAAAGCTCGAATGACAAAAGGAATCATTATTATGAAACTTACTTCAAGAGGATATTCGGAAAAAATCAATGCTACTAAAATGCCAATCATTAAACTATGCGTAATTAAAGCTATTGCTTCAAAAATAGCATTTTGTTCAGGGATTATACAGACAAGTTCCATAACATCGCTTTCGTGCTCAACACTAGAATCTGTTTCTGTTTCGTGATGAACTTCTTTATCATTTGCTGGCAATTTATTGGTGGATGATATATCTTCATTGAGCATTTTTTTATAAACAATTTTTTCAATAAGTGCTATTATAACAAAACCAGTTAGTAATGGAATATAGATGTAAAAATCTAATACAATTGCTCCAATAGAAACTTGAGGAAGTAACTCTAAGAAGAGGATACCTACCATTAATCCTGCTCCTAAACTCTCGAGTTGAGAGTGCCATTTGTGCAATCGGGAACTTATTTTTTCACCCACAAAATGAATCAATGTAAGAAATATTGCTACTGAAACAGGAATAACTACATCTAGTACAACTATATCCACTTTTACCACCAATATTTAATTCATTTATTGATTATTGAATAAATTGGTTTATTTATTGATAAATTTCAGCATTCTAAATAGGGAAAATTTTATCCCTTGCACTTTCACGTTCTTTTTCGGATAATAATCGATTATAATATTCTTCATCGAAGGTAAAACCAAAACCATCATTAGGTTTTCTTGGAATAACATGAAGGTGAACATGAAAAATTTCTTGTCCCGCATCTTCTCCGTCAGCTATAAAATAATTAATCGCAGTTGTTTCAGGAATTTTCTCTTTAATTTTTTTAGCAATTTTGCGAGCAATTGGAAATAGCTTCAAATATAATTTGTTATCTAATTCTTCAACTAATACAGCATGTTTCTTAGGAATGATTAAAGTATGTCCTTCATTAATTGGTTTGATATCCATAAAAGCCACAATATCATCATCCTCGTATAATACAGCAGCAAAAGCTTCTTTGTTAACAATTATACAAAAAATACAAGTTTTTTCATTCATAATTATCAAATCTCAATAACAAGATTTCATTCAATTTATTCTTTAAATAATAATTGTGAAAATAATTTTCTAAAGTAGTAATTAGTTATTTTCAATAAAACTTGAAATTCTTTTAGCTAATTCTTCAAGACTAATAGTATTATTAAAGTCAATTGAATCAAAACTACCATTAGACACTTCCTCAGAAATTGCTCTACTTTGCTCTAAATCATGAATTTTATCTTCAATAGCTCCAACAACGAATACTGGAATAGTTATCTCCTTCAAATAAGCTCTAAGATTCTCATCCTTAGCATTTATTAAACATATTCGCATTATAGAAGAATCCGCTTGATTTATTGATTCTATTAATGTTTGATATTTTGTTGGGTATAGTTTAAATTGTCTTAAAACTTTTGGAACAATTTTTGCTGAGATGTTTTTTACCATTGAAAAAACACTTTTTGGCAGTTTTGCTATAGATATTGCTTTCCTTATACTATTTGTGTTATAAATTGCTTCTAGAAGTATCCCTTTCTCTGGATAAGGAGATCCATTATTTTTTTGAGCTGAGAGATATTTTATTATCATTCCAGACCCAAGAGAAGAACCCATTAAAATAAAATTATCTTTTAATTTAACTTCTAGCAAGGATTCTGCTAAATCATCAAGGTATCTTTTTGAATTGAATTTTGATTTCTTTGTTGCTGATGAAGATTGCTTTTCTCGTGTTTCCATTACATATAAGGTATAACCATTTTTCACGAGATGATCAATTAAAACACCCCAATGGGTAATAATTGAAAGAAAACCAGGTATAAAGAAAATTGGTGGTTTTAAGAGGTTGTTTTTTGGTTGAAATTTAACGATTTTTAATTTTACTCCGTCATCCATTTCGATAATTAATTCAGTGATTTCTTTCGAGTTGGGTGAAACAGCAGAAAGTTCAATCAAAGATCATTCATTTCCTTAAGATCAATATTTTAAATGAGATTTTTTTAAATTTTAATTTAAATTTTTTAGTTATTTTGATTAAAAAATTCTAATGATTAAATATGTGATTTTCAATTTAATCATTGACTTCTTTTTCCTTCATTCCCTTTTTTTTCTTACGCAATGATGTTTGTATTTTATCAGTTGTTTTATCAATTGTTTTTTGTAAAGTTTCTTTTCTTTCTTTGATGTTTTCAGATAGGAGAGTAATTGTTGTTGTCCCGGGTTTAGGAATAATAGCTTCAACAAAATTGATTTGTGCTGTATGAACATCACAAGGCTGTTGATATGTTTCAGCATTTGGTGAAAACCCTTCAGTTTTCAACCATTCATTTGCTTTAGAATATGCTTGTTTAATCAAGAGCTTTGATTTGAAAAATTCATGTGGTCCCACATCTATTTGATCAGGTGGAGGAACTATTATTAGTTCAACTTTATCTTTGTAAAGATGAATATCTGAAGCCAATTGACGGTTAGAATGAAAAACGACACTTCGAATGAGTATTTCCATAATGTTTTTTGGTTTTACATCATTTGGAGGAACACCAATAGGAAAAACAACTATACGTTCTGCTCCCAATTTAAATGCTGTTGAGATTGCTGAATTATTCAACATTCCACCATCAACTATCATACGTTTGTTCATATGTTGTGGTGGGAAAATTCCAGGAACTCCAGCACTTGACATTAAGGCTTCTAATATCAAGCCTTTATTAAAAACAACCTCTTCTCCAGTTATAATATCAGAACCAATAATATACAAAGGTAGCTCTGTGTCTTCAATTTTGGTATAAGGGATTTTCTCGCTAATTAGTTTGCGCAACTTTTTTGTTGATAATGCATATTGACTTGAAGTAGCCAAATTCAAAAGAGAAGTAAACAAAGATTTAGGAAAAACATCTCTTGTTTTAATTTCTCCCCAAAGCATTTCCATATTTTGGACACATTCAATGGTTGGATTATAAGCGAACATTGCACCGATTATACTTCCAATTGAAGTTCCTATAATCAAATCTGCATGAATGTCATGTTCAACAAGTGCTTTTAAAGCTCCAGTTTCAATTGCACCTAAGCTTCCTCCTCCAGAAAAGACAAATGCTGTTATTCGACTATTGGTGTTTTTATTCATAATTATCAAATCCGACTATTTCATAATTTCATTTATTTTAGTAATTTATCAGTTATAATTTTCTTTTTAATTAGTTTTAGATTTTTTTTGCACTCACAAGTTTCTATATATGAATTTTATTCTATCTGTTTTTTTTAATTGAAAATTTGGGAATTGAAAAGAAGACTATATTCGTAAATCTAGTCTTCGTTTATATTATATGTTCACATTACAGTTTGCATATATTTTTCCCTTTTTAGTTAATTTTTTAACTAAAGTTCTTTGTTAGATTTTAGCTGGTTATTTTGTGGGGGTCAATTTGTCCATCTTTTAGCTTCAAAAGGTAATCTGTTTTATCCCAAACTGATGGATCGTGAGAGACAATTACAATTGTGACTCCTAATTCTTGATTTAAGTTTCGTAGAAGTTGCATAATCTCATCACCAGTTTTTGTATCAAGATTACCTGTTGGTTCATCTGCGTAAATAATTTTTGGATTATTTATCAGAGCTCTTGCTATTGCTACTCTTTGCTTTTCTCCACCACTTAGCTCTTTTGGTTTATGTTTTACACGCTCCTTTAAACCTACTTGAGTTAGTAGATTCATTGCACGTTCACGGTCTTCTTTCTTGATTCCACCAGGAATAACAGGAAGAAGAACATTTTCTATTGCTGTTAAAGTAGGGATTAGAAGGAATTCTTGAAAAACGAACCCAATCATGTGCTTTCGAATATCTGCTAATTCACGCTCAGATAATTCAGTAATTCTAATATCTTCAAGGAAAACGCTTCCAGATGTTGCTGAATCCATACATCCAAGGATATTAAGCAGTGAGCTTTTTCCAGATCCACTAGGTCCAAAGATTGTAATCATCTTTCCTTTTTTAATACCAAATGATACCTGATCTAAAGCTTTAACCATTGAAGGTAACCCTTCATTATAAAGTTTTGAGAGACCAGATACTTTTATGATATAGTCATTTGATTTGTCTGAGTCAATTTCTTGGTCATGATAAATATAGTCTGCCATTTTTTTAATTCCTCCTTTATGAGCTCCTTAGAACTTCCATAGGTTTTATGCGAGCTGCTTTTAAGCCAGGCAAAAACCCACTTATTACTCCAATACCTAGACCAAAACCCAAAACCAATAAAATTAATTGCCATGTCAATTTTATGAAACTTTGACCTAATGCTAATTCAAGAGTATAAATTAAACCTGAACCAAATAATATTCCTATAAGCGAACCGATTATACCAAAAACTACCGATTCCAAAACTATTTCAAAGAAAATAGTTCGATTTTTCCACCCTGTTGCTTTCATTATAGCAAATTCTTTCAATCGCTCATTTACTCCCATTAATTGTGCAACAAGTATTGCCATTGCTCCTGCTATTCCAGAAACTGTTGAGATGACTGTGGAGAAAACATCGAATATCAATAGGAGATCTTCAACTGTTCCTCCAAAATAACCAAGTAAACTAACGGTCATTTTTGGAGTTAATTCTTTTAGTTCTTCAGCATATGTTTGTGTTTTATTAATGGTTTCAGAATTAAATCTTATTTTTACTGCGCTAAAACCTGTAAAGGATTCGGGTAAGAAAAGACTATTAATAGAACGGGCTGATTCAATTGACATAACAAAGATTGGTTCTACAAGTAGTGCAGCAGGATTTTCTTCAGTTTCATATGTGCCTGTAAGAGTTAAATTAATGGAATAAGTTGCATTAATTTGAAAAGGGATTACTGAACCAATTTTCAACCAACCGGGATATTCTTTTTCAGCAATATCCATAACAAGATCTGCAACAATAATCTCAAGTGTATCATTATAAATCTCTCCATCAATTATTCTTGTAGTTGGACCTTCAAATAATTCATCGTTTTTTAGATCTATTCCACGCGCATATAAGTTAACCATGCTTGGAAGTTCAAATGCTGAGGTAAATTGTGTAAATCCATTTACTACTATTTCTGGACTCATAAATTTTATTTGATCTTTTGATTCAATAGTATTTATGATCGTCGTTATATTCTCAGGTAAAGCTGATAATACAGGTGGTTTACCATATTCTGTAACTTCTACATCTCCAACTCTACTTGCCAAAGTATCAGTCATCATTTTATCCATGCTAATTGTTGCTGAAGAAATAACAATCATTAATGCTATTCCTATACCTATGCCTAAAATTGATATAAATGCGATAGATTTTTTACGGAAAGTGTTTTTTAATGCGAAGGAAATTGTTTGTAAGCTCATTTTTCTGTTCACTTTTATCAGTTATTTATCTATGTTTTTATAAACTTTTGTTTACTTTTGTTTACAATATTGTAAACAAAACATAACACTTATATAAACATTAGTGTATAGGGTCATTTGATTAGATTTGATTCCTATTAAAAGAAAATTAAAAAATAATCATAGAAGAGAATCGATTGTTCAAACTGCAATTGATTTAATGGCACGAAAAAGCATTGAATCAACAAGCATGAATGACATTGCTGTTGCAGATGGAATATCGAAGACTTTGTTGTATAGGTTTTTTAGAAATAAATACCAAATATTGTGCGCAATTTTTGAAACCCGTTTTAAAATAGCTCTTCAATCTGCACAGGAATTACTTGAAACAATAGAAGTAATGATACCGGATCTTGAAGTTACTTTACCATTAATGTGGAAGTTACTGAAGAAAAAAATCGGGGAACATCAAAGTTTATTATATCTATTTTTTAGAGAAAGAGTTAGCATTCCACATCATATTCAAAATATGACCGAAGCATGTAATTTACCTAGAAATTACATTAGCAATTTATTAAGCTCACTTGGAGATTTAAAGATAATAGAAATACTAAATGACTATTTCCGAAAATGTCAAGATTCTGGCAATCTTAGAAAAGATCTTAAACCTGCTGAATGTACGAGATTATTCTTGAGTCTAATCTGGATTCCAATCAATTTATTCCCAATAGAAGATGCTAATGATAATTTTAATCCTGAAAAAGAATTAGAAAGCCTTGTTAATATACAAATAAAAGTTCTATTACATGGGATGCTTCCCTAAATGATGAGAAAAGTTCAAAGAGTTTATTTCTTCTATAAAATAGCTTTTCTCTAAGATCTTTGTGAAGAAAGACGTGCAATGGAATTTTTTTACTCTTAAAATGACAATTCTATCTGATAAGAAAAGTATTAGTACACTAAATCTTTAGATGATAAGGAGCAACAAAGTATAAATAAAAAACAGATTTAGAAATTAAGAGGGGAATCAATGAGTGAAATCAGTCATTTTTTAGCCGCTTCAAGTGCTGTATTGTGGTCCATCACATATGTATTAATTATTTATCGTGGTTTTAAAGATAAGAATTATGGTATGCCAATAGTAGCTCTTTGCTTAAATCTTTCTTGGGAATTTATTTTTGCCGCAATTTATCCTATGATATTAGCTCAAAGAATTGTTAATTATGTATGGTTTGCTTTGGATGTAGTAATAGTCGTAACATATTTTCTATATTACAAAAAAGACTTCTCAAATTCATTGAACAAACGACTGTTTATTCCTCAATTTCTACTGTTATTTTCTACAAGCTTTCTAGGAGTACTATTTATTACAATTGAATTTGATGATTTCTCCGGAGTATATTCAGCCTTTTTACAGAATCTAGTTATGTCAATACTCTTCTTAGCAATGTTATTCAGACGAAATAATGTTTCAGGACAATCCATCTATATTGCTTTGGCTAAAATGCTTGGAACATTAGGTCCAACAATCCTTGTGTTCATGAATTTCTATGAATTTCAAAATGGTATTTTTGTAAAGTTTCTTGGAATTGGTTGTTTAATATTTGATTTACTTTACATTCTATTTTTGTATCTGAAATTCCGTGAATTAAATATTAATCCTTTTACTCATAAACCAAAATTGAAAGAAGATTTAAGCAACTATTTGATCGCGTAAATTATAACAAAAATCCTTGAAAAATAACAAAAAATACAACTAAATAAAAATTAGAAAATAATATTTATCTTTACAACCTATTATGCAAAAAAACAATTTACTTGTTTTATTTCTTTCACATACAAAAAGTCTAAATTTCTTATAGTAGCAAAACCTGTTGCTTGCTGTTCACTTTTCATCATATCTTTTACAAGGAGCTTCCCAAAATTATTCCCTTTCGCACGACTATGAACCCATATACAATTCATTACAACGATATTCTCTCCATTAATAGGAAGACCTGATGCTTCCAGTGGTCCATATTCAATCATCCAGATATGCTCTCCTTTGAAGAACAAAACCTTCATATGAAGTCCTTTGGGAATTGCTCTTTCTAGGTAATCATATCTTTCATTATCTATTTGTAGCTGTTCAAGTGGAATTTCCTTTTTTCTATGTATAATGCAATTAATGAGCAACCGCTAATATTCAGGTTTATTAGTGATATCAATAATCTTATTTGGTGTACTTAAATTCAAATTTTACTCCTTCATTCGTCGGTATGATTCTAACAAAAGATATTTTTTTTATTCGTAAATTATTAATCTTGATTTCCATTAACTCGAATATACAAGTCATAGTTTCAAATATCTTTAGCATTTATATAATGCTATATATGAATAGTTAGATTCCTATAAGGAATTTGACTTCACTTGTTCTAACCAAAGTTTTTTATAAAATTAAGAGATATAATAATAAAGTCTCTTGACAAAAATATTTTAGTAATGATTGAAACTTTAAAATTCTCTACGACGTGTTTGTATTTTGTTGAATGAAGAATCCAGTATATTAAAAGAAATAAATACGTTGATTATAAAAGGAAACTATAACAAAGCATTAGAGATAATTAGCAAGCATTTTTCCAAACACAACCAAGAAACTATTTTTGATACGGAATTGTTGTTAAAAAAAAGTAAAATTCATTTTTCATACGCAGAATACGAAACATGTTTAATATTAGCTAATAAATCACTAGAAATAAGTGAGAAAAAGAAAAATCGTTTGTTAATTATTGATTCATTACAAATTATGGGGGAAGTCTATCGAGAATTAGGTCAAACAGAAGACCTCAACATAATAGTTAAGCAAATTGAGGGACAAATAGATAATCTACCAAATAAAAAAGGCAAAGAAGAACAAAAACGAAGAGCTGAATATTATAAATTGTCTGGTTTTTTGTTTACCCAAAAAAGTGATTTCAGCAAAGTAATTACAAGTTATCAAAAAAGCATAGCTATTTTTGATCAACTAAATATAAAAGAAAAAAGTGCAGAAGTATCGTCAAGACTTGCATATATATACTTCATAACAGGTAAAAGAGAAAAAGGGTCAATTATTTTTGATGCTATAAAAATTCAAGAGAAGATTGGAAATAGAGAAGCGCTAATTAGGAGCTATCTAATACTTGTTGAAG
>JAUWKS010000123.1 GCA_030614005.1 Candidatus Heimdallarchaeota archaeon | reverse complement strand
TTAAAGTCCTTTTCTCTGGAGATTGCTGAAAGTATTCCTCGTGCTAACACAAAATTACTTGATCTTCAAGCGTTTATTCTTCTCCATGTCCTATTTGTCCATATTTCATGACAGCAGTTGAAGCCCTCATTTTTTTTAAAACCAAAAAAATAATAAATGTAAAAATCATTGTTTTTACTATGTCTGAACAAAAACAACCAAATCAACAAATAGATTTACTTGTTTCAACAACAGCAATTATACCCAGATTTCGCATTGTTGCATATCGTGGTATTGCTTATGGTTCGACAGTGCGATCACGGGGAATGGCCGGAGAATGGATGGCTGGATGCCAAACCACTTGTGGAGGAGAAGTTTCTGCTTATACCATAGCAACCATTGAATCCCGTGAAGAAGCTGTTCTTAGATTAAAGCACCATGCAAAACAGCTTGGAGCTAATGCTATAGTTGGTGTAAGAATTGATTCCGATCAATTAGGTCAAGGAGCTAATTACGCTACTGTCGCTTATGGAACTGCTGTTGTAATTGAACAACAATTCTAAAATTCCTCTCTCTTTTTTTTTATTTCGATAAAGCATAGGTGGTCATTCTAGTTGAAGCTTAAAATACGAATTGAATTATGGTGGTTACGTCTAAAGCTTTACCGGCATTTCCGTTTTGCTCATCATCCACTTTGTGAACGTTTTGAAGGACATGTCTTCAACATTGGGAAATGGTTTTTTTGTCAAGGGTGTACTCTAGTATACTCAGGATTACTTATTGGTGCACTACTTTTCAGTTTAATTCCAATTTCATTGCCATTTTGGTCGTGGTTAATAATTGCAGGAGCATTGATTCTTCCAACATTTCTAGTCCATTTTAGCAACTTACCTCGTTTCTTTACTCGTTTAGCTCGTTTGTCCTTTGGTTTTAATTTTGGTTGGATGATTGGAGGGGTAGTACAAAATTCAGATTGGGTTTATCGCGGAATTTTATTTGGGGTAGCGTTAACAACTTATATCGTATTTCGCATTATTTATCGAAGAACAAAACGAAATAGAGATGAATGTGAAGGTTGTGAAGAACTTGATCAACTTGGTATCTGTTCTGGATATAAAATTCGAATGGATACTGAAAGGGAATATTCAAAAATCGCTACAAAACTTTTGGAACCAGATCTTGAAAAATATGTGAAAGGAAAGCTTTCTTCATTTAATGATGTTGAAGAGAGAATTGTTTCTAATGATAAAAATCTTGATTATGAGAAAGATTCCATTTTAGAGGAACTTTGACTGTTTCTTTTGTAAAAAAAGATAGAAACCCTGCAAAAACTGGGTTTCATTTTTTCTATTAGTATTGGAGAAACTATGTTCCACCCATTAGCGCTAATGCTAAAAGACTAACAATAGCGAGAATAGTGATAACACCACCTTCTAGTATATCAAAACTATTATCGTCCATAATCATCATTTTTTCAGCAGTAGACATAATGTAAATGCAACCAAGCACCATAGTAATATTGATAGTAATAGGAATACCAATGCCAATTATACCACTTAGTAAAAATGGCAAACCAAATAATAAAAAGAATGTTTGGTTAATTGCTGAGACTTGGTTAATTAAACCGATTTTCTGTGATTCTTTATCTGGATGTAATAATCCTCTGAAGGTAACGATTAGCTCTGGTGCAGTTGAAATCAATCCTACAATTACTGCGTAGACCAATATTGGTACTTCAATGAGAAAGTCGTGCTCGAAAACATGCAATCCATTTTCAATTCCAGATGCGAGAAATTCTCCGCCCCAAACAATCCCTCCGGCTCCTATAATGAAAAGCGCAATAATGATTATCCATGGGAATCGTCTTAAAGTTGCTAATTCATCATGTTTGTTGTGACTTGTTTTCTCTTTCTTTGGTGGTTCACAAGGTATTATTTCATCAGATTTACTTTTACTGTCAAGTTTCAGTTGCACAGTTTCTGTAGATTCTCCTGTTTGTGCACCTTCAGGTTCATCTTCGTAAAATTCTGTAATCAATGTTTGAGGGGTAGACGTTTTTTTGCCATATCGTTTTACAAGTACAAAGATAAATAAACCGTAAATAAGGAGTAATGCTGCTCCGAAAACGATTTCAACACCTCTACTATATTGAGAAGGAATGACTGCATTGAATCGAATATCGTAAAATTCGTAAAATAATCCATAGAGCACCATTACAAAAGTGAAGACCTTTATACCTAAAACCATATTTGTTTCATACATTGTCAATTCTAGTGGAAGCTTGAATGGACCTTTTTTCGATACGAAAATCATAGATATTCCAAGAAAGAGAATGTTAATTATTACTGTAGTTAAAATCAGAATAATTGCTGTGGTTGCTAAATCAGCACTTTTTTCTGCGTCAGTTTCCATATGTGATCTAAGTAAAAGCAAAGTAACGATTACTAGCTCTGCTAGTGCCGCTCCGATAGCACTCATAATACCTGCAATATAGGGGTTCATATTTAGTTTATCCTTGACTCCTTTTACACCAAGAATAATCATTTCAGAAGCTCCGAAAACAATTAGCAAACCTGCAGCAAAACCAAGAACTACTCTAAACCATCCTGGGAAAACTTCTGGAAATCCTTTGTTAGCTATATAATAGAATATTCCAACAATAACCCCAAGAACTAAGGTGATTTTCGTTGAAATATGAATATTCTTGAATATCGTTCCTAGTGCTTCTTCTGGTTCAATCATCTCGAGTATTTCTGGACACTCTGCATCTGATAGAGGCAAATCAAAATCCTCTTCCTCCTGCAAGACATCCATTTCAATGTTTTTTTCTTTTGAAACCTTTGATTTTTTTGCCATCGCTGTTCTTTCCTTGCCAGTAATAGATGAATTAGATTATTTCTTAAAATGACTAGTAGTTTATTTAAATAATTTATTATTAGAAACTTAAATGGAGGGTTTCAAAGTTAATTTTGAAAAATAATACATATAGAATTATTTTTCAAAAGTTTTTGCTTTCTGTTAATAATCAGAATATTCCAGTTTTGGTAAAACGATCTTTTTCAATTTGACTATTTTTGGTTGAATCATTACTTTGCAATAGCCTTGATTTGGGTTTCTCTTATAATACTGTTGATGATATTCCTCTGCTTTGTAGAACTTATCTAATTTGACTACTTCTGTTACTATAGATGCGGTCCCTTTTTTCTGTGCTTCTCTCATTGCTTCTAGAATTATTATCTTCTCTTTATCAGATGTATAAAGAATAATTGAACGATATTGGGTTCCTATATCATTCCCTTGCCTATTGAGCGTTGTAGGATTGTGCATTTGAAAGAAAATATCAAGTATTGTTTTCAACGTAATAACTGTTGGATTAAATATTACTTTCACAACCTCTGCATGACCTGTGTTACCAGCACAGACTTCTTGGTAAGAAGGATTTTTCATTGAACCACCCGCATACCCAGAAATAACTTCTAATCCTTCGATTTGATTATAAACTGCTTCCAAGCACCAGAAGCATCCTCCGCCAAGAACTATAGATCTACTATTTTTTACAGTAATTTTCTTTCACCTAAATAAAGGACGTTTTGAAAACCCTTAAAGCTGATTAATTAGATTCTTTTGTTTAGATAACTTGAGACTTATGAAAGTTAATTTTGTCTTACATTAGAACCTCGATACATTACCTATGTTAATATCTGAACAAGTTTAGAAAATAGTTTAAGAAAAAAAAAGGATTACATTGAACCCTTTGAGGGGCATCAATCACCCTTTAAATAATTCTTTAAGACACTATCATAAAATCCACCGTAATTCCATAGTTTAAAGTAATCACCGAGTATTTTTGCAGCGTTCATATAATCTTCTCTTGTGATTTTAGCTTT
>JAUWKS010000102.1 GCA_030614005.1 Candidatus Heimdallarchaeota archaeon | reverse complement strand
TTTAATTTCCATTATTAAACACTTTATTTTTCCAATAGTTGTTTAGCGTGTTCGAGTTTTTGTTCCTTTTTCTCTTGATGTTTGGAGATGAAATGATTCGCTCGTTTAAACAGATCTTGCTTACACGCACCACAAAGAATTTCACCATTTTTACATTCAGTGGTTCTCTTCATCAAGTCTTTTTCTTCTTCCATGAAGAAGAATTGAAACTTCTAGATGCAAAAGATTACGAGTTAGTCATTATTGGTATGCCAACTTATGGTGATAAACCTGCAAATGCTTTTAATGAAATTGTTAGAAAAGTACCAAATCTTTCGGGAAAGAAGACCATTATATTTACTACTGCACGTTTCTCAGGTGGAAAAGCACTCAAATATATGAAGGAAAAAGTACAAGAGACTGGCGCTCAAATTGTCAAAGAAGCCAATTTTAGAAGAGTTTTTTGGTTAGGAAAAAGAAAATCAACAAAATTTGGTTTGGAACTAAACGAAGAAAAATAATGAGTATTGGTGCGGGGGACGCGATTTGAACGCGCGAACTCCTACGAGATAAGGATCTGAACCTTACGCCTTTGGCCTAGCTGGGCTACCCCCGCTTATTATTGCTTTCTTTTTTCTTTTTATTTTAAAGATTTCTTAATATTTTATTTACAAACAATCTAAGTGGATTTCTTTGGACTTTCTTCAGGAGCAACTGGGTGATTATGGATAATATTTTTTTATAATATTATGTCGATACACTAGTTATGTTCCTAAAAGTTAAAACCTATTTCAAAAACCTTACGACCAAGCAACTCATTTTCAGATTGTGTTTGCTAATTATACCAATCGTTTTATACACTGGGTTTATCATATTCATTTTTTCAATCCCAGGATTTAAAGGATTGATAATGTGGGCCGATTGGGTTAGGGAATATGTTATTTACATTATCTTATTTGATGTGTTACTCTTTGTACTTATTCTAGTTGATTTCTTTGTTGCATCTGTTAAAAAAGCAGAAATAAAGAGATTACCCTCCATTGTGATGACTGTTTTCTTGACATTGGGATTGGTTATATCTATGGGTGGTTGGGGATATTTTGGAACTATACCTCTCCAGCGTGCAGTAGGGGATAAAGCGCCCCAACTATTAATATTGGATGGTGTTGGAGCCAACAATGTTCCCAACATGGCTGTTTCCTTTTATACTCATGACAGAACGACTAAAACTCTCTACTGGGGTCTCACACCTTCACTGGAATTGCCTGAAAAAGTTGAATCTAGAGCATCTAAAACTCATGGTTTTCTGCTAGATATATTGGAACCAAATACGACCTATTTCTACAAGATCAATGAGGGTATTATGTATAATTTCACTACTCCTGTTAATACCCCTAATTACGCTCGCTTTGCTATATCTTCTGATTTACACTTTGGTGCTGATGATGTCAATCGTACTGCCACACAAGGAATACTTGAGAATATTATTGCTCACAAGTATGACATCCTCTTTAATTTAGGTGACATGGTTGAATATGGAATGTTTGATGGTCATTACAAAGAAGCGATGGACTATATGTCCCCGTATGTGTCTTCAATTCCTTATCGCCCAGTGATCGGCAATCATGATACCTTCTTTGGAGGGAAAACATTTTGGCGCGATTATTTTTCCCCTGAACTCTTGCCTGACACCCCCCGAGATTATTTCCACATCAATCTTAATGGCATACATGTTTTTGTTTTGGATTTAGAATGGGGAACTGAAACTTACACAAGAGCCCAACAGAAATGGTTTGAGAGTGAATTATCACCCTTATCAGATGATGATTGGATTTTAGTTATGAATCATGCAATGTATTACTCGTCTGGATATTTTGTTGACGGAGAACAATGGTGGGATAATGAAGCAATGATTACCGAATTTGAGGATCTCTTCATTGAACACGATGTAGACTTGGTATTTTCTGGTCACAATCATCATATGGAAACTCTGAATAATTCTGGTATTGTTTACAATATTATTGGCGCATTCGGTGGGCATATGGATCCTGATTATCACAATAAAACAGTGGGTCAAGAAGGTACTGGCTCGTTATGGTATCTTACTGGGCAACATGGATATTTGGACGTTGAAATTAACGGTACTATCGCAACTATAACTTTTCGAACTCCCGAATATACAATCTTGCAAACTTTTATCGTAGTGGAATAAATCACACAATTTATTCCTTTTACCTATTTTTTTATTTTCTTTTTTAAAATAAATACTACAGTATTATAGAAGTTTGGTAATTTATCGAAGGCTTCTAAATCCAACCATTCATTACTTGCAGTTGCTCAGAAAAGATTTGCAATGGCTTAATTAATCATTTATAATTTATCGGAAAAGGATAATTAGGCATCTTTTTATTAAGCGACTACTTTATTTAGGTTTCAACCCTATTTTAACAAAATTAATTTATGTCGATTAATTGAGATTAATATTGATTGGTGAGTTATATGAGTAAGAAATCCACTTCAGGTAGTTCAGTTATCAAGAAATCAGAAGAACTTTTAGATAAAAATGAACAGATAATCTCACTAAAAAATAGTATAAAAGCTTTAGAAAAGCAATTGAAAGAATCGGAAACTAAATTTAAGGCATTGTTTGAAATTGAAAACGAAGCATTACTGTTTGTTGACAAAAACGGTTATTACACGGATGTCAATCAGTATGCTGCAGATCTTTTTGGATATACTATTGAAGAGTTAAAGGGGCTTCATGGTACCGAACTAATAGCTGAATCTGAGACTGCAAAAGCCAATAAGAGGTTGAAGGACATTTGGGCTGGCAAAAAGATTCCTATTTATGAGCGCATTTATAAAAGAAAAAATGGGGAGACTTTTACTGCTGAAATAAATCCTATTCTGGTATGTGATATAGACGGAAATGGTCTCTATATACAGAGTTTTATTAGAGACATTTCCAATAAAAAGCAATTAGAATTAACGCGTGAAATGGAACGCAAAGTTTTTGCACTTATTGCAGATTCAGTGAGCAAATATACGGATGTTACAAAATTCTGCAAAGAAATACTACGAGATTTGCGTTCAATATTGAAATATGATTATGGTTGTATTAGAACGTTAAATAGTGACAAGTCAATTCTAGAATTACGAGGTATTATTGGTTTTCCAAAAGAATTAGCGAAAAATTTTAGAGATTTATCTTTGATAGATGACAAAAATATAATGGTTTATGTAGTAAATAATAGAAAAATAATTACTTCAGCAGATGTTTTTCAAGATACGTATCTAAAGGAATTTTATCCTAATTTTAAACAATTTAGAATTAAATCAGGTATTGCAAGTCCATTATTAGGAGCAAATAAAGTGCCTGTTGGTTCCATTCAATTTTCCTCAAGTGAAAGCAAAACTCTCTCTAAGAGAGAAAAGAGATTCTTTGAGACGATAACAGGAGTACTAGCAAATGCAATAGAGAAGCTTTTTACGGAGGAAGCATTAGCGAAAGCTTACAAGGAACGTGAGGAACTTAATCGAATAATTAACTCAAGTTCTGCTCTAGTTATTTTATGGCGCAATGAACCTAATTGGCCTGTTGAATTCATCTCTGATAATGTTGCAAATCAATGGGGTTATACGCCAGAGGAATTCTATACTGGTAAAACCAAATATTACGACATTGTTCCCGAAGAGGATGCAAAACGTATTGATAAAATAGCCAGAGAAATAAGTAAGAAAAGGAACCTTAGCGAATATAACGTAGAATATAGAGTTCGCACTAAAGATAATAAAATGCTCTGGATTATTGGATTCTCATCAGTTAGAAAGAATTCTAGAGGCAAAATAACTCATTACCGGAGTATTTTATTTGATATTACTGATAGAAAAAATTTAGAAGAAAAACAAAGGAGAGAGCGAAAAGCTTTTCGTATTGTTGCAGAAGCAGCATTATTTTCAAGAGATATACGAAGCTTAGCAAAAGCAGTACTAATTGGAATAATGAACTCATTAGAATTTGATGTTGGAACCATTCGATTATTGGATCAGAAGGAGCAAACACTAGTTCTAACAGCTGATGCTGGAATAAAAGCAAGGCAAAAAAGTAGAATAGTAAAATCTGTATCAATAAATGATCCGGATTATTTTGTTGCTTATGTAGCTAGAACCAAAACTATTTTTTATTCACCTGATGTTAACAAAATCGCACTTTCTGATAAACATAAAGAAAGATTAGAAGCACTTCAAATAAGATCACAAATAGCTTGGCCTTTACTTAATTCAAAACAAGAATTAATTGGCACATTTATAATTGCCTCTTATACTCACAAAGTACTTGCTAAAGAAGACAAATCATTATTTGAAACCTTGACAGGTATGCTCTCAACAGCTTTGGAGAGAATGTTAGGTGATCAAGCTCTGAAAGCTAGTGAAGCGAAACTACGAGTGTTAAATGAAGAATTAGAAGAACGTGTTGATGAGCGCACTATAGAATTACAAAAAACAATCACTGAGCTAGAAGAATTCTCTTATACTATTTCCCATGATTTGAAAAGCCCTTTAAGAGGCATAAATGGATTAACACACATCTTGAATGAAGAATATTCATCGCTTTTTGATGATGAAGCAAAAGAATATTTATCTAAAATTAGAAAAGCTACCACCAAGATGGATATTCTTATTGATTCGCTAACTAATTTGTCAATGATCTCTCGCTTTGATTTAAAATTGGAACAAGTTAACCTTAGTGCTTATGCTGAGACAACCTTTGAGAATATCAAAGTACTTTATCCAGATAAAGAAGTCACACTCAAGGTTAAGAAAAATGTTAAGGTCCAATGTGATCCTCGTTTAATTCGAATTCTATTGTTTAATTTGCTTGATAATGCTTTTAAATTTTCAAAAAACTCTGAAAAGCCTTTGATTGTTTTTGGTTCAAAAAAACAAGAGAAGAACACCGTTTACTATATACAAGATAATGGGATAGGGTTTGAAAGTAATACAGATAAATTGTTCAAACCATTTCAGCGATTCCATTCGTCTGATGAGTATAGTGGTTATGGTATTGGTTTAGCTATTGTGAAGCGTATTATCGAGAAACATAAAGGGAAAATTTGGATTGAAAGTAAGATAAACGAAGGTTCAACATTTTATTTCACTCTAGAGGGAACTTAAAATTTAGTCACCCATTTCTACTAATTTCAAAGCAATATTTTTCTCAGATAATTTTTCACTAAATTCATTTTGAAGATATTCATAGAAAGCAGAAGAATAACACTCAATATATTTCGCTTTTGTAGCTATCGCAAATAACACCGAATTTCGCGTTGCCTTATTAGTAATCTTCTCATCTTTGAAAGCAAATATTGGCATCTCTCCTATTGATGGGCTTCCATTTGCTGAAGCTAATTGTATATATTCAACTTCACACTCGGGGCATTTTGGAATAAATCGAAAAATTGGGTTTGTAAATTCAATCCCACAGGCTCTACATTTCCATGACCAAGTTGTCATTTCTTATTCACCATCAATTATTTTTGTCCTAATTTACTTAGTATGTAAAAGTACTTCTTTTACAACATCTAAATAGAAATCAGTTACTTTAGCAAAAGAATCTATGTTTAGCCATTCGTTTTTCGCATGAACACCACCACCAATTGGTCCGAAATCGAATGTAGGTATGCTTTCTCTTGAGAAATAGCGTGCATCAGATGCTCCGCCCATTTCAACTATTTTTGCCGGATATTCATATTTCTTTGATAACTCCATTACTATTTTAATTATCATAGCATCTTTTGGTGTGTTGACCATTCCTTGCCCTGGTTTGAAATTCAATTGGTATTGTTTTTCACCGAATAGTTCATTACACATTTCTCTTAAAGCGGCTTCTACTTTTTCATATTCTTGAGTCATAGCTCTGATATCAAGTGAAAGTTCCCAGGCATCATCTTGGTCTGTAAGAAAATTTGGACCGATTGTTATACCATACGTAGAGAATTCTGTTGGAAATTGTGTTCGTATAAGGAAACGTAAATTCTCAAACAGAGCAGTCAATCCTTCATCGTATTCGTATTCTTCGGCATCGGATTCAGATGATGGTTTGATTATTTCAAGAGAGATTTCATCTGGTACAACATTTCCTTTTATGAATTTCCCATCACATTTAGCTACTCTCCAATCATTAAACGATACTTCTCTAGATGCTAAAATCATTGCATGGACGTCAGCACCTGGATGCTGATAGGCAGAATGTCGCCCCCATTGATCAGTAGCAAATGTTTTCTTTGTAAGAATACCTTTTGTCTTAGTTTTTTTCTTTGGTATTGTAACTGTTGTTCCCATAGCATTCCTTCTTCTCGAAATAATAACTGTTCCAGCACTATCAAGATTCATCACTGCATCCGGCATTCGACCGAATTTTTCCAGGTATTTTCCTGCACTGTGAACACCACCAATTTCTTCATCACCTGATAATTCAAAACAAACTGCTAAACCTTCCAGATCTAACTTTTGTATTTCGGGTAATATAGTCATTATTGATGCAACATTATTCTTGTTATCAATAACACCTCTTCCATAGGCAAGTCCATCGTCTTTTATGGTCATTTCAAAGGGGTCAGTGTCCCATCCATCTCCTACTGGAACGACATCAAAATGAGCCATAAGTAGTAGGTGGAATTTTCCTGTGCCTATTGTACCATGCACGGAGTAATAACCGTCGTCTTCGAAAATGTTTGCTTTTACACCTTTTTCTTCAAGGTAATTAACAATAAAATCCGGGCAATCTTTTGTTAGTTTCTTTCCTTTGTGAATATCATTTACTGTGTCAAAACTAACAAGCTTGCCTAAAAGATCAATTAACTTTTTTCTATCTATATTAGAGGTCATAACAATTCAACAAACCGATTTTTTCTTTTTATTTATTCAACAAGTAACTCTATTATAGTAAAATATCTTCCGATGTGATAAGGGAAATTTCCTCTTAAAATAATTAATTACTGAGATAGCCAACCATTATCTGGATTTACGATACAATTTTTGTTTTATTTATTCAATTATCCAGTATCTTATGAATATAAGTTGCAATTTATTTCCGAATTAATTCTGCATCGCTCACTAGCTTCCAATTTTTACTCATCAAAAAATTTTATAGTTTACATATACTTGTAAAAGTGAGTGAAGCATTTTTGACTGATGATGAAAAACCTAATAGAATTTTTACAAAAGAAGAGCCTTCAGATGATTTCATTTTGGATTTTATCGGTGAAGCAAAAAAACCCTGGTTGGTATTTACTTCTTTTTTAGGTGAAAATTATGATTTCACACAAGAGAAAAAATATTGGGGTAAGAATTATGGTTGGTTAATTCAATTCAGGAAAAGCAATAGAACTTGGTGTGCACTCTACCCACAAAAAGATAGCTTTACAATACAGATTATTTTTGGTAAAAAAGAAGTTGAAAAATTCCAAACAATGAGACATGAGTTCAGTGATTTTGTATTAAGTAAATTCGATTCAACTAAACAATTGCATGACGGAAGATGGATGTTTTTTACAATAACTGATTCATCATTACTTGATGATCTTAAAAAAATGATGATAATTAAACGCAAGCCTAAGAGATAGTAAAAGTTCTACTATTGTATATAATCAAATCTGGATTCAATTAGTGATAGTCCTAGGTATGGTCATCAAAGAA
>JAUWKS010000113.1 GCA_030614005.1 Candidatus Heimdallarchaeota archaeon | reverse complement strand
TAGATGGGAAGCATACAATCAACTCGAAGGATTAGAAGTTCCTGATCTAAAAATAACCAATTTTGATGAATTGAAAGAATATATCTGTGAAAGAACAACCAGTTAAAATTATTAACTAAAATAGCAAGTATTAATTGGAGTTGTTTCCAATAAAAATTACAATCTTCTATTTTAGTGGCACTGGTAATACTTGGTGGGCAACAGAAAAATTACATCAAATGCTCAAAGAAAAAAATTTTGAGGTAGAATATTTCTCAGTAGAATCGAAAATTGCTCAAGATGGAAAAAAAGTAAATGAACTGATCAACCATTCAGATATAGTTGGTTTTGGCTATCCAATCTATGGGTCAGATATTCCATTAGTTTTTATGAATTTCATAAAGAGCCTTGCACCAGTAAAAAACAAGAACGCTTTTGTGTATACCACAATGATGATTTTTAGTGGAGACGGTGCATTAGTCGCGAGAAGACAACTAAAAAAGAAAGGATTCAAAGTAAAACAAGCAACTAATATACGAATGCCAAATAATGTGAAATTACCATACCCGATTTTCAAACGATTTCCAATAAAAAATGGAGAAGAAAATGATTGGGTAAAGAAGAAAAAAGCATTACCAAAAATCGCTAAATTAGTAGATCGAATTGTAAGTAATAAACGCTGGATACAAGGGTGGGATCCGGTAAATGTTGCAGGAGGGTTAATGCAAAGAGTGGAAATGAGATTTGGAAAGTTGTATAAATATGCTCGAAATTATTACGTGGATGAAGAAACATGCACACAATGTATGCAATGTGTTGACAACTGTCCAACAGAAAATATTACTTTTGAAGATGAAATTTTCTCCTGGGGAGAAAGCTGCATATTCTGTTTAAGATGCTATCACTTATGCCCCGAAGATGCGGTATTATACAAAAAGCCAACTCTAGACAGAGAGCAATATCCAAGATACAAAGGACCGGGCGATGGTTTTACTCTAGGCAAATTAAAGAAATAAGCTGACTATTTGACATTCAAATTATTTCAGCTTTGTTTGTCCTTATTTAGTAAGGGAAATGAGGATTATCTTTATCCTCGATTCTCATCTGGTAGACTTTACTATTTGTCAAATCGATATTCTGTATATGGAAACGTCTGTGAGCGGACTCAAATTTAACAATCCTTAATGGGATTACTTTAACCAAAACCATCTCTTTAACACTCGAAAAAGAATCATACCATTTTGACGAAAATTTAGCTCGAAATAAATCACCAATAGCTTTGAATTTTTCGCTATTTGCTCGACCAAGCACCTCAGCTTCACCTTCAATTTGAAGTTTGCGTAAATTAAAAGCTACATTCTTGTTCCCTCTCAATTGAATGATTTTCTTGTTGTGTTCCCAAGAAAAGAAATAGATTGTGAAATCATCATTGACAAAGGAAACAATTCTAGCAGAAACTCTATTATCAAGGGAAGTAGCAAGAACCATATCTTTATTGTCTGCAAGCAAAGTTAGAATTTCACTTCTAATACGGTTAAAATCAGGTTCTTCTCTCATCTTTACTATTGTTTCATAACTGTCAAGATCTTCAAAGGTCAAATAGAATCCTCCACTAGTAACACTACCAAAGGTAATTGTACTAAATACACAGAATATTAAATTATAAGATTGTTGTGTAGAGAAAAGTGTTATATCAACTATTAATAGTGAAAAGTCATGACTTCAATGTTATATGCTACTTTTACATCTGTATTTGATAATTTTACTATTATCTGGAAAGAAGAAGCCATTAAATGCTATGAATTAGCTAGAAAAATTGACCCATCTGAAGTAAATAATTGGTTAAGCTTAGCTGAATTATACAGAGGAACAGGAAAGAAAGATTTAGCTGAAAGATACGAAGCAAGGGTCGAAAATATGTGGAAGTTCTGGAAAAAACCTGCAAAAGATGTTCCACTACCAAAGTTACTCTCAAATATAATATAAAGGTAAAAAATTGGCGGGTGTGAGCGGATTTGAACCGCCGATCTTCTAATACGGAATAAAGAGCAACAACTCATTATTACTCCGCAAGCAGACGCACTATCCGTGCTGTACTACACACCCGAGTATCTGGTTACTAAGTCAAAGTTAAGAATTTATAAACTATAGGTTTTAGTTGAAAAAATAAAATAGGGATAATGCAAATTAGACGCACTATCCATGCTTTGGTTTATTTGTTGTTTTAACAAATTTCTTGCTTCCTTGAGTTTCCACTGAAACTTCTCCACAAGCACTTCCCGTTAACCCAACGGTGTTGTCAATTGATGACCGTAATTCATTCAATCCCTTTTGTAGAATGTTCTTTGCTGCGTTCAAATCCCTATCAAGAACAATATTGCAGTTAGGGCATTCATGTATTCTAATCTTCAAACTTTTTCTAACCATCTCTCCACAATTACTACAAATTTGGCTGGTGTTTCGAGGATTTACTTTAAGGAGCTTTTTTCCTTTTTCATTGACTTTATATGAAAGAAGATTTTGAAAGATCCCCCAAGATACATTACTAATGTTTTTAGCTAATCTGCTGTTTCTTATCAAGTTACTAATTCGTAAATCTTCGAGGACAATTAAATCATAATCATTAGCTAATTTTGTAGTTTCTTTATGGAGAAAATCATTTCTTTGAAGTCTAATTTTTCGGTAAATTTTCGAAAGTTTAATCAATTGTTTTTTCCAATTTTTAGACCCTTTCTTTTTTCGCGATAGATTTTTTTGTTCTCTTACCAACTTCTTTTCCATTGCTTGTAACCATTTTGGATTCTTAATCTCCTTTCCATTACTAAGAACTCCATAAGTCTTAATTCCTAAGTCAATACCTATTGCTTTATTCTCATTGATTTGAAGTTCAGGAATACTTACAATTTGAGTGAAACTTATATGAGCATACCATTGATTCACTTCACGTTTTATTGTGCAAGTTTTGAGAATTGCTCTATTTGGAAAGTCTTTATCTACGATAATCTTAACATGACCTATTTTTCCAAGATATATTCTGTTATCCTCTATTCTGAATTTTTGATGTTTAATGCCTGGTTGTGGATAAGTGAAGGAATTATAACATAATCTAAACTTGAACTTTGGTTTTCCGTATTTTGAATTTCCTTTACTTATTTCTCGAATAAAATTCAAAAAAGTCTTATCAACTCTTTTTGCAACATTAACTAAAACTGCTGCATATGCTCGTTTTAGATAGTGATTGTCTTTTTTTAGTTCTGGTAATTGTTTGCATTGGTCAAAATATGATATGTAAGTTCGGTATCCCTTTGGTAACTGTTTTTCGATCTCCCAATGATCAAATCGTTGTCGGACAAAATAATTGTATAATCGTCTGCATGTTTCTAACCACTCTGTAAATATTGCTTCTTGCTTCTTACTCGGATAGAGTCTGTATTTGTGAGTTCTTACGAGGGTTTCGGTTGCAGACATTTTGCACATATTATCTTATTGTTAGCTTGATATATAGTTATTATTTAAGGAGATTACCGAAACTAATAATAGTTTACTTAGCTAAACATTTTATAAAATAGCTTATCGTACAGCTTTTCCAAGCAGAGTTTAAGAAGACAATTTAAAATTACTCAAACAAAATAAATAAGGATAATAATTGGTGTTAGAAGGATGTGCGGTTATGGGAAGTAGAAAACGCACTATCATTTTTGTTAGAGAACAATATGTATATATTTTTAAAATACTATTAGATATATTAGGAACAAATGTTATATTTACTAGCTGTTGATAAGCGGGATTGTTATTGTCTGCAAGCATTTTTGTATTAAGAATTAAGGGCAGAGGTTATTTACGACTAGTTTGTTTTGTTGTTATCTTTTTGTGTATAGTAAATCCTTCTATCATCAATTCATCATCTGGATTTTTTACTAGTGTAATTTCAGCGGAAACCATTACAAATGAACCTGTTAGTTCTTTCAAATTTGACTCCCGACCAGGTGATTCTTCTTTAGCCTTAACATCATTTGATGGTGGCAGTAGTTTGTTATCAGGAAACGCCCTTCCAGGTGGTGTTGTCTGGGATAATGCAACTATGCTTGATTCACCATACCTATCTGTTACACCAAGAAATGCTGTAGATAGTGATGATAATTTGCACATAGTTTGGACTAATTGGTATGCTGGTCGCAAGCTCTATCATCAAATTCGCTATGCGAATGGCAATTGGAGTGACAAAACAGTTCTCGTCGATAAATCAAGTGGTGTATCAATTACAGTTGATATTGTAGCCGATACTTTCGGGAAAATACATTTAGCCTATTCTTGGGGTTTAACTGTTGGTTCTCAAAAACTCTATTATACTTTCTGGGAGGATAACGTTTGGAGTTCTTCTGAGAGAGTTGATTTTGGTGAAAATGAATACGGCGATCCAATGCCTGCTAGCTATCCTTTAATACGTGTAACTTCTGATGGCACTCCACATGTTGTTTGGTCCGGAGAAGTTTCTTTTGTAATAGTTGCTCTTGAAGCTCATCCCATTTACTATCAGAAACGCATTGCTCCTGGAGTTTGGAGTAATGTTTTGTGGTCTGGGTACAGCACACCTGAAACTTACTCCTTTTTAATTACAAAGGATGATTATTTTTATGTTGGAAGCTCTATTAGAGCTGGAGAATATCATCTTAGACATCATATCAGTATCGTTCGAAAAGGACCAACAGATAATGCTTGGTTAACCAATGATGAATTGGTAAATTATCAAATACCAACTGGCTTCCGAGTGACACCAAATGTTAAACTCGTAGAAGTTGGGGCTATGCTCCATTGTTTTGCTGTCTATCTAAGTGATATAAATCCAATGATTATTGATTTTACTAGCGCAGGTGTTCTCTGGAATGATGTTGAACTAGTTACTACTGATGTTGGTATTGAAAATAGAATCCAACTCTCCGCTACGGTAATTAATGATAGTGATATTGCTCTAGTGTATAATTGGCACTATTATGAAAATGGCCCTCTTCTATCGGGCGTATACTATAAGATGTTTTATGAGAATAACCAAGAATGGTCTGAAACAATGCCTATTTCAGTGAATCATACGCGAGCAATTGTACCATATATATCTCATGACAGCAAAGAAAACTTACATGTAACCTGGGGTGATGACCATCCGGAGTCAGGGAAAGCACTGTATTATTC
>JAUWKS010000020.1 GCA_030614005.1 Candidatus Heimdallarchaeota archaeon | reverse complement strand
TGTAGTTAGGAAAAGTGTATACCACATTCTAGATAAGATAATATCTGTAATTTGTTTACCAACAACACCACTTTCTACCCAATGCCAGGACCTGCCGAAATCACCTTGAAGAATTCCACTTCGTCTATAAACAGGCACTTTGATATCTGGTGCATCATCAATAATAATGACTTCATCGGTATATTCACCTTCAATTGGTCTCTTCATAAATCCTAACCATCTTAGATAACGGACAACAACACTGACATTGCGGGGTTGATCATTTTTATACTCAATTAATCCAAGATCAACACCAATTTGATTGTACAATTCCTCATATTCTTTTTGTTCTCCTTTGAAGAGCCCTATTCTAATCATAATAGGATCTCCTGGGGATAGAGCAATTAATATGAAACTAAATATGGATATACCTATCAAGGTTGGGATGATATAAATAAAACGTCTTATTGCGTAATTCCTTAATGATATTTTAATCACCTTAGTAATTTTTTTATTTCTTAAATTATCCATAGACCCAATATATCGCCCTAAGCATACATTGTACTATCAATATATCGCCTTAACAATATATAATTGTTCTTGAAGCTCTAAATTGCACAAAATGCGAGTAAAAAATCAATTGGAAACAGTAAAAGGATGGCATATTATTTTCAGATAATGTAGATGTTACATTGATTTTAATTTAAATTTGAACAATATCAGTTAATCGGATAGTAGTGATAGTGTGAAGGTGAAAAATTAGTGAGTTTGCAACAAATATGGATTATGCAAATATCAGGTACTTGTTTATTCCATAAGAAATACGACGATAATACTAATGATGAAAATTTGATAAGTGGCTTTCTTAGTGCTGTTAATTCATTTGTGGGTTCATTTGGAGCTGAAATGAAATGGATTGAAACAAATAAAAATCGTTTTGTATTCAAAATCAGCGATCAATTGATTTTCGTAGCCAGTACTTCGATTGATTCAAATCCAAACTTAACCTATAAGAGATTGATGAGAATCTCCGAGCATTTTAATTTGATGTTTGGAAAGAAATTGCTTGAGAACGGTAATAGTCCTATACCAATTGATATGTTCAAAAAAATTGCTCCAACAGTTAATAGATTATTTGCTTTACCTGATAATTCTATTTCAGCACCTTACCCTTCAAAACAACAACAACACAAAAAGTTTGGTTTTGATTCACCAGAATCTAGATTAGTATCTTTTATTAGATATAAACGAAAAGTGTCAATAAATGATATTGTACATTATCTCAGAATTTCAAATGAAGAAGCTAATGATACGGTGCAAGCACTCGAACAACGAAAACATATTATGAGAATAGAATTTCCAGATGGATCAGAACAATTTGAATTATTTCCTGTAATTAAGAGTGCGTTTTAAAAACATTAATTTTGAGGAGGAGTTTAATTGTCCTCCTCTATCAGATTTTTCTAAAAAGAAGTCATGAAGACTATAAAAATAATAGCTATAGTAGAACATACTGAAAACCAGCCAAGTCCAACAGCTATACTGCCTATTGAATCTCCATCATTTTTAGCAGAGGAACCGATTGCAATAGCAATTATGCTTCCAATACACGGTAAAACTCCAACACAAGCTAAAATAGCAAAGACTAAAGCGATTGCTCCTGAAGAGCTGCTGCTACGTGATTGTTGGTGTTGGCTTGGGGGTTTATATACTGTTTGGGTTCTTGGATATTGAGTAAATGTTTGTCCCTGTTGAGGGGGTGTATATTGAGTTGGTGCAGTGCCACTAGCGGAAAAACCGCCACTAGTTTGCGTTGCTGGTGTTCCGTAACCTGTACCGTAATTTTCAGTTTTGTGTGATTCATCTAATGATGCTCCACAGCTATGACAAAACTCGCTACCTGATTCTACTAAAGATCCGCAGAACGGACAATGAATTGCATTTTCACTCATCTATTTTTTCTCCTCTATTTAATTTTGTTATTTTCATTTTACTGTTTTGATTTTCTTCTTTTTTTATTGAATTAAATATCATTATCACAATTATTAGAAAACTTTTCTCAAATTAGAATGGAGATAAAGTACCTCAGTAATATTCCAAGAATAGCAATTACCCAACCAATAAGTTGAATCCAAAGAAGAGTTTTAGTAACTAAAATCATTATTCTATCCTCATTTTCTTCTTCCGCTTTTATTACTAATTTAAAACCAAAATAAGCTGGAATAAAAAGTAAATTAAAGAAGAAACCTATGATAGCTAAAATTAATGCTTTTGTAACATATTCTCTTACTGGAGTATAGGTTGCTTCAGTGAAAGTTGATCTATCAAATTTCCCGGATTTTTCGCTTCCTGGAGTAAATCTTCCGATTTTACTTGCTGATGTATTTTTTCTACTAAATTCCTCATTTTCTAGTGGTCTGTGAGTCAGAGTTCGATTATCAATGGATCGCCCAACTGTTTTTCTTGATAAATCTGCTCCACATGAACCACAGAAAATACTTTCTTCTTCCTGTCTTTTACCACATTTAGAACAAATTTTGGCTTCAGAATTGCTCAAGCTTGATGCACTCTTTCCACTATCTAGATTTATAATAAAATTACTAGTATATAAACCATTAGAATTTTTTCTATCGGTCAATAAAAAAAAGTCTTTGGTCTTGCATTTTAAATTAAAAATACAAGAACCCATAAAAGAATACATAATAACCGAACACAAATATTGTGCCAAATAACATAAGAATCAATTGGATCCAATTCAATACTTTAGCTATTTGAATCGTTTGTGGATCTTCATATTGTTCTTCTGCTTTTCTAACATAATGAAGGCCAACTAATGGAATAATAAAACAACTGACGGCGAATCCAATAATTCCTAGGACAAGTGCAACAGTGGCATTATCCTTATTGTTAGTCCTTATAGGAGTTGAGCTATAAACAGGAGCTCCATATGTACCTGCAGTTTGACTTGTTGAGGCATAACTTCCAGCAGCAGCAGCTGTAGAAGCGTTTAATCGTTGGTAATCATTAGAATTCATAGGTCGTTCAGCAATAATTCGGATTCCAGTTGATTCAGTCTCTGGAGTTTCATTTATATCAGCACCACATGAGCTACAAAACCGGCTAGCATTCTCTTGAACAGAACCGCAGTACGGGCAATAAAGTGAATTTGTATTTTTCAATTTGATTTCGCTCTTTGCTAATCTTCTAATATTCTTTAGTGCGAATCACTATAAAAACCATCTCAAATTTTCATCAAATAATCGTTTAATTAAATCGCTAAAAATAGTTGAAAAGCAACCCTGGTTAGGATTACTTTTTCTGGCATTATTCAAGTAAAATAATATTTATTTCTGTATAGAGCTCACCTATCTGATAAAGAGGTTCGAATTCTGCATTTGAGATTAATTCGTAGCTATTTTCTAAAATTCTTTCGAGTTCATCTTCATCAAAAGATGTTCCAGGGCGTATATATGGTATCCAAAGAGTGTCAAGTTTTTCCACAATTACATTAAAATTAGATTCTTTTTTGAATATTTTTTCAATTAAAAGCTTTGTTTGCATTGCTGTGAATAATTCATAAGCAATTGCTCGAATTCCTCTTCTATCTTGTTTTACCCAAGCAAAAATTGGTCTAGTATAATTTAGTAGTTTTATTACTTCATGTAAAAACATACTCTCATTCTTTATCATTACCTCTGAAGTTTCGATAAAAGCAATATCTGCGTATTTTAATTTGTGTGATAATCTTCCATCTATTGGATACAACAAACAGATTTTTGGCTCTTTTCTTTTCCAAGTAAATCCTGGAGTTATTTCAGTTTCCCGTTTTAATTTGTCCCATATTTTGGAATATTTTTTTTCAATCTTTTCTCTGATGCTTTCAAGTTCCTTTCTTTTTTCTGGGGTCAATATTTTTTTAGTATAGAGGTTTAAGATCTCTTGAAAAATATCAGTCATTTTTTCAATTTCAGCTATCCATTTTTCTGCGAATTTTCCTTTTGGAGGATTATTTTGAATATATTTTGTTAAGCTTTTTGGTGTTGTTAAGTTATGAAGAACTGCTTTTGTTCTCGCCCAAGGTAACAATAATTTTAATCTAGGAAATTTGATTTGTCTAATAATTTTGTAAAGTTCTTTCACATCTTTATTTCGTTCTTTCCACTTTATTTTTTTGTAAAGAGGGCCATGATATTCAAAGAAATATAATGCATCTGCCATATCTGAGTAATAGAATTGTATTGAATCGTTCATTGTTCTTCAATCCTTAATAATAGCTAGTTTACTCCTTTTCTATTTTTTTAACTTTCCTTTCAAACACGAATATTGACATTGTTGAGAATCATACTATCCAAACAATACGAAGGATATCGAAGAATATTAATAGCTCCTTTATGTGGAAATTAATGGTGATTAAGATGAGCTTACTTCAGAGAACAAATGCGTTCCTAATACAAGTTGATAGCACACGAAAAAATTATGTGCCCAGCAAGTTTAACGGAACCACTGGTAAGCCAATTTTCGCTGAAGATGTTTTACTTCATAATCGATTTAAAATTGATGCCGAATCGATAAAGAAGAATCAGGATTTCGCAAAAGTGAAAGTCAATGATTATTTTATTGTCTATTGCAATTCATTGGTACCCCATTCACCAAATCAAATTAAATTTATATTCAAAGTTATAAGCAAATTGGGGAATCAAATTGTCTTAAAAATCCACACAAAATTAAACCGTGGATATTCTCTTAATCATATTCATTCACTTATTGACGAAGGAAAACTTTCAAAGAAAATGAATAAATGTGGCATAAAGGGATTTAAAATATGTCAAGTAGATTTTGAAGATTTGGAATTGTTAATTAATTTTGATCCCATCGTTCGATCGTATCATTCTACAAGTTGGAAAACATAACTGACTGATACGTTTGTTAACTGACACCAAAAAATTCCTCAGCTCTCATCCCAAGAAATAGCATTTTGATTTCTGAATCTGTTTTGTTTTTGTGTTCTTTTCTATAACCAATGATTTTATGCAAACAATCTGAACATAATTCATTTCCATTCATAATGTCCATTTGACGAGCTAGCTCCATTTCCTCTCTTGTAACTTGTTCATCCAATACTTTGATTGGTTTATGTGTCGTCAAACATCGAACAATGCTATCTTCATCAGAAAAAACGGTATTTGTGCAATTTTCAGAACCTGTTTTCAATACTTCAGTATCAATTTGTATTCTTTCGATTATATTTCCAATATCTAGTAATTTTACATCTACAGGAAGACCATCATCAGTATTAATACACATAGTTGAGCTTCCATTGTTGTGTAGTAGTTTTGGGCAACCGTGCCATAATGTTACTTCTTCTTCACTGAGGGAAGTGGAAAAAGCCAACGTTAAGCTGATGGTTGTAAAAATTACAAAGAGTGCATAAGGTTGTATTACATCTTGAAAAAGGTATTCTAAAAGAAAGAGCGATAAAAATGACCCACCAAAACCTACTGTAAAACCTACAGTAAACAAATTCATCCTTCTTTTTAGTTGTGGGAAAGCTTTTGCATTTTTTGCCATAAATCGTAATGCAATTACTGTAAGAAGTAACGTTAATAAAATTATAACAAGGCTATAGATAATCAAAGGTTCTGTTAAGAAATTGATAATTCCATAGTCCGTTTTGACAAACTGTATACAATGTGGATCTACAAATAACCAAATAGTTAGTATTATTGAAGGAATAAAGGCTATGACATGAAGGAAATTAGGTATTTTTTTATATTTAGCTTTCCAGAAGAAAATCGAAAAACTCAATGATGGTATTGTCATTAAAAACATAGATAGAAAAGCTAATTTTACGAAAATCATTGCAAGATTTTCATTGATCGGGAAGAATATTTCTTTCAATAAACCAAATGAAACTGAAACCACTCCAGCAAGAAAAGCAATTAATCCTATCAAAATATTTGCAATGTTACGTTTGTTACGGGATATAATAACAGTCGATGCGATGATTCCAAATGGTATTGCAATTCCATCGATGATAAGTTTAAGGTTGACCAATGTCGTTACTTTCCCAATAACTTTTCCAATTGCTATTTGTTCTTTGTTTAAATTAACTAAAAGATTCTCTTGAGTAATTTAAGAATAAATATTATATGAGTATTACATTCACTAAAAAGATTTCTTTCTTTGACAGTTAGGAATTAGAGTTCTTTTAAACCTATTATTTTGATTAATTCTGCAGCTGATTTGGAATAAGCGCGAATTAAGCCTCCTGGACCTAATTTTACTCCCCCATAAAATCTTGTAACTATTACTAGAGTATTAGTTATTTCTTGTTTCTGTAGAATGTTCATTATTGGTTTTCCTGCACACCCTTTCACTTCTCCATCATCAGAACTTTCTTCCCATAAAGTTGGATTGCCTATTCTATAGGCATATGCATTGTGAGTTGCTTTTCTAAATTCTTCTTGTATTTTGAGTAGATGACTTTGCACTTCCTCTTGAGAACTAACATGATAAATTGTAGTGATAAATATCGATTTCTTAATTTTATTCTTTAGTCCTCTGCCTGAGTCACTAATTGTCTTCATATTAAGCACGGGATTATTTTTTTATTTAGTTTCACGAAATATTGCTTTAATGTCCAGTTCAATGGGTTAATTTTAAATGTGTAGTCAATTAAATCTAATAAAGATTAATACTTATGGGAAGAAAAATATCTTGAACAGTACATGCTTTAATTGTCAAAAGCCATTAATAGAGGGAAAACCCATTTGCCCGTTTTGTTTTGCTGTTCAAAGAAACTCTTATAGTAGAAATCATCTTTTTGATTATCTTGAACAATATTTTCCAACCAAACCTGTTGAAAAAGAACGATATATTAATACTAAAGTTCAAATTACTCAAAGAGACTATGACAATATTCTTGTTGTGAGTATTTTCACATTAGGTATTTATTATTTCTATTATCTTCTACAAACATTGCAAGATTTGAATGATCATTGGTATCACCCTCACGGTAGATATGAAGTTACAACAAAAAATGATACTTTTATACTAATGGTAATTTTGACTCTTACAACTTTTATTGGTGTGCCTTTTATTCAATATGTTCGCTATGAAAAACTTCGTAATCATTTGCTGAAAGCACCTCCAATGGAAAATCAGGATATACCAATAAAAGGAAGCAAGATTTTCTGGATTTATATTATTTATGATATATTCTTCGTAGGAACTGGTACGATGCTGTTTTTTGGTTTAAGCTCAATAATTGCCGACTGGTTTTTTGAATTTATTACTGCCAGCATTACAGCTGTTTTCTTTTTGGGAGCAGCGACTGTATTTACCTTAACAATACTCTCTGGAATTGTTTTAATAATGCTAGAAAAACGCTGGCAAGAAATTTTCAATGATCATATTGCATACCATTATGGCTCTCCAATGAAAAAGAGAAAATACCGAAGAACTAGAAGAGCACGTAAACTTCGAAAAAATACACCCAAAATCTCAGATGAGAATATTACTAGTTGATATTGCTAATCTCTATTCATATATTGAAAAACCATTTAATTTACTGAGGTATCTCATTGTTAAAGCCCAGGAATATTTATGCTAGTTTCATTCTATTTTCCATTCTTACATCAACGTTTGTTATTTTAAATCAGGTTACTGATGTTAATGCAATAACATTCAATGATTTTTACGAAAAGAAATTGACTGGACGAGAATTAGTAAGCAAATTTGAATATGAAATACAGAATCAAATTTTGTTGCAGATAGACCGATATTCTGGAATATAGATGATGGAGATATAATAGATTATAATCCTGTTTCGCTCTTTGTTAATCACAATTATTGAGACGATTTATCATTTTATGATTCAAATGAAGAGTACATATTCGAAATGTTTGCTAATGAGAGTGTTATTTTTAATTCCAGTTACGAATATTCACAATATAATGCTTATTTTTGGGAAATTGGTTATGACTGGAATGTCACCCAATACACCCCTGAAACTAATTTGAATGTCACAGTGTTTTTCTATCAAGAAAATAATCCAAATTTAAATCATACAACCTCAATTGGGATAACAATTGATAACATTAGAGCTACACCAACTATTGATTTCGATGACTTTATAATCAATTTATTCCATTGGCCAGGCTCATATTATTCCAGCGGAAATTATTTAGATTATGTTCCAACTGGAGCGAACCCTTACTATCATTTTAGCATTTACCAAGATGGGTATATTAATTTCAAATATGGTGATAGAGAGTTGTATTACAATAATGATCTATCTGCTGCTGATGCACAATTATTAATAAACGAGTTAATTTCCTTGGGGTTTTTCCAGTTAGATGATGCTTACTTTGCTCTAAGCTATGATTATTTAGTGCATTCTTATTATCAACTATATGTTGAGTCAAATAGTATCAAAGTTTGGCGAGATGCAGAAGAATCAACGGATTATTTCATTCGTCCCGAACAATTTGCAAAGTGCTTGGAAGCTGTTCAAGAAGTGGTAAATGATCTGTATTTTGAACCAAAACGTTGGAGATGGGACTTGGTACTTATTATTGCAGGATCCTCTCTCGGAGGTATAGGATTACTTGCTGTTTCGGCATTTGGTCTGATTTTTATCAGAAACAGAAGACGTTAATTTATTTTGTCTTCTCTTTATCCATTTTCCAATAATATGAGGCAACAAATTGTACGAGGAAATTTGCTGCATTGATTGCAGTTGTGTCTGCAGTATCATAGAGAGGATTTAGTTCTACTATGTCCATTCCAATGACATTTGTATTGACAACTATTTCATGAATAATTTGATTTATTTGATGTGGTGTTAGACCATCAGGTGTTGGCGCACTTACACCTGGTGCATATATCTGATCAAGACTGTCCATATCTATTGAAATATATGTTACATCAGTTTTCCGTCCGATAATGGATATTGCTTCTTGGATAATATCTTCCATACCTCTTTTTCGGATATCATTCATAGTAAAGATAGTCCCACCTTTTTCTTCTAAATAACGTCTATACTTTCTAGCATTTGTAAAATCTCTAATTCCAATCTCTACGAAATTTTCTCCCTTGACTATACCATTATCTAATACTCTTCGAAATGGTGTACCACTAGTTATTTTTCCGTCAATGACTTCCCGAACATCCAAATGTGCGTCAATATTTATGAGTCCTATTTTATTTGGTTGGTGTGCATTTTTTAACCCTTTCAAAATAGGGTACCCCAATGAATGATCTCCTCCGAGCGTTAGAGTGGTAAATCCTTTCTCTGCAATTTTACGTATTATTTCAGCAATATTTTCATGTGCTTCTGCTACTGAATCTCCCTCTGTAATAATATCACCAAAATCGTATACTCTTTTATCACCAAACCAATAATCTAAATCCCAACTGTAGGCCTTAAAGTATCTAATTGAATCACGGATTTTTTTTGGACCCGCTTTAGCACCTTTTCGACCTAGAACAGCTGAATCAAAAGGTATGCCAACAAGTCCAATTGCAGGTCCCAATTCTCCCGTCCAGCATTCAAGAATATCTAACATACGAACTTCATTTGGATCTGAACCCTTTTTTTGATACGGTTCCCAATTTCTCAAACACTCGCTGAAAGAGATTATTGAATCATCAACTTTATCTTTTTTTTGTTGTAAAGATTTATTTTTTGCTTTTTCTAAGGTCATATTTTTCCTACTCTCAAAATTACTGATTAAATGTATACTGTATTGGATTTCTTATTGCTTTTCTGGTTTATAATTTATAAAAATCAGAAGTAAAAAGTAAATAAAAATTACTTTGGTTTAAAGTAAAATAGAACAATAAAAGGAGAGAATATTTCCAGAAATGCTCTGGAAATTAGATAAGAATCACTTATGATTCTGTTGGTTTAACTTCAACAGGAGCTGCTTCTTCCTTTTTTTCTTCAACTTTTGGTTCTTCAGCTTCAACTGCTTTTGGTTCAACAACTTTTGGTTTTTCTGGTTCAAGTTTCATTGTTGGTTGGTTTAGCACTCTTGATTTCCAGACATCTACATTTTGTGTTGGATGAATTTTCTTGGAAGCTTTATAGACTTCGGTAGCAATTCTTCCTCCAACTAAATCTTTGACAAAAACATCAAATGGTGTTCTAGCTGCTCTTTTATTGACAACTTCCAACATTGCTTTTCTGATGCCTCTTTCGTGACTTGCTTTACATCGGAAAGGTGTTAGAGCAATGATACTTAAACGTAATCTGGCGCCATCTTTAGTTGTAACATTAAAGATACCATCAATTCTTGTTCTTCTTCTTCGGATCATTGATCGCAAATAATCACGAGTGTACTCATGACCATGGAAATCTGTATAACAATGATCACCTTTTGAGTCTCGTATTTTAAAAGTAAGCTTAACATGCATTTTTTTATAATCGCCAGTTAAATCCATCATAGTTGTACTAAGATTTCTACCGACAAGGTATTCTTCTTCTGCTGATGGCGTTTCAGCGAGTTCATCTCCTCCGAACATTTCTGGAGCATGAACAGTGTACCAGGTTTTTAAACTAAATTTGTCTATTACTCTTCTACTTTGAGATTCCTTCTTTTTTTTACTACTCATTTTTTCTTCTCCTTCATTGCGTTACACAAGTATAAAGTTTTGACCTTCAAATCACTTTATTAGTTTTACTGTATATTAGAGAATCAGATAATTGTACTCTACATACGCGCTATATCGAAAACCAATCATCTCTTTTAAAATATTTTCCTTATTATCGAAGATAATTTGGAGTTCTCTTCTCTCTCTATTTTAGAGACTTTACTGTTTTCATTGAAATAGCTACTTTTTCAAAGAAGTCGTCTGTTGTTGCAACTAAATCCCAAAAAGGTGCTTTTGAAATTACCGTGAAATAAATTATTGAATCCTGTAGATTAGATTTGGCTATTACTCCATCCGGTGTTTCCTGATTTTCCGGTGCTGTTGCAGAGCAGATACTGTTTGCTATTTTAGCATTTGCAAAAGGTAATTGTATCTTTATTTCAGCTTCAATGATTTTTTTCTGTTTATTCATTTCTCTATCATCTCAAATATCAGAATATCTAAAACCCAATTACTGATTTATTTCTTTGATGTAGTTTTTATTGTAGTTGCTTTGGTTTTTTTCGTTGTTTTTTTTGCCACACTTTGTTTTTTTGGCTTTGGGTCATCTTTTTTCAATTGTTTCTCTATTGCAACATTTAGATTTTCAATTAGTAATTGTTCTGTTCCTTGAGGTATGCGTGCTCCAGCAGCAATATTATGTCCGCCACCTTCTGCATTAGAACCAATTGATTCCACAGCACCTCTTAATGCTAAACCGAGATTCAAACCCATTGCTACTAATGGTCCTGTTCCTCTGCAACTAATTTTAACTGTACCATCGTTAGATTCTGCAATTCCGATCAGTGGTTTCTTCTTATCTGCAAAACTTCTAGTTGAAATTGCGATTGAAATGATAGTACCAATCATTGTATCATCAATAACATTTTTTCCATCAAATACAATGAGGTTATTGTATTCTTTTACATGTTCACTATCAAGATTGACAAGTTCCAAATATTGGGAAATTTTCTTTCGATATTCTCGCATTATTATCTCGGCTTCTTCTAGAAGATACTTTCTTTCTCCCATGCAAATGCCTATAGCAATACCTGTGGCTCCTAAACGACCACATGAGTTTAATAATGAACCAAATTCTCTTGCATCTCTCAGTAGTGTTCCTGGTTCTTCATTTGTGAGTGTGTACACTTTTCCTAAAATGCTTTGAGCGTCCTCCGCAGTCATTCCCATTTGTAATCCATATGTTAAAAGAGCTTGAACCAAGGTTCTTCTTTCATCTTCAGATAAATCTTGAATTGTTCGCCATTTATCTCCTTTCTGTTGAGGAATGCCTGTATCTCTCATAAAGCGAATACACATATCACCATCTCCTGTTAACCCAGGATAAAATGGATCTGTGGTGTATTCTAATGCTTGATAGATCCTTCTGGTTTCTCTTCCAAATAATCGAATATCCATATTCTCTTCTAAAATACCAGCTTTAATCCCATCTTTCACTATGATACGATTTAAATCTGTGAGAGAACTTTTCTCCCCTTTATCTTGACGATCAGCTAATGCACCAACAACTGCAATTGCTGCTGAGTCGATATTTATTGGATCCAATGTTTTTGCAAAAAAGTAACTGATTCCTGCACCGCTTACTTGATGTGCTCCATCGTAATTATACGGAAAAGGATTTACGTTAATTATTGATTCTGATTTCGGTTGGGTAATAACAGGATGATGGTCTAAAATCAATATGTTCCTGTCTATTAGATATTTGTTTATCCCGTCTATCTGTCCACCACCTAAATCGGAGAAAATAATATTTTTGATATTTTTCATCATAGATAATTCACTGATGATTGGGAGTTCCAATTGACGAACACCCCGAACCTGATACTGAATATTAGCTCTGTGGAGTGCTTTGCCAATAATACCTGCAGATGTAAGTCCATCTGCATCTATGTGACTGACACATAGTACAGTGCCTTTTGCATCTTTAACAGAATCGATTCCCTCTTTAATTTTAGCAATAAATCCTTTGAAATCTGGTTTTTTCGAATCGGTGGACAAAGATAACACCACGTTGGTATAATTTGACTTGTTATATAATTACTTTTGTTAATTTATCCTTAAAAAGGTCACAAAATAGGCCATTTATGAATAGTTAGAAATGAAAAAGTAAAATAAAAGAATAGGGTTCTCTTCAAAATTGAAGAGATATTTTGTTTTAATCCACTGAATTATCTTACGATTGTTGCAGCAGATTTTGGAACATAATTGAAACTCTTTGGAATGATACCTTTCTTTTGATAGTATCTCATAAGGCGTCTAATTTTCGCTTCCATTTTTTGCAAGCCGTAGAGTGAATGAAGATCTTTTGGATGACCCTCTAAATGTCTTCGTAAAGCTAATGCTCTTCTAACTAAATTTCTAAAATCTTCAGGATACTCTGGATACACTCCTTCGCGTTTCATAACTTCTGTAATCTGTTGCTTGATTACAAGTTTAGTGGAAGGAATACTGTATGTATCTCTTAAAATATTACCAATCATTGCAGATGTTAAGCCTTGTTTTGCAAGCTCTACAATTTTTTGTTCGATTTCCTCTGGAGTTTGATTGACCCACTCTGGAATAGTCGCATGAGGAGGTCGCTTTGAACTTGATTTACCTTTCTTTCTAGTATGCATTCTTGCCATAGTATTCACCAGTTACTGCTGATGTTTCACATCTGAGCTCCATTCCTTTTCCTTCAAACAGATTTGGTATCCTAGGGAAAAAGTGACCCGATTGTGAACAGATAGCATTTCAGCCACCTTGGTCTCTTTTTGAGATCAATGTCTTTCAAGCAAAAGAATCTATTATTAAATATTGTTATCTGAATTTTATAGAGATGCAAAGTGAAAATCTTAGGTTTTATCTTTAAATTGGATTTCAAAAATTGTTTTAGCTTTGCCGCTAACTTTGACTTCTTGAACACCTTTTGTTGTAGCTTTTATTTCTACTTCAACAATTCCAGCTCTATCCATAGATTCACCTTGTTCTATAATCATTTTACCGGGTTGAGCAAAACCTCTAGCAACTAAGAAGGCACCCAATGCTCCATTTGCTAATCCAGAGACAGCTGTTTCATGTGCACCCCTGTATGGTTCGAAATGTCTTGTATAGCACGTGGAACCTTCGAGATAAGTGTCAAAAGTGTACAGATGGATGCCTGAAACATTTAGTCGTAAACATAAACGTTCAATATCTTCATATTTTGGTACTAACGCATCTGTCATTTCTTTACTAGTAATAAGAACAAGTAATTTTGGACTTCCAGTGGATGCTATGGTTATTGGGAGCTGGTCATTAGATTCTATTTTATCTGATCTAATACCCAAAATATCTGCAAGTTTGTCTTTTGTTATATCAACTTCTTTGAAAGTTGGTTTTTCTTGAATCATAATAACTTTATCAAGCTCTCCATCTTTCCAGAAAATTTCCATAGTAAAAATTCCTTTCTCAGTTTCTTGAGTAACTTTGGCGAAATCATTTTCAGACTTTATTCTACCAATTTCCGCTAATAACCAAAATGTTGCAATTGAAGCATGTCCGCTGAGAGGGATTTTCTTTTTGGGGGTATAGAAATCCACTTTAAAATCTGCTTTCTCTGATTTTGTAACAAAAGAGGTAACCGGTACGTTCATTTCACTTGCTATATACTGTTTCAAAACATCCGTGTATTCTTCTGCATCAAGTACAATGGATGTGGGATTGCCAAAGAAAGGCGTGTCTGAAAATGCATCAACTTGATAAATTGCCATTTTGTTTCTCCTGAGGGTATCTGTTTTTGCAATTATTACTATATAGAAACTTAAATTTTTCTCTTCAACGTGCTATATAAATAATGTTCTAATTTTCAAAGAAAGCGTTTTTACTGGATTTGAAAAGATTTTAGTATTAAGAATAGCTATCTGAAAACAGAAGTTATAGCTCTCATCTCAAAAAGACTAGCTGTTGGAGTTTTAATTATGGCTCGAAAGAAAAAGAAGGACACTAATGACCAACAAGAAAAAATAGAACCACAGAAACGAGATAAGGAAGTAAAAAAAGATCGAAAAAGAAAAACAAAAGAAAAGAAAGAACCTCGTAGAAAGAAACAGAAAAAAGCAAAGAAAGAGAAAAAACAAGAGCCAAAAAAACCCGATAAAATTGATTTGAATGTTTACAATCAGCTGTTTGATGAAGTAAACCTTTTTTCGAAAGAACTTCGTATTTTGAAAACAAAAGATATCAAGCAAAGGCTAATTCTTCTTGATGGAAAGATAATTTGGCTTGAGAAACAAAGTGATAAAGCTTTAACTTCAGAAGAAGGTACAGATGAAATAATTAATCTTGAGATGGAAATGCTCGAGCTGGATATGGATCTCGAGACAGCAGATGAAATGACATTGGCCTATGAAGCCTCAGCAGAAGATTTCAGTCTTCAAGCAATAAAAGATGATTTAAATGATGCAAAAACTTTTGGTGATAGTATTAGGGATATGCTAAAAGAATTCGAGGAAGATACCGATCCAATGGATGATTTAATGGCCAAGTTTCTCCTCTATGATATGAGAGGAAGTCTCGAGAGAGCTATCGGTGAGGTTTTTAGACTTGAAGGGGAAATAAAGAAATTAATGAAAGAAGGTGAAGACAAAAAAACCATAAAAGGTCTTTTTATTGACCAAAGAAAAACTGTTAGTAGATCTCTCAAAGAAATACTTTCTAGCCTAAAAAAAGAAAAACCAGAAATGCTTCTTACAGAAGACCAAATGAAAGAATTCAAAAATCTCACTCACAAAGCAATTGCTGAATTAAAAGCAAAAGAAGAACAGGAATTCGATCAAATGGTAAATGAATTGCTGGAACAATAAACTTTAGAACATTAGCTAATTAATAATACAAGGTGAACATTGTGAAAGACATAACAATTGTAGGGGTTCTTGAAGAACGCCCAAACGGATTTATAGTTAAAACTGAAATTGGTAAAGAATTCCAATTGTATGCAATACGCCCTATGGAAGCAGTTTCGCCAGATTTTGATATTGGCAAATTTGCTGTTTTTGTTGGTAAAAAAGTAAGAGCAAGTGGCATGTGTGATGGAGATGCAATTTATAGTGCTACTGTAGAAGAAATATAATTAGAAAATAAAAAAAGAATTATACGATGAAATTAATCATCGCTATTATGTATATCAACTATTGGGTTCTTCTTCTACCATATTTTGTGGTATCGAAGAATGGATATTTCACTACTTTTGCCTGATAAGGTTTATCACGAATGATAATTGTTAATTCAGTATCAAGAGCAGTATATTCAACAGGTAATATAGCCATTGCAATTCCTTTATTTGTCAGTGGAGAGATAGAACCGCTTGCTACTTCACCGATTTTCTTACCATCCTTTTCGATAGTATAACCATGTCTTGGTATACCTTTCTTTAGAAGCTCAATACCTACTCTCTTTCGAGTTAATTCTTTTAAGGTACGTTTATTTTCCTCATTAATTGTTGGGTATTTTTCTTTGAGTGCATCCATACCAATAAAGAATGGTTTGTTTAAATCAATGAAAATTCCTTGAAGACCTAAATCCATTTCAAATGGATCGTATTCAGGACTAAAATCTTGTCCAGAAAGTGGTAAGCCGCCACCTAATCGTAAAGTATCTCGAGCACCTAAACCGCAAGGGAGTAATCCAAAAGGTTTCCCTGCTTCTAAGATAGCTTCCCATAGTTTTGTCGATTTTTCACTGATGGTATCTTTAGTTGCTACAACAGTAATTTCGAATCCGTCTTCACCGGTGTAACCAGTTCTAGAAGCAAAAACTTCTATGCCAGCTAAAGTTGTTTCAAAGTAACCCCATCCTCTAGGAATTTCAACATCGGTCATAGATTCCATAATTTTAATAGCTTTTGGACCTTGAAGAGCAAACATAGATGAATCGAGAGTAAAATCGTAATAATTGATATCAAGTTTGGAGTTCTTTTGCTTCTCGGAATCAATGAACTTAATCATCCAATTCCAATCTTTCACTCTTGGTCCTGCATTGCAAACGAAAATAGCATAATCCTCTTTCTTTCGCATGGTAACACAATCATCAATCATACCTCCATTCTCGTCAAGTAAGAAACTATACCCACAGCGTCCATCTGCAAGTTTCATTAAATTGCGAGGGAGAATCTTGTCTAATATAGGAAAGGCATCTTTGCCCGTAAAGCGAAATCTGCCCATATGACTTACATCAAATAAACCCGCGTTCTCTCTAACAGCCATATGTTCTTCTTTTATTGAAGAAAATTGCATTGGGAGAGCCCAACCTCCAAAAGAAGCCATATCACCATGATTTTTATGCCAATTGTAAATGGGTGTTTTCATATCTTCAGACATTAGTTAACCTCTTGTAATTATTCAATCAATTAATCAGATAACTTTATTCTTGAATAATATCAACGAACACATTTGTTTAAAAATTTTAAGGGAATAACTAGAATGATAAAAGAAAAAAGAAACCTGAAGTGAAGCATTACATATCCAAAGGAAAGATAAAATCTAATAAGATTATCAAATACAATATGTTTCAAATGACTGTTTTCAAAACATCAAAAGGAATTTTGGTTTATCGAGTTGCCGGAGTCGTTCTTAAAGACAAAAGTACTCTTACATAGAGCTGAATTTGATGACTTCTGGGCGCTTCCCGGAGGAAGTGCAGAAATATTTGAAACCTCAGAAGAAGTAGTAAAAAGAGAATTTCTCGAAGAAATAGGAATAACAATAGAAGTAGAAAGGCTTCTCTGGGTGGTAGAAAATTTCTTTGAATACAATGAAGAGAAATATCACGAAATAGGATTATATTTTTTAGTTGTTCCAAAAGACTCGGAAGAAAAATTGCAACAGGACGAATTTATTGGAGTAGAAGAATATTTCATAGCAGAAAAATACGGGAAATTCATACTCATCTTCAGATGGTTTACAATAGAACAGCTGGAAGATATTGTTATCAAACCGAAATTCCTTAAAGAGGCATTAAAGAAAATGCCTGAACATCCCTTACATATTCAAACTTCTTAAATTAGGAAAAACAGATTTTGATAAAAGAATTGGTAGCGCGGGGTGGATTCGAACCACCGATCCCAGGGTTATGAGCCCTGTGGGCACAACCTAGCTACCCCACCGCGCTATTTTTTAAACGCGTTTAGACGTTTTTCTATTCTATTTTTCTAGACTTTAGATTTATAAGCTTTAGCTTAAGTTTATTCCCATTAGAAGTTGAATTTTCTGAGAACAGTTTTCTTCATTTGTTTGAGTGAAAATAATTATTAATTTAATTATTCTAAACATCATAAAGTTGCACAAAATCCTTTTCTTCTCTCTTGGATAAATTTAAAAAATGGTAACAGTGAATAAGGTTTTAAAAGGAAAAAGTCGAAAAGTCATCAGAGGTTAAGTTATTATGACAAAATATGTATGTCACCGATGCGGTAAAGTGATTTCTCCAGAAAAGTTAACTCTTATGCCAGGCTGCAAATGCCCTGATTGTGGTCATAGAATCCTTTTGAAAACCAGACCACCCATTATCAAGAAATTAAAAGCGCGTTAAGATTATTATTGAAAAAGTGTATGAGAATTTTTCCATTTTTTAGGAAAAATTCATTTTTATCCTCTTATTTTTGTTGTTCTGAAATGATGTCTTCTATTTCATCAAACGCATATTCACCTGAGAGTAAAAGAACAAGTACATCATTGAGATCTATTAGTTCAACTCGTATCTGTTTCATAGTATCTCTATCTCGGATGGTTACTGTTTCATCTTTTAATGATTCGTAATCAATAGTTACACAATATGGCGTGCCAATTTCATCTGCTCGAGCATATCTTTTGCCTATTTTTCCTGATGTATCAAATACAGCTTCGAATCCTTCTCCTTTTAGTTCTTCGAATACTTCTTGTGCTTTTTCTTCTAATCCATCTTTTTTCATTAAGGGGTAAACGTGTACATCATAAGGTGAGATTGTTGGTGGGAATTGGAACCATGTCCAGTCTCTATCTTTTGTTTCTCTATAACAACTTTCTAAGATACAGTAAAGTGTTCTTCCTACACCAATCGAAGGTTCAATTACGTATGGTATAACATTTCCATTTGTATGTTGCACAGCCATTTTTGTTCCACTGTGTTTTTCATGGCTAATTAAATCGTGTTGTTGCCTGAATGCATTACCAACTATTTCAGTCCAACCAATAGACAATTTTATTTCGAGATCAAAATTACCTCCACTGTAGTGTGGAGTTTCTTTTGGAAGCATATGTCTAAATCTGATTAATTCTGGGTTTATTCCCACTTCTTCGAAGAGAATCTTTTCTTTTGCAAGATAATAGCCCATTGCAGCATTTGGAATAATTTTCTTTTCTACTGCTTCCGCTACTGTAACATCCTTGCCTTTTTCTATACCCTTGGCTTGCATCTCTCGAGTCAGTAGAGGTAATAATTCATCTGCCAATTCTTCGAAGTGAGGTGGATTATCTAATTGTTCTTCTGCAAAGAACGCTTCTACTTCCATTTGTTCAAATTCTCGCACTCGAATAATGAATTGTCTTGGAGAGATTTCATTTCGATAAACTTTCCCTACTTGAGCAATACCGAAAGGTAGTTTAGCTCTCATTGAATGGGCTATTCTTTTGAAATTAATGAAAATATTCTGTGCTGTTTCTGGTCTTAGATACGCAACATTGCCTTCTACTGAACCAACTTGGGTTTTAAGCATCAAATTGAACTCTCGAGCATTCATAAAAGCTCCATTACAGCTTGGACAAGTGAGCTTATTTTTAGCTATTATCTCATCAAGTTCTTTTGGAGCAAGTCCATCTGCATTTTGCTCTATTTTATCTTCAATTATTTTATCTGCTCGAAACATTGATTTACATTCTTTGCACTGGACAAGAGGATCACAGAATTTTGCTAAATGTCCTGATGCTTCGAAAACTTTTGGTGGTAAGATAAGCGACCCCTCAATCTCATAATGTCCTTCGCTCTTTACGAAATAATCGCGCCAGAAATTGATTAGTTTTTGTCTCATCAGAGTACCGATTGGTCCATAATCAAATACACCTGCTAACCCTCCGTAAATATCTGCCGTAGGAAAAACAATTCCTCTTCGGAATGATACATCTTGAATCTTATCTAATAGCGGTTTGTTTTCTATATTTGACATTTTTAATTTCTCCAATTATGTTACCAACAAAAATCTCTAATCGATATATTGTATTCACGTATTTGATGCCAAATATTGAAGTTAAAATACTTTTTGTTTTAATGGTTTTTTTCTTTTCAATACATTTCTCAATAAAACAACAATTTCGATTGAATAGCAAGTTTTTTCTTTAGTTTTTTCCAGTTTTCATATTATAGGTGCATTTACTATGTCTGCTAAAAAGAAAACAAAAAAATCTGAACAACCTGTTGAAGAAAAACCAGTTGAAAAACCAGAAAAGAAACCAAAAGAAGAACCCGAAGAGAAATCCAAAGCAAAGCCAGTAGAAAAACCAGAAAAGAAACCAAAAGAAGAACCCGAAGAGAAATCCAAAGCAAAGCCAGTAGAAAAACCAGAAGAAAAAGAAACTGCTAAATTTAAGTTTGAATGTACGAAATGTGGTGCTTGCTGCCAGAATAGAAACTCTATTCCAATAACGTTTACTGATCTTGCACGATGGACTAAACAAGGGAGCTTCATTCAAATAATTCTCCCTCATTTAGAACTTCAGAGCATAAGTGAAGCAGACGAAATTTCTAAAATAGCGATTATTCCTTATATCCTGATGAAGGATGTAGATGAAAATGGTAAAGGCACCTGTCCTTTCTATGATGTAGATAATAAAATCTGCAACATTTATTTCACAATGCCCATCTATTGCAAAACTTTCCCACTTTCGTATAATGGTCAAAAATTCTACATTTCTGACTCAACTTGTGAGGGACTTGGAAAAGGTTCAATGACTAAGGAAGCACTTCTAACTTTGCGGGGAACGGCAATCAATGATTATAATCAACGTGCAGAGACATCGCTTTCAATGGTTCCATTGCAAGGAATGTTTATTCGTCACTTTATGAAACAATCTCAACAAACTGTGGATCGACTTTCAGAAGAAGATCAAAAGAAACTCGATGCATTGATAAACAAATCAAAAGAAGACCCAACTGAAACAGAAGAACCCAAAGAAAGTTAATTTGGTTATTTTGTTTCGTTGATTAAATCTAGAAAGAAATCTCTTCTTTCTTTTTTTCTTTATTCCAGTATTTCCACAGAATCAATGGTTCCATCTCCATCGAGATCATACCCTTCGACCACTTTTCTAAAACTCCCACTTTTATAATCTTTCAAAATTTCTTCCCAACGGTGCGTCAAGGCAATAATTGCTGCTTTTGTTCCTCTCCTTCCTTGACCTGCAAAGGCAACTATTGTTTTTTCTGCATTGTAGGGATTAGGCGTTTTGAAAATTATTCCTGCGTTATTTTGAGAATAGAAAGTATTTGATTGTGTTGAAGTTATCCCCCGACCAAATCTTGCATCCGGTGCAATGCCTTGAATATGGTTATCAAAAATTGGCTTTTTCATTTTTGAATTTATATCCTTTGTAACTAAATTGACAGCTGGTCCTCCAATTAAAATCATATTTTGATCATACTCTTTTTCTGCACGAACTTCTACGTCTAATTTTACATAGAGGTCTTTCTTTGGAGGGAGAAATTGACCAATGAACATTCCTAGATATATTGCATAGTGACCATCTCGAGCCCACGTTTTATGGGGACCGTGAGCTTCAGGAGATCCAACAACTATCAAACCGTCAAATTTAGATTCATCCGAAAATTCACTAAAGAATCTCATTAACATTTCATTTGATGTTTCCATAGACCTAAATTGTAGCCCTTTCTTCTCAGGGTGCAATTCAATTCCATAAGCTTTCTCAGTTACAGTATAAAATTTTGCAATTGCCCCTCGGATTTCCTTCTCAAATGCAACAGTTACTAATCCATTTTGAATTAACTGTCGCATGTGGTAGTAGATTTTTTGTTCATGAACATTCATTTCCCTTGCAAGATTAGCAGGGAACTTTGGTTCTTTTGATAATCGTTGCAATATCTCCCATCGAATTTTATTTAAAATTGGTTTCATTTTTTCTGGATCACTGAACATATGAATGTCTTTTGCTGTTAATCCTTTGGAAGTTTCAGTAAGAAGTTTTTTTTCCATTTTTTTCTCTCACATCATTTCTTGTGTGCACACTACCGCTAACATTTAATTAATAATGGTTTTTGTAACAATAGAGATTAGTCTTCATTTATAATTGTAACCATTACTAAAAAAGTTATAATGGTTTGAAAGAAATTTTAGAATTGCTTTTAATTGATTAGCTCTTTTCTATATCTACGAGATAGACTCCTAATTGGCAATTTATATTTAAGAGGAAACACTATGTGCGGAATAATCGGTTATACAGGAAAGCAAAAGGCCTCACCAATATTACTGGCTTCATTGAAACGATTAGAATATCGTGGTTATGACTCCTGTGGTATGGCCTCTTTAAATGGAAATAATATTATAGTTGTTAGAAAAGGAACAGGACGAATTGAGCGAGTAAATGCTAAAGTTGATTTCTTATCTTTAACAGGAAAAGTAGGCATTGCTCATACTCGTTGGGCAACTCATGGCAATGTAACGATGGAAAATGCCCATCCTTTTACATCTTGTGATGGTGAATATGCTCTTGTACACAATGGCATTTTAGAAAATTATGTTGAATTGAAAAGACAATTAGTAGAAAAAGGACACCATTTTACATCAACAACAGATACTGAAGTCTTAGTTCATTTAATAGAAGAAAATATGAAACAAGCCAAAGATATAATCAAAGCAATAAAGGAAACTTCTGAACAAGCAAAAGGAGCTTTCACTTTCTTATTGTTAAGTAAAAAATCAGGTGATATTTATTGTTTTAGAAAGGATTCTCCACTAATTATTGGCGTTGGTGAAAATGAATTCTTCGCTTCATCTGATATGACTTCCTTCTTAGAATATACAAATAAAGCAATTATTTTAGAGAACTATGAATTAGCAATCCTAAATGATGAATGCACAATTTATGATTTAGCAGCAGGTAAAGAAATTAAGAAGGAAATATCTACAATCGACTGGACTGCAGAGCAAGCCACAAAAGATGGTTATCCACATTTCATGCTAAAGGAAATATTTGAAGAAGCTGAGGTTTCAAAGCAAGCATTGGATCAAGATCCAGCAAAATTAGCTGAACTTGTTACCTTGTTGACCCAAGCAAAAAATGTCTATTTTCTCGGTTCTGGAACTTCTTATCGTGCTTGTCTCATAGCATCGATTTATTTTGCTAAACTTTGCCATCGAAACTTCATGCCTATTTTAGGGTCTGAATTTAAAACCTATCAGAATTTGTTTGATAACGAAACAGTTCTTTTCGCCATTAGTCAATCTGGTGAAACTGCAGATGTTTTGGAAGGAATTAAAATTGCCAAAAGCAAAGGTGCAAAAGTTGTTTCTTTAGTAAATGTTATGGGTAGTACTATTATGCGTGAGTCCGAACAATTTCTTACTTTAAACGCTGGCCCTGAAATTGCTGTTGCTTCAACGAAAGCTTTCACCTCTCAAGTACTTATTTTGGTGATGTTAGCATATGCTTTAAACAATCAACTTGCAGAAGGTAAAGAACACCTCAATGAAGTAATTTTTCAATTTGAGATTATAATGAAACAATCTGATTTTATCAAGGAGTTATCTAAAGAGGTTCTGAATAAACAAAATTTATTTCTAATTGGACGTGGAGTTGCTTTTCCAGTTGCAATGGAAGGCGAACTTAAAATTAAGGAAATTGCCTATATTCACGCTGATGCTCTGGCAGGTGGTGAATTAAAACATCATACTCTTGCACTTATTGAACCTGGTGTATCATGCATTGCACTCGTTCCAAATGATGAAACTAAAGATGATATGATCAATAACATTATGCAGATCAAAGCTCGTGGTGGAATTATAATCGGCATTTCCTCTGAAAAGCTAGACATCTTTGATCATTATATCCCTCTAGCAAAAGTTGCTCTTGAACCAATTGTTATAATTCCTATTCTGCAGTTAATTGCTTATCATCTTTCTATACTTCGCGGAAATGATCCTGATTTTCCTAGAAACTTGGCCAAATCCGTAACTGTTCTGTAGATGAAATATTTATAGGACATTTTCTCTTTTTTTGTTTTACAAGTTATCCGAGTGAAAAAAAATTTGGTGAACTATTTTTTGATTTTTATAGATGATTATTTATTCTTATAAAAATTCTCATTCACATAACATTTAAATACAAAGCGTTCAGAAACAAATAACATATACAATATGTTGTGTTTGAGGGACCACAAACCACCAGATGTGGTGGTATAGGGTGGGCTGTAAAGGAAACAAACTCGCTTAGAGGTGAGACCGTCTCCTAGAACCGACATAAAACGCCAAAATAAAAATCGGCGCAGGAAAATAGTGCCTAAGAAAAAACGAGTGAACTAGAATAATGAAATGCCCTTACTGTCAATCGCCAAATACTCGAGTCGTTGATAAACGAGCGTCAGAAGACATGAAAGCAAATAGACGAAGAAGAGAATGTCTTCAATGTAAAAAGCGATTTTCAACTTATGAACGAATAGAACAAGTGAAGCTTACTATTGTAAAGAAGGATAAACGTAGGGAACCATTTGATCGTGAGAAAGTCAAAAAAGGTATCGTAAAAGCCTGCGAAAAAAGACCTATTTCTTCTGAGGAAATTGAAGACGTTATAGATGAAATTGAAAGTGAATTAAGAAAAAATGAAGAATTGGAAATTGAAGCTAGTGTCGTAGGAGAATTAGTTATGGAAAAACTCCGAGGACTCGATGAAGTTGCTTATATTCGTTATGCTTCAGTTTATAGACGATTCACAGATATCGCTTCATTTGAACGTGAGTTGGAGAAATTAAAAGTAGTAAAGGAAGTAGATGTGAAAAGTCGTGATTCTACTGAACTTCTGTTAATGGTATCAGCTGATACTCGAGAGGAAATTTCTGGTTGGGACCGAACAAAAATTACTGCCGCTTTGGTTAAAGAAGCAGGATTAAATCGTGCAGATGCTGATTCTGTTTCCATAGAAGTTGAAAGAAAGATATTTGCATCTGGCATAGGTGTAATATCAGTTGATTTTATCAGAAGTTTGGTTGATAATGAATTATTTACTCGAGGGTATAATACTAAATTGGTTCAACAGAAAACTATTGGTATACCCACATTCGATCTTAAACAACTTATACTTTCAAAAAGCAAAGAAAATAGTAACGTAGTCGCCAATAATCCAGAGGCGGTGAACTTAGCTATTGCAGAAGCAATATTGAAAAAATTTGCTCTTCAAGAGCTCTTCTCCAAGGAAGTAGCAAATGCACACAGAAAAGGAATGATTTACCTGCATGATTTGGGTTTCCCAGTCAGGGTGTATTGCTCTGCTCATAGCTTAGAATATATCAAAAAATATGGATTGAACTTGTTAAATCTCTCAACCGTTTCAAACCCAGCAAATCATGCAGATACTCTTACTGGACATCTTAATACCTTCTTAGCTTCAATGCAAGCATATTATGCCGGTGCTTTAGGATTAGCTTATCTGAATATCTTTTATGCCCCTTATTTTGTTGGTGTCCCATATAAACAAATAAAACAAGAAGCACAGCGATTGATTTATTCTTGCAGTCAAAATGCGTTCTCAAGAGGGGGACAAACCCTTTTTGTAGATTTTAATATTCATTTAGGCATTCCAAGATATCTCAAAAACATACCCGCAATTGGCCCTGGTGGTAAATATACTGGAAAAAATTATGGCGAGTATGAAAAAGAAACACAATTATTTGCTAAAGCATTAATGGAAGTTTGGTTAGAAGGAGATTCTGAATCGAAAGTCTTCCCATTTCCAAAATTTGATTTACATATTGATCAAAGTTCCTTTGATGATCCTGAACAGTATAAATTGTTGGAACTGGCATGTAAAATATCCTCTGAAAATGGTTCAACTTATTTCATATTTGATCGCGATGAAATCAATCTTTCAATGTGCTGTCGATTAAAAACAACAATCACTGACATGTATATGATTGAACATCCTGAAAGCATGCGTTATTGTGGGTTCCAAAATGTGAGCATTAATTTACCACAAGCAGCGTATCGAGCCGGAAAAGGTAACGTAAAGAAAACAATTGAAGAAATTAGACGAGCAATGGATTTAGCAATGGAAGCTCATCTTGAGAAGAAGGAATTCATTACTCAACTCATGACTCAAGAAAATGGCACCCTTTGGCAAATTGGTATGATTGCTGAAGATGGTAGACCTTATGTTGATTTGGAAAAAGCAACTTACATTATAGGCGTTATAGGATTAAATGAATGTGTTCAATATCTTATTGATGAAGAACAACATGACAGCGAAAAAGCCTACAAACTAGGCCTAAAGATTATTGCTGGAATGAACCTAAAAGCAAAAGCTCTCCAAAAACTACATGGTCTAACTGTTACTCTTGAAGAAACTCCAGGAGAAAGTGCTCCTTTTAAATTCGCGAGAACTGATCTTAAGGAATATCCTGACAGTATTCATTATGTCAAGGGTGATATTGACGAAGGATCAATTTACTATACCAATAGTGCACACTTCGCAGCTGATGCACCTATTGATATTATTGATAGAATTTCAAAACAAGGGAAATTCAATACCCTCATTGAAAGCGGTTCTATCACACACATATTCGTCGGCGAGCAAAAACCCTCGGCGGAATCAATAATGAATCTGGTTAAGAAAACATGGGACAATACCCAGAGCGCACAGATAGTGTTTTCACCAGAGTTTACAGTCTGTAGAGATTGTGGACAAGTTAGTAGGGGCTTTGGCAGATCAACAAGTTCTTCTGTACAAGGTCAATAGTGGGCTGAAAAAGAAAACAAATCGAAAAATGGCGTAAAAAGAAAAATAAACTATCGAGGAAAAATTGTATGGAACAGGCAAAAACAACTATAACAAAAATAACCGAAGTAACAACAGAACAAAATATAGAACATGCAGGTGAAACGTGTTCTACTCCTAATTGCCCATACTGTAACAGCGACAATGTTTACGGTATTAGCAGGGTAGTAGGATACTTTAGTATAATTGATAACTGGAACAACTCTAAGAAATCAGAGTTAAAGAGAAGACAAAAAGGCAATTATTGGTCTGATGACGTGTAGGGTGCATGATCAGGTCGAACCTCGTTCGCCTCTTCTCTTCCTTTATCTTTTTATATTTATTTTTTAGATTAATAGTAAAACAGACAGAAAAAAATTTGAGGATAGATAGATAATGAAATTAAAAGTATTTACAAAAGCAGATTGTCCAAATTGCCCTCCAGCAAAAGCTATGGCAAAAAAACTTGAAGAAAAAGGTACTGTTGTTGAGTGGTTCAATTTAGATGATGAAGAAGGTTTATCAGAATCAGTTTATTTTGATGTTCTTTCAACACCTTCTTTGATTATTGTCGATGAATCCGATAGTGAAGTTAAAGCTTGGAGAGGAGAAGTACCTCCAATAGAGCAAGTTCAAAAAGAACTTCAAGCAAAATAAAATCGAGTTGAATACATAATTGGTAGGACTTGAAATTAAGGGGTATAAACAGGGTTCAATTATTGAGTGGTCAGGTCTAATTGTAGATAGTATCTTTCTTGCAGGATGTGATTTTCGATGTCCATTCTGTCACAATCCGGATTTAATTCCTTTAGATGCTGTAAAAAGTTTTGATACGAATGAAATTCTTGCAGAAATTGAAAAGAGATCAAAGAGCAAATGGCTGGATGGAGTGTCAATTACTGGAGGAGAACCTTCTCTCAGTAAGCGATTGCCTGATTTTCTGAAAATTATCAAAGGAATGGGGTTAAAAACAAAAATTGACACCAATGGTAATCATCCTGATGTAATTCAGAAACTTATTGATGACAAATTGCTTGATTATATTGCTATGGATGTTAAAGCAATTCCAGAGAAATATCACCTCGCTGCTGGCAAGAAAGTGAACATCAAAAATATTCTGAAATCAATTAAAATCATAATTGATTCTGATATTGATTATGAATTTAGAACAACAGTTGTTCCTACAATAATCGATCCTGAACATGATATTCCAATTATTGCGGAAATGATCAAAGGAGCAAAGCGATTGTATATTCAACAATTCAGACCCTTGAAGTGTTTAGATAAGGAATTTGAAAAGCTTCAACCATTTCGCTTAGGTATTCTTGAAGATGCTTGTGAAAAAATTAAAGCAAATTTTGAAGTTTGTGAAGTAAGATAATACCAACTTTTATCTAATCATTCTTTTTTTATCTAAAGTGAACTATTGATAGCTTTTAAAAATGGTCTCGAATGAAGAAATATGAGGTTCAGTGCCTTGGTAGAAATGAAAAAACTAACTCACAATGGAATTATGATTTCAGAAATTAAGTATCTTGGATTAACAATTGGAGTAAAAGATACTAGGATAGAACTCGATCCAATGCAAGAACAAATGGCTATTGCTTGGGTTAGAAAACTTTCTACAGTCTATGTAGATGATACTATTTTTTGTAAAAATTTCTTTGCCGATTTCAGTAGAAAACTAGGATATGACAATCTCACAGATGATGACATTGATTTTTCAGAGGTAATTGAACACATTGAATCAGTAAGAGCTGAGAAAGAAAGTTTGACTAAAGAACAAAAAAAGCAAGCAAGAGAAGACCGAAAGGTTGTTCGAGAAGAGCTAAAAGAATATTATGGCACAACCTTGTTAGACGAAATGAAAGTGGAAATTGGAGCTTGGACTGCTGAACCTAGTAGTATATTTATGGGTCGAGGAGAACATCCAATGCGAGGTAAATGGAAAGAAGGTCCTACTTCAAAAGATATTGTTCTCAATATAAGTGAGTTATCTGAAGAACAGAAGAAAGAGAATTGGAAAGAGAAATGGAAAGAAATCGTTTGGGAACCAGAATGTCTTTGGGTTGCGAAATGGGAAGATAAACTTTCCAAAAAAACAAAATACGTCTGGCTATCAGATAATACACCCATAAAACAAGATAGAGAAATCGAAAAATTCAACAAGGCTAGGAAAGTTGCGGGACAATTAGAGAAAATTCGTTTAGAAATTGATAAAGGTATTAAAAGTGATAATCCTCGGACAAGAAAAATTGCTCTTGCCTGTTACATCATTGATCAACTAATTCTGAGAGTTGGTGACGAAAAGGATGAAGATGAAGCAGATACCGTAGGTGCTACCACTTTAAGACCTGAACATGTTACAATTGATGGTGAGGAGGTAAATTTCAATTTTCTTGGAAAAGATTCTGTGGAATGGAATAAAGATACTACTTTCCCATTATATATTATAAAAGAATTGCAATTTTTAATAGATGAAGCAGAAAAGAGTGGAAAGGATAAACCTCAGATTTTCTCGAAAATTGGTAGTACTCAGGTTAATGATTTCTTCAGTAATATTGTGCCTGATCTTACGGCAAAAGTATTTAGAACGTTTCATGCAACAAATATCGTCTCAGCTCATTTAGAAGAATCTGACACTTCAGCAGATGACCCAGAGTACAAGAAGAAAGAAGCTGCTACGATGGCTAATCGCGAGGCAGCAGTTGTGTGTACTCATATGAAACAAGCACCTAAGAATTGGGAAAATAGGATTCAACGATTTAGAGAACGAAAGATTAAATCAAGTGAGCGCATTGAAAAAGCAAAACTAAACCAAAGTGGTAGAGAAGAACGTCTTGAAGAACTTAAGAAGAATCTAAAGGAAAGACGAAAACAAGAAAAAGCGCAGCAAAAAATTCTCGAACAAACAAAAGGTGATTTTCTTGAGCTAGAAGATCTTTCTAACAACGAACAAGATTCAAAAGAAAAAGTGAAACTCACTAAAGCTTGTGCGAAACAAAAGAAGAAAGTACAAACTCAGAGGAAACGAGTTGGCACTGCGAAAAAGCGCATAGAAATTGCTCAAAGTCAAATCGCTAGAGGAAAAAATAGCTTAGGCACAGCTAAGGAACGTGTCTACAAAGCAAAAGAAGCATATAAGAAAATCGAAACACAAGAACGAATTTCTAAGAAAACTAAAGTGTGGAATTTAGGAACGAGCTTGAAGTCGTATATTGATCCAAGAATATATCATGCTTGGGGAAAAGAAGTAGACTATGATTGGAGAAACTATTACTCGAAAACATTACAAAATAAGTTCTCATGGGTAGAAAGAGACGACGAATAAGCTCTAAAAACCCAAAATTGTCATTTTAACCACAATAACAAATGTTAAAATACTAAAAAAGTAGAAACTAGTCTATAGAAACGAACTTTTAATGAAAATTTTAGAGAGAAAAAAGAAAAAAACTAAAATATTCAAATGGTCGTTAAAGGATTTGGCAGAACTAAAAATTAATCTAGAAGAAGGGAAAGAGCTTTTCTATGCCCATGCGGCAGAATTTCTTGGATGCTGTGCAAGAGCACCAACAAAAGAAGCTGCAATTGATGCGCTACTCAAAGACGTAAAGAAATACAGTGAATGGCTACTATCAAAGGATTTTGCAAAAAACGAGTACATGGTAAAATCAAAAGATTTTCTTGCAGGAATCAACGAAATGCAAATAATCGAAGAAATCACTAATGTAGCACAGCAAAGTGTATCAACTCACAAATCGGCATTATTCAAGTCGGATCACGAAGAAATAAGCAAAGAAGATTTTGAATTTTATTTAGAAGTAATAAAGTCTCTTCCAGAAGCACTAATGAGAATAGTCTTTCAATTCTCGAATGAGCAAAGAAAACTAGAAGTGTTAGAAGGGGAACCAACACTAAATGAAGCGCTAACGAAGATCTACAAAACAGAATTTGCCTATATATCTCGTTTTGGAACAGAGATAGAAGAAAAATTCTTAGGAGTAATAAACTTAACAACGGATGAACTTGAATCATTGTCACTATATGAACGAATTTTCAAAGTGCAACTAGGAGCAATTGCATTAATACGTTCCAATTATGCAAATCATGCAGATGAAATATTTACTTCTGAAAACCTTCCAGAGTACCCAAAAGAGAAATGGACGATAAAGAAAATCATTCGTAGATTTATCGAGCATGAAAGAGAATGCATTAATGATATTAGGTTGTTAGTCGAAGTATTAGAAAAAAAATTAGCAACTGAAAAAACAGACTAATTTTTACTATTACCCTCATATTTGTTTTGTTAAAATATGAGAACACCATTTTTTCTTTTTACCCTAGTTTTTAATAGATATAGTATGGTCACATATACTCACTTTTGTTAAATAGAGTGACCAGTTATAGATATACCTAGAACAAAAACGAGGTATAAACAATGAAAGGTCAAAAAAATAAAAAGCAATTCAGAAGGCGAGAAGTAATCGATGTTAATGAGTTTAGAAAGAAAACAACTGAATCAATCATCATATTTCGCTAATAATATATTTCATCAGGAAACAGAAAGATCAAGTGAGGCACTTGTATCAACATCAATTAATATACGCTGATTCTAAAAGCCGAAATTTTTTTCGGGGGATAGATTCTACTGCCTTCAAATGAGGAGAACGACTAATACCATCGTTCTTCTCTTCTAATTTTGAAGCACTATTTTTGCCTTTTGGATTTCCTGGAGAAAATTACTAGAATAATTATTGAAAATGAAAAAACTATTGCTGGTTCTAAGAAATTTTTCTCTGGACCTATAAATCCATTTGGTTTGGGAACATCTTCTAAATCAGTCCATTCATCATCTGTTGAAATATCGCAAGTAAGGTCTTGGCCTACTTCAATAGAGCTTTCTTGAGTATCTTCCCATAAAATTTCATTATCTTTTACATGTCGAACGTTTAGATTAACATCCATTGAAGCACTAGCAGCAGAAGTAGCATTAACAACAACTTGGAAATTTACTGGTGTAATATCTCGATTCGTTTGCATTATGCTTGTTGCTGGAATAATAATTGTTTTTGCTCCAGTGAGAAAATCATCAATATATTCAGCACCTTCTATTCCTAAGTCTACATCCATACTATAATCGTTAATTAAACCGGTAGGGCCAACATGTAATGGTTCTTCGTATGGGTCCGTACCAAAGAATATATGTAAATCAACTGTTGGATCAATTGGTAATAGATTTATTTCCCAAAATTCAGGAATATGGATGTCCCAAAAAGGTTCAAGAGGATCAGGATAGGTGGCAAAAATAAATTCTTCCCAATCTGAGTCAATAGAAATATCTAAATCTTCATAGAAATTTTTGTAGAGATATTGGTCATATTTATCTCGAGTATTTGGGAAACAGATACTGAATCCATTGATGTTTTCATGAATAGTTGCTCCTCTAGTCCAATGATCTACCAAGAATTGACCTGGAGTGGGTGTGATTAAATCAATCAAAGTATTGGTATAACTAGCAATCATAACTTGGTTCCCTTGAAATTCACTTATGTGCTCTATAACCTTCTCTGCGAAATGCATCAAGTCAACCATCATTGAATTAGATGAAAATAATGTAGTATGATAATCCATTTCAACTCTGATGGTTCGGAACATTAGTTGGGCTTCAGTTTCATTAAAAGTGAATTCATTTAGTAACAAACCTGTAAAATCTTCAAAAACTTCAGCCAGATTATATACTGGTGTACCAAACACACCAGGTAATTTTGATAAATCATAAAGGCCGATACATTGCCAACGTTCATCATTGTATGGATAACTAGGACATAATTGAGGATCTTGACCAGCATCAAATGCCAATTGAGCCAGCTCGAGTGGGGTCATAAAAGGATCTCGAGATAGAGCATAAAGAATATCTCTTGGGTGGAAAAGGACGGTACCCACTTGAATTGTTTCTCCAGCGACAATATAATTTGCATAACCATATAACTGCCACATAAGTTCAAAAGAACCACCAAGGCAAGTATTCAAAAATAGAACATCTATTCCTCCTTGGTTATCAGATAATGCATCTTTTAATTCGATTAGAGTTAGACAATCACCTAGTGCATACTCATAAGATGGATGAGAAGCATGATAATCATAAATTAAACCTGCATAACCCCTTCCGTGATCCGAGAGCATTAGAGCATAGTTATTTGCTGGAAAGTTAGTTTTACAATAATCAATAAAATCACTCAATGTATATCTAGAACCCATATTTGTAGCACCTAAATCGTCCAGAATAATATTAGCTTCCCAACCAACCTTTACTTGAATTATTTCTGCATATCCATAGTGATGGGTTGCATCATATGGATGATCCACAAGAGCAATTATATTCAGATTTGTTTCAAATCCAACATCTACATCATAATTTGAAACTTGATAAAAACACATTTCAATTGCTTCACCAATGGAGTTATAGGTATTATTTAAACTTGAAGTAACAAGATGATCCCTAGTGTCAGCGGCGAGATATAACATGAAAGTCCATTCTTTTACAGCTTCTGGCTCGATGGCTTTCTTTATTTCAACTTTACTAACAACATACTCACTAAATTGTGGTACGATTATTGATAGTGTAATAATTAAAACAAAAATTTTTACGAAGGTTCTTTTTTTGAGCATTTAATCCCCCAATGAATTTTTACTGGTGTTAATTGCTCCTTGGAGACTATAAAGTTAGAGGGATTCTACTGCCTTCAAATGAGAAAAACGACTAATGCCATCGTTCATCTCTCTAATTTCTTCGATTGCTTATATATCTAAAACAAAATTTTCGGAAGCAATACATGTTTGTTTCTTAGAACCATATAGATCAAACTTGGTATAGTCTACCTTCTTCTCATCAAAAAGCTGAAGTAAATAATTGATCGTATCTTCCTCTCCTTTTCGGGATGAATCATCAAATATTATTAAGAAATTATCCTTGTCGATAATATCAAAGAAATACTTGACTATCCCAAACCTAGAAAATCGTCTTACTCCTTTTGGACCATCTATTAGAATTAAATTGAATTTTTTCTCTTGCTGATTTAATTCCAAGAAATCATATGAATACCAATTACATAGTCTATCATCTACTTCGAGCTCTGCCAAAGGTTTACAAATATAGCTAAATCTTTCAGCAATGAAATTTTGCTTGATATTATTATACCATCCAATATTGTCTTCTAATACGAGAACGTCACTACTGCTATTTTCTTTAACATATCTAAACAATAATTTGGTTGTTTCTCCAGAACCAAGCTCGAGAATTTTGTTCGGTCTTTTTTCAACAAGCAATTTAACTAGAAAATATAAAAGTGAACAATTAGCAGCATAACCTCGTGGTTTTATTTTTATATCATTCCAATTCTTTTGTATTAGTAATTTTTTAAATTTAGATTGGTAGATAAATTCCTTCACAAATAAACCATAAAGCATGTTAAGAGAAAACCGATTAAGAATTGTTTTAATGTGAGGAACTATAATGTGAAGGGAACTCATATGTTATGATTTTCCCCCTATTTATTAGAGTATTTAAAATGGCATGAACTGTTGGATAATTCTCATTCTTCTTAAAATTCAAAATCATTTGAAGTCAATTTAAGGACGAGGGATTAAATCCCCCGTCACAGGAAAAGGGAGTTATTTATTGGGGAGAGAGGTTTATGGGATTCGGAGAGTAAATAAAAATGTAGTTTTACTCTCCAAGATATTATACGGACATAATGTTATATTAAATTAACAGTTTAGAAACAAAGGTATGGGTTGTTTCTAGTCATAAATTCTAAACTTTAATTTTCATCTTTACAACATTACCTTGTTAATTGATCTAAGGTTACCCATTCTGAAGCTTCTTCTAATTCTATCATATTGTCTTTCGAGAGTTTTATATCCAAAGCACCAATATTTTCTTCTAACTGTTCTATAGAGTTTGCACCAATAATTGGCGCAGTAATATTCTCTTTATGGAGAACCCAGAGTAAAGCAATTTGGGCCATTGAAACATCCTTTTCAGCAGCCATTTTCTTTATCGTTTTAAGAAGCTCAAAATTCTTATCTTTGAAGTATCTTTTCTTGACATTATCGTATCTTGGTGTGTCCACTTTTTTCGTTGGTGAATATTTTCCTGTCAGAAATCCCCCGCCTAATGGGCTATACGATGTTACTCCAAGATTGTATTCTTGAACGATTGGTTCAATTTCTTGTTCGAATGTCTTTCTTCTAGCAATATTGTATACTGGTTGTAATAGTTCGTACCGTGCTAGACTATATTTGTCACTTATCCATAATGATTGCATAATTCTCCAAGCAGGATGATTCGAGGCTCCAATATAGTTTATTTTTCCCTTTTCAATTAATGAAGTAAATGTTCGCAATGTTTCCTCTGCAGGTGTGTCTTCATCAAAAGTATGTGTGAAATAGATATCTATCCAATCCGTTTGTAATCTCTTGAGACTAGCAATAACTGCTTGATGGATATGCCTTCTAGATAATCCACGATTATTTACATCCTCACCCATTTCACCGTACAATTTTGTAGCTAATACTAAATCGTCTCGAGTCCCTCTGTCTTTTATCCATTTGCCTATTATTTCCTCTGTTTTTCCGGGATAACTTTCTTCTGACCATTTGCTATAGATGTCTGCAGAATCGAACGTATTAATACCGAGTTCTATTGCTCTATCCATTATTTGAAATGAAGTTTTTTCATCTATTCTCCATCCCATTTGCATTGTTCCTAAAACCATTTTTGAAATCTTTAAGCCTGTATTCCCTAATTTTAGATATTCCATAATTTTTCCACCATTCGTTAAGTCAAAAATAATCGAGCTCATATTTCTTCTTGAACAACTTTGCCATTTGGTTCTTCTTCTTGAAAAATAATCCCACTGAAAGATTCAATAGTTGTTTTAGGGTCTTTCCAGCAATCTTTTGGCAGGCCAGCTTTATTACAAGTATGTTCTAAAAATTCTTTTACATCCCAACCCCAATCAATAGGTACTTGGGGTAAAAGCAGACCGCTCATTACGCCTTTTCTAATGATAAGACCATCTCGACCAATCTTAATTTTTTGAAGGTATTCCTTGAAATCCTTTCCCTCCAATTCTTGAGGTTGTGTTAAAATGGTAATTTCAACAACGATATTCTTCATTTCCGGAATAGTAACAATGGGAAATCTTGGATCACCAACAGCAGCACTTTTTGCTGCTTGAATTATAGCAATAACTAAAGGATAAACAGGTAACGGAAATCCAATACATCCCCTCAAGCTTCTAGTCTTATTCTGATCTAATTTATTTAACGTAACGAAAACACCTGAATCTTGTAAGAACTTATCTGGAGTTTCTATTGGTTGTTCTATTAGCTCACCAAATGTCAAATAATGGATTATTGAATTTCGGGCTAATTTAACAAGAAATTGACCATCCTTCAAAGTGTATTCTTGATTAGTGTTTTCTTTAGCCATTTTACTCACAAACGGATTATTCAATATTAATTACATACTTTTCAATTTTATTTAATCTTTCCAGCAAGCAATTTTTATGAATCTATCAATTCTTGGCAAATTTTGAGAGAATTAGCGATTTCTTCCCAATGATGTCCTTTCCAAAAAATCTGTTTACAATTATCATTTGTACATATCCAGAAAGCATCAAATTGTTTTTCTGTTCCATCCAAAATTCGTTCAAGAATTTCTTCTTTACTAATAGATACAATTTTACTATTACAGATTGAACAACGAGAGAGTATTTCACTTGGCAGAGTTAGCTCTATTCCAGTTTGCTTTTGCAATTTAACCAATCTTTCTTCTATTGTTTTTCCATCAGCATTTATTGTTTTAACCTTCAACTTTCTTGCTTTTTGTTCTAAATCTTCATCTCTAGTAAGTAGAAACCTTTCTTCAGAACTTGCTAAAGCTAGAATATCCGAATCATTAAGAAGTGGATCAAAAATGGTATCATACCCTAAAATTCGTAACCATCTCGATAATTTACGATACATTTTATCAACAATGAATTTCTGGTTTCTAAGACTTTCGTTACTAATGTTTTTCACCTTCAAATTAAATCCATTTTCGATTGACTATTCAATATTTAATTTTTCGTTTGAATTTTTGATTGCTTTTCCAGAAGTAGCTTTAGAACTGATGTATTCTTCTTCTTTTGCTAAATACCCATTAACTAATACATAGTCTGGAAGAAAATTGATTGCATACCCATCAAAGGGAGACCATTTAGCTTTTGATTCAAATTGCGCTGAAACAATTTGGTATTTCTTCTTTTTGAGGATAACAATATCAGCAAAGTTTCCTTCCAACAATTCACCTCTATGTTCAATTCCCATTAATTTAGCAGGATTAGTTGTCATTTTTGGTATCAATTTCTCAAAAGAAATCATCCCTCTTAATGCATGAGTGAACATAATTGGTACCAGTGTCTCGAGACCGTGGATACCCGAAGCAGCAACCTCAAATTCACAATGTTTTTCTTCATATGAGTGCGGAGCATGATCTGTTGATATAATATTTATTACATCATCATTCAAAGCTTGCCAAAGAGCATCTTGATCTTGTTTTGTTCTTAGAGGTGGTAAGCATTTTGCCTGGGATTTAAATTTATGTAGTTCTTTAACGCCTAGACTGAGATGATGTGGACATACTTCACTCGAGAGCATTTGAAGGTCCTTATTTTTAGTAATTATCTCAACAGTCTCTTTGGCTGTAACATGAGCGCAATGTAATTTCCCATCTACTTTGTTTGATAAATCAATAAAAGTCTCAAGTGCTTTTGCTTCTTCCAATTGATTATGAGCTTTAATAAAAGCATCAATTGGTGGTAAATCTGTAGCAAACAATTGTTTTTCAGTTTCACCAGCAAATCCATTGTCCGGATGAATGATAACAGGGAGCTTTGTTCTAGCAATTTCCTTCATTGCTCTATTTAAGGAATCATTATCTTTTGGTGGATAGTAGTTATCTGCTGGGTATATTTTAAAACCAAATACTCCTTCGTTTGCTAATTTTGCTATCTCTGAATTGTCTTTTGGGAACAAACTGTAAAAACCAATATTTACTGCTGCTTTATTTTGGATGAGAGCTTCTTTTTCTTGAATTCTACTAATAGAATCTGTTGGGGGCTTGTTATTTGGCATGTCCAGAACTGTTGTTATTCCACCTGCGAGAGCTGATATCGATCCTGATACTAAGGTTTCTTTGTATTTTTGCTGTAAATCACGAAAATGGACATGGATATCTATAATCCCTGGAATAACGATTGCTCCTTTAGCATCAATTTTATGAGACGCTTTGGGTAGAGAAGGTTCTTTCCCAATCTTAATTATACGTTCACCTTCAATGGAAATTCCTCCTTGTCTAAATTCAGAACCAAGGAAGAGATTTCCATTAACAATATTGAGATCGATTGTCAATGGAAAGAACTCCTAATTTATTAAAAATTAAATTCTTTCTTCTGCAATTGCGTTGGCAATATCTGTTACAGATAGTATTCCAACCAATTGTTCATCCTTGCCTAAAACAAAGACCGCTTTTGCTTGTGTATCTATGAATACTTGAATTAAATCACACAGGGGAGCATTTTCATCAATTGTAGGTGGCATCATTCGCATTACTTGTCCAATGTAATATTCATCTAAACGATGCTTCTGGTGTTTTCTTGGTACTTTTTCACGAAGTTTTGCTAATGCATCAGCAATTATTTGGTCATCTACAATACCAACTAATTTCTCATCATCAACAACAGGCAAAGCACTGTAATTATTAGTAAACATAATATTTCGTGCTGCCATTACTCTTTCACTTGAGGTTATTTGCTTTGGTTCGGGAGTCATCATATCTTTAACTTTAATCTTCTTGCAGCGAAGAGCAATAGTTAAAAGATTGTGCTTTGTTAATAATCCTTTCAATTCTTCTCCATCGATAACTAAAAGTGATGAAATCTTCTGTTCTGTCATCAATTTAGCTGCCTCAATTAAATTAGATTCAGACTCAACTGAAACGATAGGGAAGGACATAGCACTAGAGACTCTAAGGCTTGTTGGAGAAATGCCATCAGTTTTATATGTTCCTAACCGGTCAGCCACATCTCTGAAAGAGATGACTCCTACAGGTTTATCCTTGTCAAGCACAACCAATCTCGAAATATGCTTTTTCTTTCGCATAATAGTTAGAGCATTGGAGAGCATTTGGTCCTTATCTACAGTACCATACTTTACAGACATTACTTCTGAAACTTTCATAAAATTCCTCCAAAATAATACTTTTTTCTTTTGATTTCCTTTATTTGACTTTTCTATATTGACTTGTGTTGTGATTTTACAATCACTTTTTATTAGTTGCTATTACTTACTTGAAATTAATCATTTCTGGAAGCAAAGCAATCACTACACAACGGTTGATCGTCATCTCCGAGTGGAGCATCATCAAACCGATCACCACACATCGTACAATAGAATCCGAGAGTTAAATCTTGGTTATTTAACTCAGAATCTTTATCATAATCTTCATACACGGTGTCAATTTCATCTGGATCTTGTTTATTCCTATAACCTATTTTTTCAAATTCAAGTGCTACCTCAATTAAGCTGGGAGCAACTCTCAACAAATCCCGATAGGTACAAATACCACTAACGTTATTTCCCTCAACAATAATTAATCTTCTAATGTTTAAACGAGCCATAAGTGACATTGCTACTGCAACATCAAGAGTTGGAGGAGCAGTGACAACAGGACGAGTAGCTATTTCATCTACAGGTATTTTTGCGGGGTTCTTACCAATAGCGACTACTCGAGTAACAATATCCCGTTCTGTTACAATGCCCAAAGGTTTCGGGTTATCATCTTTTGATAGAATAATTATGCTTCCAACTTTGTTATCTAGCATCATCTTTGCAGCTGCTTCTACAGTTTCACTAGGAGAAATAGTATGAACTGTCGAAGTCATGACTTCAGATACTTCCATATGAACTTTCGAATCGTTGCTTATTTCTTTAGTCATTGTTGTAAATCAGCTCCTATGTTCATTTCATTAAACTATGACGATTCAAGTTATTATAGATTGTCATACTAAAATGAAGTTTTAAACCATTTATTTATTCAATATTTAATGTATGTGTTTAGAAAAGCTTTTGAGAGATTAACCCTAAAGGGTACTTGTGTCTGTGAAGAAATCCGACAAGTTGAGTCGGGATCAATGCTTGGCTAGCACCCGATAAGGACCGATCATAGTTACTCGGAGACACACTTCTTCTAATTTCTTTTAGAGATAAAAAGAACAATTAAATCCTCCATAAGCTATCTCAATTCTTTCTCAGGAAAGAGTAATAGCTTGTAATTCAATTAAAGAAAATAAAAGTAGAGAAATAATTAAAACAAAAATCATTTTAATTAACTACTCTAATGAGCTGGAAATTGATTTTTGTTCTACTTCTTCAATTGAGAAGGAGGTGGTTGCATCAGAAACATTGTATGGAAGAACGGCTAATTTTTTCGTATTATCTGGTAAAAAGCAAAGTTTTGAAGATAATGAAGTTTGGCATGTGGTAGGATCAATACTATGTAAGCAGCGAAATAAAGCTAACGTTGATATTGATTGTTTGATTAAAAAAATAGATAAAATTTATGAGTCCTTTCATTCAGTCAGAGTAAAGAATTTTACCAAATATTCACAAGAATTATCTGAGATATCACAAAAAATCTCTTTTGAAGATTTAAATGAAATTGCTTGGATATTAGAAATATTTCATATTATTTCATCAGCAAGTGAATTCGAAAACGAACTCAAAAATTGTTTCAAATAAACATTTCATTTAAGGTTCAAAAAAGAATTTCATTTTAATGATTTTATTTTAAAAAATTGGTGTCGAGGGCGGGCATACCGAGCCATTAAGAATATTAATGGATTTTCGATCCCGCGACCTCCTGATGTCCCATCAAATCTGGCCACTGTGAGTTAATCGATTTGGATTATGAGTCAGGCGCCCATTCTGGCGAACGTGCACGCGTGGACATCCGTAACCAAGCTAAGCTACCTCGACATTGTTGCCTATTGGTTATGGTTTTTTCTTAATCTATTCAGTTTTAAGCATTTCTCTTTTGTTGATAAATTGAATTATTTTTTCTCTTCAAATATTCGTGAAAAAAAAACTACTTTTTCACTTAGTATCAGAAGTAATTATTTAATTCAAATCGCAAAATCATTTATATAATAAGAGTATCCCAAAGTAACGTAACTTTATTTAGAGAAGTTGTTGCAACAATGACAGAGAAAAAAGTTACTAAAGAAGAACTATTGGAAAAGGCTAAAGCGCCTGCAGGTATTGCAATGAAACTTCATCCTTACTATCAAGGAAAGATTCAAACCGTTCCAAAATGTTCTATATGGGATTTTGATGCTTTTGGTATTTGGTATACTCCTGGAGTAGCTGCACCATGCAGAGCTATTGAAGCTAATAAAGAGGAAGTATTCAAACATACTAATAAAGCGAACACTGTTGCTGTCGTTTCTGATGGCACAAGAGTGTTAGGTTTAGGTGATATTGGTCCAGAAGCTGCTTTGCCAGTTATGGAGGGTAAAGCCCTACTATTCAAGTACTTGGGTGGCGTTGACGCTGTTCCTATTTGTTTAGATACCAAAGATCCTGATGAAATTATTAAGACAGTGAAACTCTTACAACCATCTTTCGGTGGTATTAATCTTGAAGACTTTTCCAAACCAAAATGTTACAAAATTCTTGAAACATTACGCAAAGAGATGGACATTCCAGTTTGGCATGATGATGCTCAAGGTACAGCTGCAGTTATTTTAGCAGGTGTATTTGGTGCTCTAAAATTCGTCGGGAAAGAAATCGATCAAGTAAAAATCGCTATGCTCGGAGTTGGCTCTGCAAACACAAGAACAGCTTATATGTTAGAAACTGCTGGTGTAAACCTCAAAAACATTGTAATGTGCGATTCCAAAAGTATACTTACCAAAGATCGCAAAGATATCATTGATGGGAAAGATTATGACACGTTCAAATATGATCTTGCTCAAAAAACCAATGGTGAAGGTGTTTCTGGTGATTTTGGCAACGCTACAGAAGATGCCGATGTTCTTATTTCTGCATCCAAATCAGAACCTGGTACAATTAAGAAAGAATGGGTTTCTAAAATGGCTTCAGATTCCATTGTTTTTGCTTGCGCTAATCCGCTACCCGAAATATGGCCTTGGGAAGCAAAAGAAGCAGGAGCGAAAGTTGTTGGAACTGGTCGAAGCGACTTTCCAAACCAAGTTAATAACAGCTTAGGATTTCCTGGTATCTTTAGAGGCACTTTAGATGTTCAAGCTTCAACCATCACAGATGAAATGTGCATTGCTGCTGCTCAAGCACTTGCTGAAGTAGCAATCAAGAAAGGCTTATCTGCTGATTATATCACACCAAATATGAGTGAATGGGAAGTATATCCATTAGAAGCTACTCGAGTTGGAATGAAAGCAATTGAGCAAGGTATTGCACGCATTGAGATGGAAGAAAAAGAACTCTATAAAATGGCTGAAGAACGAATCAAACATTCTAGAGACATGACTTTTATGTTAATGGATAAAGAATTTATCAAACCAAAGATCTAATTCTTTGGTTATATTTCCTTTTTTTTATATCAATTATCGATTGCATTCTATTGTAAAAAGATTTTATTGTTCATCAGATAAATTAATCATTAGATTTAGAGGTTATATTGCATACTGAAGGTTCTAACAATGGTCATCACTTCTGAAGAAGTCCGGATTATTGATGAAAACAGTGAGGAATTAGGCTTATCTGTTCTGCAGTTAATGGAAAATGCTGGTGCAGCTGGTGCAAGAGTTGCTGCTAAAGAATATCCTAATGCTAAGTTTATCGCAGTTTGCTGTGGTACAGGGAATAATGGGGGGGATGGCATGGTTCTCGCTCGTCATCTTGTTTCAATGAACAAAAAAGTTCGACTATTCCTTATTGGTTCTAAATCAAAAATACGTTCTCATGCAGCTCTGACTAATTTCAATATTTTAACACAATTAGAGCATTCTATTGAGATCATCATAATATCTGATTCTTCATTAATTAAAATATTAGAGGAAAAATTATCTGATGTAGATTTAATTATCGATTCACTCTTAGGCATTGGTTTAACAAATGAGCCTTATGAGCCTATTAAAAGCGCGATTAAAACAATAAACAAAGCCAACAAATCAATATTTGCTGTTGACTTGCCTTCAGGAATGTGGTCTGATCAACCCAAGAAAACCAAGTTGATGATTAACGCTGATAAAATAGCAACTTTTCATGATACAAAACCTTGCTTAACGATAAAGGGCTTGCAAGAAAAAACCATTATTTGTAGTATTGGTGTTCCGCCCGAAGCTGAGCTTTTTGTAGGGAAAGGTGATTTGCGTGCTGCGTTTCCCAATCGCAAAACTGATTCTCACAAAGGGGAAAATGGAATGGTCCTTGTTGTAGGTGGGAGTTTAAAATACTCCGGAGCTCCTGTATTAACCTCTCGAGCAGCATTACGTGCCGGAGCAGATTTAGTTATCACTTGTATTCCGGAAAGTATTGCATCGTCCGTCCGATCAGATTCACCAAATATGATAGTGAAATCACTCCAGGGAGATTACCTTACCAAGAAACATACAGCAACAATTTTGGAACAACTAAAGAAATTTGATAGTATGGTGATCGGTCCTGGAATAAGCGAAAACCCTGAAACTATTGAGTTTGTACTTGATGTAATAAAGAAAACGCCTTCAGACAAGCCCTTAATTATTGATGCTGATGCATTGAAAGCAATAAGCACCGATTTGTCTATATTGAAATCCAAAAAAATTGTGCTTACTCCTCATATGGGTGAGTTCAAAATTCTTTTTGGAGAAAAACTGTCAAATAACTGGTTTGATAGGAAAGTAAGAGTATTTGAAATAGCTCAGAAGTATAATACAACCATTCTACTAAAAGGTAAATATGATGTTATTTCTGATGTTCGGTCATCAAAAATTAATCGAACTGGTCATGTTGGAATGACTGTTGGTGGAACTGGAGATGTATTAGCTGGAATTCTAGGAACATTAAGTGCAATAAATGCTAACCTATTTCGAGCAGCAAGTGCATCATCTTATTTAACAGGAAAGGCTGGAGAATTGGCTGCAGAAGATTTTGGTAACAGCTTATTAGCAACAGATGTCATTGAAAAAATACCTGAAGTAATTCTTTCGGTAAAAAAATAAGAAAAAATAATGAGACTTAATTCATCCTTAGTCTCAATATTTACCTTTGCGAGGATATGGAATTGCTTCTATTACTTTTAAAAATAATTCAACAGTATTCTCTATTTGTTCTTCTTCATATTCGAAGATGGATTCAAATTGCATGCCAACTTCTTTAACTTCGTGTCTTAATGAGAGCCATAAAGTATCATTTCTAGTTTTTGCTAATAACCTAAGTAAACTTTCATTTGACAATAATTTCGTTGCAGACCTGACATTGTTTGTTTTAATAATGAAATATTCATTGAGGAATCCTGTTGTAGATACTTCTTTGAGTTCCATAAAGTAATCTTGATCACCTTTCAGCACTTTCTTTCGCTTCTTCGAAACTACTTCAAGTGAAAATGGAGGTCTTTTCCTCAAGTTTGCTGAAAGAGTATATTTGTCTCTGTTTTTTCTAATTTTGTCCCAGATAAAAGCAATGAAAAATGGTCTGCCAAGGGGGATTCCTAAAACAACCATCGTTCTCATAGGAGCATCTTTGGTTGGTCGGCAAACTAATTGGTATCTTTCTTTTTCTTGAGTAACTTTTTCAAATGATTCACAATAATCATTTAATGGGACAGCTATTTTCGATAGCATTTCTAATGCAAATTTTTTGTTCTTTTTTTTGCCCCAAAGGTAACTTAGTAAATATAAGACTAAGATTACTACTGAAGGAGATAAAGCAAGAACGTATTCCCACCAATTAGCCATAGTTTACCACTTGGTAACTTTTCACAAGGGTCTATTTAAATCTATCAATAAACTTTCATTTAAGGAAGAAAGAAAAAAAATAATGAAAAATTAGGAATATCAATTGCTTATTAGTAAAGATTGATCCAACCAGACTTCCTAATTTTAGGTGCAAATTCTACTCGTAATCTTTTTTGAGAGACACCTTTCTCGTTAGTAATCGATTGGAATTCAATAACGCCATCAACAATTGCTTTTATTCCTTGTATGACTTTTTCATTCATCATACCTTGTTGAGCAACGATAACTCCGCTATGATTACGTTGCTTTAATCTGGCGACTTGTGCTTGAATAAAATCGAGTATTGCTATCTCAGAATTATAAATGGAAATTGTGGAAATTGTATTCATTACTAGTGTAAGCTTATCATTAGCATCAATGAGTTTCTTGATGATTACACTTATACTAGTTAATTCTCGAATGTTATCTACAGTCAAACCATTATCTTTTACACTTTCGCCAGTGCGATAGGAGAAGACATCTATGAATTGTAATTGTTTTGCTGAGATATAAGTAGAAGGATCAATACCTAGTTGTTTCATTTTATCAATTATTTCACTTGGAAAACTATCAGTTGTGAGAAATACACCATTATTTTTCTCAGCTAAACCATCAACTAAATACTGTAATGCAAATCTTTCCTTCCCTGAACCTGGGGGGCCAATGATTAAGTAAATTTGCGAATCTGTTCTACCGACAAGGTCCTTCAGTCTAATAATAATTTTTTCACTTGACAAATCTTATTCCCTTCATTGAAATTTTTATTTACCTTTAAGCATAACCTCTAATAACGTCCAACCAAAATCGTAGCATTTTTCTAGAAAATCATGAACGTCATCGATTTTTACTCCTAATCGGTAATCTCTCGCGTCTTTGATTATTTTTGAATCTACTTTAACAGTGCTTTTCTCTGCGAAAAGTTCAGGTATGTTATATCTGTTAAATTTCTTTTCGCCTAAATGAACTAAATATGCTTGAGCACACCCAATTACTGCATCACTCGCATAAAAGGTTAGTTCTCCATCTTTGCCTGCTGGAGTGTTTATAAAACTATCACGCATAACAAATACATTATCTAAACACATTTGAGTAGCTCCTTTTTTGAGCTTACCAGGAGTTATTTTAACCTTTGAGAATGGATTTTCTTCGCCAATTTTCAGGATTCCATTTTGTCCTGTCCAAATGTGAACCCAATTAACAATACTTGAAGCATTAATATTTTCTTCATTAAGATCTTCTTCAAAGAAAACCATTAAATCTAATAGAGAGGAATATTGAGGATCATTTTCAAATTTTGCTTTTATTACACCAATCTTCTGGAGAATTTCTACTTGTTTATCTCTGTCTTTCTTAATTACTAGATAGAAATCACAATCAGAGTCACCTTTCATGTAATTGTTATTAGCAACGCTTCCAACAAGAAGTAAAGCAGCGATTTCTTTTCCCACTTCTTTTTTGAGTTCCATAGTTAATTTAATTGTCAATACTTCATATTCATCTGGAATTTTTCTAGGTTTTTTAGGTGGTTTAGCACTCATTTTTTTTTCTCCATTTATTCTTACCTGCATTCTATTCTTTGTTCATTAATCTTAGTTGACTTTATTTACTTCTAAATAAAAACTTTCTTTTAACCACATATTGCGCTTTTTATTAGGTTTTCTATTTCTGAGTTAAATCTTCGACATCCAATTTTCTCTCTTCTTCAGGTATTCTCTCAATAATTTTCTCCAATTCAATATTTTCTTTGATTAAACAAATTTTCAAGCCCAAATTTAGTTGAACGTCAATATCTCCGACATTATGAAGTTTCAACAAAATATTGTATACCTGATCATCTGAAATACTGTAATCCTCTGCTATTGCTCCAAACGATACTTGTGATACTTTTTGATTTTCCAAATCCTCAATTAGTTCTCTAATAGATTCTTCAAGCTGCTCCATTGGTAGAAATTTATGGGACGATTTTACATAAACACCTTCAATCTTACCATCTTCAATTAACGATTGTAGTAATTCTCTAGTAATAGATTTCTTAAGTTGTAATTCTTCTGCAAGTTCATAGATATCAACATCGACACCTTGAACAACATTTTGATAGAGAATATCTTTTGCAGAATCCCTGGTGATTATTTTATCATCCTTTCTTTGTATAAGGTTAATTCGTGACTTTGCAACCAATGTTACTACTTTAGGATTCCACTTGTTCTCGACAGCAAGCTCTTCAAGGTTGCAAAAACCCTTCGCTTTAATCAAGCGAACAATATCCTTCACTTCGGAACTTGTTAGAGAAATGAAAACTCCTTCTGGAGTGATTACCGTCCCAGTTATTTCCCTTTTATCGATTAATTTTGTTAATTGAAAAGCAAGATATCTTCTTGCACTCTCACCAAAAGGTTCTCCTAAATCAACATATTCTTGATCTTTCACCATTTTGATAATCTTATCTTTTGGGATGGATTTCTTCTTTTTTTCCGGATTTTTTTTCTGTGGAACCATTGTTTATTTCCCTCGCTATATTATAAAATTACCTTTTATTTATGTTTTTAACATTTATGGATTTAATTATTTCTTTAGCAATAATTATTATACGTGACTTAAATGATATTGCCTCAGTCAGTATTTTTGTTTGTCAACAGAAGATTTTTAAAAGAAACAAAAACCTTCTCAAGATAGTTGCAAGTATCTTGTACTTGTAAACCAAACTAAAACTAAAAAAATAGTAAGAAAAATTGGAGAAAAACAAAAATGGAATACCTTCATGCTTCATTAATACTACATTCATCTGGTAAAAAGGTCACCGAAAAAGCTATTGGTGATATATTGACCGCTGCTGGATTAACTCCAGACAAGAACAGGATCAAAGGTTTAGTCGCTGCTCTCGGTGAAGTTAACATCAAAGATGCCATCAAATCTGCTGCTGTTATGCCAGCCGCCGCTCCCGCCGCCGCTCCAGCTGCTGCAAAAGCTGCTGCAAAAGCCGCTGCAAAAGCCGCTGCTCCCGCAGCTGCCCCAGAACCAGAAGAAGAAGAAGAAGAGGAAGAAGAGTCTGGATTAAGCTCACTCTTTGGTTGAGCAATAATCTGATTACTTTTTCACAGAGAAAAAATTTCCGTCAATGCTCTGAAAAGAGTGTTGGCAAATTCTATTATTTTTATTTATTTTTCGACCTTTACAAAGATTTGCTTCTTTGTGTCATATTTTTCATTGAATAAATGCTGAGAGATAGCAACGAATAAAAATAAGAATGTACCTCTGCATTAGATTGTTAATAATGGGATTCCGTTAATAACGAACCAGAAAGTCGGAAATGAATTATATTAAGCAAGGGTGTTTCATATGACATCTAAAAATAACAAACTATCAAAATGTGCTCTTCGTGTTCCTGCTAGTGGAACCTTGAAAATGAAAATACTGTCAACAGAATTAGAAGCTAAAGGAAAGGAAATTATCCATCTTGAAATTGGTCAACCGAATTTTAATACTCCAACTGAGATTATTGAGGCTGCCTATAATGCTATGAAAGAAGGCAAAACAGGATACACTTCTTCAAAGGGAGTACGACCCTTGCTAGAAAAAATCGCTTCAGTTCATTCAAAAGATACTGGTGTTGAAATTGATCCCAAAAGAAATGTGATAACTACTCCTGGAGCTAAGGCATCATTGTTTAATGCATTAGTTTCATTAGTTGACCCTGGAGACAACATCGCAGTTATTTCTCCCTTTTGGCCTAGTTACTCGGGAATAATTCAATTTATTGGTGCAGAAACAAGAGTCGTTCAAGCTGTTACCGAAGATTTTAGTTTTCCAGAAGAATCCATCAAAGATGCAATAGATAAAAACACTAAAGCACTTCTAATCAACTCACCAAGTAACCCTACAGGGACAATTTACGATTTGGATACATTGAAATTCATCAACGATTTATCTAACGATAATGATTTAATGATAATCACTGATGAAATATACAAGAAAATTATTTTTGAGGGAAAATACCACCAATATCTATCGGTCTCTCAATCATTGGATCGAACCTTAGTTATTGATGGATTAAGCAAATCTCATGCTATGACTGGATGGAGATTTGGATACGCAATTGGTAACAAAGAGCTTGTTGATTCTATGAATAAAGTGCAACAGAATATTAGCACGTGTGTAAATACACCGACACAATGGGCTGCAATAAAAGCTCTTGAATTAGAAGAACCAACGATGAAAATGGTTGCTGAATATAAAATTCGTCGTGATAAGAGTCTTGAATTAATCGAACAATGTGATTATCTTTCTTGCAGAAAACCTGAAGGCGCTTTTTATCTTTTTATGAAATATGAGGGTTCCATACCTTCGAATAAGCTTGCGGTAAAGATTCTAGAAGAGAAAGGAGTTGCTTTAACTGCGGGTTCCGTTTTTGGAAACGAAGAAAATTACCTTAGAATTTCACTTGCAAGTGGATTAGTAGATATCCTTGAGGGCATTAAAAGAACTAATGATATTCTAGCAACACTTCAATAATAATTAATAAAAATAGTTTGAAAAAGGGATAAAGTAATTATTTGATATCCCTTTTGAATATTTTTTCTTCAATTTCAATAGCAATTGCTTTTTGAACTACCGAGTCAATCCTTTTCTTTCCAGAAGTAGCAGCTGAAACTTTCATTCGAGTGAAATGATCGAGAATCAAATTTCTTGCTTTTTCTCTAGATATTTCAATGCCATTTAAATTATAGATGCCGTAGAGCATGCATTCACCAACAGAAACTTCGTTTTTAACTTGATTGAGACATCTTTGATACATGGAATTTATTTGTGCTGCAAGAACTTTCATTGCTTGTGTTCTGTTTTGGGAACGAATACCTCTTTGAACTGCAGCATCGATCATGTCAATAATATCTTTTTCTGCAGGTGTTAGATCCAATCTCTTAGGTTCATCTGGAACATTAAGGTCTTTATCATCTGCTTTCATATTACCAGCTACAAAATTTCGAGCAAAAATGATTAAATAATCAAGAATAACAGCATTCTGCATTTCTTTAGCAGTTGGTTCCTTCCCTTTTATTTTAGCTTTTTCAAGTGCACGAGCTAGTCTTAGTTTATCACTTTCAAAAAATTCCGTAACATACGCAAAATGTCTTGGTAATTTTGATAAAAATAATGGTGAGGTATTACTATAATCCATCAATAGTGAGAGAATTTCCCTTCCGATGTCTAGTGGGGTGTTCCCAATTCGTGCTTCTTTCCAAGCTTTTAGTATCATTTCATCAACTAATTTTGATTTCGCTAAATTGTCTTTGTAATTTAAAGACAAAAGTTCATATTCCAAAGTTGCCAAGGGAGATGCAGAAGCGATACCTAAAGCAGATTCTAATTGGAATCGCATAATCAATTTTGACATATCTTCTTGAGAAGTAAAGTCTCCGGTAGCCTTTTCATAGCTTTTTGACACGAGCCACAAAACAATATCTGCTGCACCTTTATTTGTTAAGTCTGCTAAACTTTGACTCAAATCCTCGAATAATAGTTCAACTTCAATTAATGAGCGAAAAATCCAATTTGTGCTTTCCGCATTTGCTAAAATATCACCTAAAATTTGTATTTGCTTTACAAGATGTTCTTTGGCTTCTTCCATTTGTTTTATAATATCAACAAAATCTCGTTTCTTCATATATCCTCTGAGTATGTGGAGAGCTGCCTCGTAATCTGTGGATCCTTTATGTTCCTCAACCCACTTATCTATTACTGGTAGAATTGTATTTGCAGCGATAAATTGCCTTTCCATCATTATTTGCGTTGCCAAAGTTATTAAATCGCTACCTTTCAATTTACCTATTTTTGCAAATTGTTCTTGGATTTTTTTCCCTTCTTTTATCAGATTGTTTGGAAATGATTCTCTAAGAAAAGCAATCCATTTCCCTTCTGAAATTGCAAACCTGTGCAAATATGTTTCTATTTCTGGGGGTTCTTCACCTATTTTTTCAAGTCGTTTCAATTCGCTTTGGAGATCACTTAAAATTAATTCAGAGTCGACGTTTAAGTCAGTGGATATTAAATGAATAACACCAGCAAATTCTTGCTTGCAATTATACTTAGCAGAAACCTCTACTATTGTCTCTAGAGAAATCTTATCAACTCTTGTCGTGAAGTCTACAAAATTATCCCCTAGGGGGATTCCCATTTGGTTTTCTTTTTGAAAAGCCATTCTGTTTATGTCTCCAATTCCCTCCTAATTTAATGGAGGTTTGACTAATTTCTAATTTGATAGTACTAGTTATTCTTCATCAGTTAAAAACTGTACTATCGAACCATTGCGCTCTTTTTTTTATTGTCGATAACTATTGAAATCGATAATTGATTAGATTTGCAAATATTTATTATTTTAGTTATTACAGTAAATATAAAAACTAACTTTACTCTCCCAATTGTATAACTTATAAAATTGAAACAGGTAGATGATCATGTCTGAGAAGAATGGTAAATTGGAACAGAATTTTGAGCATAGAGAGCCGAATAATGATTCTGTTCAAAGAAACGAATATGAATTTGAAGAGCGTGAAAATTCTTTCAGACGGATATGGGATTGGTTTACAAAAGATAAAGAACGATTGGCATCAATCATTTTTCTTTCCTTGTTTGTTGTGGTAATAATCGTTTTAGCAGCCTTGAATATAAACATGGGAGAAATTATGACCAATATTGTAGATTGGTTTGAAAAAAAAGTTGGCTTATTTGGTATCTTTCTCGGAATATTTGTTATATCTATTTTTGGTAATTTTACGGTTATTTTTCCTGTACCATACACAATCGCTTTGGTAGCAGTTGCAACAAGGCCATCAATAACAGCACCACTTATTGTACTAATGGGAGTAGCAGCAGGTGCTGGTGCAGCGATTGGTGAAACTTCCGCATGGTTAATTGGCAGAGCAAGTAAAAACGTAATAGAAGGTAGTATGGAAAAACAAGTTGCTAGAGCACAAAAATGGATCGATAGAGGTCTTGCACCTTTGATTATTTTTCTCTTTGCAGCGACTCCGTTACCTGATGATGCGATACTGATTTTCATTGGATTGTTAGGCTATGCTCTTTGGAAAACGGTTATTTGGTGCTTTTTTGGAAAAATTGTCCTTACAACTGGAACTGGGCTTGTAGCAAAATATCTCGCAGGTACCAGTGTTGGTGGAATTATTTTCTGGGCATTTGGTTTGCAATCTGACGGAACAGCCGGAGAAGCACCTCCAATTTGGTTATCAGCTATTGTTTGGATAGCAAGCATTGGAATAATAGCTCTTTTCCTCTTTATTGATTGGGGTGATTTGTGGAATCGAATGGCTAGAAACACCTTGAAGAAAAAATACAAGGAACTCATTGATATCAAAGAACAATCACATAAAAGTGATGACCTTTTGGTTACAAAAGAATTCCAAGATTATGATCCAATTAAATCTCAAAAGAGAGTAAGAATCTCAAGAGAAGCATCTTACTGGCAATGTGTAACAGCAAGTGAGAATGAAAAATCACCTGATTACAATGAGTTATACTCATTATCTTATGTTACAAGTAAATTTAGTAACATTATTATTAACTCTAAATTATTGACTAAAATAGAATCTAATATACAACAAGAAGCTTATGAAAAGGTGAATACAGTCAATATTGAAAAATTGATTCTCCCAAAAAAATATCAAGAATTATTAGAAACGGAAAATTCACAACAAGATTTAACACGAAATGTTGTTTATCTATCCTTCAAATTACTTCATCCTACTATAAAAAAGAAATACCAACTTAGCTTGTTATTCGAAAAAATATCTGATCAAGAACTTAAACTACGTTGCATAGGAGTAAAAGAAGCACAAGTGATAAGAAATTTCAAAACAATACCTCCTGAAAAAGTACTAACAGGATACTTGTCTCTCATTACTAATTTAACGGAAAACCCAGAACAAGTTAAGAATATAACCATAGCTCAATATACAGAAAAAATGGCTGAGAGGGATGAATCTAGTGACTCATCCCTTGACAATTTGTAATTTTTCTTTGATAAAATCTTTAGTTGTTTCTCCCACACTGGAGAACATTTTGACGTTGTACTCTCCGACAAATCCAAAACCAACGACATCGTTACCCCCATGAACACCGACAACCGCACCAAGTTGTCCTATAGAAATTTCAATATCGCCTGGGCTGTTTTCGAGTAAAAAGTCCGCAACTTCAATTGCAAGATCTTTGTTGTTTGAATAAGCAACATATAAACGTTTGATGATCAAGCGATCTAAGATTTGCAAACCACACATTTTCATTTGAATTAATGCATTCTTTCTACCTTTTACTTTTGCATCCATATTCGAACCTTTTTTATCAATCAGAACCAATGCTTTAATTCCAACGAGACTTCCCAATAATCTTTGATAGAGTTTGATTCTTCCTCCACGATAAAGATATTCAAGAGTGTCTAAAAGAGGTAATGCTTTAGTATTTTCAGCCAGAAATCTTAACCTAGCAACTATTTCATCTTTTGATTTGCCAAGTTTTACTAATTGCGCTGCTTCTTGAACAAGGATTGCATGCGCAAAAGAAGCAGTTTTTGAATCAACAACAGTAATATCTCTTTTTGGAAAGAATTTATCTGCAACCATCTTAGCAGTACTATACATTGCTGAAAGCTTGCCGTGAATAGTTATGATAATAATAGATTCAGCTTCTTTGAAAGCTCTTTCATAAACCTTATGAAATTCTCCCGGAGACGATGCTGCAGAAGTAATAGTTTTCTTCTCAACAATTAGCTGATGATACATTTCATCAGTGGTAATATTCACATGCTGTTTGTACTTTTTGCCGTCAATGATTACATAGGCAGGAACAAAGTCAACATCTAATTCATTCAATTCATCAATAGTCAAATCGCAACTACTATCAGTAATAATCTTAATCTTTTTCAAATTGCTCACTCTAATTTGTTAATCGGGCTTATTCTCTGAATAAACCATCAGCAGAAATATTATGTAATAGGTGGGAATGAGCATATATTGAGAAATATCTTCTCGAATTAAAACTAACTTGAATCTTTATAAACCTTATTTATTTACACATAATTAAATAAGAGCTATTTAAAGGCAAATAATAAATTCTAAAGGATAGATTTTAAAAAAAGAAATTGGTATGAATCAAGTAGGTAGAAAAATGATGAAAAAGAGCATTCAATTTATAGCTATCGCAATATTACTTTCGTTCATAGTTACAGTAGCTGTTAATGTCAGAGCAGCAAACAATACTCTTCCTAAAGAAGATCTGAGTATTAATTTAATCCCTAATGGAACTGCAGGAATGGATTGGACCTTAAAAGAAGTGCTTAGTGGTTTAACAATGAGTTTTTCATCATTCGC
>JAUWKS010000003.1 GCA_030614005.1 Candidatus Heimdallarchaeota archaeon | reverse complement strand
CTTTAAACAAGGAAGAAGCATAGTTCTTTACTGACTGCCAAAAAGTCAACAGCCTTCGAGGCTCCAGCCCCGTGCCGTATACCGACTCGGGAATCCCCCACTCGACTGTTCCTAGTGGGGGCTCAGAGATGAACTGCACCAACAAATTGATCGCGGTGACTGGGAATGGATAAAAGACTCAGTGTCCCATTTGTCCATAAAAAAAGGAACGGTTAACAATACCCCCATTAGGTGTACATCCTGAGAAAAAACCAGAATTTACAAAGATAGTTTTGAAACGAGCTGAGGAAAAGCTTGGGGAAGAGAAAGTAAAAGATTTGCTTAAACCATGTTTGCATGGAGGATTAGGTGGGGATATGGAAAAGGATCGCAAGGACTACCATGTTGTTGGTATTGATGCTTTTCTCGAAAAGAAACGGCAAGAAAAAGTAAAGGAGTTTGAGAAGCACAGAGATAATGGAACTCCAGCATTCGCTCAAGTAGTTGATGATAAAGTTGTTGAATATGTGAAAAACAACAAAACAGCCGCTCTTGGAAAAAGAGATGGAAATATTATCTATGTAACCAAGAACCCATTATCAAACTAAGAAATTACTCGAAACAGATGATGTGAGAATGAAACGGTTTTATGCTTGTTTCTACCTCTGGGTTCGAGGAGCGATAAAAGACGAAACTGAGCAAGAGGTTTCAAAACACTTCTGTAGTGTAGTGGTGACTGGTATAAGGATTATTACGAGCAATTATTTGAACAACCAATAAGAATCGAACCTTTTGAAACTGCTTTAGATGGTCATACTCAATGTACAGTTGCAGTTCATTTACCTGATAATGTAATTATCAAATGAAGTTGGATAAGCTCAAGTAATCGTCAGAGAATTTCATTGAGAAATATTACAGTAATAGAGAATAAATAGGAGAGAAAAAAGAAAGTAAGAAAAATAAATCGTTCATTTCTTCTTTCTATAACCAAATAATAGAAGAATTGTGAAGAGGCTGACTATACCAGCTATTGCTGAAAATCCAGATAAATGACCTGAAACTATTGTTCCATTAGCTACATCATAGAAATAATCACCAACAATAATCGTATTATTAGAGCGGTAATCAGCTCCAGCAGAAAAATCCTCAGGAACCTTATCAACAATATATTCTAAACCAGGTATAGGAAAGATGATAGATTTCTTTTCAATAACTATTTCTTGATAAGTTTGGAGCACATAAATTAGTGTCCCATTTTTAAGGAAAATATATGTTGTAATTGAATTCCAATCACCAAGTCCACTGAACGAAGCAGATGTACAATTATAACAGACTGGATTAGATCCTACGGATACATTGTAATCCCAATTAATACTCAAACTATAACCATAATATTTAGAATAAATAGGTTCCTCAACAAACTCCATAATAATATTTTTGCCATCAATAGAAACACTCACAATATCAATTGCATCTATATAATCACCAGTGTCTTGATATTCGCCATCAGACCAATGAATAACATCATTCTTTTCGTCTAATGCATACCAATAAGCAACTGCATTTACATTAATAATTGGTATTGTCAGAATACATGTTAACATTATTACAATTAGTGCTAATTCTTTCCTTTTCAAATTTAAGTAACCGTCCATATTTACAAATTAGTTAACTTCAATCAGTTATGGTAGGATTTCTATTAAAAAGATTCCCAATTATGGATTACTAGCAGTTCTATGCTCTATTTGAATTAACTATGAAGCACATCATAGATATTTTCATTTTTATGGGAAACTAGAAAGATTAATTTTTTAGTTTGTTATAAATCATACAAAGAGATACAAAAGGTATCGGATATAATATCCAGAGAACAAACTACTAAAATATCAAATGAAATTTGATAGAAATATTAATTCTCCAATTTCATGAGGATTTTTTCATTAATTAAAAAACCTAAATGAAAATACTTTTAGCAAATGACCAAAAATGGAAAGCATTGATCTAAATTTATCTTAACAGGTTTATTGGTTAGTGATTACATGGATGAGAAAACATTTAATTTAATTTTTGAAAGTCGTACTACTCGAAGTATTCATCATCGAGTTGCTATTGAAGCAGTAAGATATCTAGATGAAAATTTGGCAAACCTTTTTCTAAAATTTTATGAAAGGCTTCTAGAAGGTTCAACTGCACCAGATGAAAATTTTAAAGATTATAAGAACCATGTTTTGTACATGCCGGAAAAATGGGGAGGGGCACCAAAAGCAGTAAATGATTGGTTTAACAAAACAGTATCCGCTTTAAAGAATAAAAAATGGGAAAAAGCGGTTTATGCTGCAGGAGTTATGAGTCATTATTTTGCGGATATTAATCATCCATTCCATACTGGTCAAACAGAAGAAGAAGGGCTAATCCATTCTTTCACAGAATGGGGAGCAGCAGAAATTTACATAGATTTACGAAAAGACATGATAATTAATCCTCCAGAACGAATAAATAAAATCAAAGATTATGTCATAAAAGCTGCAAATGAAGCGAATAAGTCGTATATTTTTGTTATAGAAAATTATGACCTTGAACAAGGGCAAAAGAGTAATTGGGGAAAAGGATACAATGATGCCTTAAAAGCAAAGATTACTCAAAGAATTGCATCGGCAATTCAAGGGACAGCTTCACTCTATCTCAAAGCAATAGCTGATGCAGGAAATCCCGATCCTGGTAAAATAAAGTTAGGTACAACGAGGTCTAGGATAAAACTAACTATGCAAGCAGAAAAGAATCGTCAAAATCGCGAAAAACAAATACGAAAGAGAACAACAAAACAAATGAAAAGCGAATATAATAAAACAAAAAGAGTACAAAATTCTCTCTTACCAGATGATAGATATTATTTGCAGGTTCTTCTAGATGGAGAAATCACACCTGTCAATTTGCCAAAAGCACTAAAAACAGTTGTATCAAAAATAGAGAAGAAAGTAGCAACTAAAATACCTTTACCAAAATTGAATCTTCCAAAGAAATCTAGATTTTCCCCTGCCATCACCATTAACTCAGACATAGAAGAAGCTGCAGAAGTTGGTAAAGCAATTGGTGGCAAATTTAAGAAAATAGGAATTAACAAAGTAATAGATTTTATAGTTGCGAAGCCAGATGATATTGTCAATCTATTGAGTGAAAAACTGAACTATAGTCAACTAGATATTGCAGAAATTTCACGAATGATTATCGAAACTAAACTTATGCTTGAAATTTGGAGATTGCAAGTTCATGATTCAGTAATTCTCTATAAAGCAGGCATTCGAACCAAAGCAGATCTCAAAAAACAGAAACAAGCCAAACTTTGGAAAACGGTCCAAATCGCAATCAAAGATAAACATGTGAAGAAATTTCTAAAAAGAAGCAACTTGATTCCTACTTTAGAAGAAGTTGGTGAATGGATAGAATCAGCAAAAGAATAGATGTAACATTCACTAATTATCCTTTCTTAAAGGATTACCTTTACTTTTTGTTACGATGGTTTTAATATTAACTTCAGAAAATTCTAAATTAACAAAGTACTGTATTTCTAATAAGGAGTGTTATGAAATGCTAGAAGAGTTTACTAAAATTGAGAATGATCGCAAAGAGTCTGGTATTGATGAGCTTATTGTTAAATTAGATCACGTTGCATATCGAGCAAAAATAGGTGAACGTGAGAAATTGATGGAGGAATTAACTAATGCACTCCCTTATCGATTATTTAAGAGCTTCAAAGTTATTCATTCAAATGCTACAACAACCACTCTAAAATTATTTGAAACATACCCGATCATCGTTATTAGCGAAGGGTTGGACAAAGATTCTGTTGTAGAGAAATATTGCCAAAAATATGGCACACGTGTTCATCATCTAGCATATGAAGTAACCAATATCGAAAAAGTTGTTGAAATTCAAAAAGCACGAGGAATAAAATTCACAACCGACGAGATTATTGGGAGTGAAGAAGAAGGAATAAAACAAATTTTCACAGTGCCAACAAAAACTTCCAACCATATCATTGAATACATCCAGAGATTTGGAGATTTTGATGGATTCTTTACCCCCTCAAATATTGCCGGACTAATGTTATCAACAGAAAAATTAGGTGAATCCTAATAAACACTTGAATCATTTTTGTGGCGACTATAAGAAAAGAATTGGTAGCCAACTCAGTTTTTTACCAAATTGGCTTGGGAAGGGATGAATAAAGTTATCTTGAAGGAAAATGGATTGGATGTAGAGATTATATATTGGGGAGTTATATATTGTATCGGGAAGAGCAATATATGATTTGATTCTACTAATCATGTGTTTTCGAGTTTAGGGAATCCTACATCATTAATCCATTTTACACCAATATGCTCAATCTCTTAAGAGAGATTAATCATTAAAAACATATTGAACGTTTAAGCTATTTAAAATTGTTGTTACAAGCAAAATGTTACAAAATAAAAAAAGAATTAGAATAAACGAAAAAGGTCTTTACATTTTAACCTTTTTCAGCGTTTTTGATATTTCAGCTTGTTCCTTTAGATAACTAATGATAGCTTGATCAAATTTTTTCGAATTAAGAGCTAGAAGAAGTTCTTCCTTGTCTGCAAAATTATATTTTTGAAGAATATTCTCAATGATTTTATCATAGTGTAATAATTCAAATTGTTTAGTTACTTTTAGTTGTGAAAGTGCTTTCATCAAATCTTTGGAACTATAAACCGTAGAGTCATTTCGAGCTAATCCAGTTAAAGCAGGCAATCGTAATTCATCGTGATGGAGCGCTTTTATTAGGGGTTTAATGACGCTTGTATCTTCAAAAAAGGTTAAAGCTAAAGCTAAGTTGTCTAGAATTTTCGTATCCTTTGCTTTCCTATAGATTTTCAGTAAAGATTTCATTGCATTCTTACTTTTGTTCTCTCCAAGAAGTGCAATTGCTTTTTCTTTTATCGCTACAGATTCATAAGGATCACTAATAATAGATGAAAGTGGTGAAACAATTTTATCATCATCAAAATTCAATGCAGTTAAAATTTCAAGGCGAAGTGAATCGTGATCTTTTCTATCAAGATGAACCAACAAAACATGATTAACCATTTTCTCCTGATTATGATCTTTTAATTGTTGCACTAAAGCAATTTGTTTGTTAACTTTTTTTGCTTTCTTTAATCTTAGAAGTAAACTTTTTGATTCTTCACTCATAGTTAATAACGCCCTAATCGATTTTCCGGGTTGTATACAATAACAAGGTTGTCTTTATAATTAAAGAGTTCTTTTTAGGACCATAAAAAGAAAATTAATTTTAGCTGATTTAGCGTTTTTCATCTGGCGTTAAACCGTACAAAAGGATTTTCATATTTGTTTCAAATACATCTTGATTTTGAGTATCCATGGGCATGTGACCGAATGGAAGGGCAAATTTAGTGCCGATCATCGGTGTTGGCCAAATTATTTTTAAAAATAAGTTTGCACAATGCGCTGGATCTAAATCTGCTCTGAGAGTTCCTGCATCCTTGCACCTTTGAAAATAGTTCGTTAAGCTTTTATTGTTAGCAATATCATTCATTAGATCCACAAATGTACGAATTTTTATTTTATCTTTTAAAATCGCTTGAAATCCACCTTCATTATCAAAGATAGCTCTCAAAGTTTTTCGTTCTTTGATAATTAAGTTGAAAGTTTTTTGATTTTTGTCAAGCCTTTTTCGAATTAACTTACAGATTAGTGGAAGAGTTTCCACGGGATCAGGTATCATACCTTTCGTCGTTTCAAAGAGTTCTTGTATTGAATAAGCAATTTCAACTGCTTTTGTTTCAAAAATTGCAAACAATAATTCATTTTTGTTTTTAAAGAAACGATATAACAATGTCTCAGAAATACCTTCAGCTTTGGCAATTCCTCGCATTGTAGTACTATCGATACCATTTTCAGACATTAACTCTAAAGCTGTTTCTAATATCGATTTTTGCCTTTGCTCTTTCTTTAATTTTTTACCATCTTCCGACATTATCGCTCAACTCTGGTATTTGTAAATGTTTATATAAAGGTTATGATTTGTTTACACTGGTATAAACAAACTTATAAACAAATGCTAACAAAATAGGAACATTACATAGACACATATTTACAGTCAACTAGGTGACAAAATGATTTTCCAGATAGTTCGGTTTGCATTAAAAAACGCTTTTCGTAAGAAACTAATAGCAGGTTTATCTATTACAGGAATTGCGATTGGAATAGCGTTAATGGTTGTATTATCATCAGCTTCAGCAGGATTTGATAATCTATTATCAGATACCGTTGCAGAAACGCTTGGAGATATACAAGTTTCTGAATATGGTAAAGAGATAACAATTTCACAATTACCAACAAACATTACAGATATTATTATGACAATAGAAGATAGTGATATGATTGAGGCAATTAGTCCTGAAATTTATGCTTTAGGTTTTGAACAATTCATGGCTAATATAACTTTAGAGCATGGTGGATTCGGACCTTCTATGCCTTTTGTCCTAATAAATGCAGTAGGAATTAATGTAACGGATGATGCTCAATTTGATGGTCCTTCAACAACAATTGTAAATGGAACTATTTACGAGAACGATTTTGAAATCATTGTAGCAGACTATATTGCTGAAGGTTCTGATGGATTATTTGCAATCGGCAAAGAAGTGAAATTCATGACGAATTATACTTACTCAGTAAACTTAACTACTGTAGGTATATTTGAGACAGATGATGATGATCCAACAGCAATGATGAACACTAACATTCAAATGTCAGTTGCAACGGGACTTGCATTGAACAGTCTGTATTTACCTTATGAACAAACTGGTTACAATTATGTTAACATCCGTTTTGATTCAGATAGTGTAAATCAAACAAGAGGTTACGGTGAGCAACTAGAATTGCTAGAACCTAAATTGGAAGTAAGTATTACAGGAGAATATTTGGAATCAGCAAGCGATTTATTGAATAATTTCGCCATTATGCAAAATATTCTGATTATCATTGTAATTGTTGCCGGAGGAATGGCAATTGTTGTCGCACAATTAATGGGTGTAACTGAACGAATGAAAGAATTCGCAATTATGAAAGCTACTGGTTGGAAGAATAGAACAATACTATTTGACATAATTCTTGAATCGATAATTATTGGTTTATTGGGTTCAATAGTAGGTTTTGGTTTAGGTGCTGGTTTACTTTTCCTAGTACAAATGGGTGCTTCTCAAACATTCATGATCATCACATGGCAAATTGTTTTGCAAGTTCTTGGTTTCGGTTTAGGACTTGGAATGGTTGCGGGATTAATACCTGGTATCAAAGCTGCCAGAGTAAAACCAATGGAAGTCATTAGATCACTTTAGGAGGAAAAAAAAATGGTTGATTACATTCCAGACCAACAAATTACTGACCATGAATTTAGTGATGAATATATCATTAAAACGTACAATTTAACAAAGATCTATTATGAAGGCTTACCTTCAGAAGTGACTGCACTCAATAATGTATCTTTTGGCATTAAAAAACGCAGTTTCATTGCCATTGCCGGACCGAGTGGTTCCGGTAAAAGTACTTTACTCAATATACTTGGATGTATGGATAGCACTACCAGTGGTCGAGTATTACTTGACAATATTGAAGTTACATCCCTCTCTGAAAAGGATTTGGCAGATATTCGTAAAACAAAGATCGGTTTTGTTTTCCAAGATTTCTTGCTCATCCCAACGTTATCAGCTATTGACAATGTACTGTTGCCATTAATTCCAGGTGGTATTAAAAAAGAAGATCGCGAACGAGCACAAGAAATACTTGAGCAAGTAGGTCTTGGAAATAGAGCAAAACACCGCCCAAAGGAATTAAGCGGCGGAGAAAAACAGCGAGTTGCTATTGCTCGAGCAATGATCCAATCACCTACTATTATCTTTGCAGACGAACCAACTGGAAATCTTGACACAACAACAGGTGAGGAGATCATCAAATTGTTGCGAGAATTGAATAAATCACTTGGTATAACAGTTGTTATTGTTACCCATGATCCAATGATTATGGATAAAGTTGATCTCGTTTTGAATATGAGAGATGGGGGCATCCACATCCCTTAATGCTTCACTCTATCTCCTTTAGTGTAAACGAGAGGTGGTGTGTAATCCACACGTGACCTCTTCCCTCACTTTTTTTTATTTAGTTAGCTTATTAAGCAAGATTTCACCTAATCTATATGAGTTATAGAGGGAATTCTAAATTTGACTATATCTATAGAAAAAACAAGAGACAAAACATACATATTAATTATGCTCGCAGCAATTATTTTCACTAGTATTTGTATTGGAGCTGTTCCATTCACTCATAGCAATTGGAATGATGGCAATGTTACTTGGCACCGATCTACTTGGTCCGTGGGAGCTTGGTTTCAATATGACCGTATTGATGATAACGAATACGATAATTTTAGTGGTATTTATGATTCAACAGATGGATATTCTATAGCAATTGTAATTTTGTTTGCAATTGCAATAATTTTACCATTCATTGCAGTTTTCTTCATAGGTAAAAATAGATGGCAAAGTTTTACTTTTCAAAGAATTTTTGCTTCAATGATAACCGTTGGAGCTATTGCAGGTGTTCTTGCAACTATCTTCTTTGGATTATTTTATGGCAAACAAACGGTTGACCCAAATATGAAATTCTATATTGGATTCTATATCGCAGCAATTTATTACCCATGCTTACTTGTAATGAGTATTAAACCAATTATTACATCTAACCAGATACCTAAACCAGTAATTACTCCACCACCTCATCAAGAAGGACAACTTTTACCGCAGAAAAAAAAGGATGTAATCAGACGCCAGTTATTCCAACACGTAGACGACATAAAAGAGGAAATCAAAGAAGAATACTAATCACGTGAAAAAATTTATCTGCTATTTTTTCTTTTTTATTAGTGTGATGACTATGGATTTTGAGAAACCAATTGAAGAGATTATTCGCAAACGATATTCTTGTAGGACGTATGTAAATGAGAAATTAGATGAGAAGTCCATAGAAAAGATAAATGAATTTTTACAATTAAAGGAAAAAGGTCCCTTTGACAAGAATGCAAAATTTATTCTTGTAGATACAAAGAAAAAAGAAGAGAAATTAAAGATTGGTACTTATGGCCTGATTTCAGGAGCACGATATTTTATTGTTGGAATTGTGAACAAAAAGTCGGTTAATTTCACAGATTTCGGTTATTTGATGGAAAAGGTAATTCTAAAAGCAACAGAACTGAATTATGGCACTGTTTGGCTTGGTAGATCTTTTAACACCAATACTTTCTCAAATTTTGTTCACTTAGATGATAATGAAATAATACCAGCTATTAGTCCAATTGGTAATATTGCTCGGAATAAACGAAACTTGGATAAGATTATTTCTTGGGGAATAAAGGCTCGAAAAAGAAAAGCTTGGTCTGAGCTCTTTTTTGACAATCAATTCACTAAACCATTAACTGCAGAAAAATCAGCCCCATACGCTTTAGCTCTTGAATTGCTGAGATTAGCACCTTCTGCAAGAAATAATCAACCTTGGAGAATTGTAAAAGTAAACGAATTATTTCATTTCTATCTAAAGGTTCAATCAAGATATATTATTGAAGTCTTCGAATCAATGAGATTTATTGATATTGGAATAGCGATGTGCCATTTCGAATTAACAGCTAAAGAAAATCAGCTTCCAGGGAAATGGTCAATAGAAAATCCACAATTAGTAACACAACCAAAGAATTGCAAATATATTGCAACTTGGACCAACAAATAAGAATAAATAAATTCGAAAAACCTAGAGATAGAACTAAGCTGAATTTAAAAAAATAAGTTATGAGATGTTAAACAACATCTCAATATTTATTTATCGTGTTGTTACTTTCTTTTTCTTCTTGATAATTTCCATATCTAAAAGTATCTTTGAGGCTTTCCTTTAGTTGTTTTATCCGTTTAAATTCCTCTGTAAAGAAATGCATATCAGAATCATTTATTGCATCATCGATTTTCATCCATTTATATTCAGAATGTTCCCAGGAAATCTTTACTTCTCCAGAAAGATATCTACACCAGAAGGATATTAGAATCATTGGAAATTCTTTCCCGCCACGGTAGAAAAATTTGGTATTAATTGGCATAACTACTTCAGCTTTCAAACCCACTTCTTCTTCTATTTCTCTGAGAACACCTATTTCCGGATTTTCTTCTGCTTCTAATCTTCCAGTTACTACTTCCCAGAGATTAGCACCTACATCCTTTTCAGGAGATCGTTTTAAAACAAGAACTTGACCATTCTTTTCAATTGCACCTGCAACGCCAACAAAGAATTTTTTCATATCCATCTACCTTTTTACTTTTCATCAACGGCTTTAGGTACCGAGAAATAAAAGGTAGCACCCTTATCAATGTCACCTTCTGCCCAAATCATTCCACCCATTCTCCGAACAACTCTCTGAACTGTTGAAAGACCTATGCCCGTTCCTTCGAACTCCTCATTTTTGTGTAACCTCTGAAAAACGCCAAATAATCGGTCGTAATATTTCATATCAAAACCAACGCCATTATCCCTGATATAAACAGTTATTTTATCATCTTCCTTAGAGGGTATAATACCAATTTCAATTTGGGCGATATCGCATATTTTTGTAAACTTGAATGCATTTGAAATTAGATTAACTAAAACGAGTCGCAATAATGAGGGATCGCCAACAACATCAGGCAAAAAGTGTACTGCCACATCAATTTTTCTATTTCCTAATTCTATTTGGAAATCATTCAATACATCCTGAACCAATTCAGTAAAATTGATTCTTATTTTAACCATTTCAACCCTACTCATTCTAGAGAAGACAAGTAAACCATCTATGAGTTTGTTCATCTCCTCAGTCGAAGTGATTATTTTTTGAGTATAACTCAGAATTCGTTCATCTTTCTCGGGTAGTTTCTCAATTCTTTTTGTTAATAAATTTGCAAACCCACTGATATGCCTCAACGGTGTTCGAAGATCATGTGAAACCGAATATGAAAAGGCAGTTAATTCTTTATTAATCAAAGTTAATTGTTCAGTGCGCTCTCCTACTCGTTTTTCTAAATCTTGATATAATTTTTCTAGCTCATTTTGAGCTTCTTTTCTATCAGAAATGTTGTAAATAGAGCCTTGAAAACTAGTTGCCTTTCCTTTTTCGTTTGTCAAAACCTGCCAAACATCTCGAATCCAAACGATATCACCATTTTTAGTTATTAGTCTATACTCGCACTTTCCTATTTTACTTTCAGCAGCAATAGATTTTTCAGTTGCTTTTTCTAATTCTGGAAAATCATATGGATGAATAATTTCTCTCCAAGATGGTTTTTCGGATAGTAATTCCTCACTAGTATAACCAGTTATTTCTTTTATTGCACCATGAAGAAATACAGGTTTCCAATTTGGTTTGCTGCGATAAGCAATTCCTTGGAAGTTTTGAACAAAAGTTCTATATCGTTCATCACTATCCCTTAATGCATCTTCAGCTCGTATTCGAGATATTGAACCACCTATCTGGGAAGCAATTGTTTCTAATGCATTTCGAGTGTTTATTGGTATGCTTAATGATTTATGTGAAGCTAGAAAAATAGCTGCAACGATTTTCCCTTCAGAAATAATTGGAATATTTGCTATTGCTTGAATCCCTTCTCGTTTGAATATTTCATCGATATTTTCAGTCATATACTCAATAGATTCAAGATAGACTGGTTTTCCAGAAAGAATTGATTGTGTGAAAGGAGAATGAGTTGAAAAATAAGCTAATTCTTTCGCTACTTTTTTGTGTAAATTTTTTGTGCTTATCAAATCCAGAAAACGAGTATCTTTATTGACAATATAGATACTTCCAGAGTCCACAACATCCATTTCTGAAGTTACTTCTAGAACAGCGGATAATGCCTCAGACAAATTGCTTGTTGCAGCAAGAGAAATATTAATCTCTCTTTGTTTTGCTTGAATTTCCTCTGACCTCTTTCGCTCGGAAATATCATAAATCGCACCATGAATCCATATGGGGGTACTACTTTCATCGCAGATTGTTTGACCTATTTCGTGAACCCATCTAACTAATCCATCCTTTCGTATTATACGATATTCAATTTCAATAAAAACACACTGAGGAGAAAGCAAATGAATAAATTCACTTGTAACCATTTCTTGGTCATCAGGATGAATAATGTCAATCCATTTAGGATTCATCGAGGTTAGCTCTTCACTAGTATATCCTGAAATTTCTTCCATTGCTCCATTATAAAATACTGGTTTGTTATCTGTACGAATTCTGTATACTATACCTTGAAAATTCTGTGCAAAAGAACGATATTTTTCTTCACTGTCTCTTAAAGCATCATCGCTTCTTTTTCTTACAAACGCAACAGTGAACATATGAGCAATAGTATCGAAGAAAAATATATCTTCCTCTGTAATTTCTTTATATTTGTATGATACCAATTGCAATGTCCCTAGAAGCTCTTCTTTTGCATCAAGTATCGGCCATGAAATAAGTGCGTGGACATTTAACTCTTTTAAACGTTTAGCAAATGGTGCTAGAATAGCTCTATCTTCAAATCTTGTTGAAACTATAATTCGTTTAGTACGTGCTGTTAACGAAAAAATAAAATTAGGATCATCTATCGATTTAGGCCCTACTATTGATTCGTCACCATCCTTCAATATACCGATTGAAGTTATAGGAATTAACATTCGGGAATCCTTATCAAATGTCCTTATTGTTGAGTCATCAAAACCTAAAAGTGAAGTCAAACCGGAAAGACATCTATTGCAAAAATCTTTAAGACTTTCCGAATAAATAATTGCCTCTGAAATTAAGCTATAGGCTTTTCTTTCACGCTCCAGAGCTTCTTCTGCTTCAACTCTCTCACTAATATCTCTCACAGCACTTTGGATATAAGCAGGATTTCCCTCTTCATCTTGAACAACAGCAACATTTATTTCTGATGGAAAGATAGAACCATCCCTTCTCTTAAAGTTTCTAGTGTAAATAGGTAGAATACGTCCTGCTCGTAAATCAGATAACCTCTGCATAGTACTCTCTCTTTCTTCTTTAGAAACAAAATCAATCGAATGACTGCCAATCAAATCTTGTCGGTTATACCCTAACATTTCAGCTGCTCTCTGATTAACATCAAGATACACACCATCCATCCCTACGATAAATATCGCATCGTTTGTTAACTCAAAAAGTCCTAATCCCTTTCTTTCACTTAGGATTAATGTATGTTCAAGTTTTTTGATTTTGTTTTCTAGTTCGGAGGCATCGACTTTTTCTTCTTTTGAAACAGCTACTCTCTTATTTTTATTTTTAGAAGTATTTGTTTCTTTTTTAGTCATTTTAATGTAACTCCAAAGGAGAAATTATTTGTTTAATGAATATGATGTAATATACAAACTCGAACAAAGTATGAGCTGATTACTAAAAAGAAGAAAATAAAGTTATGCTTTTCAGCAAAACTTTGAAAAAATAGTTTAAACGTTAGTAACTTTTTCCAAATTGTTTTCTTTTAATTGTTTATCAATATAATTAGAATATTCAGGAAGAACATTTGCTATTGTTTGCAAATAAAAAGCCCAATATCTATTTTGGGTATAGAATTTTTTCACAGCATCTGCATAAGCTTTTACTCTTTCTTTCAAGTCCTCAGTTGATAAAGCACTTAGAGAATCCAATGCGACTAATGTCTCTTTTATACAGCTATCGTTTATGAATATTTCATCCTGTTTTGACAATTGAGAATTGGTCTTTCTTGTCTCAGAATCATCTTCACACAAACTTGGATTTGTTACAATAAAACCATAGGTTTTTTGCATTTCGTCTTCAAATCCACAATGATCCGATACTATTGGAATTACAGAACCCTCAGTTTGCATTAACATCAATTCCCTGCTAACTAAACCCATTGGTTCTCTTCGTGATAGAAAAATAGCATAGATTCTTGCATTTGTATTCCACTCTGTTAACTGGATAATTCCTAACACAAGCTTGGAATTGTGCTCCCAAGCAAGTGTAACATTGTCTAAACCTTCAATGAGTTCTTTATGCCATTTTAGCTCATCACTTGATCCACTACAAATTAGCATATAATGACGTTTAGGATCATTTCTTGCTACTACAATAACCGCATCTGTTCCCTTAACATATTTTTGAGCTCTTCCAAAATAGACCACTAATTCTTTTTCGCCATTTAATACAGTATCAAGTGGGAGTTCAATTCCAAAGAATGGTCCTTTATTAATTTTTGAATTTCGCTCTTTGAGGAGCTCAATAATAACTTCATGTGGTATTTTATTTGAAAACCATCCTTTATCTGGTAATGCATTGTATAATGGCAGAGTATTTTCACTGGCATCTATCAATTTTATTTCAGCCAAATGATTTGCCATGTATGGACTTATGGCAATCATTTTTGCATGGTTTTGTATTTCTCTCTCAAGAATTCTTCTTTGAGGACGATTATCTTTGTGCTCGTCGAATGATGAATGGGTTACATAATAACATGCTATTGGTATTTTTCCATATGCACCACTTTCTTTAGAAGCTACCATATCAAGAATTGCAGGGATACTAGAATATCCATGAGCTATGATTATCAAACCATCAAGCTCTCGCTCCTTTACCAATTTTATCATTACTTTATTGCTTTCATGTCCATAGCGTTCCCAATTCCATGGATTCGCATAAGGACCAGCAGCACCATTTGAAACAAGAATCATTTGCCCACTATTCATTTTATCCATTTGTTCTTTTAACTCCTCTACACGAGCTAATTTTTCTAAATTCTTTGGTCGAGGAGAGATGATGTAAGGAATGATTTCCAATTTCTCTTGTACTGTTTCAGCAGCTTTGATAACTTGCTCAACATAAGGAAAGAGCATAGCATGTTCACCACCTACTTTCACAGCACCTTCTTGTATTAACGTAATAATAGCAATTTTCTGTTTTGTTTTATCTGAAGAACTCATTTTTAACAACATCACTTTTTTTATAAGCTGATTGTCTCGAGACTGTCATTTCATTATTAACTCTTATTATCGTATCTAACTTTGACTAGATTGCACAAAGAAATAAATTTTGAGAAAAATAGAAATAAAAATAGGAAACCCAAAAATAAGGGGTAAAAAGAAGAGAAAATTTAGCTTTAAATTCCGCCTCTTGGGAGCTCCTTCTGAACAATTAAATGATCCTTAGGTTTGTTTTGGCGCATTAGTGCTTTTTTAAGTAAGCCTGTTTTAACATACTTGTGTTTTTCGGTGTAGAAATTTTCTTCCGCTTCACAATCACGTTCGAAGTGAGTCCAAAGAGTCAAGATACCATTTCTTATTGCAAAGTGTTCTAATGCAGTAATTAATTCAGTACCTATTCCCAAGCGTCTCCATTCTGGTAAAACAACTACACCAATTTTTCCTACATGTTTCTGAACTGGAATACCAAAAACACTTGTCTCAAGTGTTGCTTCAGCAATAACCTCTTTTTGGTGTTCAGCTATTAAGCTTAAGCCACCAGCAAGTTCCCTGGCTTCCAAATTACGTAAAACATATCTAACTTCTAGAGTAGTGTTAGGTGGGGAATCAAAATAATTGCAGTCGTATAATTCACCATGGAACTTTGTAATTCCATTTAAATCTGTCCAATTTAACAATCTAATTTTAATGTCTTTTTCAGTTGATGTTTTGAATCTTCTTTCACGGAAACTCATGAACCATTCCCTCAGTTTTGGGATATTCCTTGAAGTGCTTTTGTTGCCTTCTTTTATAGTATAACAATAAATATGTTCTCTTTTTAACTGCTTTGTCTCTTTGATTAGGCAATTCTCAAAAGAAGTTGAATTTTTTTTATTTAAAAAAAACTTTCGGTAACATTTATTGAAAATAGGCTATTATACAATCGAAAATATCACTTCTGCAGCATATTTTACTGCATCAAACGATTTTTTCTTCTTCCCATTGAAGTACACAAGACCCATATGACTTGTTATTCCATGCTCGATTGTATATCCATGATTATCTATTAGACTTTTAATGCACACACCATCAGCATCTAGTTCAGTTGTTTTTGCTGCTAAATCAAGAACTTTAGCTAAATAGCGAGCCTGAGCTTCTTCCCCATAGTTCAATGTTTCCATCCCCGTTTCACCAATCCAGAATTTTTCTCCCGAACTTTCTTGATGGAACAGAGTGCTATATTCCTTTAACAAATTGAAACGCCATCCAAAGAAGATTGGATAAAAACTAATACTGATAACATCCAAACTGGTATTATAAGCCAACATTGTTTGTAAATCACTTAAACCATTCTTTGTTGCTAGCAGAGAAGAAACTACCTTAGTAGAGGGGCTAAGTGATTTAATTTTATTAGTCACATTCGCGATTGCAGGTAACCAATCATCTAATGTAGAAGCTTCATTAATATTATTCAATAATTCACCATTAATTTCATTGTAGACAACCATATAATCAGGTTGATAATCCTGTGCGAAAGTAATAGCATCACTATAAATATTGTTGATCAATTCTTTCTTTTGGAAAAACAAATCACCACTTACTGCCAAAATAACCTTCAATCCTTGACTTTGGATCAATGCAATACCAGAATCAAGTATTTGCTTTGACTTGTTATTGTTCAAAACTCTAGATTTAATGTTATAACGCAGATGCGTTACTTGGAGTTCCTTGGCAAGATCAATTTCATTGTTCAACTCATTGTTCCAATAATAAGAGAAATTCCCCTCAAAATCATAGGAGGAGAAAACGCTTCCATCAACAGCAATAACCATATCTGATCTTTGTGCATAGTCCAGTTTATTATAAGCCGGAGATACATTCATAGAAATATTTCCAGCAAACATTAATGGAGTAAGTACTATTAGAATTAAAATAACACTTAGAGAAAATGTTCGTAAAAAGACATCAAATCTTGCAATAAATTGTCTATATGAAAAGGATATGTCACTTGAGCCTATATGTTCTGCATGTTGTACATCTTTATCAATTTTCATTCTTGAGATTTCTTTTTCTATTGCAGTAACTTCTTCATCAATTTTTCTTTGTTTTTCTCTTTCCTCGAAAAATGGTTTCCTTTCACCTGGTAAAATCTTTTCTTGCTCACTTTCTTCAGTTTCAGCAGCTTCGATTTGTTTTTCGGATTCAACCTTTTCTACTGAAACATCTTTTTCTTCTTCCAAAGCTTTTTTCTCTGCAAGATATTCACTCACTGGTTGTGCGAAATAATATCTGGGATTTAAAAGATAGGGCGGAAAAATAAATGTTGGTGAAAAGAATGCTCCTGTATTTACGAAAAATAATTGCCACCACATTACATCACTAGTAATTGTATGACTAAAAACGCCCAATATACCTGGCATATCTACTCCAAAATCAAATAGCATCCAGATAAAGATATAGAGAAATGAAAAGGCATTGTATGTCAATAATAACCAATCCTTATTATTTCGTCTATTGCTTTTGATGAAGATGTATAGAATTTGAACCATTGCTAATGCAGTTGGAACAAAGAAAACCACTTTTGGAAAATTATACATCATAACTGAGAGTCCAATCCATACAATGAAATTGATAAGAGTAATAATTAACCCTACTATAGCCCAACCAAGAGGAACGCCGACTTTTTTCTCGGGATTTTTTTTCCTTAGTTCTTTTATATAAGCAAAAATTAACCTCAAATACCATAAACAGAAGACAATGATAACCACTACTTGAATAATGAGTGTAAATGCAGTAAAGAATCCCGTTAAACTATTAAAAAGAAACATTATCCCACCTATAAGTAAACCACTAATAAGAATCAAAAGTAGTCTAAACCATTCAGCAGTGAAATCAAAGTTTGCGCGCTTCATATTTGAAAAGAACTATTTCTTCTCAAAAGGATTTTGGGGTATCTTAAAATATAATGTAATTATTTCTTGAATAATTGAAAATTGGAGGTTATTTTTAACATAAATTTTTATCATAATAACTAATTACGTTTAGTAGAAATTAGCAGTAAATAGTTTTGTGAAAACAAAATTGTTGGTGAAGAGATTGAAACTATTTGAACCTATTACAATCGGAAATGTAACTATTAGAAATAGAATAGTAATGCCAGGAATGGATACGAATTTTGGGGATGAAAAAGGTCAAGCTACTGAACGTAATTTAAAATATTATGAATTGCGATCAAAAGGTGGTGCCGGACTTATTATTGCTGAGGCAACCTATTTCGATGTTGTTGGACGCGGCACTCTTCGTATGCTCAGTGCAGAAAGTGATAGAAAGATACCTCACTTACGGAAAGTTGCTGAAAGCATAAAAAAATATGGTGCACTTGCAATGATACAAGTGTATCATGCAGGCATTCAAGCTACAAGTTTCATTACTGGAGAACAAATAGTAGGTCCTTCTGATGTACCAAGCACACTTACAGGAGTAATTCCTCAACCACTCACAAAAAAAATGATTAAGAAATTAACTGCCAAATATGCACAAGCTTGTTTGCGAGTAAAAAAAGCAGGTTTTGATGGAGTAGAAATTCACGCAGGGCATGGTTATTTAATTAATCAATTCTTTTCTCCTTTGTACAACAAAAGGACTGACGAGTATGGCGGTTCATTAGAAAACAGAATGAGAATTGCACTCGAGATATTGGCTGCTATTAGGGATAAATGCGGGCAAGATTTCATTATTGGGTTCAGACTAAATTGTAGGGATTATATTGAAGGAGGACTCGAAGTAGAGGAGATGGCAGAAATTGCTATTGCTCTTGAGAAAAAAGGAGTGGATCTAATCAATATTACTGCAGGTATTTTTGATTCACCCTATTATCCTGTTGTACCATTTATGAATATTCCACGAGGAGTATATTCTGACTATTCTGCGATAATCAAAAGAGCAGTTGATAAAGTACCTGTATGTGTAGTCGGAAGAATAAATACCCCAGAAATTGCAGAAAAAATATTGCAAGAAGGGAAGGCAGATCTTGTAGCAATGGGTAGAGCTCTAATAGTAGATCCTTTTTTCCCAAAGAAAGTACAAGCAGGAAAAAGAGATGAAATGATCGTATGCCCAGCATGCAACGCTTGTTTAAATCAGATATTAATTGAAGAATCGTTAAAGTGTGCAATAAATCCGAATGTTCTAGGCACAGATGATGATATTGGAAGAACAACTGATTCTAAGAAAGTGTTAATCGTTGGTGCAGGTCCGGGTGGATTAGAAGCTGCTCGAGTTGCAAAATTGAGAGGGCACAAAGTTCTGCTAATAGATAGTAAGGATAAGATTGGTGGTAGTTTATTATTAGCTAAAGTTTCACCAATGAAATCCGAAATTAATAACGTGCTAAATTATTATGAAAAAACTGTTGAGAAATTAGCTATTCCAGTTAAATTAAACACCGCTTTTAACGAAAAGATAGTTGAAGATTTTAAACCCAACGTAGCAATTTTAGCTACAGGATCTAAGATACAAATCCCAGTAATAGCTGGAATGATTGAGGATCAAATTTCTACCTATGAAGAAGTGTTAAGTGGAAACATTCCCAAAGGAGATACTGTCCTTATTCTAAACGGCGGAATGATTGGTATTGAAGTTGCAGATTATCTTACTAGCAAAGGTAAATCAGTAATTATTGTAGAAGAAAGTTCAGTTCTAGGTGCTGATCTGTATTCTCTCGTAGGTTCGGAAATAGTGCAACAAACATTTGATAATAAACTCATTACGGTCCATGTTGGAACGTCAATTAAAGAAATCAAAAAGAACGAAGCAATTTTAGTGAAAGATACTGAGGAAAAAATAGTTTCATTTGATTCCATTGTAATCGCCTCTGAACCAAAACCGTTTTGTGATATAGAGGATGATTTGAAGAAACTCGTTCCGAAAGTTTTCAAGATTGGTGATTGCAAAAGGAAAAGAGTAAGAAAAATGCTCGATGCTATTCATGAAGGATATGAAATCAGCTTAACTTTAGAAACTGCAGAACCACCAAAAATAGTGGATGACTCTTCATTTGGTGATGGATTACGTGGAATTATTGTTAACAAAGTAAAGTCAGGGTCTTTTGGTTTAGAAGACATACCTGAATATCTTGAAGTGTTGGTGGAAATTTGTAATGAAAATAAGAAAATTCAGAGTAAATCTAAAAAATCAAAATTGAATTTCCAATTTAAGATAATCCCAGGCCCTGGATTCTGGATAAAGATTGATAATGGTAAATTTTCTACCGGAGAAGGAATTCTAGAAACGAATGATGTCCTAATTGAAATGGATAAATCAATTGCTGCAGGAATATTTACAGGAGAAGTTAATGCTGCTTCAGCTTATATGTCCAAACAAATTAAATTCATAGGTCCATTGAGACATGGAATGAAGTTCCAAGCTTGGACAAATACTGTCAAAAAGGAACTTGGTCTCGAGTAACCAAAAAGCATTTACAAGGGCTTAACTAGCAGAATATAATTGGAATTGATAATTAATGCAAGAGAAAAAAATCGATTTGTCTGGTATGGTAAATGACCCGTTTCAAGGAAAAGGGGGATTCATGCCAGCTAAAATTAAGGAAAAAGTAACTGTTCGAATAGGTTTAAATGAAAATCTAGCTTTTCCAGAAGAAGTCATTAAAGAGTTAATGAAACAAGTTGCAGCAAAAATCGATCCAAGGATATATCCAGAAGATTATTGTGAATCTTTGTGTGAAATAATTGCAGAAAAGTATACACTAAATTCTAACCAGGTAGTGATTGGAAATGGTGGAGATAAAATCATTGACTTAATGGTGCGGTTAACGATTGTTGCCGGCCAAAATGCAGTTATTATCAACCCTACGTATCCAATGTATGAACATGCAGCTAAAGTTCAAGGTGGAGGGATGACTGAATTTCTTTTAACACCTGCCCCTGAATTTGATCTTGATACAGATTACATATTATCCAATATAACACCAAAAAAGGACCGATTGCTATTTCTCTGTTCACCTAACAATCCAACAGGAAATCAATTTGATGAAGGAAAACTACGTAAGCTTATTGCTGAATTCCCAGGTATCGTTGCTTTAGACGAAACGTATTCTAATTTTGGTCAATATTCTCTTGTTAAAGCACTGGATGACTATCCTAATCTAATTATTATGAAAAGCATGTCGAAACTATTTGGTATGGCTGGCATGAGAATAGGTTATGCGCTTGGAGATGAGTTTTTAATTTCAAGAATAAAAGAGCTTCTCCCGGCATTCAATGTAAACGTAGCATCTCTAGAATTAGCCAAGGCAGTCATTCAAGAAAATAAAGTACTGACTGATTTAACTAATGGCATCATCTCTGAAAGAGAGAGAATATTTCTAGAATTACAAAAAATAGCTGAAATAACTCCTTACAAATCGTTTACCAATTTTATTATGTTCAAGATAAAAGATTACCAAGCTGATGAAATTCAGAATAATTTACTTAAGAACACGGGTGTCCTCATTAGAAATATGAGTGCTGTACCACTTTGCGAGAATTGCTTAAGAATGACAATCACATCAAAAGAGAATAATAATAAATTCTTGATAGCTTTGAAAGACACTATTAACATTTTATAGATTGATAGTTTAAGGTAAAAAAACAAACAATTGTTGAAAAAAAATGGCAGAGATGTTGTATACGGACAAATTTAAATAATCAATCATTTCCCGTTATGGAAGAAAAAGAATTTATAAAGAAAGATAGAAAATAAACAAGAGTTTGGCATCCTCTGAAAATACAGGAGAAAAAGTTATGACTGATGAAGATAAAAAACGGCAAGAGTTCTATGATAGAACAATGGGTCAACTAGAAGATATGCGTCAGAAAGCAGCAGATAATCCCAAAGATCAAATGAATCTATTACGCTATGCCAAAGGTCTAGTAAACACTATTACTATTTTTGGTATGTCAGGTGATCCAGAAGGAATTGATCTAGTATTAATACGATTTAGAGAGATTGTTGCAGAATATGGTGACATCGAAGAAGTTCAAAATCAATTTTCCACTGCACTTGCAAATTCTATGTCATATTTAATGAAAAAACAAAAATTCGATTCTATGTATGAGCGTCTTGAAGAGCTTCGAATGTTTGCAAGAACGTATCCTATGAATATGTTCTGCCAGAGATCTCTTGCAGGTGGACTCGTAAATTCAATCATTAATTTTGGTCAACGAGAGTTGATAGAACCAATAAAACAACTCATTAACGAATTACTAGCACTTGGTAATGCTCACAGTGAGAATAATGAAATACAATTAGCTTTAGTTAAAGGGTTAGTCAACGCGATGGGTTATCTAAGTAAGATGAAAGAATACAAATTTGCCATCCCCCTTTTAGACGAATTAATGGACTTGACATCAGAATTTCCAGATGATGAAGATTTCATTTTACAAAGAGCTAATGGTATTGTAACAGCTATGACTGCATTCAAGAAAAATGAAGAACATATTGATTTAGTCGCTGAACTGAACGAAGAATTAGAGCGTATGGCAAAAACTTATCCAGAACACGAAGGAGTTCAGTTACGAGCTAAAACAAAATCATTGGGCAGAGATTGAATTCATTTTCAACGCCCATTTTTTCTTTAGTTGAGTAGGATATTTAAACAAGAAAAAATGGAGCTAATTTCAAAAATAAAGAAAAACAAGAAAGGGAAAGAATCTTCCCTCAAACATTTTTATTCTTCAATTCTACAAATATCTGCTTGTTCAAGAATTGAGCTGTCATTGTCTTGAGATAAATCGTATTTTTCACCCATTTTAAATGCTTTAATATTGAGTTCGTGATGTTTTATTGGGAGGAGATATTCAATTGCTTTTATGAACGCTTCTTCAGATGCAAGATCGAATAATTGATTGAGTATTCCTGCAAGAACCAAATTTGCAGCTCTGATATTACCGACTTGTTCTGCAATGGTCATCAGTGGTACCATAAGTGTTTTATCTTTTATTGCTTCGGGAATTCTTTCTGCTACTTCTTTCGCAGCTATGTATACAACTGATTCAAAATATTTATCTAAATCATCTTGTGTGAGCGCAACATAAACATCAATATCAGTAACTCGAGGATAAATGATCTTTTTTGTAGAAACTTTAATTTCACTGCGTGTTTCTCCACCTGTAATAGCTGAACCGTATTTCATACTTTGAACAGCATGCCTTTTATCATACAAAGCAGCTTGACCAATTATGGTACCAACTAACTTGACACCTTGACCACCTATTCCTCTAATCATTATATTTATGTCACAATTATTTGTTGAATTCATAGGCATCAATAATCCTCTCCGAAAATTCTTCTGGTTTATCTCTTTCATTTAAGAAGATTCCAGTTGGGATTCGTGTAAATCCTTTACCAACTTCATATTTGATGTCAGTCTTGCGTATATCAAGACCAATGTCTTCTTCTTTCATTGGTACTCGCACTTTCTTAAACATCTTACGCATTGCGATTGAATCGCCAAGATTATTTCTCCTGCCAAAATTAACGTGACAGTTGGAAATAACTTCAATGAAGGAAAATCCTTGATGAGTCATTCCTCTACCAATAGCTTTTGCAAGTTGAATAAATTCATAAACAGTATATCTTGCACAAAATGTTGCCCCATTTGCTATAGCAACATGTGATAAATTGAATGGGAATGAAATTTTACCATATGGAGTAGTTCTAGATTTTGCTCCAACGGGAGTTGTTGGTGCATCTTGTCCTCCTGTCAACCCGTAAATAGCATTATTTACACAAATAACGGTCATATCGATATTTCTCCTCGCGGCATGAGCCAAATGTCCCAAACCGATTGAGAAAAGGTCCCCATCACCCGAAATAATGACAGGTTTCATCTTTGGTCTGGCGATTTCTACACCTGATGCAAATGGGATAGCTCTACCATGTAATGCATGAAAACCATCAAGATTCACATATCCACTTGCTCTGCCAGAGCATCCAATGCCGCTTACAACTAAAATATTATCATGAGGAACAATTGTATACTTGGTAATCGCTTCCAGAAAAGCGTTTATTGTAGTGCCTATTCCACAGCCTGGACAATAAATAGTTGGAATAGCTATTTTTCGTAAGAGATTATCATGAGTATGTTGTAACGTTTTCTTTGGCTTTTTTACTAGAGTACTTGTATCTATTTCGAGGTCTTTTGCAGCCATTATTTCACCTTCATTTTGCTTCTTCTTCTATTGCTTCTAGAATCTTTTTTGGAGTTGGAGGTGTTCCACCAATCCTAGTAACTAATTTGCATTTCTTTCTTGCAAATCGTTCCACAGGCCAAATTAACTGACCCATACTCATTTCTGCAACAATCAGCTTTGCTTTTTGAGCCAATTTTTCCACTGCTTCTTCTGGAAATGGCCAAACAGTAATTAAACGCATCAACCCTGCTTTAATTCCTTTTTCTCTTGCTTCAAGAATTGCTTCCATAGCAGATCTAGCAACAATACCTGTTGCAACTATAACAACCTCAGCATCGTCAACAAAATGATATTCAGGTTCAGGATATAGATGTTTGTTTATTTCAATTTTCTTAAATAACCTGCCCATTAACTTAATATGTAAATCTTCATCTAAATGAGGCACACCACTGATTTTATGAGTTAATCCGGTGCCAAATATTTTATAGCCATCACCATAGTGGGCCATTGGTGGAACTAAATCAGGTTCATTTCTAGCATCAAATTGATTAAAATTTGATTTGTCAGTTCCTTTCGGAGGAGTTTTTCTATGAAGTACTTCTATTTCTTTCTCCTCTGGAATGGTAATTTCTTCCATCATTCTACTCACCTCACCATCGGCAAGAAGAATAACCGGAGTGCGGAGCTGTTCTGATATATTGAAAGCTTTAATTGTTAAATCAAAGCATTCTTGCACAGTCCAAGGTGTTAATGCAATGGCTGAATAATCTCCATGTGTTCCAAACTGAACTTGCATATAATCTCCTTGTGCAGAAAATGTGGGCAAACCAGTTGCTGGTCCCCCTCTTTGAACATTAACTATAACCATCGGTGTTTCAGACATGAAAGCAAGACCAATTCCTTCTTGTTTAAGTGAAAAACCAGGTCCAGAAGTTGTTGTCATAACTTTGGACCCCGCCCAGGAGGCTCCAATACACATATTTATTGAAGCTATTTCATCTTCTACGATGAAAGCTGCTTTTCCTCCTACAGCAGGTAAGCGAATACTGATGTATTCAACAACCTCAGAAGCGGGGGAAATAGGATAAGCAAAAAATTCTGCAATACCACTTGCGATTGCTCCTTCAACTATACCCCAATTACCATTTTTAAAGTAGGTTCCAGTCATAACCTTTGGTTGTCTATCTACTACCACGGACTTTTTCTCCTATGTGTATCAATCTTATTTCACCTTGAGCTCGTAATCATTTTTTCTTTGGAACATCACTTTCATCCACGAATATCGCAAAATCAGGACACATACGTTCGCACATGTAACATTTAATGCAATCTTTCATTCGATGCATTTTTGATACACGCCATCCTTTTTCATTTAATACATCCGAAAAACCAAGGCAATTTTTCGGACAAAACTCTATGCATAGTCCACAACCTTTGCATCTAGTTTCATCTGTTACTATGTAATGTTTTTTCTCAGGGTGCTGGTGTACTTCCATATCTTCCAACCTTACAGAAGTATATAAGTCATATAAGAAAGATAACCTTACTTAAAATATTTATCGTTAGTAAAGCATTAAGTACTTTTGAGTAGCCTATCAAAAATGATTAAATGGAGAGATTTGTTAGGTTTCTTATGTTAAGTTTTTCAATTGGATTAGAAACACTTTTCAAAAGCTTAAACTTAACATTAAAAAAGCTATAAGATAATTATTTCCATATTGAAGGTGCTAAACGTGAGTGGAGAAAAGAAGAAGCGGAACAGAAGCGAGAAAGTACGAGTTTCTCTGAAAGAGTCTCTACTTGGTGGAGAAGGACTAAAAGAAGTGGAAGAAAAACGGCAGAAATTTGTTGAGAAACATTCTGTTAAACTTGAAATTAGTGAGGAAAATGAAAAAGAGCTTATTGAGAAAATTAAACGAGGATATAGTTTAAAAATTGAAAAAAGAGATTTTTGGCTATTTATGGTCACACAATTTTTACCTTTAATGTTTGTTGGTTCTGCTTGTTTTGTTCCGGGACTAATTTTTCTTTCACTAGATCTAGTTTTACTATTACCAATAATTATCGGTGGGTTAGCTTATCTTTACACAATAATTAGATTAATTTGTATGTTAACTTTCAAGGTAGAATTTACCCCGGAAAAAATCAGTTGGAGAAATATCTTCTGGTGGAAAGAAATTCCCAATAAAAACATCACTGAAGTAAAAGCAATTCAAAGTTTTTATCTGTACTTTACAAAGATTGGTGGCGTTGGCAGATTTGGTGTAGAAGTTATTTTAATTGCTACTGAAGAAACAGATTTTTGGTTACGAGCTTATCCTTTTAGAAAATCGAGAGGAGATGAGTTAGTAATTACAACGAAATGTTGGGTAATATTGAGTGAAAAAATGGCTCAAGTGAAGTAAGTTAAAATTAGAGAGAGGATCATGCATGAAAAAACCATTTATTCGTTTTTCAGTTTCTTTGATAGTAGTAATACTACTTGCAACACCACTTGCTGATACTGCTAACAATCATAATTTTAATCTACTTACTTCAGACCAATTAGAATTGAATTATCAGTATCAGATAATCTTTGTTTTGAATGATGAAAACGAAACAGATACAGATCAAGACGGCATGCCAGATGCCTGGGAAATTGAGAATGACCTCGATATTGACCGTGATGATAGTAATTTTGATTATGATTTTGATGAATTGGTAAATATAGATGAATATCTTTTTGGAACGGATCCTTGGAATGAGGATACAGACGGAGATAGGTTCAATGATGGTTTTGAAGTAGCTAAAGGAACAGACCCAGCAGATCCTACAGATCATCCAGTTAGAGTTTGGTTATTTATTATAATAGGTATTTTATCTGTAGCCTTCTTGGCAGGGATTGCTTGGGTAATAGTTATTACTGTGAAAGACTCGAAAAAGACGAATAAACAAATGAAAAATTAATTATGAAAGTGAACTAGTGAGTTGTACTCAATGTCTAAAATTGTTAAATGGATAAAAACAGGCAAGCGTGGTGCCCGTGCAGAATTCACAGACAGTGATATACTTACAGCATTAATTTTGATTTCGAAAGAATCAATGGGGAGATATAAACTTCAAGAGAAACTACTTCTCTCCGAGAGTAGTACCAAATCTTTGCTCAATTATTGTAAAAGTAAAAAGCTGTTAACTACAACTCCTGGAAGAACAGGACATTCTCTTGCAGAAAACGGTATGAAAGTAATTGCTTTGGTTAATCAACGACTTTATGATTATGGTGATTTTGATTATCAGGCATTTGAAAACAAGCAACATTACTTTACATCATTGAAATGTTTGAAAAATAAGCAAGAAGACCCTTCTTGGAAAATAAGGGATATTGCAATTGCTTATGGTGCAGAAGCTATTTTATTATTTGACATAACAGATGATTTAACAATAAAGTTTCCAGAAAATGAAATTCAGGTGTTAAATTATTTTCCAGATTTAGAATTAAAAATGGATAGCTTATTCAACAAACCAAAACAAAAGCAAACAAAAATATTGATTGTAGCAGCTAATACTATTGAATTAGCTCGTAAAAGTGCCTTAATTACTGCTATTAACACTGAATCTCATATCAGAGATAAAATACTTTCTTTCTTTTGATAGAAAGGTTTTTACTCAAAGATTTTTTTGATAATAAAATTAATTAATTAAATGTGCACTGTGAGTGTATTAAATATAAAATGGGTAAATAAACTAATACCCAATTCAATATCTAACAAAGGCGTTGTATTGAATGTCCAGAAACAGGAAAAATAAACAAGACGAAATCGATAGGAAAATTGCGGAAGCAGGTCCAGACCGTGCATATCATGCGATGGATACTGGAGAAGTACTAGAAAAGTTAGACGTCAACCCCACTTTAGGGTTAGATGACAAAGAGATTGCCTATAGAGTAGAAAAATATGGTTTGAATGTTCTAGTTGAAAAAGGCAAAACTAATCTCATGCTTCTGTTTCTAGGTCAATTCTTTGATATCTTAATCGGCCTTCTATTTATTGCTGCAATTGTTTCAATTATTTTTGAGGAATATGTTGAAGCAATTGTAATTTTTGCAATCGTTATTGTTAACGGTTTAATTGGGTTTATTCAAGAGTATCAAGCAGAAAAATCATTAGAAGAACTTAAAAAAATGGTGAGCAAGGAAGTTCGAGTAATTCGTAATGGTGATGAACATGTAATTGATTCGACAAACCTTGTTGTAGGTGATATTGTTCTTATTGAGGCAGGAGAAAAGGTTCCAGCAGATATGAGATTACTCGAATCGACCAGTTTGAAAGTAGACGAGAGTGCATTGACTGGTGAATCTATTAGTCTTAGTAAAAGCCCAAAACAACTTATAGCTGTTAATGCTGTTATTGGTGATCGTCGTAATATGCTTTTCATGGGTACAACTGTTACTTATGGAAGAGCTAAAGCGATTGTTGTTGATACGGGTATGGAAACCGAAATGGGTAAAATTGCTGCTTTAATGCAAAGCGAAAAAGAAGAACCTACCCCTCTCCAAAAGAATCTTGATAAACTTGGTAAAATACTTGGTTTAACAATAATAATAATTTGTGCAATTGTTTTCGGAGCTACAATATTGCATGAGGTAGCTGTATTACATGAGATAGAAATTGACCATGTGGTTGAAGCATTAGAAAATGCGATTGCATTAGCAGTTTCAGCGATTCCAGAAGGATTGCCAGCAGCTATAACACTTACTTATGCCATTGGTGTACGAATGATGGCAAAACAAAATGCTATTATTTCCCGTCTACCTGCTGTTGAAACATTAGGTATTGTTGATGTTATTTGTAGTGATAAAACAGGCACTTTGACAAAGAATGAAATGACAGTTGTAGAAGTCAGAACACTAAACCATCAAATTAAAATTACTGGGGAAGGTTACAAACCTATTGGACAATTTATTGAAGATGGTAAGGTAGTTGATCCGTTACGATCACCTGACATTGAAAAAATGGCTCGCGTTTCTTTATTATGTAATAATTCAATAGTACACTTTGACAAAGAAACAGATGATATTGAAATTATTGGTGATCCTACTGAAGTCTCATTGATGGTACTTGCTAGAAAAGCGGGAATGTATGATGAAAAATTATACAAAAGGGAAGCAGAGATATTCTTTGATTCTCAAAGAAAGCGAATGACAACTATTAATCGATTTTCTGATTCAAAGGAATTTGAAGAAGATCTCATTGCTTACTCTAAAGGTTCACCTCCTGTTTTGTTAGAACATTGTAGTTTCATTTCTATTGATGGTAAGGTGTCTTCTCTCTCTGATGGCGTTAAAGAAAAAATACTTGAAATGAATGATGAGATGGCTTCAAGAGCATTGCGTGTTTTAGCACTGGCTTACAGAGTTGTAGATGAAAGATTGATTAAAGTTGATAAAGAAGACTTTCTATCTGAACTAGAAGCAAACATCGAAACAGACCTCGTATTCCTTGGATTGTTAGGTTTAATAGATCCTGCAAGGCCAGAAGTCAAAGGTGCTTTGCTAAGATGTCGAACTGCTGGTATTGAGGCAGTCATGGTCACTGGTGACCAAAAAATAACTGCTGAAGCAATTGCAAAAGATATTGGTTTAATTCAAGGCGATAAATGGAAGACTGTTACTGGTGTTGAATTAGAAGCAATGTCTGATGAAGAATTAAGTGATATTATCGAGGATGTTTCAATTTTTGCCAGAGTGAGTCCAGAGCACAAACATAGAATTGTAAGTATGTTCCAAGAAAAAGGACACGTAGTAGCAACCACAGGTGATGGAGTAAACGATGCACCAGCTATCAAAAAAGCAGATATAGGTATAGCAATGGGCATCCAAGGAACAGATGTTACTCGAGAAGCTGCACAAATGGTTCTAGCAGATGACAATTTCGCAACTATAGTCACAGCAGTGGAGCGAGGAAGAACAATATTCCAAAATATGCTCAAGTTCATCAGATATCTAATTGCAAGTAATTTTGATGAAATTCTAACTGTATTTGTTTGCGTTGTTTTCTTGGGTTTAGGATCACCTTACACAGCCATCCAAATTCTTTGGATCAATCTAGTAACTGATGGATTGCCGGCTATTGCTTTAAGTGTTGACCCACCATTTGAAGGCATTATGCGTGAACCTCCAAGAAAGAAAAATGAAGGATTTATGAAAGATATCTATATCTTTTCAATTATCGCGGGATTATTAGCTTTCTCAGCTAGTATGATTGTTTTTGTTCCATTAGCTTATGTTGGTGAAGCAAATATCATTGATGTAACAGTTATTACAGATTTAGATGAGCAAATAGCAGCTGTTAATGCGGCACTTGATACCACACCAACTTGGATGAAAAATTTTGCTTTGATATTTACAAAAGAAACAAACCTCAATCATTATACTGGTGGAGTTAGTTCAGAAGTTTGGTATTCCTATGGTCAGACACTAAACTTTACAATGTCTGTTTTATTTGAAATGTTCAATGTTTTTATCACTCGATCCGGTTTTGAAAGAACAACATTAAGAATGAATCCATTCAATAACAAATGGCTTTGGATGTCAGTTGGATTAGCTCTTAGTCTTCAAATGGTTGCCATTTATGTTCCTATGAAACCTGAATTTGGTATTAATAATACTGTCTTCAACAGTATGCCAATAGGACTTTATGATTGGTTGTTAGTCATAGGCATTTGTGTTATTGCAGCACTCTTAATGGAATTAGCGAAATTCTTGGTCGGAAAATATATACTGAAACATTGGATTGGTCACGGACCAAAATCAAAAATAGAACCAGCAAAATAAAGCTGGCTCTTTTCAATCTTTTTTTTTATTAATAACTCAAATCTAAATTAACAATATTTATTGGTTTTTCGTCTTTATAGATTCTTAAGATATTTTCAATTACATCAAACCAATGTTTTCGTTCATATCCTTCTGCTAGATCTGCAGCACGGTGAGGGCTGAGGACTACTTGATCAAATTCGTGTATTGGAAAATTAGAGGGGTAATTTTTTTCTGTTAGGTCTCTTTCACCAGTTTTGCCTCTTGGCGGATATTTCCATTGGGGGTCCAAACCAGCTGCAAAAACCTTACCTTCTTTTACAGCATTATATATCGCTTCTTCATTTACTGTTTGGCCTCTTCCAACATTGACAAGAATAACTCCATCTTTCATCCAATCAAATTCTCTTTTGTTAAGGATATCTTTCGTATCCTGTGTGAGCGGTAAAGAATCAATCACGACATCTACATCATTTAGAAAGGTTTTCAATTCAGTAATTGAGTAGATTTTCTCTGCAAGTTTTTTTTGCTCTTCAGTTGACTTTTCTAGAGTTCTCCTGCAACCAATAATTTTGACATCAAAACCTTTGAGAAGCTTTGCACATTCGGTCCCAATCGCTCCAAACCCCAACAACCCTACAGTCATGCCAGTTATGCTTACAGAAGGCATACGTTTGAATCGTGAACTCCAGTCACCCTTTCTGAGTAATCTATCATGATGAATGATATTTTTAGCTGCTGTAAGAAGAAGAGCTATTGCGTGTTCAGCAACAGTTCGAGCATTTCCATGACTATTAGCAACAACAACTGGATATTTTCTTAATAAATCGAAATTTAGTCTATCGATACCTGTCCATGGTACAATTATTAGTTTAAGTTTTCCACCATTTTTGGGTAATGCTTGCTCAAGAATTTCTTCTGTTACATAAGGTCCCAACAATATTTCGGCATCTTTAGTTGCAGCGATAATTTCAGAATCCTGATTTGGTGGTTTGCCAGAATATTCCTCTTTTATTCGTGCAATTATCTCAATATCTTCTGGTATATTTTCTTTGAGATAATCATAAGCATCTTTAGAAATAGTATATAGAAAAACTATTCTCATTTGGTTTACTCCTCAGATAATCTATGAATTTACATTTATCTATGAGTTTCAAAATCAGTCAATAAAAAAAAGAATAAATTGCCGCGTGAAAAATTCACACGGAAGTGTTCTCTTAATAATAGGAATCGTATTTGTCGCTTTTCTTTCGAGTGAATAATCCACCAACAAGACCAGCAAATAAGTTTACTACGCTTGCAAGGCCACCGAAAATTGCACCAACAAGTAAACCGAAGAGAATGAAATTTGTATCTACAAAAGTTTCCACTTCAGAAACTGAAGGAGCGTTTGTGGTTAGCCAAGTTGTGATTGCATCACCTACGGGAGTTCCACCAGCACCAAACAAGTCAGCTATTTGATCCGCAATTTCAGTAACACTACTTGCACCAGCTACCATAGCGATAACTTGTGGTTCATAGTAAAACCAAATAAACAAGAATACACTAACAAAGACAATTAATCCAGAGAGTAAACCTGCTAATGCTCCTGCACCAGCACCTTTAGCGAGTACACCTGCAAGCAAACCGCCGAATAGGCAGCCAGCTGCACCTATCAGGAGCACGGCCCACCAAGGAACCATTGTTCCTAAGAAGGTGATACCAATAATTGCACCTGAACTAAGAATTCCACCAATCAACATACCTAATAAAATGCTGCCGAAGGACATAATAAATACACCATCATAACTAATCTATAATTAGCTCTAGGAGTTATTAGTGCTCCACCATTAAAAACCTTTCATATCTATATCGACAAAATTAATAGAAAAAATAAGGGAAAGAAAGCAAAAAATTTATGCTACTTTCTCTAAAGTTACTTCTGTTGGTATACCTGCATTTGTAAATATTACTCCAACAGGACAAGAAGCAAGTGTAAGTTCCAAACACTTGTTTAATTTTTCAAGGCTATCGGGAGAGTTTACGAATACTTTGGCGGTGACTTTGGTTACAGTTGGATCACTAGGTCCTTTGAATGCTTCAAGGTCAACGTCTAAATGATTGATTGTTAAGCGCATTTTTTTTGCTATTTTTACAAAAATAGTGCCTATGCAACCAGATAATCCCATAACGCATAATTCTAATGCTGTTGCACCTAAATCTTCACCACCATTGTCAGGTGGTAAATCAATAGCGATTGAATGTGTTCTACCGTTATCGACAACGGCATGAAAGTTTTTTGCTAATCTGTATACGGATTTCAAAGATTTAATTTCCTCCAGAAATTACTCCGATTCAATCTGCGAATTATTAGCTTAAATAAACGTTACGGATTTTCCGAGAATTTGTTTTTATCAATATACTAAATGTAAAATAGTGAAAAGATGAGGAAAAAAAGCACCTCATTATTCTTATTTGATCAATCAGCATTTATATGTAGTTCAGCTTCCACTGAGATTTTTGTTTGTTGAAAGATATTATCTACTGGACAATTGTTTTCTGCCAGTTCAAGTGTTTTTTCTAATTTTTCAATTGGATCTTTTGAAGAAACATAAACATGCAACTTAATATCAGTAATGAAATCCTTCTCATTTTTATTTGCTTTTGCTTTCACACTTATTGCTGTAATAGTGAGATGCATTTTGTCAGCAATCATTTTGTATGTCGTTCCTAAGCATGTTGCTAAAGCCATAATTACCAATTCTAGAGCTGAAGGTCCGTTGCCACCATAATCAGGTCCAACATCAATTACTATTGGGTCATTTCTGCCGTTTGTTACGGAAAAACGATATTTATCTAACCATTTACTTTCAATTTCTATGTAATTTTACTCCATTATAGTGCTAAAAGAATAGCAATTAATTATTTGAGTCCTATCTATTAATGATAATGATTCACTTTCTTTGGCAAGTAGAAGAATTTTATTTAGAATACAAAAGTGGGAACTGGTTTTTTACGTAATTTCTAATCCAAATAAAGAAAAAATAGGCGATTTTATTGAAAAAACAACAGAATTATCTATTGCACAAAATTTAATTTTGATGCGGATAGTAAACAACTATGACATCCAATGAAGAACCAAAAAATAGAAGAGTAGGTAGTCAAGCAGGAGCAGCTGCCTATGCACTTACTATTTTAGGTTTGTTATTAATCATTGTTCCTGCTTTAATGACTTTAACAGATCAAATTGAGACTATTGAAGACTTACCGATAATTTTCATCATTTTGTTCTTAGTTGGTGCTGCTCTGGTAGTAATTGGTATAATCATTTTAATCGTAATAATAATTATCGGACTCGTGAAAAGAAAGGGTACAACCAAGAAAGTTAAAACTAAAAAAGAGAAAAAACCCTCTAAAAAGGATGAAGAATTAGAATTCTTAGAGGAAGCAAAAGAAGACTTGGCTGAAAAAGAAGCAGTAGAAGAATCCATTGAAGACGCAATAGAAGATGCAGTAGAAGATTCCATTGAAGAGACTGAAGAAGAAATTGACGAAGAAACTGCAGAAGAAATCGCAGAAGAGATGACAGAAGAAACAGAGGAAGAAGAAGAAATCGAAGACGCTATTGAAGAAGAAGAAGCTGTTGATGAAATTATTGAGGAAGCAATAGAAGAAGCAATAGAAAATGCGGTTGAAGAAACTGAAGAAGAAATTGACGAAGAAGCTGTCGAAGAAGTAGCAGAAGAGATTTCTAAAGAAGTTACGGAAGAAAGTACAGAAGATTCTGAAGAAATTTCTGTTGAAGAACTAGCAGATGAAGTTCTTGATGAAGATTAAGTGAAGAAAAAGAAGAGGACTAAATATTCCTCTTTCTACTATTTTTACTGTTATTTTCTAAGTAGTATCATCTTGATTTTGAGCTATTCCGTTTGTATTATGTAATAATTCAGAGTGTTTTTGATGACGCTTTTCAAGACCAATTTGAACCCATTCGTTTTCTTTTCGTCGTGAAATTGCTTTTCCAATAAATGGGCTAAGAAAATAGATAAGAAGAAACGCAACGATTCCAGAAGAAACACTTGTTAGAAGAACAATCCTTTTTGTTAAAGGATTAAAACGAGCATCAAGAGGATTTGTTCCTGCTTCTACTTCATCAAAATCAGAATAGCCGTCGAAATCGGTATCGATATTAAAAGGATCTGTGAATGAAAAAAGAATTTCATAGCCATCTGATAAGCCATCGTCATCTACATCCGGATCAAGAGGCGAAGTGAAATGGATAAATTTCTCTTCATAGTCACTTAACATATCAGAATCGGTATCATTATTATTTGGTAAAGTAAAATATCGATAGACTTCAAAATAATCAGGAATTAAATCATCATCCGTATCTATTTTCCAAGGATTGGAAAGAAAAAGATATTCCTCGAAATTTGTCAAACCATCGAAATCATTATCTCCAAGAGATTCATCTATTCGAGGATTGAAGCCATAGAGCCACTCCCAATAATCATCCATACCATCTAAATCGGAGTCAACTAGTGCAGGGCTAGAATTAAATTGAACTTCTTGTAAATCAGTTAATCCATCCGTATCGGTATCTACTTGAGTTGGACTTGATTGATAGAGATAGACTTCTTGTCCATCTAAAAGAGTGTCACCATCGGTATCGATATTCAAAGGATCTGAAAAGTAATAGAATAATTCTACATAGTCATCTAAACCATCCAAATCAGTATCCGGATTAGATGCATTTGTTGAGTAAATAAATATCTCAGAATAATCTCCTAATTTATCAAAATCGGTATCACTTGAAAGTGGGTTTGTTCCATAGTCAATTTCTTGTTTATCATAAATCAGATCATTATCTGTATCATTTGCAAAAGGATTGGAATTATACAGTGACTCCTGGTAATTAGTTAACTCATCTTCATCATAATCTTCAGAAGCGTCATCAGTAAATGGATCCAATCCATATTCAACTTCAAATCCATCTAACATTTGATCATAATCTGTATCTGCTAAGATTGGGTTAGTTAGATGAAGGTGTATTTCTTGATAATCTGATAAGCTATCTAGATCAGTGTCAGAAACGAGAGGATTTGTTGAATAAAGATTTGGAGTGTTGTAGGTAGTATCTGTTGAATTAATATTTAATTCATAAAAATCAGATAGAAAGTCTCCATCCGTATCTGATACAAGTGGATTTGTTTCATAATTGAAAATTTCCTCAAAATCAGATAATTTATCCATATCTGTGTCGTTCAACTGAGGGTTTGTGTTGTAATAATATTCTTGGATATTTGTTAAACCTTCTAAATCAGGATCAGCTAAAGAATCATTTAGTAGTGGATCAAGACTATTTTGAATTTCATACCCATCTGGCATGCCATCATCTTCGGTATCATTATTATTTGGATCTGTGCCAAAATCATTTATTTCTTCGCCATCTAAAAGCAAATCTTCATCGCTATCACTTTCTGTGGGGTCTGTAAAATGGATTTGTAGTTCTTCTCCATCTAGCAAATCATCAAAATCTGTATCATTGTTATTTGGAAAGGTATTTGCTAAAAATTCTTCCAGGTTGGTTAAATTGTCATTGTCCAAATCGATTAACGCATCTGTTGCATTATTTGGATCAAAATTGTATTGAATTTCCCATCCATCTAAAATTAAATCCATATCTTCATCTGGGTTTAATGGATCCATTCCCAAACTTATTTCAGATCCATCGTTTAACAAGTCACTATCTGAATCTGCATTATATGGATCTGTAAAGTATATTGCTATTTCATCATCATTTGACAGACCATCAAGATCATCATCTGCAAAACCTTGCTTATAGTAGAGAGCGCTACCAGATGTAGGGAGATAATCTCTCCAAACGAGATGAATATTGTCGCTGTTATCATAAATTATTGAAGGTTCTTGTGCTGTAGTATAGTTTGAGGTTACATAAAAAGTGCTAGACCATTGCTCAGAAGTTGCAGAATATACTTGATATCTTAAAGAAATCGAGTCTGAAACATAATATGGCCAGGTAAGTATAATATTTCCCACAGATGAAGTTGCTGCAGACAATTTAATTCTTCCAGATATGCCTGCTTTCGTTGAGATTGTAATTGGTGGATTCCAATTCCCGGCTGTTCTAATAAAATGTAATATCTGTGAGTCAGTTTCACCGAGATAGTTTACAAAACAGTGCACTGCCGAACCTGTGGTTACCATTGCGGGTATTGGTATAACGTTTATTATATTTGGTTTGTACTGATTTAACAACATATCAAAAGAGGTCCAATCACTTTGATCGAGATGTTTACTTAAATAATAGACTTGCTGATATTCTACTGAAAATAAGCCATTTATTAGTGCAAACATAATATGAATATAACCATTATCAGAAATGACAATATCATAGTCACCTGGTTTTGAAAACCCAGCTTCAATTACTACACTCCACTGATTTGTCCCTAATCGTTTTTGATATAAGATTTCAGATAGTACTAATCCACCATATGCATCTTGATAAAAGGAGTTCCAAATTATATGTGGAGTTCCTGTGCTATCTACAGCAATTTTTGGTGCTTGAGCAGGAACAGGTTCTCCTTTTTCGTTCAAACCGTGGTCCACTCTTTCAACAGTGCTCCAGCTGTTTTCTTGCCAATATCGATAGTAAGTTTTCTGGGTTCCAACTGTAGATCCCCAAGAATAGGTCAGATGTATTTTACCAAAACTATCGGCTGCAATATCTAATCTATACGATTCTCCATCAGCCTTATTATCAACTACTTCTTTTTCTCCATATGATTCATTTGAAAAAATCATTTGATGATACAAAGTTCGACCATTAGCATAATTTGCCCAACAAATGTGAATTATATCATTGCTATCTGTTACTATAACAGGGTCAACAGGTGCATATGGGTCATCAAGAATTTCATCACCATTCCAAGTTATACCTGCTTGTATCGCTTGTATAGTTGGTAAGTGATTATCTTGTATAGGCAATTTAGATATCGTTGTTGAATATAAGTGAGGTATTTTTGTTGATAAGGACAGATTATCACTTTGTTCTTCTCTGGTATTTATATCCATCTTTGAATTAATCAAAATAGTATTTGATAGAAATATTGCAATAGTAAATATGGTAAATACAATTCTTAATTTATTTGAAGTTTTATTAAGCGTTATTCTATCCACAACTATCAACACGATGTGAAGCACTTGCTCGAAATTAATAAAGTTTGTATTACTTTATTGAACTTGGGAAATGAGTTATTGTTTTAATCTTCCATTAGAATTATTTTTAATAAGGAGTCAACAAAACTATAATTAGTATTATACAATAATTGTATTTACTGTGGTTAATTAAATGAGTGCTAAAAAACCAGCAAATTACTCTATTGCTCCGAGTACAACATACATAATCACTTTGTTAATAGTAGCATTGCTATTGAATGGGGTATTTTTTGCTATAGTCTATTTTATTGTAGAACCAATTGTGCAAAGCAGCTCGAATCCAGACTTGTACTCAAAAATTGTTTGGTCTATTGTTTCATTTGTAGTCTTTCTTGTATTTGCAATCATCTATGTTTCAGTTAATTCAAGGAGATATTGGGTTGGTGACGACTCATTTGAATTAATCAGAATTTACCGCCCAAAGAAAAAGAAAGTTATCAAATACTCAGATATCCTTTACATAAAAATCAGAAAAATACCAATTCTTTCCAGTAGATTAGATTTTGGTACAATACTCTTTATTGCTCATAATAAAAAAGAGAAAGAAAAAATTGTTGCTAGATTTCTTGGGATAAAATTCCCAAAAGAATTGTATATTGAATTAGTAGAGAAAATTAACCCAGCAGAAAAAGAAAGGAAAAAAACAGCTGAAGATCTTATATTTTAATCCAAGTTTTTTACTCTTTCTTTAATATATTTTTCTTTCCTTTTCTTATGCAACCATCGCATCATCAAAGAAGGAATAGTTAGTATTATTATTGCTCCAATTATGACTAGCACGTATCCCCAAATGGATGAAAAGTAATTTTGTTTGAATGCTGTTAAAGCAATTTCTTTTGACCATGCTTCATTAGCAAATCGAATGCGGAAATAAACCTGATTAGTTACGGCACGAGCATCTATCCAGAAGCAGATAAGATCACCATTTGTTGAACTTAATAATTGTGGATCTTTTGCACGGTTATTAACTAATGATAGTGGACGGCTTGGTTGCCAAGAATAACTTTCTCTATTTCTAATATCAATTCCAGAATGATAGGCGTAATCCTCAACAATCTCATAGGCTAACCAGAGTTCATTCTTTGATTTCAATAGGCAAACAGCAGCAGTAAAAGCATCGGATTCACCCGAAGCAGGTCTTTCTAGTGGGATATATGGTCCAACTTCAAAAGAAGTGCTCCAATTATCACTTTCTCTTATACTTGAATAGACAAATTTCGTACCAAGGAATGTCCCGGGATCTGCATCAGAATGATTATTCCAAAAAACATTTATTTTTTTATTTTCATCAATTACAATTGCAGGTTTAATACATTCATAAGTTCCATCTGTAATTTCTTCAATAGTAGCGAGTGTTCCGTTAGAGTAAACTTTGCGATAAAATATTTTTTCATGATTTTCTGGACCTTCTTTCCAAACAAAGTGCCCATTTCCATCTTCATCTAAAATGAAATTTCCTTGCCGGCTATCATACAACTCATTCGAGGACAATTTGGTTGGTGCACTCCACTGCAATGTAGTGCTATTACCAATCATCAAATATTGACTATAGTTTCCCTCATGTTTATCTTCCCAAGATAACCAAAAATTAGTTTGATTTGCATTGTAGGCAATAATTGGATCGTTAAGATATCCGACAATATTTTCAATCACTACCTCACTTGACCAAATCTTAGTAGTTGTATTGCGTTTAAGTAACACAATACCTGTTTTCACTCCATTCTCAAATCCATATACAGCAAACGGTTCATCATTTTTCGTTGTAATTGAAGGTCTGCTATAGAGTTTATGTGTTTCATTTTCTTTTATTAGGATATTTTTTGATTGATTCCAAACATATTCAGAGGAAGATTCTAGGTAACAAATTTGATCGAAACTACCAATTTTTTCTCTGTAAATTAGATGAAGCTCATTGGTAGGATTTATCGCTACATAAAAATCGGAAACTTGGGCACCCGTTTGTGCTGCTCCGACAATATCTATAGAAAACCTATTTTGGTTGATCTCACAATTTGAAAGTATAATAGGTAAAAACATTGTAGCAATTAGCATACCTAGAAGGATTTTTGTTTTTAATTTCAGGAGATAACACATAACATTAAACCTCAACTACACATTTTTGTTTGACTTTTTCCTCATAATAATTTATTTACTAAAAGGATAAATCATTTCTTTGGCCACTTATCTATCATTAGTTGATTGTCTTTAACAGCCATCCAACAGATTTCTTCATTTGGATATCGAATAATCCCTTGATTAAACATAAATACATAACCATCAATTTCTGTTTTTATTTCACCAACTTCAGGTATTTCTCTTCCAAAGATATCTCGAGCGATGGCAATAACATCACCTTTTTTCACAAAATCGCCTTTTTTTACTTTGAGCTCGATTATTGCAGACTTTGATACTCTCGGGTGACCAAGATATCGCACTGATTCACTTTCAGCGACAACTCTTACTCCTGTTAGTTTCTTAATTTCACCATCGAGCATTTTTGTCCAAGTTAATACATTATAAATTCCTATTGTAGCAGCTTCTACTACTTCAGGCTCAACATCTAAATACATACCCAGTTCAACTGTAAATGAAGGGATTCTTAAATAATTTAACGCAGCACCAGAAGTTGATCGGTGAAGTTTTTTCGCAACATATTTTTTCGGCAATGATTCTCTCACAATTGTTAATCCAAATGCTTTCACCATTTCTTCTGTTTGATTGTAAAGCTCAGTTGCTTCTTTGTGAGCGTCATCACTCAATTCTGGATTATAGAGAACTCTATCTAGAAAAACAAATGGAATGGATTTTAAAAAGGCATTATGTAAGTCAATTAAATAATCAGCAGAATCCTTAATTATTTCAAACAAACGCTTGAAAATAGTTTCTTGAATTGAAGGATAAAGATCATCAGTTTCATATTTTGCGAATGGGTTAGGTATCTTTTCGCTTGTATCTTGGATTATCGTTATTTCTACTTGTGATTCTGTTTTTATTGATAAGTCATCTCCAAGATCTTCTTCTTTTTCTGTTAGGATTACTTCTGAAGAATCAGACGATTCTTTATCTTTGAAGGGATTTCCATCAGGAAACAATCTATTTGGATCCTTTTTATCATAATACGGATGTCTTTGGCAAACTCTTGACCCTGCGGGATTTAATGTTGGAATTGCTACTATTGTTCCCTTTAGTTTAGTCAAATCAATTGTATTTATCACTTTATGAATTACAGGTATCCCAGTATATTCATCGCCGTGAATGTTTGCTGTTAACCACAATGTTGGTCCAACATTCATTCCTTGAGCAATTATTACAGGCAATCTTTCAACCGTTCCCACTGGATGTTCTAGAATATCCAAATATCCATACACTCTTTTTCCTGGTTTGCTTTGTAAGTTTCCAACAGTAATTTTTTTCATTATGATTATTCTCCGCCAAAGGAAATTTGCTCATTAGATATTTTGCTATCTATAAAGTGATTCTTTAAAAATAAAAAGATTCTTTCATTTTGGTCTTTCTCTCCAGTTATAAGCAAGAGTTTAAATTATCTTTATGTTCAGATAATACTATAAATAAATCAAAACTGATTGGTGAAATACCCTTTGAATAAAAAATCACAATCTTTGTTTCTGGTTATCACTTTTATTCTCGTACTAAGCCCTTATTTAAGTCAAAATTTAGCAGTTAATATTGAAGGCACTTGGGAAATTGATGATGATACTGTTGTTAATTATACAATTGAAGGAGCAAGCTGGGGGGTTCAAATTGGTGACCAGTCTATCGGTGGTGAAGGAGTTAATTTCAAAGGAGTAAAAATTGCACCATCAAATACTTTCGATGTTGAAGTGGTCAATGTTGATGAACAGTTTGGAGTTGAGTTCATCATTGATAATTCTACAGCAACAGCATCCGGAGAAATCTCTAGTGATTTGTTTCTTTTTGAGTTGGATCAATTCCTCTATTATCCAGAACAAGAAGCTCTACGATTATCAATTCAAGGATTTAATAGACAAGAAATTATCCTTGGTCCTGGAATGATTTCCTGGTTTTTTGTTGAACCAGAAGAGTCACTCTGGGAACACTTTAGAGAAATAGCTAATATTGACTATCACAAATCAAAAGAGAACAATTATGATTATGAGGCCTATTTTGAATCTTTTTTTGAAATTAGAGAGAATCAAGCTATTTTTGACTTGTATATGTATGGTTCTTTTGTTAATGATACATTGGAAATTGATATGAATTTCAATCATAACATAAAATTTGTTTGGGATAGTTTAACGGGAATATTGCTAGGGTATCGTATTTCATCGAGTGTTTCTGGTTCAATAGAAGAGTTGGTTCTAAGTGAATCAATTGGAATTATTTGTAAAGAAAGCAGTTATTCTCTTCCAGGATTCAAATTCTATAATTATTCTGGATTTATTTCAGGATATCAAATAGCAATAACTTTTGCTGGTTTATCAGCTGGAGTTATTTTTAGTATATTTGTCAAAAGAAAAAGAAAGAATTAGGTAATTTAACCTAATTTTTTTCATTCATTTTTAGCAACCAATTTTTGTTATAATTGCCGATATAAGTAAATCCTAGTGATTTTGGTCCTGTATGCACTCCTATAACTGGTCCTGCCTCTTGAATTCTTATCTCTTTACCACTATCATTAACTTCTTCCATTATCGATAAAATTTCATTTGCTATATCAAAATCTCGTGTATGCCAAATGAAGATATTATTTGTAATAGCATTTTTTACTACATAAGGTGTCAAGAATTTCATCCTCTTAATGACTTCCGCTCTTCCAAAAATGGTACCACTTGGAGTTACAACGCCATCAATAAAGTGAAGAACATGTTTGATATGTAAGGCTGTGCCAAAAAAATGCTTAGCTTTTCCTATTCGTCCACCGCGATATAGATAATTCATAGTATCCATCACTAGTACTAGTCTTGTTTCAGGGATTAATCTATCAAGTTCTTTTAGAATAGTTTTTTTTGTAGCTCCTTGTTGAGCCATTTCAGCAACTTGAAGAACCAATAAACCTAGGCAACTTGCAGTCACCTTGGAATCTACAATAGTTATATCAGCCTTTTCAAAAATAGTTGCAACTTGCTTTGCACTCTGAATTGTACCAGACATTTCTTTCGAAAGAAAAATAGCTATAACTGATTCTCCTACGCTCAGAGCTTTTTCAAATGCATTATGAAAGGATTTAGGGGCAGGGATTGCAGTACTAGGCATTAACTCTTCTGTTTCCAGTCGCCGGTAAAAGTCCTCCTTTGAAATAGTTCCTGAATCACCATACAACTGATAAGCTGTTGAATCAAAAATCACTTAAAAAGGTGCAATTTGAATATTAAATTTCTCAATTAGCTCTTTAGGAAGATCACAACTTCCATTGGTAACAATAGATACTTTTTGCATTGGTATTCACATCAAATTTTATTATATTCAATATGATTTATAGTTGGAAATATGCTTAATATATAACCGTGAGAAGTTAATAATTATTTTGTTTAAAAAAAATTACTAAAGAAAAATTAATAGTAAATTACCAAGAAACGCCAAATTTCTTTCGAAGTAATTTAATTTTCATTTTTGCTTCATCGCTAAGTTTTGCTTGTGGTTTAATAACTTTAAAATGTCTATTTATTGAATCAATTTCAAGGTTGAAATGTTCTTTAGGCATTTGGTTTAAAGCTAGTTCTAAAGTAACATTGTCACAGTCGAATTCTGCACAAATCACTTCATAGGATATTTCTTCATTGTGAATTGCATAATCAAGTTGTTGTGGAAGTTCCAGAACTAATGTAGCAATTTTTTCAGAACGTTTCTTTTCAATTTCTTTATTCTGTAAACTATCGATGATTTTTTCGCGTTCTTTTTGATGAAAAGCAATTGCACGTTTTGTTTTATCTGCTTCTTCTTCTTTGATTAATAATTCAATACCTTTTGTATTGTGTAATTTAGCTAGTTTTTCAAAAGATTCTTTTGCTTCTCTTTTTACATCCTTGTTCTCTTCATTCACGAATGTGAAAACCAATGGTTGTATTGCTTCTTCCTTCCCCAATTGTGCCAAAGTTTCAGCAGCAGCTATTCGAGCTTCTCTATCAGGATCATTTTTCAGAAGCTCTATTAGAGCACCTAAAGCAGTGGTTGCTTTCATTAAACCTAAGGAATAGATACTCATTCCTCTTACATTATAATCTTCATCTTTCAATGATTTAATCAAAGAATCAATAGCTTCCTCAAATCCCAATTGACCTAAAGACATTGCAGCATTAGCACGTACTTTCTCTGATTTATCATTTAGAAGTACATGAATCAAAGGGTTAACTACTTCTTTTTCACCCATCCAACCTAAGGAAAGTGCTGCTTGATTTCGAATGCTTTCATCTGAATCTTGAAGCTGTAACAATGCTTCGTTTGTCTCTTCGTTATTCGTCAAATAGGACACCTTCTTCTATTAGAGAAAATTCTCTTTTTCCTATTATAATCAATGCATCCTATTTTAAGCATTTTGATTTTTTTTGAAAGGAAAAGAGAGAAAATCAAACCTAAGGAAATTTAGGTTTGAATAATCAATTGATTACATCAAATTCCAGGACAGGTAGCAGCAATCTTTGGATCGATATTCTTATCTGCATAAGCTTTTTTGAAGTGGTCACAGAAATCTTGTGCTAATTTTAATGCTCGCTCATCAAATGCTTTTTTATCTTTCCAAGTATTCTTAGGACACAAAACGTCCGCAGAAACACCCTTGCATGATGTAGGCACACTTAATTTGAAAATCTCATCTTGCTGATACTCAACACCTTCTAATTCACCAGATAATGCAGCATCTACAAGTCTTCTTGTTAAATTAATATCCATTCTTTTACCGACACCATATGGTCCCCCAGACCAACCAGTATTAATTAAATATACTTTAGTGCCATGCTTTTCCATCTTGTCACCTAGAAGAGATGCATATTCATCAGGATTGCGTGGCATGAAAGGTTCACCGAAGAATCTTGAGAAGGTCGATATTGGATCAACAATGCCTGTTTCTGTTCCGGCTAGTTTACTTGTGTAGCCCATTAGAAACCAGAGCATAGCTTGTTCAAGAGACAATTTTGCAACAGGGGGAATAACACCATTTGCATCTGCGGTTAAGAAGAGAATAGTCTTTGGATGACCACCTACTGGTGGAGACTTGACATTTGACAGGAAAGATAATGGATATGACCCTCTAGAATTTGGTGTTAACCGATCATCGAACAGGTCAAATTCTCCATTTGGATACATCATAGTATTTTCAAAGATAGCACCATGATGCAGAAAGCCTATTTTATGCATCATAGCATTGTAAATTTCTGGTTCTTTATCTTGTCTCAGATTGATTAACTTTGCATAACAACCAAATTCAAAGTTAGCAACACCATTATCACTCCATCCGTGTTCATCATCACCCAAAAGAGCTCGTGAAGGATCAGCTGAGAGAGTTGTTTTTCCAGTGCCAGAAAGACCAAGTAGTAGAGCAACATCACCATTTGGACCTTCATTACTTGAACAATGAAGAGGCAATATCCCAACTTCTGGGAGCATGTAATTCATTACTGTGAACATTAGCTTTTTAACAGAGCCACAATAAGCAGAACCAATTATTAATCCTAATTTTCTATCAAAATCCATTGCTACTATCATATTACTTGTCTGATCTTTTTGTAACTTTCGTAACCTACCTTTGAAACGCTCACCATCCAATTTATTATATGGTAAAACAATTAGAGTGAAGTGGGCGCCATTCAATACACTCTTTTCAAATTCTTCAGGAATAGGTCGAAACATATTGTATGTAAAAAGCTGTGTGAGGGCTTGATCACCAATAGTTCTTACTTTAAGGGTATAAGAAGGATCAGCTCCTAGAGATCTCTCAGAGAGATAAATCTTTGCTTTTTCTCCGATGATTTCCATTGCATCTTCCCAAGCCATATCAAATGTTTCTTCAGTAATTGAAATGCAATTTGGAGAATCCCAATCGATTTTTCCTTTGCTTTTTTTTCGTTTTACAATAACAGTATCTTTAGGGCTTCGTCCTGTTGATTCAGTGGGTGTCCAAGTAACTAAAGCGCCATTAGCGCTAAGATATGCTTCTTTATTATCCACACACTCTTGAATTAACTTCTTTCGGTCGAGACTATCGAATATATTCTCATGTCTTCCAAGAGCATTTTCTAGTGATTTCAATAAATCAGTCATTATTACTCCTCGGTTCTCTAGGTTTCTTATTCATCATTGAAGGTGATATTCAATGAAGAGCAATTATAATAAATGTCCTACTTATAAAATTTATTTTGATAATTAAATATCTTTAGAGATAAAGAGAGGAAAAACAAAAAATATTTTTTCCGTTATTCATTTGCTCTGAGTTTTCGTGCTTTGAACAGTCTTATTAAATCAAATATCAACAAAACAAGAAATTGCAAGCACAATAATCCTACAAAAGCAATTGTTAGAATGAAAATAGTATGTTCACCTATTGCCAAAACTGCTAATATGGTTAGCGGAATTGTTATTATAAAATTTACTAGAAGGCTTATTCTGATATATCGAATTATTTTTATCAAATTGGAATTTGTCGCAGAGGATGTGGATTCATTCATCGAATTTCACTCATATATTGGAGAGCCAAGATGTTATTATTTAACTCTTAGGTAAAAACTCAAAAATTCAAACAAATTAAGTTTAAATGAGTGAAAAGTTTTTTATTTTTAATATTTCCAAAAATAGAAGTAACCTTAAATGCAAGGCACAATTCAATATTAAACCAACAATCCAAGGATGGAAAGATAGACAATGAGCATGGGCGTTCAAGCAACTCGTATGAATCTGATGAGACTTCGTGAAAAACTAAAATTAGCAGAGAAAGGGCATGATCTTCTCCAAGAGAAGTTAGATTCTTTGGTCATTCGTTTTTTCGAAGTAGTAGATACAATTCGCGGATTACGTGAAGATTCATCAAAATTAACCTTAGAAGCTTATGAAACGCTTATTGATGCACAAATGGTTGTTGGTCCTCTAAGATTGAAAGAAATTGCTTTTGCAGCCCCTGAAATATGGCAAATTGAAGCTTTTGAAAATAATGTTGCAGGTGTTGTTGTACCTAAACTTGATTTGGAAAAAATTAGAGATGAAGCTGATTCGAGATTATTCTATAGTTTTCTAAGCTCCAGCGCAGAAATAGATCTAACCATTGAAAAATATCGAAAAGCAATCGAGAAGATTGTTACATTAGCTGAAACATTAGCAATGTTACAAATTTTGGGTCAAGCAATAACTGAAACAAAACGAAGAGTAAATGCATTAAGATTTATCCTTATTCCTCGCTTACAATCTCAAACAGTTTTTATTGAAACAACATTAGAGGAACAAGAAAGAGAGCAATTTGCTCAATTAAAGAAAATTAAAGAAAAACTCGAGAGAAAAGCAGCAGCTAAATCTTGAAGTTTTTTTAATTTCATTTCTTTTATTAAAATTGTAATAAAAAATAGAGTATAATAGGTAGAGAACTACCTATCTAATTAAACGAAGAATCGTTCATTGTTACCAGTAGAGGATTTTATTTTACCCATCACTTTACTGACTGCTTTCTTAAAGTCTGCAACAACAATATGATCTCGTTCATTTCTGACTGCAAACATTCCTGCTTCCATACAAATATTTTTGATATCAGCACCAGAAGCTCCTTCAGTCATACTTACGAATATTTTCAAATCAATTTTATCCTCAAGGGACATTTTTCTGGTATGGATTTTGAAGATTTGTTCTCGTGATGTTGCTACGGGAACACTTATTTCTATTATCCGATCAAACCTGCCTGGTCTTAGTAAAGCAGGATCCAATATATCAGGTCTATTTGTTGCAGCAATAACTCGAACATCACCGCGAATATCGAAACCATCTAAATTGCTCAATAATTGCATTAGTGTTCTCTGAACTTCACGATCACCACTAGTTGCGATATCCAATCTTCGAGATCCAATAGCATCTAATTCATCAATAAATAAAATGGTCGGTGATTTCTCTTCAGCGAATTCGAAGATTTCTCTCACTAATCGTGCACCTTCTCCAATGAATTTTTGTACTAATTCACTGCCAATTACTCTTATGAATGTAGCATTTGTTTCGTGTGCAACAGCTCTAGCTAAGAGTGTTTTCCCTGTCCCTGGAGGACCAAAAAGCATTACTCCTTTTGGTGGGGTAATACCTACTTTTTCAAATAATTCTGGTTTTGTTAGGGGTAATTCCACTGTTTCGCGTAATTCAAGGATTTGTTCCTCAAGACCACCTATATCTGCATATGAAATTGATGGTTTTTCTTCTACTTCCATCGCAGAAACCATAGGATCTTTTTGCTGAGGAAGAACTTCGACAATAGCAAAATTTCTTTGATTTAACGCAACACGAGCATTTGGTTTTAGAAGACCTGAATCAATTGATTTTATAACATTTACAACGAAGCTTGGACCACTGGAACTTCTAACTACTGCACGATTATTATCCAAGAGATCTACTATTTGACCAGTGATTAATGGACTTCTCTTCATTTGCTCAAGATCATTTCTCATTGAAGCAATTTCACGTTCCATGCGCATACGTTCATTATCAATTAACTGCTTCTCTGTCTCGAGAGTACGTATTTTTCTTTCTAAATGACGAGTGTAAGATAATAGATAGCTTCTATCTTTTTCAGCTATTTCTTTGCCATCATCACCCTGTTCAACTTCGGGATTCATATACACAATACTCCACTATACGATATTTTGAATAGTTCTACTCTTAATTAAAAATGTATGCGTTTTGGCGAATTCCGACAACATTTTAACAAGTGGAATATTCTATTTCAAATTACTCTCTCTTCATTTAAAATGATTAAGAAATAGATTAAATTGTTTAGGAAATGAAGGTTCATACTTTGAGTAGTTTCTTGCCCATTCTTAACCCATCGCGATCACGGGAATAATAGCTATTTAATTTACCCAAAATTCGATAGCCCATTTTTGTATACAATTTCTTTGCGTTGTGATTATTCTCATAAACTACAAGTTCAATGAAGTAATCCCTTTTTTCATCTTTGACTCTTGTCAAAATTACTTCCTCAATTTCTCGTAGCAATAATTTACCAATGCCTTTATTTCGCGAATCTGGATGTACATCTATTGTAATAATCTCAAATTTAGACTTGAGCTTTGGTTGAGCAATGATAAACCCAACTACCAAGGCATTTCCTTTTCTATTTTCTCTGGATTTTTCAGCTAATAGAAAAATAGTGCTCTCTTTTGATAAAAAGAATTCAAAGGTTTCCTTATGAAAAACATCACTTGAATCAAAACAAATTTTCTCAATTTGATAAATTTCTTCAAGATCTTGTAATGTAGCAGCCCTTGTTTTAATATTCATTCCTAATTCAACCAATTACTCTGATTTGATTATAACTATTTAATTGATAAACTTTAATGAAGGAATTTATGTAAAAAATGAGTGATTCCTTTTGGTAAAAAGCGAAATCTTTTTGACTTTGTCCGAATATCATTCATTACTATGAATGAACTTGAAAGTGAACCAAAACCTAGTGTTAAAGAATTCTTTTTGAAAACATTTGACAAAAAATACTACTGGGGATTTGGTATAGGTACAATAGTCCTCATTACAACGATAATACTAATTCACTTTTTAAAAGATGAAGCAATACCCTGGTTGCAGATTTTTGCTTACCCCCTCTTAGCTTATTTCATTTTCCAACAGGTACTAAGTGGTTTTGGATTTATTACAGGTTACATACCAATTGCACAAGGTATAATCAGTTGGTTATCTAAAACATCCAAAAAGAAAGCATATAGTGAGAAAGAAGCTCGAAAGTGGGATAAGGAAATTGATAAACTAGAAGCCAAAGAAAAGAAAGAAAAGCAAGAGTTTAGCAAAAAAGAAAAGCAGCTGAACAAAAAGAAGAAGGAAATTGAAGATAAGCTAGAAACTGGAAAGTGGAATGAGAAGAAAGCTAAGAAAGAATATGCAAAGCTTGAGAAGAAAGAAAAGGAACTTAAAGAGGATCAAGAAGAATTTTCAGAAGAACTCTCAAAAGAGGAGAAGAAACTCAAAGAAAAACAAAAACAATACCGTGGAAAACTATCTGAGAAAGTAATTACTACTCAAGAAGATATTGATCCGAGAAGATTCAAATTAATTATGTTAGTTCCAATTTACATAATGATCATTGTGGGTATTGTGTTAACAATAATTGGACTCATTAACCCAATAATTCGATGGGTAGATGGCACACAAATTGGCGCACTTAATACTTTAGATAATGTTATGGAATATTACAAAGGAATTATGGCAGCAGTAGGTATAATTTCACTTTATATCGTTCCTGCTATCAGAGTTTATAGAGACCCAACAAAAGAATTCATTTCGAGAGTAAAAGAAGAGAAAAAGAGAAGAATTTTTTTCTTTATTCGACGGAAAAAAGACCCACGAACTGTACTCAATCGTCAATTTGAGGATATGAGAAAGTACTATTGGAAAATAAAACAAGTCATTCGGAATGCGTTGTTTATCCCTATTGGTCTTTCTATGCTAATAGTTGCACCTATAGGAGGATTATCTGTAGTATTAGGAGGAAAAACAACCATTCAACGAAAGAAGATGGAAAAATATGATTTAATAATTCAGATAATCATTGCAGTCTTTCTCATTGGTTTAGTTGTACCTTCCTATTTCTCATTTTTCGCAAGTTTTCTAAAAGTAGGAATTCATCAAAGTATCCCAATAATAATAAAACTCATTTATGGATCATTTCTGATTTATTCGTTTGTTCTATTCACTAGAAATCCGATTGCAGATCGGGATGAAATATAATTAACCATCTATCATAATGCTAGTCATTTTGACTAGCTATTTTTTTCTTACATTTTCAGACATATTCGTTAATGCTCTTCGAAATGCAGAATGAATATTCTTATTTTCTCGTCCAATTTCAGCCCAAGTTAGAGTATCCCCTTTCGGAATGAATATTTTATCAAAATGCCATCCTTCCCCTCGAGGTTTTTCTGCAATGGCTCCCTCATCTCTCTCTACAAAAACAGCAATATCGTCTTTTGAAGTACAATATGCAATTGCAGCTACGAAATAGGCTTGTCTATTTCCTTTTCCTTCGAGCAATTTAACCAACCCTTCCTGACCAATCGTTTCATTAACAAATTTCACTAAGGCTCCTGGAAATTTGTTCAAACTGGTTATTTCTAAACCGCTATCAGATACAGCAACAGGTTTTCCCAATTTTTCATAAGCTTGCTTTGCTTTAGATATTACAACATCTTCAACTGATAATGATTGAATTTCTAATAATTCAATATCTGAAACAAAATTCAGATTGACTGTTTCTCCTAACATTAATTCAATATCAGCAATTTTTTCTTGATTATTCGTGACAAAGGTAATAGACAATTCTTTTGACATAGTGTTTTATCCTCGTAAATAATCTTCACTCCCCACATAGATGAATATATGAGGGAGGGATTATTGTTTTTTATCTACATCCCATTGCGTTAGGAATACGCCAACAACAAAAGCTGTTATACCAATAGCAAATGCTATCCCTATATTTAGCCATGCATATGAAAAGTTTCGATTTATCATTGAAGATCGCAATGCTTCTACTATATATGTTAAGGGAGAGAATTTTGAAATGATGACCAATGCTTGTATACCAGATATATCAAAAAATATTCCACTTAAAAACAGCATAGGTAGAGTTACTAACGTTCCTACTGCTAAAGCATTATTGGGATTTCGAACAAGCTGACTTATTATTAAACCGATACCAGAAAATACCAACACTCCCACAAATAATATTATAGGTATCAATTCATCAAAACTACCCCAACTAAACGAAAAGACTGCCCATGCCACTAAAAATGCTAAGAGAGTTGTAAAAAAGGCAATTAAATATTGCCAACCAATTTCCGCTGTAGCATATTCCCAACGGGTAATTGGTGTAGTAGCCAATTTTCTAAATAAGCCTGATTTTTTGAAATGCACTTGACGGTTGATAACACCCAATATTCCAGTATTCATGATAATAACGCCAATAATACCAGGAATAAAGAAATCAATATAACTGACAGAATCTGAATAGAAGTTTACTTCAGTTATTCCAATTGGTGGCTCCTCACCGCTGATAGATAATGAATAATCTTTTACTGTTTTTAAAACAATAAGAGCAACTCTGTGCGCTTTATTTGAGTTTGGATCGATGATTAGAGTTACATTTGAGGTTGAAATAGTAGGATTAATGCTATTATCGGTCCAATTTAGAGGTATGACTAAGCAAGAATGTAAATTATTCTCTTGCAAATACTCTTTGGGATTAATTGTTGAATCTAAACGATGAATAACAAGTATGTCTTGATTATCTAATTCCTGGATTAATCCTTCTGAAAATGAAGTCCCATCTTTATCCTGAACTTCTAAATGGAATGTAAAGGCATCTTCAGTTGCAAAAATGGATCCGAATAGCAATAACAATATCATAGGGTAAATTACCAGAAGGAAAATTGATCCAGGTGATCGATAAAACAGTCGTATAGAAATGCCTATGTGGTTTCTAATCCTTCTAAAACTATTTCGGAGGTGCGTGAAAAAATTGATTAGTTTTTGAAGATATTCAGGTACCATTTGTTTTCAACCACCGCTTTAATCTTGTTTCCATTTTGTGACTATTATACCCATAGTAAAGAAGCCTATTGCCAATACTGTTGATATGGAGAAATTAATCCAAAAAACTCCTTGAGAAGGATCGAGCATTAATGCTCTCATCACTTCTGTTAGATAATATATCGGAAATATCCGAGCGACATATTGTAAAAATGTTGGAAAAGTATCTATTGGAATTAATGCTCCACTTAGTAGAATTTGTGGAATAGTAAATAATACAGATGCAAGCATAACACCATCTGGATTAGAGATTAGTCTTACGAGTATCATTGCTATACCAGAAAATGTTAATGATCCATAAAAAATTATTACTAGCATCGCAGGATGCAATTTTGTAACTTGAAAATCAAAAATTAAAGCAAATAAGACTGTTAAAGTACTAGCAAGAAATGCTAGAATTATTTGCCAAAATTGCTTTGCAAACACCCATTCGAATTTAAAAACGGGTGTTGTAACGAATTTACGTAATATACCACTCTGTTTTTCGTTGATATCATAACTAAGACTAGTAATCAGAGCAATTGTTGAAACAGAAATCATTATTATTCCAGGAACAAGTGAATCAATGAATTCTAAATTAGTTACATAAAGACTTTCAGTTTCTACGCCCAAAGTATTATCTATTGCTAATATTTCAAAATTGAGTTCTATTACAGCCTCTTCAATTATTTTCAAAGTAGTTTTTGCAGATGATGATGAATGATCATAATAAACTGTTAAATCGGTTTGATCTGAATCGTTAATAAATGCGCCCCAATTCATTGGTATTACCAGTAAAATAGTTTTAGTATTCTCTTTCAACCATTCGACTGGGTTAATACTTGTCTCATCAAGCACCTCTATCATCAAACCAGTGTCATTTCCCAAATAATCGGTAAACTGTATTGACGCATCACTTTGATCTTTATCGAGAACATCTAACTGATAATTTGTATCTATTGTACTACCAAATAGTGCTCCAAATAGTAATGTTAAGATGATTGGTAGAACAATTGTGAGAAAAATTAATCCAGGTGATCTGAAAAAACCTAAACTAAGCCCACCGATTTGATTTGATATTCTCCTTAAGCTATTTCCAACTGGACGGAAAAAGGCTTTTATTTTTCTGATGAACAATTTGAATTGGTTTGGGGGTGTTTCATCAGATTGGACAATATCTTCACTCAAATTTTATCACCAAATATCAGTTAGCTTATTTACGTAATTCTTCTCCTGTTAAAATTAGAAAGACATCATTCAAAGAAGGACTTTGAGTAATTATATCTGAATATTTAACATTAAATTTCTCTAATTTTTCTAATAATTCTAGTAGGGTTATCTCATCGCTTGAAACAACTAAATCACCAGTTTCGGTTTCTGCAACTTCGATTTCCTGTAAAGCTTTCAAGGCGTTCTTAGTTATATCCTTGTTTGGACATCTTATAATGAATTTCTTTTCACTACTATATCTATCAATCAATTCATTGGGTGAGCCAATATCTTTTATTATACCATTATGGAGTATTGCAACTCTATCGGCGATTGCTTGTGGTTCTAATACATCATTTGAGGTTAGAAAGATAGTTTTTCCTTGTTCACGTAAATCCATCAATACTTGCCAAATTTCTTTCTTAATATAATAGTCAAGACCAGCAGTAGGTTGATCAAGAAAGATAATCTCAGGATCACTTACAAGAGTAGTAGCTATCCCAACTTTTTGTTTCAATGTATTTGACAGTTTTTTATATCGAACATTTGCTACTTCATCAAGTTTCAATAGTTTCATTAATTCTATGGGGTCAACCATTTTGTCATACATTTTTCCCCAAAACAAAATATTTTCTTTCACAGTAAGATTATCATGTGTTTTGAATTCTTGTGGTAATACGCCGATTCTTTTCTTAATCTCACGCATCTCTGTTTTACTATTAATATTAAAACCTAAAACAAAGGCTTCTCCGGAAGTTGGTTTTCGCAGACCTACTAAAATTTCTATTAATGAAGTTTTTCCAGAACTATCTGAACCTAGAAGAGAAAAAATTTGTCCTTTACTTATTTTAAATGATATTTCTGAAAGTGCTTCTACTGAGCCATACTTTTTAACTAAATTTCTAACTTCAATAATATAATCTTGACTCATTTTTCAGCACCATAATTATTTAATCCTTCACCATATCATATCTACTAACTTTTTATTTGTTTGCTATAAGAAAAAATTATCTATGAAAAGTGATTTTTGTCGTTTTTTACCGTTTTTTTTCGTTTTTAACCAAAACTAAAACTTTTAGTATTAGAGCTATTTCTGATAATATATAGAATTCCCTTGCAAAATAATTCATTGAGGGAAACTGAGTGATAAATAATCTTTTCACAAACAAAGGGAATTAATCATATGTCTTTATTTAGAAGATTAACTAAAGCAAAAGAAGAAGGAAATGCTGAAAAGAAATCAGTTGCTATCGTTGGTTTAGATGGTGCAGGAAAAACAACAATTGTTAAAAGAATACTAAGATCAGAATTTACTCTTACTCGACCTACTTTCGGAGTTAATATTGAAGTATACAAATACCGATCTTTGGAATTTATAGTGTACGACTTAGGGGGACAAACTCCTTTGAGAGAATCCTTATGGGAGAAATTTATTACAAGCGCAGATGGACTTGTCTTTGTTTTAGATTCTGCAGATAAGGGCAGATTTGAATTAGCTTCGGAGGAATTTAATAGAGCTCTCTCTTTTAATAAGACAGCACCTATTTTATTTATTTCAAATAAAATAGATCTTGAAGATGCTGCTTCTACAGATGAGATATTAAATATAATTGATTTCGGTGAACTAGTACGTTTGCAAAGAAAATACAATTTTACCAGATGCTCAGCATTAACAGGTGCAATGCTCTTCGAATCTTGGGATTGGTTAACATTGGAATTATGTAAAGACGAAGATATTCCTAAGAACATTGTTAAAATCCATGGTTACTATTTCTTCAAAAGTGAAGGAATGGAAGTAGAAACAACTCTCTTTGGAAAACCAAAGACACAAGCTAAAAATGTTCCATTGTTCAAAAAAGGTCGCTATGAGATAATCAAATTTATTAAACAGATGGCTGGATTTGAGACTGCAGAATCTCTCCTTCAAGTAGATAATAAACAATTAGTTCTCATAAAGGAGAAGAAAAATGTCATTGGCATATTTGTTGGTGAAATGGATCCTGCAGCACGAGCAGTTCAAATAGTCAAAAGCTTACTTGATAAAATGGTAAGATCCGTTAACAATCATACTGAAGTGAATATAAAAAATTTAATCGAAAAGCATTATCCATTGGATTACATTAAAGACAAATAGAAGAATTAGCTAACTACTAAATAACTACTCTTTATGCCGTTCTTGGATTATTGATGGTAAAACTTCTAGAACACCATCGATTTCTTCTATTTTATCAACTACTTCAGATAAATGAACTCCATCCTCTGCCCAGATTTGACAAAGAATCATATAATCACCTGTGGTTGTGGAAATGAAGATTATTTCATCTATTTTTTTCAATGCTTTTATTGCTTTAAGTAAACGACTAGGATGAGTATTAATTCCGATAAATGCAATGGTATTGAAACCTAAAGCAATTGGATCTACCATAATAGAGAATTTTTTTATTATTCCTTTCTCTACTAATTTATTTACTCTTTGCCTAACAGTTGATTCGCTTCTCTTAATTTTTTTAGCAATTTGAATATTTGTAATTCTTGAATCGTCTCTTAATAGATCAATTATTTCTTTATCTAGTTGGTCAAACATTTCTTTCATCCATCACGAAGAATCATAAATAATATACGAATTTCGTTGTAAACGTAGCGAGATTCAAATAATAACCTTGCGATTAAATATAGGAGTAATTCTTAATATTAAAAGTTGAACAGACTGAAATTTGTCTATCAAATTTCCTCCTTATTTTCAGAGGAAATATACTCCCCCGCATCATCAGGGGTTTCGTACTGTTCAAATAACTCTGATTCGTAATTTTGAGTTGATTGAATACCTTCTGATTTTTTAATACTTTTTGTAATATAAATTGTTGCTATAGCGGAGCCAGTAAAAATCACTCCACCTCCAAGAGCAAACAACAAACCAATCAAAAAGGAGATTCCAAGGATATCCTCTACTTGGTAGATGTTCAAACCTGAAAAGTATTCAACTATTGCTTCAGAAAATAGCTTTAGTATTATCAAAAACAAAGATATAACGAGAAAAATAGTGCCACTTATTAGTCCACCGGATATTAACGCTTCTTTCCACTCTTCAAAAAAGAGTCCATTAATAATACCTGCAATAATCCAAATTAACACTACTAAAACCCAAAATGTTACTGGTTGACGGTCAATAAAATAAGCGGAAAATAACGTTACACTTAACGCAAAAACAGCAGTAATAAATGTGTTGAGTATTGTCTTAGCTATGTTAATCAACTATTTTTCCTCAAAGTAATTAGTACTTTGATTAAGAACTCATATTACAAAAATCTACCTAATATTGAAAATTGTTAAAAGCAAATTATAGTCAACAATAGGAACTGAGAAAAAGACTCATTACATAAAAGTATATGAGGAAAAAAAATACCGATAGATAAAGAAACACTTGATTTTTTAGTGGATGAAACAATTGTTTATGCTTTAGAAGATACCAAAGAAAAATTGAACGAACTAGCGCGAAAATATGGACTTAAAATTCGTGTGCGCCCACCCATTATTGTGGATATAGTACAAGTTCCACAACCAGATGGCAAAGTGATTTGGGAGAAGGATTAAATTAAAAAAATAAAGAAAAAAAGGTTTGTTTTCATCTTATAAAATCTTGAGGAAAGAAATGAAAAATCAATTCTTTCTTTTCAGGCAGTTAGTTGATTTATTCAATCGACTAATCATTGAATCTGTTACTACATTCTTTGCAAACTTTTATTTTTGCGTAAATGGGCACATGACCAGCATAGCCTAAAACTCTTGATTTGTCTTCTACTTCTTTGATATTTTCTGATCCGCACTTTGGGCATTGAAAGGGCACGATGTTTCACCTTATAGTTTATCTACGGTTTTATTAATAGGTATTTTACTTTTAAGTTTGTTGCTTTGAATAAAATTTGTTTAATTGATAATTTTTCTGTTATTAAATTGTTTTTGAAGAATTAAAACATAACGATTGCAAATTGTACTAAAATAACCAGAAATTTAGGCAAAGATTTTATTTCAAGATTATATTGATTCTTTATGACACAAGATTCTGAATTTAACAATAGCAGTACACAGTCTTTAGATTCACAGGAAAACGTAGACACTACTTCAAATGAAACGTTAGAACCATTGTGTCATTGGTGTCATCAATTAGAAGATGAAAATGAACAATTTTCGCAAGTAAAAATAACTAAAGAAGATCAAACACGGGCATATTATTACTGCTCCAAAGAGCATGAACAGAAGATAATTCGATTTTACAATTATTCTAAGATACTTCGAGTAATCTATTTTTTGTTCATTATTATATTTCCCGTGATTTTGTTAACTTGTTTGGCTATTTTCGGTAATTTGTTATTTGTTTTCTTAGTTTTCGTCTCTTTAGGAATAGGTATTATTATTTTCCCCTATCTTGGAGAAAAAACAGTTAAAGGTCTTGGTTTAAAAAATACCCTCACTCTAGGCAGAGTACTAGGATTGGTTCTTGTATTGATTGGAGTAACATTATTTGTTATAAATGGATGGAGAATATTCCTTCCTAATTAAAAAGCTGATATTGTTCATTAGAAGAAAAATACAATGAACTGTTTGAAAAAAAAGAAGTGACTATCTATTGAAAATTACAAAGATGACAAAAAAGCATCTACCAGAGGTTATCGATGTACTAGCTGAAGCTTTTCAAGTTTGGAATATTCAAAGAAGAGGAAAAGATGCTGTGAAAAGGTACAGAGCTCCTGAATATATTATTCCTTATATGGAATTAGACCCAAATGGATGTTTAGTTGCTATAGATAAAAGAAAAGTTGTCGGAGCAATCTTTGCGCATGTTTGGGGTAAATTTGGATGGATAGGTACATTTGGTGTGCATCCAGATTATCAAAATAAAGGAGTAGGAAAAGAATTAATGGTAGGTGCTATAAAATACCTCGATGTTGAAAAGAATGTCACTAAATTAAGTTTAGAAACAATGACTTCAAGTGCAACAAATATTGGTTTATTTAGTAAATTAGGCTTCAAACCGGCTTTTCAAACGATGTCATTAAAAAAGCAGATTGATTTCACTTCTAAAAAACAAATAGAATTAAATAAATTACTCGAAAAAGATAGCATTGAAATACAATATTTTTCCGAGGAACCTCAACAGGAAGATGCCCTTACAAGATGTAGGTGGTTATCAAGCAAAACCGAGAACGGGTTAGATTATACTTCTAAAATTGTTGTTACAGAAAAATACAACCAAGGTGAAACCATTTTACTCAAGAAAGATGGATTCATTATAGCATTTGCGAATTGCCGGTTAGTATCTAATAGACAAGGAGAGAAAGATAATCCCACATTAATGGTAAAAATACTTGTTATTGATAAAGATGAAAAAAATAAACAAGTATTAGATGTTCTTCTTCTTTGTTGTGAAGATTTTGGACAAAAACATGGGAAAACAGAATTAAGATTGAGTGTTAACTCAAGTTATTGGTTGGTATATGAATACCTTCTGAATTATGGGTTTCATATCAGATCATCTTTATTACGAATGATAAAATTTAGCGAAGATATAAAATCTTATGACCATGATAATGAATGGATTGTTAATTGCTCCTCACTAACTATGTAGAAGATTTTACTATTTAATCTTCTATTTCATATTCTTTTACTCGAGGTGGTATTTGTGATTCAATATCTTTCTCAAGATTTAATGAATGATTTTCATCAGAATCACTAGAAGGCTCAAATTCTTTCTTTCCTGAAAATTTGATTGTTTTTTCATTGAGTTCGATACCTCTATTGGCTTTAAAGTAGTCTTTTATCAAGATAACGATATTTTCTGCTTCAGCAGCATTAAATCTGTACAGAGGGTATAGTATTTGTTTCTCACTGGTAGAGATAATTTTCATTATTGTAATTCTCGAAGACCAATTGCTTCTCAATACTGAAGAAGCTCGTTTTTCAATTTCGAATGATTCAATCTCTGACCAAGACAGAGAAAACCATCTAATAAATGCTCTAGTTTTTATTTCTCCCTTATTCAATATTATTTTATTAGTTAATTTAGAAAGAAATGATTCGAAGAAAATTATAAAAATAAAACTACCAATAATTATCATAGGAATGCCAAGTCCAAGGTTACTAATCTCAACAAGCATAGAACCAAAAACTATCAATGCAATTCCAATTCCACCCCAAAATAAGAAGAAAACAAGTTCTATCAATATTCTTTTCTTTGTATGGGTTATTATCATTTCACTTTTTCCATCAACAGTTATCTCGTTTTTGTCAACTGAGGTCATTCTAATTCACCTGCTTACTTAGATTAAGAATAGATAGTGATTACTCAATAAATTCCTTCAAGCTTACTAAAGTTAAAAGAATTACTATATTTAATAATTTAATCCAGCTTTTTGAAAAAGATTTGTCGATCCTCATCTGGATCATGGATGAAGAGTGATTTATTCGCCTCTGCGAGGGCATCTTTGTGTTGGTTTGTTAGAAATACCTGAATAAGGGGAGTAGTATTCAATGATATTGAACTTGAAGTGGCAGTGAGATTTTTTATTAAGGGCTTGCCAAGTTTTTCATTTACAATTGTATGTATAAATAATTTAGTCCAATTTACTGACCAAGTATTCTTTGGGTCTGAAAAAAAGACTAAAGTTAAAAAAATGCCTGAGGGAAGAATTGCAACAATTCCAGATTCCTTATTATTTGTTAGTATCTCAAATATTTTCCATTCGTTTCTGAAATCAAAGTCTAAAAGACCTGTTTGAATACTATTCTCTTTTGCTTTCTGACCAGCAAACGCTTCAATTTCCTCACTCCACCAATAAATCGACTTTGACTTAATTTCTTTGCTATGTATCATTCTTCTAAAAGTTATCTCACCAAATTCATCAATTATTTCATCTGTATTTATTTCCACCAATTTCTCTTTAATATATCTAATTAACGTTAAACCTATTCCTTGAGATTCATAACCTAATTTGTTGTACATACCTATTGCAGCTTCGTTATCCAACAGAACAGAAAAATTGACAAAATCTATTTTTCGTTTTTTAGCAAAATCTTCTGTAAATTTCATAAGTATACTACCATATCCTTTACGTCGATATTCTTCCAATAAACCAACGGCATAAACAAAAACTGAATTAGGTTTAACATCTAAAGAAAGCGTGCCAGCAACATGACCATTTTCTAATAATATGAAACGCGTTTGGAGGAAGATTTTCCAACTAAAACTCAAAAAGAACTTTAGCCTTGCAGAAAAATTGACTTGTGCTTTACGAAATATGGGATCCTTTTTATGAATTTTAATGTTTAGTTTTGCAAACCAAAACAGTCGCCAAAAAAACACTCGCTTGATTTTGACCTTATTTTTTTGATTAGTTTGGGTAATTTTCATTTCATGCAAAATTAAACAACCACTATAGTAAATTTGTAAGCATTAATCTTCCATGCTTAATTCCAATTCTTTATGCATTATTTCATACCCATCAATACAACAAGTCATATCTATATGATTTTTATGTATAACATAATGCTTAACTTCCGGAAGATCAGAAAGAGCACTTATAATTGAAACAGCACCATCACCTTGCATTACTTCAGGATAACCTATTTTAGGATAAATTTCAAATAATTTGACAGGTTCCATAATCCAATTGTGGGCATTGATAAATGGATAATTTGGGAGATTCCACCAATCTATTGGAGGGTGATTATTTGCTTTCAGTTTTTTTCGTTCCTTTTTCTTTCTTCTAGCTAGTCGAAAATTTCTTTTCCAAGAGGATGTTGCCCATCTCCAAGAATACACATTTGTGTAGTGCGAATTTGATCCTGCGACATTAACATATTTGACATCATTTCTGCAACCACTATTATGTAATTGCGTGAGAAATTCCGAGTTTGGTGCCATTTGTTTTGTTGCAACAGATTCGACACGACGCTCTTGGCTGACATCCCACAATTTTCTTGCTGTTTTAAATCTATTCAAGAAATGTTTCGAAGGTTTTCGAAATGTCTCTATTGAAGACATAAATGTCCCACCAAACGGTGTTCCAAACGTAATAAGTTTCTCCACGTCAGTATCTTGAACTGTATCAAGATATCTTTTTGAGATCAGTCCACCTCGTGAATGAGCGATAATTATGATTCTTCTATGACCGTAGATAATTCTTATTTCACGCATAATATTTTTTAATTCATCTACAGAATTTTCAATATCACCAAAAGCTGAACCTTGGGAGTATGTTAACCACTCAACTCCAGCCTTATCCATTTCTGTTGATGCACCATTAATGATTATTTGATTTGATAATGTCCAATCAATAGGCACAAAGGGAGGTGGAGGGATAGTGTGCCAACCAAAATCTCGAATAGGTGGGGTATTTTCGTAATCCTTAACCCAACCCATATTGCCAACATCAGGATCAAGCCAGCAATATTTAGAAGCAGCAAAACCATGTATGAAAACAACTAAAATGTCTCCCTCATTACGAGGGTCTGCTGTTGATTCAATGTCATTACGTTTTAGATGGTCATTTATTTCTTTCTCAGCAGCAGTTATAGTTGGAGAGAGAAGTTTAGAGAAACTAGGTTTTCTTATAGTGAATACTTTTTCTGTAATAACATCTCTTTTTGGCACACTTTTACTCTCCAACAAATTTTTTCTAGGTAACATTTATTGATTTTCATTCTATAAAACACTATTCAATTTAATAGCTAAGTTGTTTTAGCATGTTAAATGTAATATTGCTACGATTTTTGCTTTTTGTTTCAAAAGTTCATTAATCATTGGCAGAGCATTTGGTGTTTTTGTTTTAATAACAATAATTCCAGACTCATCCAACAGTTTCTTAGATTCTTTAGGCATGGGCAAAATACCATATTGACCTTTACCAATAATCAATGTTTCAGGTTTTTGATCTAGCAGGTATTTTATCTCTTCAGGTCCTAAGACTGTATGACCCTTACTATGAGGTTTTGATAGCTCTTTCTTTCGTTTGGTAATTGTTCCATCAAGGTTAAGATAAATGTCATGAGTATATTTTTTCCCATCAACAATAACAAAACCAAATTTCGTTTTCTCAAAAATCATTGTATCACCATGCTTATACAATCTAGATTTCCAATTTTAAAAATTATTGGGAAAGAAATATTAACAATTACTTGTATTGGAAGAAAGGCAACATAATAATTAGAGTTGGTAAACTATGTCTGAAGAATGGCGTTTAATTGAATTTGATGGATTACCTGGAGCTGAATCTCAAACTGTATATCATGCAGTTGCTGAAGCAATGGAAAAATACGATGATATTGAAAATACAATTATTATTTGTTGGCCTGAAGATCCGGTGGTTTGTATAGGGTATCATCAAATAATTGATGAAGAAGTAGACGTAGAATATTGTAAGAAAAATAATTTGCCAATAGTTCGGAGACCCTTAGGAGGTGGAGCGGTTTACCTTGATAATGGTCAATTGTTCTACCAAGTAATTGCCAGATTAGATAGTAAAATTATACCAAAAGATGTTGCTGGATTCTATCAGAAAATACTTCAAGCACCAATTGAAACTTACAAAACAATAGGAATCAATGCCGTTTATGCACCAGTAAATGATATTATTGCTGAGGGCAAGAAAATTTCCGGAAATGGCGCAGCACAAGTTGGTGGTGCTCGAGTTTTAACAGGCAATCTTATTTTTGATTTTAATTTTGAAGAAATGGTCAAGATTCTCAAAGTACCAAATGAGAAATTTAGAGATAAAGTAGCTTCAAGTTTACGTGAAAGGTTAGGAACAATTAAGGGATTCCTTAAGGAAGAACCAGATAGACAGGAAGTCAAACAAATCTTGATTGCTAATTTTGAGAAAGTTCTTGGCGTGAAGTTTAGAAGAGAAACAAAATTTCTGCCAAAAGAACAAGTTATCAATAAAGAACTTCTCAAACTTTACAAAGAAGATGAATGGTTGAATATTCCACAACACAGGCGCACCGATTTAATGTCAAAACGAAAAGTGAAGATTTCAGGTTCAACTCAAATTTACGAATCAGTCTACAAAGCTCCGGGTGGACTTATTCGTATCTTCATGGAAATTGTTGATAATTTTTTCAAGGATGTTATTATTAGTGGTGATTTTTCTGCTAACCCAATGAATACTCCCGAAATTCTTGAAAATGCTCTCATTGGTAAGCTTGTTCATCCAAAACACATCGAAAGTGCTATTTCAATTGCTTATCAAGAACATCAACTAGATATTCCTGGTGTAACCCCCGATGATTTCTTAAAAGCGATTGAACTTTCAGTCAAAGATCTTTTTTAGTTCATTTTTGCTGATAGAGAAAGCAATAAAAAGTACGGAAAGAATTCAAAGTTATGAAAGCCGTATTTTTTATTAGTAAAGAAAACTACTCTCCAGATCAACTAGACAAAATCGCTGAAAAATATGCAACTACTGTTCATATCGCCGATGATGGTGTTAATAGATTCATTTTAGTGAAACCAAAATTACAAATCAAAGAACAAAAAGAGGAAGACAAGTATTCATTTAATGTCTGGGGTGCAACTCAAGAAGATATTAACTTTTTCAAATCTATTTTGGGCGAACCCGCAAGAACTGCAGAACAACGCTTAAGTCCATTAGAATTTGCTCAAGAGCTAATAGCTATTCCTGGAATAATGGAGAAAACAAAAGAAGAGATTATAGAAATAATGGAACTCGATGATCGTCAATATCTTCAATATCAAAGATTAATAAAAAACCAACTAAGACGACCAAATCCAGCAGAAGTTTTTGTAAAAGCATCTGAAATATTACAGAAATAATTAATCGGGATACCTCTATCCCACAACTCATTTTTTTAGGCGCTACCTATTTATTTAATGAGATGCTAATTATCTTTTATGAAAATAAATAGACTAGTGATTTTTGTAGCAACTATGCTAATGCTGCCTACAGTGTTAATGGTACTCAACCCATCTGTAACAGTTGTTGTTGCGAAAGATCCAATAAATATTTCTGAACCATGGGTAAACCCCGATGCAATTCCTACCCAAACGTTCACGGGAGTGAGCAAGGTCACTTGTTTCGTCGGGCCGGATTCAGCTTATGAAGTGATTATGAAAGCATTAAATGATTCAGTAACGTCATTCTATCTCGAAGTTTATACACTCTCGAGTGAACCATTAGTCAATCGATTAATTGCTGCTCAAGATAGAGGTGTAGATGTTCAAGTTTCATTATCCCATGATCGGGTTAGTGGGTACGAAGATGATTACACAGAAGAAGCTGCTTTTCGACTTGATGCTGCTGGAGTAATAGTTACTTGGTGTAGTTCTAGTTTTACCTTTACTCATGCTAAATTCTGGATTGTGGATGGTCTTGAAACCTTTGTTTATTCAGGGAACTGGGCTCCTTCGAGTATTCCACAAGTAAACTATGCAAGAACCAATAGGGAATTAGGATTTGCATTTGAAGATGCAAGCATAGCGGCGTTTTATGAAAATGTTTTCTTCGATGACCAAGGTATTGGCAATCTGTATGCAGGTACTGAACCTCATCTTGGTTTATTACAAGGAAATGAAACAGGAGGAACATACACTCATCCATTTGACACTCCTGAAGTTATAAATGAATATATGGAAGTCACACCAATATTCGCACCCGATAATAGCTATCAGTTATTATCTTCACTCATAGATAATGCAACAACAACACTTGATATTTCACAGCAATACATTAAGTTTGATTGTTATTTATTAGATGATATTATTGCTGCAGCAAATAGAGGAGTTGATGTTAGAGTATTGATACCAGAACCGGGAACGCCTAATGCGAATGTTACAGAAGTTCTGTTGTCAAATGATATTGAGATACGATTCTTCAAAGGACTCGGTCATAATCATAACAAATATGTTAGTGCTGATGGAGAAGTTACTGCAGTCTCGAGTATTAATTGGTCTAACAATTCCGTAGTGAATAATCGAGAAGCAGGCGCGATTGTTAAAAACACCAATGTTGCATCATATTTCAAAACAGTCTTTGATTGGGACTGGGCAAATAGTGAAGTTCCTACAGGATATACTGGCGTAGTGGAAATTATTGACATAGAAGAGCATGAAGTTATTGAAGGAACTTATGTTATAGATGCCGGATTCTATATTGATACTTACATTAAAGGTGAATTATTCGTTGGAGATACATTAGCTAATACTTGGACGAATCCTTCTGCAGTTGTTACCTATAATTTAGATTCTTCAATTTATGCTGATGGATTATATACATTGAAACTAGTGGGTACGAAATCTGATCTATCTACTATTGAGTATGAAATTGATGTTAATCTCATAAATAGTGTTGAATGGTTGTTACTCTTTTCTGAAGTCAGATTTGATGCAGATACACCTGAACCGGAAGGAGAGTTCTTCGAGTTGTATAATGGGTTCTCTTTCGATGTTGGTATTGGAGGATGGGAAGTTTCAGATAATGGAGCAACCTATGTTATACCAGCAGGAACAGAGTTTACAGCAGGAGACATTTTGATATTTGCTCGAAATGCCACTGCATTCACAGAACAAATGACTGCTCTTGGAGCTTATACATACCCAGCAGATTTCACCTATGGTTCCATTACTCTTGCAAATACAGGTGATTATCTGAAATTAGATACGCCTACAACCTCATCGGTAGATGCAGTTGTTTGGGGTACTGGAAGTCTTCCATCGATAACTGCTTGGACAGGTGATATGGATGAATCTTTGACCCTACAAAGAGACCCAGCAAATCACGACACAGATGATTGTTCTGTAGATTTCATAACAGATACACCAAATCCGGGTGAAGTATATATTACAATACCTCCAACAAGTGCTTCAGGATTTATTCCTGGATATGTTTTCGTTACCAGCATTTTTGCAATAATTTTGGTTGCAACGGTTTCAATAAAAAGAAGAAAACAATAGACATTCCAGAAATATATTGAAGAGTTGGTAGAACAATACTACCAACAATTACTCTTTTTCTTTCAATTTTAAACATAAATAGATACTTATTAAAATTAGAATTGTTCAATAGTAATTAGAAAGACTAACTTTGGTGTTAGGCTTTCAGGTGAACTCATTTGGCTAAGGAATTAATTTACAATTTTAAATCCGATTCAGAAGTTGAAGCACTCATCGATAAGCTAGAAGAAAGAGTAGAAATAAGAAAAGCAAATTTTGATGAAGAATTGGGTTACAGTTTGCGCAATGAGGATCGTTCTTTAGAAATTCACATTTTACCGAAGTATGAAGGAGAAGAATATGAAGTCATTGTTAAAGCTCATAACAATTACTTGGAAGAACTTTCAAAACAAATTTTTGGCATACCAAAAAGGGAAACAGTTCAAGATGCTTCTATATTAGATGTTGCTGAATATATTGCTGATTTACCTACAAACTCATCTGAAGCGGAAATAAAGGGTTTTTTAGTTGAACGATTTAGTTTGGATGACGACAAGCTAAACTTCTTTATTCAATTAATAATCAAGCAAGCATCTCGAGAGAACGCTCGAGAGTACATAATTGAAGCAGCAAAAAGATTAGAACAATAATCTATATTGGTTTGCAAAGACATTTTTTCATTCTTAAATCAAAGAAACTAAAGGTATTTGTAGGTTGAATTTGCCACACAGTATCTGCACCTCTACCAGTGCCGCCTACAGCTAAGATATCCTGATCAATAGGTACGAGTCCTGAATCAGCAGCCATTAAAGTTATTTCTGCACAAACTTTTGTTCCTTGACCAAATGTTCTATAGACTTCAGCAAATAACTCTGCGATTTCCCATGTACCATGTTTTTTTCTAATAGCTCGATCTACACCTGCAAAAGCATGAGTTCCTGTTAGAACTGAAATGTTCTTTTTCTTAAGTAGTTCAAGCAAATCAGCATCCATTTCATTCTCACCTGGCTTCAAAAAGCCGAATGAATGAGTAACAATAACTAATTTTTCTAGATCGGTGAAAATATCCAATGCTTTTGCTGCTGTGCTTCCTTTTGTAGTAGCAATAACTATTTTGGGGATTTTATATTCTTCAGAGTATTCATACGCAATTTTCAATGCTTTCTCTGTATTTACTTTCCCTGGACTTTTGAAATATTCAATTGTGTCAACTTCGGACATTTTATCAACCACTGTATCTGTGAAATCATTTTTTTAAAGCTAAACTATTTTTATTGGCAATATATTAACTACTGATTATTAATCTTATTTAAAAAATTATCACCTAGAGAGATTATTACTAAATTTTTCGAAAACGAAATCAAAAGGTACGATTACTGAGAGAATTATTTTATAAAAGTCTCTTATAGATTTTCCCTTTATCAGTTTCAGATGACCCTTGCATTTACAGTCACTCGAGCCAAAATGGGAAATAGAAGAAACCAAATCTACTAATTTGTCTATTTCCTGTGAAATTGAACATTCTAATTTTTGTTGATCTGCTATCCAAGCAACTGCAGAAATTTCAGTTAAAGAAGAATTCAATAAATAATCAATATGCCAGAAAAGTTTCTTTTCACTTCGCAAATGCCTTTCAACTCTTTTTGCTAATCCACCAGGACTTAATGCAGAACCAATATAGATATAGAATCCCTTAACGAATTTTATTTCACCAAGTGAACCTATTTCTAAAGTGATATCTTTAGAAACATCGATGAAAAGAACATACGTACCACTTGCGGCAGTTAACTGTAGATTTGAGCTAGAAAAATAATTTTGGACTGGGATCACTCCCAAATCCTTCTTGGTGTTTCATAAAGGAATTCACAATTATTCTTCCGGATAACAACGTCATCCTCTATTCGCACACCAAATTCACCTTCAATATAAATTCCGGGTTCAATTGTATGGCACATGCCATCTTTTAATACAAGTTTATTTCCAGACACCATGTAGGGTGCTTCATGTACTTCTACACCTATTCCATGACCTAGTCGATGAGTGAAGTATTTTCCGAAACCCTCTTTTGTAATAACTTGTCGTGCTGCTTTATCGACATCTTCTGCAATTATTCCTTCTTTCGCAACAGCAAATGCAGCTCTGTTTGCTTTGTAGACAATATCATAAATTTTCTTGAATTTCTCGCTGGGTTCGCCAATTACAGAAGTTATGGTTATGTCTCCAAGGTACCCCTTGTACTTAGGTCCAGCATCGATAAGTAAAACATCATTTTTTTCTATTTTTCTTTCGGAAGGTCCAGCGTGAGGTATTGCAGTATTAGGACCAGATTGTACTGTAGCAAATGCTGCCGTTCCACTTGCCTTTGCTAATTTCTCGCTGACGATTTTAACAATTTCAAGCTCAGTCATACCAACTTCTGCTTCGGCGAATGTATCTTTTATTGAATTAGCAGCTATTTTCGTTGCTTCACGAAGTAAAGAAATTTCTCCCTCAGATTTTATCAATCGTGATGCTTGAACGATTGCTTTCGCATCGACAAAGGTTGCTTTTGGTATTTGTTCTCTAATTTTTAGAAACCACTCAAACCATAATTTGTTATCTAATGCTATCTGCTTCTGGTCAACATCAAGCTCTTGTAATGTTTTTCCTAATAATTCGAACGGATTTTCATCTTCCGCCCAAGTTCGTATTGTTCCTGTTTCAATGCCTCTTTCGAGTCGTGTTTTTTCAAAGCTGGGACAAATAATTATTGGATCAGTATCAGCTGGAATTATTGCTGTAGTCAATCGTTCACTTGCATGTATTTCCAAACCAGTAGAATAAAACAAATCTACTCCAGGAAATAAAAGTAAACATTCTGAACCATTAGTTTTCATTAATTCTTTCAAACGTTTTTGCCTTTCTTCTAACATTTCTGATAAACTTCCAAATAGCGCAATATCTTCTTTCTACAATTACGAATTATTAAACCTAGAAGGATATGCTTTTTGTTATCTTTAAGGATTTTTAAGAGCATCTTCAATTTTCTTGAGAAACTCTTCATCTAAATTTTGCTCTTCATCAAGAGCTCCCTTGTAGGTAAAACCAGAACGGTGTTTGTGCCCACCACCACCGAATTTGGCAGCCAATGCTGCAACATCAAAATTATCACTTCTCATCCCTATTCGGAAATTAGTAGTATCAATTGCTAGATAAATATCTTGAGCACCAATTTCGGATAAGAATTTAGTGACCTTCCCTCTTGGAAGTAGAGCAGATTCAGCAACGGCAATAGTTAACCCTGCTATTGTTAGTACTTTTTTTGAATTACTAATTCGATCTCGTTCTGCTTCGAAAACTTTGTATGCTTCAAGATAACAATTGATAAACTGTTCATCTTCAAAATCGCCTTTTGCAAACATTTCTCGTACTTTAATCAAATCTTTCATTGATAGTCTGTAATAGTCAATCAATGTATAGAAAATATTTGTCAACCTGTCTGGAACATCAAAATCTCCATTATGCCCTATTGTAGCAATTTTCTTAGATATTTCGTCATTTGGCATAAACCTTTTTTGAACAAGTTCAGCAGCACAATATTTTGTATCATGAATAAATTCATCCAAAACATCCAGCAAAATAGCTTTCTCTTCATCGGATACTTTATGATGGTCAATCCAAATTTTTCTTGCTTGAAGCTCCTTCAAATAGGCAACAATCTCGGAGAAGTGACTTTTATTGATACCAATATCACTAATTATCAAAACATTTGGTTTTTCTTCTAAAGCTTGTTGAAATACTTCAACAAAATTGTGATAATCAGCAAGAAAACCGATAGGCTCAATTTTCAGTTCTCTAAAGTATCTAAAAATAATTGCTTGGGACCCTATTCCATCGGGATCAATTGAATGTGATATTGAGACTACCTTTAAAGATGCCATACTAAAATTGGTGCACATATATAGTTTAAAATTATCCATATAATTAGTATTTTTTTCAAACAAATCTAATCATTTTTTCCAGAATTTCAAATATTTTTACTATCTTATTCAATGAGTCAATGAAAACTCGTTCTTTCACAATGATTTAAATAGCAATTCAGAAGGAAGCACAAATAGAGAAAATCGTTTTCTTAGTACTGGTTGTATACTTCACTAGTATTAGGTGAAAATTGATCCTCTGAAATCAAACAAGGTGAACGAAATGAATATTATACGCACTACTGTTGAAGGTCTAACTTCACTAGGTGCATTTGGTGTTGCTACAGATAAATTTGCTATCATCTCAGAACTCTGGGAACAGAAAGCAGTAGAGGCAATCGAAAAAGCTCTAGAAGTTCCAGTTTTCCAGGTGAATGTAGGCGATACAAATCTTATTGGAATATTAGCTGTTGCTAATTCAAATGGAATTCTAGTTCCCCACTTTGTCAGTGACCGCGATTTGAAAAGACTTCAAGAAGCATTAACTGATGATGTAAAAATTGGTGTAGTCCAAAGTAAACTCACATGCCTAGCTAATTGTATCCTCGTAAATGACAATGGAGCAATTATCCATGAGAAATTCGAGCCTGAAGCGGTTTCTATTATTAAGGAAGTTTTTGATGTAGAAGTAGAAAAAGGCAATATAATCAATTCACCTTTAGTTGGCTCACACGCTCTAGCAACCAATAGAGGAGCATTAACTCACCCATTAACAACAGAGATGGAGATGACTTGGTTAAGTGAGAAGTTGGGTGTTCCAGTTAACGTCGGAACAATGAATAGAGGAACTCCATATGTTAGTATAGGAGCTTTCGCAAATTCACGAGGAGCAGTGACAGGGAAAGATACAACTGGCCCAGAGTTGCAGAGATTGTATCAAACCTTGAAAGGAAGCTAATAGTTATTATTCATTTCATCCAAAAATAATAAAAACATCAAATTTTCAGTTCAAACAAATCGTAAAAAGAAGGTCAAAAATAAATGACAAATGAAGTTCAAGTAAAAAATTTCAGAATATTATTTGCGAGAAAACCACTGAAGAATAAAAAAATGTTTGAAATAGAAATAAGAGCCGTATCAAAAGAAGACGCTTTGGAAGAAGCTTATTCACTGATCGGAAGCAAACATAGAGTTCCAAGAATATTGTTAGTAGTTCGCAAAGTAGCTGAAATCGATATGCAAGAGTTAAAGAGTCCTATTTTGAGAGAAATTGCGGGTAACGATAACCTCAAACTCCCAGTCTCAAAATAAAATAAAGTATACAAGAACAGTAATTAAACTGTAAGAAACTTTTTTACTAGGAAAGATTGTAGGCAACAATTGGTGAATTAAATGAGTAATGAAGAGAATTTAAGAAATGAGTTGCAACAAATTAGTGGTACTCTTCAACAATTTGAAGAGTATAGTAAACAACTCCAGACACAATTAGAAACTTTGCGAAGTTTTATTCTTGATTTAAGCAGATCAAAATCAACTTTAGTTAATTTAAAAGAAGAGAAGAACCCAGAGGAAACTTTGATGCAATTAGGCAGCGGCATAATGCTAAAAGCAAAACCATTGGACACAAAGAATGTTTTGTATAGTGTTGGTGCAGGAATAGTTGTAACAAAACCAGTTGATGATGCTATAATAAGCATTGATAAGAGAATAGAAGAAGTTGAAAAGGAAAGTCTAACGTTAGTAGATCAATTAAACCAAATTGCTAACCAAATGGGATCTCTCGAGCAAAAAGGGCAAACTCTTATACAACAATTGCAGGGTCCAGCTCCCGCTCAATATGATCCAAGCTTAGTAAGCTAAAGAATGAATAATATTTATTTATTCATTATACTTTATTAAAGCGAAAGCCTCTATAAATAATCAAAAACGTAAGGTGATTTCTTTTGTTCAAAAAATTCAGAGATGGAGTTAATAGTGCTGTAGAAGCTATCACTCAAAGAGATTTGACTGAAAAAGCTCTAGAGAAACCGTTGTATGAATTACAGCTTGCCTTAATTGCAAACAATGTTGCAGTGCCTATTGCAGAGAAAATTGCAAAAGAGGTTGAGCAGGAGCTAATAAAAACAAAGGTTGGTAGACTTTCAAGTAAAAAGAAATTAACCTATGATGCTTTAAGAAAATCAATAATAAAAATTCTTGATTCACCAGAAGTTAAAATAGACCTTTTAGAGATTATTAAAGATAATAAAGCCAATGGAGAACCAACAGTATTAGCTATTTTCGGACCAAATGGTGCAGGGAAAACTACTACCATAGCAAAACTCGCACAGTTTCTTATTAATAATAAATATACAGTAGTTATTGGGGCAGGCGATACTTTTCGTGCCGGAGCAATAGATCAAATAAGTAAACACTGTCAGAGACTGGGTGTTAAAATAATCAAACAAGATTACGGTTCGGACCCCGCAGCGGTTATATATGATACCATCCAGCATGCGCGTTCAAAGAAAGTTGATGTCGTTATTGCAGATACAGCAGGAAGATTGCAAACGAACAAAAATCTTATGAGAGAGCTCCAAAAAATCGTTAGAGTTGCTGAACCTGATTTGAATATTTTCGTGGCAGATGCACTCACAGGCAACGATGCAGCAATGCAAGCCAAAGAATATGATAAAATGGTTGGAATAGACGCAAGTATCCTAACAAAGGTGGATGCTGATCCGAAAGGAGGAGCAGCACTTTCAATCGTATATTCAACAAATGCACCAATTATTTTCATTGGAATAGGGCAAAAATACTCTGATTTCAAACCCTTTGATGCTAAATGGTTTGCAGACGCAATAATCGCTGAGAAATAAATGTTAAATCCTCAATTCTGTTATGAGGATTTTTCTTTTCAAAAGGCTAATTTTTTAAAAAACGATTACTATAATAAAAGAAAATGAGTGGAAGAATTATTCTTCCATATTCGATTCCGAAATTTCTTCAGAATGAGGTGACGTTTCGAGGATTTCAGTTCCTTTCCGTTTTCGCCATAAAAGTCCTTCTTGAACCCATTTAGTTTCTTCATTACGTGATAATTTTATGATAAGGAAGGGACCAATATAATACACAAGAATGCCTCCAACAATAACAGAAAAGGTGACGATCAGTAAGCGCGAGCGTCTGATATCTTTGTTGTCATAGAAGTCAGTGGGATCTGTTCCATCTAAAAGCTCTTGACCATCGGAAACACCATCCTTATCAGAATCAATTTCTGTGGGATCAGTACCAATCCTAACTTCTTCTCCATCTAAAATGCCATCGTCATCGCTGTCTGGATCATGAGGGGATGTTCCATAAACCATTATTTCATCGTAGTCTGCAAGAGAGTCTTCATCGGTATCGTTGGAATCAGGAGCAGTATAATAAACATAAATTTCATCGAAATCAGTTAAGCCATCCAGATCTGTATCATTAACCAAAGGATTAGTATTATGAAGATACTCTTCGAAGTTTGGCACACCATCTTGGTCGGTATCAATTAGTGAATCATCTTCTGTGGGATCAAGTCCATAGAGCCATTCAAAATAATCATCCATACCATCTAAATCAGTATCAACGACCAGTGGATTTGAATTGTTATCTAACTCTAAATTATCAGCAAGAAGATCACCATCGGTGTCTGTAGAAGCAGGATTTGTGTGATAAATATATACTTCATCACCATCATCGAGAGTGTCACCATCGGAATCAACAATGAGTGGATTTGATTGATAAATAAATACTTCATCGCCATCTATCAAACCATCGCTATCGGTATCATTATTATCAAAATCAGAACCAATTACAAATATCTCATTATAATCGTTTAAACCGTCGTCGTCGGTATCATATTTTGCAGGATCACTACCTAATTCAAGCTCATAATTGTCAACTATTTTATCGCCATCAGAATCATCATCAAATGGATTTGTCCATAAATAAGATTCTTCTAGATTTGTAAGAGTATCACCATCATAATCCAAATTTGCATCTGAATCATCAAAGTAATCAAGACCAAAAATATATTCATAACCATCTAGCATTAAATCATTATCTGTGTCGTTATCGACGGGATTTAAACCGGCATCAATTTCTGTTTTATCTAACAAAAAGTCACTATCTGTATCCGGTAATAATGGGTTTGTCCCATAGGTGTATACTTCAATACCATCCCAAAGTCCATCGTCATCCGTATCGAATTTATTTGGTATAGTGAAATAAATCATTACTTCTTCATAATCACCCAAACCATCCCCCTCGGTATCTGCTTTATTCGCCTTAATATTGTATAAGAATTCATAAATATTATACAATCCATCTCCGTCAAAATCTTCAAAAGTATCATTTAGAGTCAGATTCAACTCATTAGTCCACTCATAATAATCTAACATAGTATCATTGTCAGTATCATTAGAATTTGGATTAGAACCAACAATGTTTATTTCTATTCCATCGCTTAATCCATCTTCGTCTGAATCAGGGTTTTTCGGGTTACTGAAATACACCTTTAACTCGTTATAATCACTCACTTCGTCATCGTCAGTATCGTTATCATTAGCAAATGTGTCAGCTAAGAATTCTTCCATATTTGTCAAGTTATCTGAGTCATAATCACCCAAGGAATCGTCACTATAAGGATCTAAATCATTGTGCACTTCATACCCATCTGCCATTCCATCGGAATCTTCATCGGGGTTAAAAGGATCAAAACCTAATGCTATTTCTTCTCCATCCAGCATTTGATCATCATCGCAATCGGGGTCATAAGGGTCAGTTCCATGTATCTCTGTTTCCACATTATTTGTTAACCCATCTTCATCCGAATCTGTCCAACCTTTTCTAAAAATTAATTTCTTCTCTGATGAATCAGTGATATTTATATCGATGTATACCAAGTACAAATTACCATCTGTATCTTGAGTCATTGATGGAAAGTGAGTATACATTTCTATAGTATTTAATGGTAAATCATCTGACCATGTTTGTGTGTATGGAGAAAATGTTTTCATATATAATTCAGCGGACGATCTTAGTTGTCCTTCTATCATTGTTTGGTGTACATAATTCCAAATAAGGGTTATTTTTCCAAATTGATCCACTACTGCGGTCATTTCACACTTCAGAGCAGCTTTATCAGATAGTGTTATTGGATTGCTCCAGTAAGAGCCAGCTTTTTTAGCATAGGTAATCTCATAAGTTCCATCATCTTTTGGTTTATTATAAAAAGCAAATAACCCATCAGATGGACTATTGATTAGCAGTGGTTTTGTTACTACTGGCACAGTAACGCTTATTGCACTTTCAATATCAAATCCATCATTAGAGAAAGTTGAAGTCTCGCTATCTCGACTCAGTATTTTATAGTTGATTGTATCAACTACTTTTCTAACCCAATAACCTGATGAATCATCCCAATACCAATAGCTATCTAGAAAGCTTGTAAAAATATACGGTTTGTCAAATTCTCCATCTTTTACAAGTGAATAAGCATAAGATGACCCTCCATTTGGAGAATAGTCACCCATAGCGATTTGTTCTGCATTCCAAATTTCAGTAGAAGTATTATATTCAGTAAAATAATAATTATAATCTATATACCTACTATCCACTTTTCTTTTGTAAATTACATTTGGAGCACCGTTTGTTGTACTAATATCAATAGTTGGATGTATACCACTACTGACAACCTGTGGATTTTCCCAAATACCATAATTGTAACGTCTGTATCTTACTATTGAATTTTGTTGCCAGGTAAGATGGATTATACCGGCATCATCTGTCTGGACATCTAATACTGCACCAGTTTCAGAAGAGGTTGTACCTAAACTTTCTCTTTCACTCCAAGTTTCATTTACTTTGTATCTAATTTTATGGAATAGATAATAATCACCATTTTCTACACCAGACCAAAACACATGAACGTTTTCATCGCCATCAAGAGCTATTTTCAAATCATTTAGCGGAGCAAATGTTTCAAAAACCTCCTCATCTTCCCAATCATAACCATTGATTTTCGTTGCTTGTGTCTCAAAAGAGTCCCCACCCATTTGTGGCGGTATTGCTGTCATTCCTACCTCACTGCCAACTTCCACTTCGATAGCATTTACAGCTGAATTGAATAACATTAAAAATATGAATAAACTGCCAATTAATACTAATTGCGGGGGGTACCTATTTTTGTGCATCAATTGCATCTCTTTACGACTAATTAATACTAGGTTTTTTATAGTTTACTATTTAAAACCTTTTTAGATAAATGATAATAAGATTCTCATCTGTGTGAGAATGTATTCACCACTTTTCTGGGCTCAGTTATTAATTGACCAAGAATATTAATAAAGATATTGTTTTTTGTGTAAAAAAAGAAATCTGTCGATGAATAAGTAAAATACTCGCAGTAAAAATGAGCTAAAAAATGTCTTTTCAAAGTTTACTGGCAATTTTGCTATCTGCAAGTAGATGAAAAATCAATTTTAGGTTATGACGAATATTTTATTAGTATCCTTAATTGGATGTTTTTTGAATCCGAGTTTATCTTTTCCTCGGTCGAAGCAAGTGAAAAGAGCACTCACGACCACAGTTGATTGTTCAGATCTGTTCTGTCAGCTGTTCTGAGATAAAATTATGATACGAGGAATAATTATGAATTTTAAAGGGCGACATATGCTTACACTTTTTGATTACACCCCTGAAGAGATCCAATATTTCTTAGACCTTGGGGTTGAATTAAAGGTAGAATACAAGAAAAATGGCGGTCATCCAGATCGCAAACCATTAAAGAAAAGCTTAGGTATGATGTTTGAAAAAACTTCTACCCGCACCAGAGTTTCCTTTGAAACCGGCATTTGGGAATTAGGAGGACAACCTCTCTTTCTAAGTTTTAGAGACACACAACTTGTCGGAACAGGAGAAGCACCTTCTGATACTGCTCAAGTTCTCTCGAGATATCTTGGTGGAATAATGGCTCGAGTCTACAAACATAAAACACTCACAGAAATGGCCGAATTTGCAACAATTCCTGTGATAAATGGTCTCTGTGATCTTTATCATCCGTGCCAAATATTGGCTGACCTTCAAACTATTGAAGAGCACAAAGGAAAGCTAAAAGGACTAAAACTCGTTTATGTTGGCGATGGCAACAATGTTGCACACTCCTTAATGATTGGTTGTACAAAAATGGGTATGGACGTTTCAATAGTTTGTCCAGATGACTATCAACCAGATGCAGAAATTACTAAGAAAGTTCAAGTAATTGCTGATAAAATAGGTACCAAATTAGAGATTACCAGTGACATTCCAGCAGGAGTTAAAGACGCAGATGTTGTTTACACTGACACCTGGATTTCTATGGGTGATGAATCACAGAAAGAGATACGACTCAAAGCATTCAAGGATTTCACCGTCAACAAAGAATTGATGGCTCACGCAAAGAATGATGCTATTTTCTTACACTGTTTGCCGGCTCACAGAGGTTACGAAGTAACAGATGAAGTTATTGATAGCAAACAAAGTGTAGTTTTTGATGAAGCTGAAAATAGAAAACATGCACAAAAAGCAGTTATGCTCGCTCTTATGAGCGATTAATAGTATTCATTTGGGGTTTAACCCCGATGATTCTTTTTCTTTTTGTTCCGATTTTACCATTAATTTTAATTAGTGTTACTTATGCTGTGAATTATTACTAAAGAAAACAGGTTCGGATGAAGGTTTGATTTTAACAATCGGAAATATCAATGTTGATCTTATTTGTCAAGTACCACGTCTTCCTAGTCCGGATGATAAGGTAATTGTTTCGAATCTTGCTATTGTACCTGGTGGGGGAGCCTGTAATTTTGCTGTAGGACTCTCACGTTTAGGCTCAAAAGTTTCATTGTTCGGTCATGTGGGGGATGACCAAAATGGTAAACTAGGATTATCTTCTCTAATCGATGAAAAAATCGATGTTTCAAGAGTAATCAAAGAAGAAGCTTATGCTACTGGTTTTGTCATCATTTTAGTTGATAAAGAAGGGCAAACAGTAAAAATTGGATACCGAGATGCAAATACTAAGCTCTCACCAAAAGAGATCACTGGGCAATTATTTTCAAATGTTAAAATTGTGCATGCTTCTAGCGTTTCAGCTAAAGTAGCACTAAAAATTGCTCAAGTTTGTAAGAAGAAATCAATCGTCTCTTCCATTGATTTTGGCGGAGAATTAATGACTGAATCAAGTCAAGTACTTCAAGAAATAATACAAAATTATTCACTTGTTTTTCTAAATAAAATTGCTTTTGAAAAAGCATATGGATTTTTACCAACAAAAGAAAAATTAGACAGTCTTAGATTGAGCGAGACAACAATTTTGAATGTAACGCTTGGTCCTGAAGGGTCTTACATTCTTTCCCGAGATGGAGTGCAGAAAATACCTTCTTATGAAGTGCCCGTTGTTGATACAACAGGGGCGGGAGATGCGTATGCAGCAGGATTTATTCATTCTTACCAACAAAACATTTCACTCTCTGACTGTGGAAAATATGCTGCCGCGTGTGCAGCGTTACAAATAACACTCTCAAATGCTCGAGATGGCATGCCTAGAAAAGATGAAGTTGATGATTTTATTAACGCTAAAAATAAAACTTTGAATTAGAAGGTCAAGCTCAAATGAATATCAAAAAACCAGTTATAATAACTACTGATCAAAATATTTGCGGAAGAAATATTCGTCAAAAGTTATTAGAAAATTGGTCCTTCGAGCAAACTGAAGAAACATTTGATGGAACACCAATTTACAAGTATAAAGATATCAGATTAGTGTATTCAACGAAAGATGTTATCCATGCAGACCATTGTGATAAACTTGAAGCAGATCTATTGCTATTTGGTTCACGTCATCAAAGTGGAGCAAATAAACCAAGCCTATTAACGCATATTACTGGAAATCTTAGCTCTGATAATAGTCATGGTGGCAATCCTTTGGAATTAGCATATGGAAGCACTCGAGCAATTAGAGAAGCTTATCTGAACCTTCTGAAAGAACAAGAGAAATTAGCATTAACAGATTTTGACGTTACAGTAGAAGCAACGCACCATGGACCAACCAATCTAAAAACACCATTAATCTATGTTGAAGTAGGGAGCACAGAAGTCGAATACAATAACAAATCAGCTTTACAAGCTGTTGCTAATACTCTGATGAAAATTTGTTTGCAAAAAGATGAAGAGGAAATTATTCCCAGTATTTGTTTTGGTGGTGGACATTACACTACCCGGTTTAATGAATTAATGGAATTAACACCAGTTGCAATCGGTCACATACTACCAAAATATCACAAAGAACACCTCACTCAAACAATAGTAGAACAAATGATTGATAAAACAATTGAGGAAGTTAAATGGGCGATAATTGATCGTAGTAGCTTGAATGCGACCTTAATTCAAATCATCAAAGATGGGTGCTCAACACGTAATGTTGAAGTTGTAAAAGCAAAAGATGTCAAATATGGAAAAATCGAACATTAACAATAGAACATCGATAGAGAGTAATTACTTTTTAGTAAATTATTTGTAAGAGAGATACTTTTGGAGGTATTTATTCCTACTCACAAAGTATTTTTACTAGAACTCATCCTAATTAAGTGCGAATTCTATTTGTTTTCTGGCAAGTGAATATATTACTATAAAATTAAGGAGTCAAATCAATGCCTATTGATATTTCAGAACTAGAAAAATTCATAATTAAGAAACTTGTAAAGGATGTGGAAAGTGAATGGGGTTCCGCTTTCGATGAAGATGGACCATGTACTTCTGACAGAGTGATTGCACTTGTCGGTAAATGGTTATGTATTAAAATCACAGCAAATTACAGCGGGAGTACTATGGACCAAAGTACAGATCGTGCCTCTGGTGACCCTGAAGATGCACATGCTTGGTACGATTGGATTGGCTTAGCAGAAACAGCTCCTAAATCTGTCAAGCATCCTGATGAACTTAATGAATGGGCACATCTTGCAACATATTATCGATTAACTTTCCGAGATGTTCAATATCCTGCGCCCTTTGGTCATCATTCAGGTCGCATGGTTAAAAATTTCACAGAAAAAGGTATAGCTGAACTTTATGTTGTAACAAATCGAAGATTCCAAGATGTATCACCAATCACTCAAACAAAAGAAGAAGTTATTGATTTAAATAAAGGTAAGGAAAAAAGAGATCCAAAATCAAAGTAACTCACAAAACCAAAATTGTAAAAGTACAGTATAGAGAGTACGGAAAAACCGATTAATAAAAAGAAAAAAATGGAAAGAGATTCTTCTCTTTCATTTGTAATATTTCTTTCGACGTTCTACTGAAGCTATGATAAATAAGGCAGTAGATAAAACAATACCTAAACTAACAAAACCACCAATGAATGAGCCTTCGCCTGTAGGAGTAGTATTTGTAGGAGTGGTGGTAGGAGTTGGAGTCTCTACGGGTGGGTCACTAGAATCGGTTGGATCGGTGCCATTGCCAATTTCTATGTCATCATCGATACCATCGCCATCGGTATCCGCGTTGTTGGGATTGGTAATAAAACCATCTGCTCCAGCAATAACTTCTTCTCCATCGAGAATATTGTCATTGGAAATGCCCAGTTTCATTAAGACAATAAAGATATCCATCCCATGAACCAAAGAGAACTTCAATTACTCCATCTCCATTAAGATCACAAGCAGTAGGAGTACCATACACTCTATCAGGTGTTCCAGGTGATGAAATATCTGTGTAAGACCATCTTATGGATCCATTACTATTAATACAGTAAATACCATCATAGAATAGATAGCTTGGTACTAAGAATTCCCATTCTCCATCACCTTCAAAATCAACAATAGATGGGGCATCCATAATATAGCCAGTTCCAGTATTTCTCATATATGAACCATCATAATCAAAAAATCGCAAACTATCACTAACACCAACGACAATGTTTGGTTTATAGTCATTATCTACGTCAACTACAACAAGTGATCCCCTAACTACACTATTAGTGTAATATGACCAATTGAGATTTCCTTGGTCATCAAGACAAGTCACATCTTTATTAGTTCCATAAATTACGTCCATTGTTCCATCTTCGTATAAATCGAACAGTGTTGGTGTTGCACTTACAGATATTCCACTTGTCGTATAGTTCCACTTTTGTTCTAACTCCAATGATGCACCGATAACGTTTTGTACCATTGGTTGAGGTGTTATACTATTTTAACTAAATAGAGGAATTATAAAACAAAGTAACATTATTGTAACTATTAATTTTCTTTTAATTTGCAAATTTACATATCCCGGATATTAAACTAAATTTACTAAAAGAAAGAAGCTCTCAAAGGTTATAAGTTTTTTTTTGTCGTTTTTATTCGTTTTTGTTTTTTTTGTGCTCTCTTCAGATCTATTTCCGCGTGCAATGTATCACATCGCTTATACCAAACCACTTCATATTTTTTATGTGGAACAATTCTCTTTTGCAAATCAGCAATAGTATAAATTGCTTCATCTTTACACCATTGAACACATATTTCATACATTTCCCAATCTAAATCATCTTCGTCCCATTCAACAGCAATTTCTTTGTCGCCATTTTGATAGGCAAGAAAAGCACGAGTATGCCCATCAGTATAGATTATATCCTCACCTAATTTTTTTATCGGGATTGGTTCTAATTCATCTATTCCGTTTTTGGTTATTTTTTCCTTTATACTTGCTAATTTTTTCTCACTGATATAGAGCTGACTTGGTTGGATTTTTGATAACGCTATTTTAAAAATTCTAGCCATATTTAATCAGCGCCACTAAAACTAGTCATCTTGTTTGAAAAAATCATCTAAGGTTATTTCTTTCTTTTCTTTGGAAACAACTTTGCTCTCAATTTTCTTAAGGGGTATTTTTTCCCTTTCTAGGTTTTTTCGTATATTTTGTTCCGCAGCAATTTTTTCACTTGTTTTTTGTATTGCATTCGGTGTTTTATCTTTTAGCGGAATTGCTGGAATATCTAACTCTCTTGATATTGCTTCTGCGAGTTTTTTCTCGAGACCATATATTGTGAAAACCAATTCTGGCGATACTTCTCTTATATAGTCTATTAATTCGTTAAAGTTCGCATGCGAAGACAACGGAAATGATGCGTCGTAATTTCTGTATTGAAATCTTGTAGCCATTCCTGTTACTATTGCAGTTTTACACTCCACATGTTCTGTTATAAAATACGGAACGATTTTTTTCCCTCGAGGTTGAATAATTATTGCCTCTCCGTTTCTTAGTATTTCCTTTCCTTCCTCTGATTTTGAATCGTGGAAAGCCAGTTTTACTCCATGTTTTTGATAGATTTCAGATAGCTGAGTTACTTCTCCATGCGTTACGACATTTAGATTTGTCAGGTTATTAAATAATTTAATCAATTCTTGTGAGGAGCCTAATCTTCCTGCAGAAAATAGCACGTTCTTATTTTCTTTTATGACATTTGCCGACCATTTCAATATGTCCATTGAAATTTCTTCTCGAGATGGGAAAACTAATTCCGGAGAACCAAACGTTGCTTCTACAACCAGAATATCTGCTTGAACAGCTTTCAGTGGTGCTAATGAAGTTAATTGTCCCTTCCCTCCTACATCTCCTGAGAATAGTAATCTGCTATTATCATTTTCAACGATTACAGATGCAGATCCAAGAATATGTCCCGACGGTATGAAAGAAATTTTCACATCTGGTGTGTCAGGTTGTAGTTTTAATTGTTCATTAAATTCTACTGGGATAAAATTACTTCGTGTTTTTGTTTTCTTTAAATTGTTGAAAAGATCAATTGTTGCTTGTGTTGCAAATGTTGGAGAATACGAATTCATCGCTGCAAAGTGATCTGAATGCGCATGTGTCACAATTGCGTTTACTTTTAGTGGTATTTTGACATTCTTACTATCAATCATTACCTTCTGGTTATTAGAAAATTCTAAAAACAACCCACTTTGATAGCTGAATTTGTATATTTTCGAGACCCACCTTTGCTAGCATTCATTTATCGTCTATTGCTCAATTCAAACCGATTATTAAAATTATCGAACATCTCATAGAATTGCAACTTTCATTTCTCATTACCATTTGCTCAAAATTAAGCTTTCTATACTTGAAAAATAGAAAAGAACGAGTGAAAACGATTCACTCATTTTGTTTGAATGTCATTTGGATAGATTTTCTCTGTTAAAGTAATTCGAGCATCGACAGCACTTGCGCCTTTTTCTAGTGCAAAGAGTGGGTTGATGTCTAATTCTTTAATATCATCCACTTGAGATACTAGCTGACTAATTATATAGATGGTTTCTACTAAAGCATCAATATCTGCGGGTTTTGTTCCTCTAGCTCCATAGAGCATTGGTTTGCTTTTTATTTCATCTATCATATGTCTTGCTTCGTCCTTTGGGAATGGAGCAACTCTGAAGACAACATCTTTCATTATTTCTACGAAGATACCACCTAAACCAAACATTACTACTGGTCCAAAGGTTGGATCTCGAGTTACACCTACAATGACTTCTGTTGCTTTTGGTACCATTTGGGAGATGAATACACCACGAATATTTGCGTCTGCTTTGTAGTTTTTGGCATTTGTTAAAATCTTGTTAAATGCTTCATCAACTTCTCGAGCATTTTTTGGTCCAACTACTACTCCTCCGGCATCACTTTTATGGATAATATCTTCAGAAACAATCTTCATAACAACTGGATACCCAACCTCTTGAGCAAATTTTTGTGCTTCGTCAACGGTTTGTGCTAGTGCGAAGGGAGGAACATTTAAACCAATCAATTTGAAAATTTGTTTGGATTCATGTTCGAGCATTTGAATTCTGCCTTCCTTTCTGATATTGTCAATGATTGCTTTGATCTGTGGAATTGGTAATTTTAGTGGTTTAGTTTTCCCTTGTTTTTCGTGTCTGTCTATGAAATCAGACCATCTGTATAGTGCACTCAATGAAGAAATAGCTTTTTCGGGCAGGTCGTACGCGGAGAGGTCATTTTCATTTAGTTTGTCAATCATGGTTTCTACTGCTTCTCCACCTATATTTGCTATAACAAATGGTTTTTTGTTGTTGTTTTTCTTTACAACTTCAATAATATAATCAGCCAACAAATCTGGATTTGTCGTTGCGGTTTGACAATAAAGAACAACAATAGAATGAATTTCTTTAGCATTGAAAGCCGCTTCAATTGCTTTTTTGTAAGCTAATTCTCCACCACCACCAGTGATGTCTACGGGATTCTTTGTGGACCCAAAAGGTGGCATAATCTCTGTTTTGAAGAATAATTCTTTGAGTTTTTCCTGATCGTTGTAAAGTTCTAAATCATTGTCCTCACATGCATCAGTTGCCATTACGCCTACTCCACCACCATTAGTAATGATAACAACATTCTTTCCTTTAGGTCGAGGATTATTCGTAATACATCGGGCCCAGTCAAAAGCTTCAGAAGCATCTATCGCTCTGAGAACACCACATTGTTTGAATGCTGCAGAATAAATGTTATCTGCACCAGCTAAACTTCCTGTGTGACTTGCAGCAGCAGCTGCTCCTCGTTTTGATCGTCCGGATTTTAATGCTATAATTGGTTTCTTCAAGCCAACTTCTTTGAATGTTTTCATTGATTGTCTGCCATCAATTAAACCTTCAACATATAGCAAAATTGCTTTTGTATTTGGATCATCTTTCAAAAAGCTCTCCAGAAGTTCACTTTCACCAATTTGAGCTTTGTTTCCAATGCTAATGATTGATGAGAGACCAATTTTATTTGTAATTGTCCAACCCATAAGTGCAATACCTAATGCTCCGCTCTGCGTAATGAAAGCCAATTTACCTGGTTTTACATCTGCAGGACCAAATGATGCATTGATATTTGCTGGAGCGTATACTATACCAAAAATGTTAGGACCAATAAATGGCATATTATACTTTTCAGCAATTTCAACAAGACGATTTTCAGTTTCATGATCTCCAACCTCACCGAAACCACTTGTAATTATTGCTGCAGATTTCACACCTTTTTTACCACAGTCTTCGAAAACAGCAGGAACATATTTTGCTGGAATAGAGATTATAACAAAATCAATTTCACCAGGTACGTCTGCTATTGCTTTATAGCATTTTTTACCTAAAATCTCTGTTTCTTTTAGATTGATCGGATACAGTTCTCCTTTATAACCATAGGAGAGAATATTATCCATTATTTCATAACCTATTTTCCCTGGTTTTGCGGAGGCTCCGATAACGGCTATACTTTTTGGCTTGAACATGAATTTCAGGCCGGGATGTTTTGAAATTTTTTACACCTCTTTCTCGATAGTTCTAAATTAATTAGAACCGATTTTTTATTTAAGTGCCCAAATAGAGAGGTTTTGTGAATGGAGTTTTTATCCATTCGTCTGCCTAGATTTGTATTTGGGATGTTCATTTTTATTCAGCTCATTTTGAGCATAAAACAAACTATGCTCAATAAGAGAATCAAAAGCTTTTGAAAAATAAAAGTATGGGTGGTGTCAGTATTTACTCTTTGCCAGCAAAGAGCTTGTCATAGACACCTTTGTCAATGTCTTTTTGAACTTCACGTGGATCTTTACCTTCACATGAAACTTTTGCACTTAAAACAGTACCCAATATTTCTTTGCATAGGGTTTTTGTTGTTGTTGCAATACTTCCTGCTCTTTTAACATCAGCAATATTCAATACTTGCTGCATGGTAATGTTACCAATGAAAGGTTCTTCTGGAGTTTCCTCTGTAGAACCGTGTCCACCTTTGGATAATTTTGCTTCTTTTAGTACTAAACCACTTGTTGTTGGTATACCTACTTTAAGCTCAAATGATCTGTCTGGTTTAATAGTGATTGTAACAGGAACCTTCATTCCTCTATAATTAGAGGTTTGTTGATTAATTTGACTGATTACTTGACCGATATTTACTCCAGTTGGTCCTAATGCTGGACCTAATGGTGGTGCGGGAGATGCTTTTCCACCTTCGACGAGTACTTTAATTTCTTGATTAGCCATTATTTGCACCTTATTTTCTATTTGCACAACAAAGTGTTTATTAACTATTTCTCCAACCCTTGAAATTGTTTTAAGAAGTTTTCCTATACTCCGTTCTTTAAATTAACTAGGAATGAAAATAGCTTTGCACTATCAATTAGCTACTAAACTGATATCTTATCATTTTACCTCTAATGTTCACTATAAAAAGCTTTTTTTTCCCATAGTCTAAATACTAAACTGAGTAGGAAGTCTGAAAAGTGTCATCAAAAATTACTTTAGCTGGAATGAAAAGGTTAACTTATCTTACCTTTATTTTTGTTTTGTTTATTTGTTTAGTACTACCAATTGCTATTCAGGGGTTTGATGAATCACCAAATACTATTGGAGTTAGTCCTTTAGATTTTGAAGAACCATTAGCAGTCACATACAATCCAAATGCAGTCATTGTTACTGATGGTGAAAGAATTTCTAATACAGGAACAAATTCATCTCATTCTCGAGTAAGCTATAGTCCTTTAACAGGAATGGTAGGAGTTTCATGGATCGATATTATCAATCCAGATACAAGCCCAGTAAGTACTATCTATTTCTCTATTGGTAATAGTAGCAGTTCTTGGTCAGATCCATTAGTAATTGATACTGTGTTAGCTGCACTACCAAGTGGCTACAATCCTACTCCAGATTTTAACGGATCCATTCATTTTGTGTTTGAGGAGGATGAAGCTCCTCTGGATGATTTTGAGTTGCAAGAAAGAATTGTTGAAGATGATTTTACTATTGGAGCAAAAACTAGTCTAACAGCAAACAGTGGTGATGCTGAAAATCCAATGACAATAACTGATAGTGTTGGTTTGGTACATTTAGTATGGAGAGACACAACTGATAATGCTCTAGGAGATCTTTATTATACAAAATATAATGCTACAACAGGTCTTTGGGATACACCAATTATCCGAATTACTAACGGAGCAGAAATTGCTGCTGGAACACAGCTCGGTTTAACGGTTGATAACAACGATACGCTTCATTTAATCTGGTCAGATAGCAGAGCAAGTGAGCAAGAATTATATTATTGCTACTCAGAGAACGGATCAGTTTGGACGTCTGAAGAGAAAATCACTAATGTCGCTTACTCGCCTATTGACCCCGTAATTGCCTTTAACAATTATAGTAAAAATATCGAAGTTATTTTCAGAGATAATGGAACAACCAACAATATCTATTACATTACTGCTCAAGCAAAAGCTGCAGCAGGTGCTTGGTCTTCACCAACATCCATTCATTCCTATGCAGTTGATGATAGTGATTTCGGAATTGCTGTAGATCAAAAAGGTAATAGTATTGTTGTATTTGAATCAGATATTTCCGGAGATTCACTAGTCTATCTTAAACAGAAAAATGCTGCTAATAATTGGGGTTTAGAAAAAAGAATAAGCTCATCCTCTAGTATCGCTCATGATCCATCAATCACAATTGATAAGTTTGGTAGTTATTACATTGCCTATGTAGAACGATACCAACTTACAACAGAAGCATATATTGTCTATGGTTCCATCGATACGGACGGAGACGGACTTTCTGATTTAGATGAAGCAATTTATGGAACTAATCCACTACTAAGTGATACAGACGGAGATACCATCTCAGATGGAAATGAAATTTTAATCTACGGAACAAATCCACTGCTAAGTGATACAGACTCCGATGGTATGCCTGATGATTATGAAATCTTAGAAAATCTTAATCCAACAAATAGCACAGATGCTTCTGTTGATGCTGATGAAGATGGGTTAACAAATCTTGAAGAATATCAAGAAGGAACGGATCCTCATCTAGCAGATACAGATGGTGACTTTCTATTAGATGGAGAAGAAGTTAATGATTATCAAACTGATCCACTTAATTTTGATTCGGATGGAGACACTCTCTCTGATGGGTATGAAGTTAAGTTTGGGTTAAATCCACTTGTTGCTGATAACGTTGATTTAGATCTAGACGGGGATGGTCTCACAACTGATTTTGAATCACGTATTTGGACCGACCCTACAAATCCAGATACCGACGGGGATGGTTTTAATGATGGTATTGAAGTAAATTATGGTACTGATCCTTTAGATCCAGAGTCTTTCCCCCCAAGCGTCGCTGAACCCATTGATTACGCTCAAATTATGTTCATAGTAATAATCTGCGTAGCAACAATTGCATTATTCTTAACGTTCTCATTTCTAGTTGCTAGACAGTTCAGACCTAAGAAGTCTTCACATAAAAAAGAATTAGAACGACAAGAATCAGAATTGTTTGCTGGTGAAGAGGCTAAAGGTCGCAAAATGTCCTGGGAGAAAACTGAACGAGATAATATCGAAGTAGCAGCAAAGAAACGATTTGACGAGACAATGAGATCAAGTCAAGAGGATGCTGATACATTGGTTATTTCTGAAACAGAGCTTGCAGCAGATATTCCAACGGAGGTACCAGAGGAACCAGTTCAAGAGCTAACAATTGACCTTCCAAAGAAGAGAGAAGAAGTAGCTCCTTCAGTCATTGATCAAAAGAAAGAAGAAATGAAAAAGACTATCACTATTTTATTAGGGTATGAAAAAGAATTAGAGGATTTATTAAACAAAAAAATGACTCCTCATACCTTAGATACAGCATCTCGAGAAGGATTAACTGAATTTGCTACTGATGCGCAAATACTCTTCACAGAAGCCAAAGGGATTTGGAATTCAATTATTCTTCCATTAATCAAAGGCTCTGAGGAACAACTCTATGTTGATACTTTAGAAGCAGAACGAATTATTGATCATTGCCAAACGCTTTCACTTAAAATTCTAGATGTTTTAGTTGAACGTGAAATGGAATTTTCTAAGGAAGAAGATAATAAAGAAGATAATATAGCTAAAGCACAAAAAGCTTTAGAAGAAACTTCGCAAGCTGAAGAGGATTCAATACCCCCTGAAGATTAAGATTCTTCAGAAGAGAATTAGGAATTGTAACCCTATGTTACAATTCAATTTCTTTGTTTCCCGCAACTTTTAGAAAGAGTGAATACATCTCATCACTATACAGAACAAGAATAACTTTTTCCAGAATTGTATATTTGAAATTTGTTAGTACATCTAGCATTATTTTTGCACACTCTTCTGCCGGAAATCCGGCAACACCCGTACCTATAGCGGGAAAAGCAATCGAACGTAGAGCTAATTTTTCTGCCACAAATAAGCTGTTTTCAACTGATTTAGACAAGCTTTCTTTGGTGATGTAACCATCGCTTCTCATTCCAGCTGCGTGTATAACATATTTAGCATTCAATTTACCAGCAATTGATTCTACAGCTCCACCATGTTCAATAGGTCCTTTACTCATTGCGTCTTTTTCTATTTCTGTACCACCTTTTCTTTTAATGGCTCCTGCAACACCAGCACCCATCCAAAGTTCGTTGTTCGCTGCATTAACAATGGCATCAGCTTGAATATTTGTGATATCTCCTTGTTCTAGATGTATCCTCAAAAAAGTCACCTTATTTTAGAGCAATCCTTGAATTATAATTTCATCCCCGTTTTCCATCCAAGAAAAGTAAATTTATTTGCTTCTGCTTCGGCTACTTTGTCAATTGGTTTCCCAATTCCATGTCCAGCTTGTCTTTCAACAAATAATAGAATAGGTTCTTTTGATGCGCTTGCCCACTGCATATAACCAGTCATTTTCATTGCATGATTAACATCAACTCTACTATCTGATGCTGCAGCAACCAGATATGTTGCAGGATATTCTGTTCCTTTTTTGACGTTATGATAGGGAGAATATTTGTAAATGAATTCAAATTGTTTTGGATCTTCCGAAGAACCATATTCAGGAATCCAGTATCTTGCTATGCTGAAAAGTTGATATCTAATCATATCGAGTAATGGCACTCCGATATACACTGCACTAAACAAGTCTGGCCTTTGAGTTACTGCAGCACCAGTTAGTAAACCACCATTGCTTCTTCCAAAAATAGCTAGTGTTTTATTGGAGGCATATTTGTTTTCAATTAACCATTGACCAGCATAAATGAAATCATCGAATACGTTTTGCTTATTCTTCAGCATTCCACCTTTGTGCCATTCTTCCCCATATTCAGAACCACCTCGAAGATTTGCTATGGCAATTACCCCGCCTCGTTCCATCCAATAGAATCTTGATTCTCTTACATATGGAGGTTTCAAAGCAATATTAAAACCACCGTAACCGCACAGTAGCGTTGGATTCTTGCTATTAAGTTTCAAACTTTTCTTATGGACAATAAACATGGAAACTTTTGTATCATCTTTCGATTTATACCAAACCTGCTTGACAGTATATTCTTCAGGATCAACGGGTGGTTTTATTTCGTTATAGAGAGTTATTTCATCTTGCAATATATTATAAGAATAAATTGAACCTGGTTGCAAGAACGAAGTAACCTTAACAAAAAATTCAGAAACATTCTTTGTCTTCTCTTGATTTTTAGCCAAGCCATCAATAGATACATATTTTGGCATCTCTAGTTCTTTCAAATATTGTCCTTGATGATTATAGAGCACTATGTGATCATAGGCATTTTTCATAGACAAAAGGAATATTTTTTCTTTAGATACGAGAAATTGAGAGATAACATTGCCACTTTCCGGAATGACCAGCTCCCAATCCTCAAATGAAGGTTTATCAAAAGTTGTTTTATATAATGTCTTTCTCGGAGCGTTTCTGTTTGTCAAAATCCAAAGTTCATCATCAATCACTTTGGTCATTGATAGACAGTCTTGCTTCGCAATTATTTCTTCAAGTTCCATTGTTTCTAGATTTAAAAGATACAAATCGTTTTTAGTATATTTTTGGACCGTAATTATTAGATACTTGGCATCCTTTGATATTTGGATACTATAATGATTTGTTGCTGCTCGTCCCTCACCAAATATTACTGGATCATCTTTCCAATCCGTGCCTATTTTGTGATAATAGATTCGGCAATTATAATGTTCTTGGCCTTCTGGTACAAATCCTATTTGAGGGAATCTTGTATAATAAAAACCAGATTCATCAGGCAACCAAGCCAAACTACTGTGGCGCGTTCTTGGTATTTTATCTGCTAAAATTTCACCTGTCTCAATATTTTTTATTTGTAATAAACTCCATTCGTCACCATTTTCTGATAGACCATACACAAGATATTTTGTTTCAGGCGAAACATAATACCAATCTAATGCAACAGGATTTTTTTCGCTAAGCTCATTTGGGTTGATTAAAACTCTAGGTTTTTTTTCTTTATCCTGATAATATAAAATGGCTTGCTTCTCTGTTTCTCTTCTAAAGAAAAAGGTACTGTCTTTATGTTTTATTGGAACAGAAATTGAACCCAAAGAAAATAGTTCTGTCATTCGTTTCAAAGCTATATCTCTATTAGGAATTGCTTGCAACACTTTCTTAGTTAAATTATGTTGTTCATCCAACCACTTTTGCACATCATTGTTGTCAAAATCTTCAAGCCAGCGATATGGGTCATGAACTTTTTCCCCATGAATCGTATCAATAATATCTTCGCGTTTTGTTTTAGGATACTCCACAATACTCACCTTTATTATAAATAAGAGATTACTTTAGAGTATTATTACTTTTTTGTTTATCACTTGCACATTTTGCATATGACGTTTTTAAAAGCAACATAATCGTCTTTGAATTAACATAATTATTTAATATTCAAAAAATATTAATTGTTCTTATAGAAAAGGTAGAAATCAAATATAATTGATAGAATATTTTTTATCCTAAACAATTAATGGAGAAACATATTATAGAGAAAGTGAGAAATCAATGAATACAACAAAAATTAGTGCAGCAGCATCTTCTGCGATAGGCAATCTAGTAGTTGGATTAATTATCAATCCAATTGCAGGAGTTGGTGGTCGAATAGGTTTCAAAGGTAGCGATGATGCAGATGCTATTTGGTCTAAAATAGAAGATGGTGAAGGTAAGAAAGTTTCAAATGAACGCGCAAAACGATTTCTTAAATCAATTGAAAATTTGAAAAACGCCACATCCTTTCTATGCTTTAATGATGAGATGGGCGAAGCTGTTTTAGCAGAAATGGGATTCAATCATTCAGTTATTGGGAAAATTAAAGATACAAAACCATCTCGAGAAGATACTAAAAAAGCAGCCAAACTTATTCTTGAAAAAGACGCTGATCTATTGATTTTCATTGGTGGAGATGGAACTGCATGCGATGTTTTTGAAGCAATTAAGGATAAAATTCCTGTACTAGCAGTGCCAAGTGGAGTTAAAATGCACAGTGCTTGCTTCGCTTTAAGTCCTGAAATTGCAGGTGAAATTTTCAAACAATTCCACAATGGGCAACTCAATATAATTGAGAGAGAGGTTATGGATATCGATGAAGAGGCATTTCGAGCTGGTAGAGTAAGTGCAGAGTTGAGAGGAATGGTAAAGATACCTTATCTTACAGCATCTTTTCAAGGAGGAAAAATGGCTTCAGCATCCACCTTTGATGAAAAGCATGACCAAAGGGTTATTGCTGAAAGAATATCAGATGATATGGATAGAGATACTTTCTATATTTTAGGTTCGGGAACAACTTGCAAAGCTGTAGCAGACTATCTTAAATTAGAAAAAACGCTTCTAGGGATTGATGCACTCTATAATAGAAAACTGATTGCAAAGGATCTAAATGAAAAACAATTATTGGAATTACTGGAACAATACTCCAAATCGAAAATTATTGTTACTGTTATTGGGAATCAAGGTTTTATTTTTGGTCGTGGTAATCAACAATTATCTCCTGCAGTCATCAGAAAAGTTGGGAAAAAAAATATCATTCTAATTGCAACAGTTTCTAAACTTGAGAAGACAGAACGCCTTCGAGTAGATACAGGAGATATTGAATTAGATAAAGAGCTTCATGGATTTATAAGAGTGGTTACGAGCTATCATGAAGATCTCTTAATGAGAATTGAAGATTAAAAAAAGAAAATGTGTGAGAAGTTATTTACTTCTCTACTTGTTTTTCTCTGAACATTTGCCAAGTTAGAATTGGTTCTTTTGCAGCTAATACTTCATCCACTCGAGAGATAGGAGTTAATTGAGGAGCATTTTTGATTATTTCTGGATTTTCGCGCGCCTCTGTAAGAATTTGTTTCATTGCGTCAGTGAATTCATCAAGAGTTTCTTTAGATTCGGTTTCGGTTGGTTCTATCATCAAGGCTTCATGAACAATCAATGGGAAATAAATTGTTGGAGCGTGATAGCCTAAATCTAGTAATCTTTTGGCAACATCTAGAGTGCTTATACCAGTTTCTTTATGCAAATCTTCTCCACTTAAAACAAATTCATGTTTTCTTGGAGTGTCTATAGAAAATGGTAGTGTCCATCCTTTTAGTGCTAATATCTTCTTTTTCAAATAGTTTGCATTCAAGACTGCTTGTTGTGAAGCAATTTTCAATCCAGTTCCACCTAGGGATAGCATGTAGACATAAGCTCTAACAAGAACACTAAAATTACCCCAGAATCCACGAATCTTTCCGATAGATTTTGGCAAGTTATGGTTTTGGTAATAGCGGTTATTATTCGCATCATATTCAGGTAATGGTTTAGGTAAATAAGGAACTAATTTTTCAACAACACCAACAGGACCTGAACCTGGTCCGCCTCCACCATGAGGAGTAGCTAATGTCTTATGAACATTGAAATGAATGACATCAAAACCCATATCACCAGGTCTACAAATACCCATAATTGCATTGAAATTTGCGCCATCGTAATATACCAATCCACCGACATCGTGAACTACTTTAGCAATTTCAAGGATTTCTTCCTCGAACAGACCCAGAGTATTTGGATTTGTAAGCATTAGCGCAGCAGTCTTCTCACTCACAGCACTTTTTAATGCTTCAAGATCAACCAAACCATTTTCTTTTGATTGAATAACTACCGTTCGATACCCAGCCATTGCTGCTGTTGCAGGATTTGTACCATGAGCGGAATCTGGAACGATTACTTCTGTTCTTTGCTCTCCTTCACCTTGATCTTTATGATACGCCCGGATTATCAGAATTCCTGTTAATTCACCATGTGCTCCAGCAGATGGTTGGAGTGTTGTTCTAGCCATACCAGCCAATTCTGAGAGCATCTTTTCAGTTTCATAGAGAATGCGGATATTTCCTTGGACTGTTTCATCAGGTTGATATGGATGCGAATCAGCAATGCGTTTATCACTTGAAATAACATCATTGATTTTTGGATTATATTTCATTGTACAACTACCCAAGGGATAAAACCCACTATCGACAGAAAAGGTCATTTGTGCTAAGTGAGTATAATGTCTCGAGAGTTGAAATTCAGAAAGTCGTGGTAAATCAGGTAAAGCTTCTCTTTGCATTTCTTTTGGAATTAAGTCCGAAATCTTACCTACAGTTTTGGTTATTTCAGCAGGAATTTTTGGAGGATGATATTTTGCATATTTCGTTGTCTCTATTTCAAAGACAAGAGGTTCATCGTATTTTGCTTGTTTAGCCATTTTATTTTCCTCCAAGTTTCTTGTCAATCTCTTGCAGAGCGGTTAGCAGATTGTTAATATCATCCATTGTGTGCATTTCTGTTACACAATAGGTTGCGGTCTCTCCAAATTCAGGGTGGCATTCAACTAAAGAAAATCCTCCAACAAAACCCTTGTCTACGAGCATTTTTTGTGCTTCTGCCATCTTTCCTTTCTTCAATCTCACAGTGAATTCATTGTAATGTGATCCTGTAAAGATAGGCGATTCAAAATTCTTGAGCTCATTTATTTTACTCGAGAGATATTTTGCTGCCGTTAAGCAATATTCAGCTGTACACCGTATCCCTTCAGGACCTAGAAGAGAGAGATACACTCCTGCACCAAAAGCTAGAATTGATTGATTTGTACAAATATTACTTGTTGCTTTTTCCCTTCTGATATGTTGTTCTCGTGTTGAAAGCGTGAGAACAAAAGCTCTTTGAGTACCATCTTGGGTTTTGGTCATTCCGACTAATCGTCCCGGCAATTGTCTTATAATCTTCTTATCATAATTGATTGAGAAGAAACCAAAATGAGGGCCACCAAAGCTTACAGGAATGCCTAAACCTTGCCCTTCTCCAACAGCGATATCAACACCATAATCTCCGGGAGGTTTCAAAATACCCAATGAAATTGGGTCTACTCCAGCAATTGCTTTTGCACCGACAACATGAACCATGGTGCAAATCTCTTCTGCTTTGCTTTCAATAATACCAAAACAGTTTGGATTTTCAAAATAAAAGGCAGCAACACCTTCTGTTAATTTTTCTTTTAGATCAGCTAAATCTACTTGACCAGTTTTTTCATTTATCTGAACAAATTCATAGGTGATTTTTGGTCCATCTAGATAATTTTTAATGACTGATAGTCTATCTGGATGAACACTTGCAGTGATTAGCACTTTCTTTCTCTTTTTTAGCACTCTAACAGACATTAGCAATGCTTCTGCTATTGCCGTAGCCCAATCGTACATAGAAGCATTAGTAACATTTAGTTTTGTTAATTCGCTAACCAAGCTTTGATATTCAAAAATACCTTGAAGCATTCCTTGTGATACTTCTGGCTGGTAAGGAGTGTATGCATTTTGAAGCTCTGGTTTGCTTATTACTTCTTGAACTAAAGCAGGAATGTAGTGATTTTGTGCTCCTCCACCCAAAAAAGAAATGACTTTTTTATTCATCGTTAGAACATTATCAATATAAATAGATAAATCACGTTCAGACATTGGTCCAGCTATTTCAATTGGACGTTTTAAAAGAACTGAAGATGGAATGTCCTTGTAAAGTTCATCAATATCTTTGATGCCAAGGAATGATTCCATTTGTTTTTGTATTTCTTTAGCTGATCCTTCATTTTTATTACTCATGAAAAGACCAGACTCCATAATATCAATTATTTATTGGGTAATGAATCAACGAATTTTTGATAATCTTCTGGAGATAATAATTCGTCAAATTCAGCTGGGTTTGATGCTTTGATTTTAAAGAACCAACCCTCACCATAAGGATCGTCATTAATTGGTTCAGCAGAATCTTCTAAATTACTATTTACAGCAATTACTTCTCCTGCGACTGGAGATTTGATTTCTTCTACTGATTTTACAGATTCAATATCACATGCTTTATCACCTTTCTTAAAAGTTGTACCTTCAGAAGGCAATTCAACAAAAACAATGTCTTTCATTGAGCTTTGAGCAAAATCAGAAATGCCAACAATGAAAACATCATCTTTTTCCTTTCTAATCCACTCATGTGATTGAGCATATTTTGCATTCTCATCTAACTTCATACTAAATAACCTCAAATTACTGGTTTTTTCCTAACCGCATAATCAATTGAACATCAGCTTATTAAGAATTGCTCATATTTTGAAAAAATTTTCCTTCTTAAATTCTATTATGCTAGAAATATTCTGAGTCTTTAAATGTCTGTTCGTTTTGGATGTATGTTTTCCCAAGATAGAGACACACTTCTGCTCGTTCTAATTCTCTTCCAAGGTAAAACGCATGATCTATTTTTGATAGTAGCCCTCTTTTAGTAATTTCTTCAAAAAGCATTCTCGCTTCAGAGGATATAAGTAATAGATCAGGTTTCTTACTGGAAATACCTAAATGAGAAACATAGATCTTCTGATTTTGATAATTAATCCAAATCGTAAAACTACCTTTTGGGTCCATTTCATAATCCATTGAATATAATGCTCCATCATCACTTGTGAGGTCGACAATTTCCAAGTCCTTCTTTATAGGTATCTCGAGTTCAAAATCGGTTCTGCTCTTGGCCAGAAGTATGTTAATACCATGACCTATTGGTGGAGTATTTCTCTTCTTAGCAGCAAAAGCTAGATCTCTTGCCTTTACAATCTCTTTTGTTCCACCACGACATTTTACACTATAATCTGTCATCAAAAGTAATTGGATGCCCAATTCTACTGCTAAGCAACCAAATAAGGTATTTATTCCAACGGGGTCAGCTTCAATAAATTCGGTAACATTACCTACACAAGTCATCATTGGAGTGGTCGAATCGATTTTTCTATATTGAATATAACTTTCGAGAGACGAAGCAAAACCAGGATAAATTGGCATTTCTATTATTGGATCAGCGAAAAGTTTTGTGTGCCCTGCAGCTCGTAATTTGTCCCTTAATTTAATTAAAGATTTTACTCGTTCTTCAGGTGTTTTATGCATAACACCTTCCTTTACATTTGTTGGTAAAAAAACAATTCCAATTTCTTTTGGTATTTTATCAATCAACTGATCAACATTTCCATGATCTATACTTAAGATTAAATCAATTTTTGCTTCAACTGCAGCAATAATCTCTTCTTCATTAAGTGTATCAATACTCAAAATAAAGTTATTATTTTTTTTCAATTTTTGGAGTGCAGAAACTATCTCTTTGATTTTTTTTGGTTGAGGGTTTTTTGCTATTGCACCAATATCAATCACATTAGCACCGCTATTGATGAAGAATTGTGCTCTTGTTATCACTTCCTTCATAGTCAATTTTGGTGCATCAATAATTTCACTCATTACTAAAGGTGGGCGATTTACCCCTATCGGAAAAGCATTCCTAATGCCAAGAATAAATTCTTTTGATTTTTCTATTAATGGTTTATTAAATCCATCATCTAGAAATTGTCTCGTTTGAGAATATTTCTTCTTCTTTATTAATTTATCAGCAGAATACTTTGAAGAGAACTCTTCAAAATCTAATTCAGTAACAGCTAATTTGATATCACTTGCGTATCTTGGTCCTTTTACAACTGGTACTCCAAGCAAAGCATATAAGGGAACCAAATCCCCTTGAACAAAACCTGGTGCTAAAATTAAGTCATATTTTTGTGCTTCTTCTTTTGTTAAATTCTTTAATATTAAATCCTTATTAATAAAAGCAGCAACGTCAATCGGCAAAACTTTAACGGTTACATTTGATGGAACGCTGCTTTTAACTATTTTTTCCGCAGAGCGTCCAGTTAAAACAAGGATTTTAGTGTTTTTTTTTCTTTTGGAATTTAACATAAACATACAACTCCATTATAAAGTAAATTAACTCTAGTATTAAGAGAGTTTGCACAAACTGTAAGCTAGCTCTTTTTCAAATTCTTACAAATGTAGTTGTAAGCTTCTTCAGGAGTTTCCATGATAAGAAAACCATGTTGGCTTTTGAGTAAGTTAGTTGCTTCAGCCTCACGTGGTCTAACGTGAACTTCAATTTCTTCGAGAAAAGAAATGATACCATGTCGACAATATCTTACACAATCCAAACAACCAGTACATTTCAAACGATGGATTTGCACTTTTCCTCGTTTTCTTCTTATTGCACCAGGTTTACAAGCCCAAAGTGAAGAACATTCAGCACATTTTCTGCATGTATCGGAATGAAGCATAATTGGTAGATAACTTTTTGATATTCCTTCTTTGAAATCGGTTGGAATAACAATTACAGGAGTGCTTTCACTTTTACTACCCATTATTGCCAAGTTTGAAACTAAATTATCTGCAATGCCTTGGGAAATTTTTGCTACAGTATTACCTGTCGCAGGAGAAATGATTATCGCGTCATATCTATTGTTTGAAGCTGTTGCTGCTGTTGGAAAACTAGAACCTTCATCTATTTCAAAAACCACATCACGGAAAGCTTCCTCAAAATCAAATTCTTCTTCTGGGGACCTTTCAATCAGAGTGTCCTTAAGATCACGAGTATCCTTGGCACCTAACCATTGAAACTTTTCAATAAAATTAGGCATAAAGATATCCTCATTAAAATTTGGTATTTCACGAATCTTATCTATAAATGCCGTTTTCAATGGTACAGGAGATTTAAACACACCGTAACATTGAGCAACTTCCCTACCAGCTTCACTGAAGAATAAGTCGATTTTAATATTGTCTTTTTTCAACAATTTTCCTAGAACAGCAAAACTTTCTGTTAACCAGCAACCTGCGCCTGTAATCGCCCAAGCAATTCGTAAAGTCATAATTGAATCTCTTTGCTCCTAGATATCTAGCAGTGAATACAATATAATTACTGCTTTTATTTTTTTCCAAAGAACTATGTGAAAAGAGAAATGATGTCTTTTAAAATGTACTGCTTTCACTTTCTACGGACAAAAAAACACAAAAAACGGCAGAAATTTATGCCTATTTTTTTGCAAAAAAGGTACTAATTAGATAGTACAGTAATTTTTTTATTGACAAAATGACAATAAAAACACATGATTTAGCTCTTTGTTACTGCACATTTTTCGAAAAAATGGCACACGAGTAATACTTTTATAGTAAGTGCTAAGATTTTAATATATTGTATCTTGATTGTTAATTCTTGATAAAGAAACAATGAATTTTTAATCTAAAAATACGCCGAGGATTTCAAATTGTGTGCTAAATCATCTATTATTCAAAATAAAAGACAAGGGCTTAAATTTTGCAAAATTTGTCAATGCTTAGTCGACGACGTAGAAGAACATATGAGAAGAAAGCATCCAAAATATGCCGAATATTTGAAGAGAAGAGAAGAGAAAGAGGCGTTAAGTATCTGTGGTTACTGTGGTACCATGGTAAAGAATTGGAGAGAACATGTACAATTCCACCATCCTGAACTAATCTCTGCTTACACTAGAAAGAAAAAACCACAAGTAGAAGAAGAAACTGAAGATTTATCCAAAATGTTCAATCTTTAATTTTGGATCCTCTTCTTATTTTTTTTATTTTTATAGAATTGAAATTTTGTTATTATTTTTCAGTTATATTCATATTACATTAGCTTTTTTTGCGTAATAATTTCATTAGAATTCTTGGTATTTGATTTACACTGTGCACTCTCATAAAACGTCCTTTGCCTAGTCTAGATAAATCTCTACAAACTTTTTCACCCCATGCTTTATCAGTTGGCAGGCTTAACACATGTAGATTGAAATAACTTTTTGCAAAAGGTCGTGGGTCATCGCCTCTATTGAAACACCCATCAGTAATCAGTACACCAAATTTCTCTGTTCGTTTGTCTTTATTTAACTCTAGCAATCCAGTTTTTAATGCCTCAGAGATATTTGTATATCCTGCAGATTCACTTTCTAGCACTCTATCGATTAACTCATCTATCTTTACTTTTTCATCCAATTTTTTGATGACTGTTGCTTTTGTATTGAAAAGAATAACAGCATACCTTTCTTTAGCTAAATGATAGGCAAGGATAGCTACAGCCATAGCAGCATTTCTGAATTTTGAACCGTATAATGACCCAGAAGTATCAAACATCAAAACACCGATTTTTTCTCTACTTCTTCGTTCAATAGCAACAATATCAGAATATTGAATATACCGATTTAGCAGATACTTTTCAATTAAATTATCCATATCAAAATCAGTCATACCAGGTTCATATTCAGTCTTAACTCGTATTTCTCCTTTTAATCCACGACCTACTACTCTGTAAGAGGATTTCAAAATGGATTTTCGTGCTAATCTTCGATATATTTTTCTGTATTTCGGATCATAATTGCTTCGCAACATAAAGAATAATTCTGGTGCACTGCCTTCTCCTCTTGCCGCTCTTCTTTCTAACATTCTTACTCCTTCGTTAGATTGAAGTGCCTCAGCAACTGCATATTGATTGCTTTTTGCAATGCCCTTTAAAGCAGGAATATTATCATAGTCAATAGCTAGCTCAGTCAATTTTTTAATTTTAGGAAATTTCATTCCCTTAGTCATATCTTGATATTGTTCAGCTGAACGCGTACCAGCAACTATTTCTGCTTCTACGAGTTTTTCAGGTGTCAATCGACCAAATTGAGGAGGAGGTCGGGCGCCACCCGGTTGAGGCATTGCTATCTCACTAGGTCCGAAAAAACTTTCCAATAACCTTACGTACAATTTCTTCTATAACAATCTCAATTTTCTCTTCAATACCATCTTCCAATTCTATCTTAGTTGCAAGGGCCATAATACTAATATCAATCCAAGTTTGAAGTGGTCGATCTTCAAATTCAAAAATAATTGAAGCTAAATCAATTGCACCTCTGATACTTGCTCCTCTTCGTAATTTAGGTGAAATACGTGTTTCTCTTATAATAGCAACTGAGTAATCAACAAGATTTTTTGGAGAATCTTTCATTTTTGCTTCAACAATCTGTTTTTCTTCTGCCGCAGATTGATAATCAAGCCTAATCCAAACGAATCTATCTTTGATAGCTTCACCTAGTGGTGTTGTTGCAATAAATTCAACTGGATTTTGTGTAGCAATTATAAAGAAACCATCTTTTGCATTTACTTCTCCAAGTTTTGGTATTACAATTCTTGCTTCATCCATTGCTGATAACAGAACATTTTGTGTGGATTCTGGGCAACGGTTGATCTCATTTGCAAAGAGAATAGCACCACTATTCATAGCGCGAATAAGAGGTCCTGATACAAAAGAATCGAAGGAATAACCTTTCTCTAAGACAACTGGAGGGTCGAAATGGCCAACCAATTTATCAGGATGGTATCTTTCATCTCCATCAAATCTAACAAATTCAGTGTTTAAATAAGCAGCAAGGGCATGAGCAATTTCCGTTTTTCCAACTCCAACAGGTCCTTCTAAGAGGATATGTCTTCCAGCAGCTTTTGCTGCAAGTGATCTCATCAATTCACTTGTTCGTCCAACAATATTGAATTTCTTTTTAATTTCAATAACTGATTCCTTTAGATTTGTCTTATTTACTTGTTTTGAGGGCATTTGTTTCATCCTACAGAAGATATCTGTACCAAAGAACTTTAGTCATAACTTATAATTAAATTTAATCCTAATTTTCAAATCTTTATAAATCACAGTTAAAAATCTTTTTCTACCATTCATAATTAAGAAATCCTTCTATCTCATCTCTTTTTGAATAATTTTCCAAAATTGATTGAATGAGAAATTAGGAAACATAAATAAAACAAAATAAACAATTTAGTATTATATCTTAAGATAAATTTCAGCATTGAATTATTGATTATCAATTGTTCTAAGGATGTTACAAATTGATTTCGCTAAGTAAAATGAATAAATGGTTTAAAGATGAAACCGAAAATAGTGTTAAAAAAGTGCGGCAAGAAATACATAAGAGAGTAGAATTAGTCAAATCTTCGATGGAAGAATTAGAACTTGCAGCACAAGATTTCGAAATTGGTGATACTATAGATGCTGAAACACGTTCTTCACAAAATATCTACGAAAAAATGACTGCAATGGTTTCTAATTTTGAGTACCCTGAAGAGATTACCTATAAAACAACTGAAGTGTGGATTAAAAGTTTGGAGAAGTTTTTGCATAGAGTTATGATAATTGGAAGAAGATTCGTTCCAAACTTGAAACGCAAATACAAAACGAGAATATTTATTTTAAACAGAGCATTGACTAGAATTCAAAAAAATTATCAAGACATTAGTCAATTTATTGAAAATAAAACTGTTTTACTCCAAGAAGTGGATAATACTTCTGATAAAATTTTACTAATTATCGATAAGGTTAATGAACGAGACAAGCTTAAGAAACAAATTTCTGTTGAAAATGCAGAAGTTGATGTTATTACAAAAAAGATTTCAGAATTAAACAATAGTGTAATTTCCCTTGAATCAAAAGAAGTTTTGTCACAATTAGATGAGCTTAATAAAGAAGTACAAATAATTGGAAAGAAACTCCGTCTAGAACTCGGAGGAATGGATAAACCTCTTAGAAAATTAACTTCTCGAGCACAAGATGGAATTGTTATGGTTCCACCGGAGTTGGTTAAGATTGCAAATCTCATTAGAGAAAATCCTTTAGAGGTACTTTGGGAATTAAACGAGGGCCACGGAAAGTTAAATGATCTAATGGAAATATTAATCGATGCTTCAAAAGCTGATAAAATAAAATTGAAGACCTCAATGAAAAATAAAGCAATAGCACATGCACAAGAAGTAATTGATGGATCCATTAAAGAGCTTCATACTGATTTACTTAAGCTTAAAGAACAGATAACCAACATCGAAATAAAAATAGAAGATCTTAGTTTAAAGAATCAGATACAAGAATTTAAAGAAGCACAAGAAGCTTTAGAGAAAAACGAGAATCGCCAACAGCGTAGAATTCGTGAATTAGATAATTCTCTTCAAGAATTGAACAAAGACATTGCTTCATTAGCAGCTGAAACTCAAAGAGAAGTAAGAAAACTAACAAATCAAGACATAAAAATTAACATTAAAGATTAGAGGTACACTCTATTGCTTCTAGTATTAGAAGCAACCAAACAAATTATTCTTAGTATTAATATAGCAAGATAGACTATTTTTATTTGATAGTAAAATGAGTTTGTAAATATGTCTTCTCCCAATAAAAACAAAACTCCTTCTTTGGGTCAAGAGAATGAAGAAGGAAATATCGAATACAAATTAAAGTTAATCGATCCTACAGCAACTAGGTTTGAGCATTTAGTTACTCAGATGAAATTCCGCCTGCAAGAAGGACAAGGAGAAGCGATTTATGAAATTGGTATCGAAGATAATGGTTATCCTAAGGGCATCAGTGAAGAAGAACTAAAGAACTCCATTAAAACCCTTGAAAAAATGGCTGAACAACTTCAAGCAGATATAACAATTCTAAGAGAAAGGGAAGGGGAATCCGGAAAAGTTGCAGAAGTTTTAGTACGAAAACTAGCAGAAGAGGAATACATTGAAGTAAGAGTTGCGGTTGCCGGAAATGTTGATAGTGGAAAGAGCACATTAGTTGGAGTGCTTACTCAAGGGAAATTAGATAATGGAAGAGGATTGGCTCGAGTTAATGTATTTCGACATAAACACGAAGTGGAAACTGGGAGAACATCCAGCATTAGTCAACAGATCCTTGGATTTGATAGCAAAGGTGAAATTGTAAATTATAATTTATTAGGTAGTCAATCTTGGACTAAAATAATTGAAGGAAGTGCAAAAGTACTAACTTTTATCGATTTGGGTGGTCATGAGAAATATCTGAAAACAACACTTTTCGGTCTAACGGGACATTTACCAGACTATGCATTACTTGTTGTTGGTTCTAATATGGGAGTTGTTGGAATGACAAAGGAGCATCTTGGCATTGTTCTAGCACTGAAAGTTCCAGTGATTATTGTAATAACAAAAATCGATATCTGCCCTAAACACATCTTAAAACAAACAACTGACAATTTGATGAAATTGCTGAAACTACCAGGTTCGAACAAAATCCCAATAATTATTAGAAATGAAGACGATATAATAGTAAGTGCAAAAAACCTTCTATCAGGAAGAATTGCACCTATCTTTCTCGTTTCTAATGTAACAGGTGAAAATCTAGCTCTTCTTAGGAAATTCCTCAATATCCTTCCGGCAAATAAAAAGTGGGAAGAGTTTATTGATAAACATTCAGAGTTTCATATTGATGAAACTTATTCAGTTACTGGCGTAGGCACTATTGTAGCAGGAACACTATTGAGTGGATCTGTAACAATCGATGATATTTTACAATTAGGACCGGATGAAAATGGCAAATTCAAAGAAGTGAAAATAAAGAGCATACATAATAAACGATTGCCAGTTAAAAGAGTGGTAGCAGGTCAAACAGCAACATTTGCATTAAGAAGAATCCAAAGAACAGCAGTTAGAAAAGGCATGGTATTACTTGACCAACAAATCATTCCAAAAGTTGCGCAAGAATTTGAAGCGGAAGTACTAATATTATATCATTCCACAACAATCCAAAAGAACTATCAAGCAGTAATTCATTGTGGTACGATTCGACAAACAGCAAAAATTATTGATATGAATAAAGATGTAATAAGAACGGGAGATAAGGCAAAGGTTAGATTTAGATTCATGTATTACCCTGAATATTTGAAAGAAGGAACAAAGATACTTTTCAGAGAGGGGAGAACAAAAGGCATTGGTAAAATAACTAAGATTTTTTATGAATAAAAAATTAAAATGTAAGGAGAAGTATATTTAATTACCCTCCAATTTCTCTGTGGATAACAATAATTTAACCAAAAAATAAAACATAGGATAGAAAAATAGAATGTCAGAAAAGAAAGAATATCAAGTTGTAATTGTAGGAGCAGGACCAGCAGGATTAACAGCAGGAATTTATACTGCCAGAGCAGGAATTTCAACATTAGTAATTGGTAATCCTTATGAATCTCAAGTTGCGAATTTAGGTTTGATTGAAAATTATTCAGGGTATGCAAAAGGAGTGCAAGGTTTAGAACTCATGGAAGCAATGGATAAACAAACTAAAGCAAATGGAGCTAAAGTTTCTTATGATAAAGTTATTTCAATCGAAAAAGAGAACGGCAAATTCATTGTAAAAACTGAAGAAGAGGAAACAATAGAAGCTCAAGCAGTTATTCTTGGTATGGGTGCAAGACATCGAAAAATGAAAATTAAAGGTGAAGAAGAATATTATAGTAAGGGAGTGTCTTATTGCGCAGTTTGCGATGGTGCTCTTTATCAAGGGAAACCAACAGCTGTCCTAGGCTATGGAACAGGAGCAGCAAAAGCAGCGATTTATCTTTCTAATATTTCTTCTAAAGTTTACTTGATCTGTACGAGAAAGGAGTTAGGAGCTGAACCTATTTATGAAGCACGGTTAAAAACTCGAGATAATATTGAAATTCATTATCAAACTAGGGTATCCGAAATAGCAGGTGGAGATTACGTAGAATCATTTACTTTCAAGTCCAGTAAAGAAGAACAAAAAGTAAATGTTGAAGGCATTTTCATCGAATACGGCAGTGTGCCAAATACTCTTTTAGCAGACCAACTAAAAATTGAAGTAGATGAACGAGGCTATATTACATCCGACATTTCTACTATGGAAACAAATATCCCCGGCGTTTATGCTATTGGTGATGTTTGTGGACGAATAAAACAAATTGCTACTGCTGTTGGTGACGGGTGTGTTGCAGCATACAAAGTTCAAGAATTTTTAGAGAAATAGTAATCCAACATACTAGAACTATTTCTACCTCTTTTTTCAAGTTGTCTGAAATTTACCCACTCGTAAAGTTTTATATATATTCCTTAGTAACATATGGTCATAAGAAGATAAGATATCTTTTATTCATTAGGAATGGTATTAAAATGTCACAAAGTATAGATAAAGTGAAAATACAAATCCCAGGCACAATGTATTATTTACAGCTTGCTGAAGATCGTGGTAGATGGGTGTTATCTCTTTTACTCAGGGGAGATGTCGAAAACGAAGTTATTGTCCCTGTATTTTCCAAAAATGGAATTAATAAGGCTGCCAATGAACTATTGAATAATTCACGGCTTGTAATCGATAAATATCCCTTAAGGAATGTTTGTGATCAACTTTTTGCTCAAGCTGAAACAAACTTACCCACATCTGCACCACAACCTGTTGAAGATCTAGTTGATTCTTCTGAACTTGAAGAAATAAAGCAGAAGATTGACTTAATTGAGAACACTATTGAAAATATGGTAGAAGAAATGAAAGAGAGTGTAGAAGATGTTAATAACAGCTTAAAATCTTTAGAAACTGAACGAGTTGCAAGATTAGAAGCTGAATTTGCTAAGAATGAAACCAAAGGTGACGCTGAAATGTATACTAGTCTTATAGATAGGCTAGATAAAATTGAAGAGTCTGTAGCTCAAACTCCCCATGACAATCGCGTTCCCTCGCTCTTAACTGCAGTAGATGCTCTTGAAACAAAAATTAACCAATTAGAAGGAACAACAATTACTGGAAGTAACCCTGCATCCATTGATGTAGTGCAAGAAACGGGTGTAGAATCTGCAGGTAGTTTAAAAGATGAATTAGGGAGATTAACAAAAGCATTCGATCTCATAAACCAAAGGTTAACTACCATTGAGATAAAAATAAAAACATTGGAACCAGCTGCACCAGTAGAAGGAGCAACTGAACCTTCTCCACCTACAGAACCGAATTTTAAACCTTCTAATGTTGAATAAACTAAGATTTAGTATTAATCTAATTCTTAGCTTTTCTATTTTTCTTTTTTGTATTTCTCTTAAAGCTAACATTATGTTAAGTGCTTGCAATAATTGGTGGCAGAAAATCTCTTACTAGTGCTTCCGCAGCGAAAGCTATCAATGCAGCTAACATTGTTATAAGAATAAGCGTTTTAATTATAACAATCGATCTAGTGCTCTGATCTATTAAAATCCAGACTGCACACAGTATAGCTAATATGAATGCAACAGAAATAGTTCCAACATATACCCAGCTTACCTCTGCAAATTTAATTGGCAACAAAGCAAAACTTATAGCTAGCAGATAAGTTATTGCTGAAATTACTGCAGTTGCCTTAACGCCCAAAGCAGTTGCAACAGTTGTTACTTTGTTCGCTCGATCACCCTCAATATCCATAATACCTTTCATCATTTCTCTTCCGAAATTAAGAACAAAAGCTGCGAAACCCAATGTTTCTGGAAAAATATTGAATGTGAAATCAACTACTAAATCACCATACATAAATCCAAACCAAACACCAAATGAAACAGCTAAATTTCCGAGAATAGAATATTTCTTCAAATAATTGGTATAAATTATTAGTATTACTGAATTTATTATTGCAGTAACAATTGCAACACCAAAAACACCTTCTAAAGTATAATAGCTGTAAAAATCAATGCCTAAACCAAGTAATATTCCAAGAATAACTAAAACAATGCCAACAATGAGGGCAGTTTTTGGTTTTATTTCCCCATTTGGAATTGGTCTTTGTGGTTGATTTATTTTATCTACTTCAATGTCAAAATAATCATTCAAAATCATTGCTGCTGCACTTAAAGCCCAACCACCAATAAAAGTCATTATTAATGCTGGCCATTGTTCAGTAAATGCTGATGTGCCTTTATCAGCTACCCATCCTACAATCGCGCACATTGAAATGAGAAAACAATTAAAGGGGCGCATAATACGCAACCAAGGATTTTTCATAATTAATCACAACCAATTTGGTTACAACATTAAACAAAAAGCTTTCTACTCTTATTGAAAGATGATTATTGCTTCTGTTCTTTTGGATCATAGAATACAAGTTCATGCAATTTACCTGATTGTAGATTGATAATTGGTACTCTACCAGGAGTAGGGTTAATATTTTTTGACTGCATATAATCTGTTTGTGATTGAAAAGTTCCTGAGTTAATACAATCAACCCCTCTGTATCGTGTATGAGCATTAATGTGAATGTGACCAGTATGAAAAACATCTGGAACGTGTTCTATTACTAATTCATCTTTTAAACTCGGAACAACGCTACTTCTTCTCCCAAAAGTGGGAGCCAAGTGTCTATATCTTAGAGTATAAATCATTGGACCATTTGCATCACTCATACTTAATCCTGGCGTTAATGAAGAAACATCTTCGAATGAGTTCCCATGATAAAGAAGGAAAACCTTTCCGTGGATATTTACTGTAGAAGGATTAGAGAGCATACTCACGTTTTTCATTGCCCATAATTTTGGTGCATACTCCTTTCCTATTGCGGGTTGTGGTAAAGCTAATCTACAAGCATCATGATTTCCAGAAATGATGATTATGTGAATCCAATCGGGTATTTTTGCGAGCAGTTCAGCTGCTTTATCATATTGTCCATAAATATCAGTAATAATCAAATCGTCTTCTTGTTTTGGATAAATGCCAATTCCGTCTACAACATCACCACCAACAATCAAATATTTTACTTGACTTGCCAATGTTTGTTGATAAGGATCATCAACACGTCCATTCAAAAAATCTATCAAATTATCAAACGAATCTTCCAAAAATTCTTTGCTTCCAATATGTAAATCACTTGTCATACATACACTAACTGGATCCTTAACAGTCTTAGACCTACTACTTAATGGCAAATCCGGAAAAACAAAATCTTCGAGTACCATCCTATCACCATAGATTTTCCCAAAAAAGCCTGCAACTTGGTCTTGAAGCAATGCTCCAGCTTTAACGAGTAATTCTTGCATTTTATTAGAAATCGTAATTGTAATGCTCCCTGTTGGATCTTCAACTTCAAATAACATTCCGCCATTTTTTAACGAAACTTTAGTAGTTACCATTCCTAAGATGCCAATCCGTTCATGTTCGTCAATTTTTGCTTTCTTTAAATCCCCGATGCGAAACGAACCACCAATATCCCCTCGTTTCTTTAAAATAGCTCTCAATTGTTTAAATCGACTTATAAAATATTTACTAAAATCTTTGAGTGTTCCATCAATTGTTGTTTGTCCAGATGATTCGTGAAGTATCTTAAATTGAGTATCTATGTTTCTACCAATTGGATCAAATTGACTTGGTACATCTTTTGAAATATCTCTAATTTGGGTGGCGAGTATTTTTTCATCATCTTTTGAGCTGTCAGAAATACTATCGAGAGGTTCTTCCACCTTCTTTGAAGGCAAGGTAATGTCCATTTCAGATTGTTCTAAACTCTCATCAATTGGAGAATCGGAATCGATAAGGTCACCTTCAGATAAAAACTCTTCAAATGATTGTAATGCTTCTTGTAATTTCTCAGCAGTAACGACAAGCTCATTTTTCAAAGCATTCGCTAACCTATCTAAATCAATAGTATCATCGTCTACATCCTCTAAAATCTCGTAACAATCAGGAGTTATTAGACAATTTCTTTTGAGTAATTCATTGACAAGGTTGCGTTTCGTAGACATATTCTCACTCTATGAAAATCTCTATCTTGCTTTTTGAGTTTTGTTATTATGAACGTAAGACTAAAATTGTATTTTATAAGTCCAGAGTAAACTCTACGTAGTTCTCGCCAACTTCCATAAAGGAATACGTCATCGCTTTTACTTCGCTTTTCTGAGAATGTTTACTAATAACGAACTCTTCTCCTTCTAATGTTGCTTTTAGTAAATAGATATCATTATTTTTGGAAAATTCTTGAATAGATATTTTATTTGATATAAAAAATTCAGTATCAAATAAAAAGATTAGTTGATCTATCCAATCAAATAACAATGATTTTTCATCTTCAGATTGTATGTTCACTTCTTTAGTTATCTTATGTTCAATAAGTGATATATCTGTCATTACTTGATATGTACCTAATGCAGCTTGTTCAAATGCTTCTTTTAAATCCACACCTTTTGCATGAACAATGGTATCAGCTGTATGATCTTTATATTCGAAACTCAAAACTATTCCTCGAACCAGTGAAGAAAAGTATCATTAATTACTTTTTCTACTCAGAAAGACAAATCAAAGAGCAGAATAATATCTAGCCGGTTTGTGCTGGATTTTAAAAGGGAAGAGTTTTTTCTTTCTTGGGAGGGTGTTCGAATTGATGAAAGAAAGTTCTACCAGCACACCACCGACTAGGAACCATGCTGATTTGGCTGACAAATGACAGGTTCAAGTAATAATAGCCCATCTTTTGCTTTAAAAATAGGCATAATTCTCATATTAAGTAAAACTTGTATTGGCTATTCTAAATCCAAACCCGCAAATACCTCTTCAAAATCTTCAGTTATTTTTGCATCGAGTTTCCAATATTCTTCATAAATTTCTTGCTGATTTAGTGCTTTTTCATCCATTATTTTTATCGATGGAGCATCCAATCTTTCTATCCATTTACTACAAAATGCTTGGAACATAACAAGTTTGTTTTGAACTGCTTTATTGTCATTTTTCAAGATTGCACTAGAAAGATCACCAGTTAATTTAACAAAGACTGTATTAAAAGCAGGGTTATGAATATTCTTTGTTTTAATGGTTAGATCTTCAAGATTATCATTTCTTACTAACTCTAACCAGCTCATTAATTGAGCAATTAATTTTATTATTAAACTCTCGAGAGTTCTTTGATTGTTATTTTCAACTGTTTTAGCTAGTTTCCCAATTACAGTTGTAAGATAAGCAATCCAGATATCATTTGACGGGCGGATTTGTTGTTTTACAAGTTCTTTTACTAAAGCATCTTGTCCACTTTTTGCTTTGTCTAATTCTAAATAAATCTTTGAATTCTTTCCTGAAAGAAAGAATGTTTGGTCCCCTTTATCAGTCATCTTTCAAACCTTTGAAGAATTATTAAATGTGGCAAAATTAAAACTTACACAGAATTTGCTCACAATAATTCTCTAAAAATAGAGGATAAAAATACCACTTAATCATCTAAAAAGCTCAAATAAATCGTCAATATAAAGAATGCTCAATCAATGGTCACAAATTATCACCCATTTCAAATAACGTGACCAGAGATAAGGCGATTAACAGTTATTTGAAGGTATGAACTTGAATCAGGTTATTGATAGCTTACTTAATCATAAATCAATCAGAAAATATTAGAAATGCAAAATATAATTTCTAATACGACACAGTGAATTATTTATTACTAGGATGAGAAATATATGAGTCATCCTAGATTACTATTTTCCCTACAGATTCAAGTAAAGAAATTCTAAGTCGTATTAAATATGAATCAATAATTTGATTGCAAGATTTGTACCAATTATTAAACTTACATTGCCCATTTGAAAGGTTATACCACTTGAATTAATTACAACTTTTATTTTCATATTATTTCCTCCGAAATTTAGTTAATCTAATGAAGGAGAAGGAACTGAGCCATCAAATGGAAGTTTCTTTTCCGTTTCTTTGGTTAATATATCAATTTCATCTATTCTTCTAGAAGGAGTTTGATCAATCTCTGATGGCACTATTTTTTCCACATGATTGTCTTCTACATCTTTTGTTTCAATATAATCAGAACATCTTAGACTTCTTTTTGACAGAAAAACAATGGTACTCCCAATAGTCAATATTGTCATCAAAATTGCACCGGACAGAACAATATACATTGGGTTAACGTAATTTGAAACTGCAGTGACAATTCCGTTACCAAGCAAATTTGCTATACTAATGAATAATAGAACACTTGACATCACACGACCCATTTTATTGTGTGGAATTTTCTCTTGACGAAGAGTATTTGAAGGAATATTTGCTATACCACTAACAATACCAAGTGGTATAACATTAATTGTTATCATAATCCACGGATTTCTGTTAAAAGCAAAAATAAACATTCCAATTGTTTGCATAATAAAGAATATAATAACTAAAATTAACTTTCGTTTTATTTTCCCGATTTTCATTACAACAAGTGAAGATATAACAGCAATTACTGCCATAGCTGCCGATATTGCACCCAACCAGGTAGCACTTAATGCCATTTCTCCTTGAAGTATTACATTATAAAGTCCAAAAAATGATGTCCATACAAAATTGAGAAGCACATATATACAAGTAATAAACAATATTTTAGGTTCAGATTTAATTGCATCCATACCAACTCGAATATCACCAAATACTTTCTCCATATTATTCTTGAAGCCCTTTAACTCTTCAATTTCAACTTTTGGTGTTTCAATACCTTTCATTACGAGTATTAGACTAAAAATAACTGCTAAACCCATTATACAAGCACCAATAATGAAACTATAGAGATAGCTGGTAGTAATGAGAAAACCCGCTAATAGAGGAGCAATTATTGAAGCACATTGGAAAATAGTAGCACCAAAAGAGTTTGCAATTAGATAATCTTTCTTTTTAATAATAAATTTGGAATACGTACCAACTGTGACAAAATAGAGAGATCCACTTGCATTGCTTACAAATAATGCAATATACAGAGGCCAAATGAAATGCGTATAATCAGTAACAAAGACTTTGATATTACCACCATAGAGTAGTGGCCTATATATAATATATTCTTGAATTAGATAGTCTTTAAGCGCAAAACAAAGCAGAAATAATGTAAACACAATAAACTTTAATCCAATTGTAATGAGAATCATTTTTCTTTGATCAATACGATCAATAATAACTCCAGCAAATATAATAATCAGAATAATTGGCAATGCCCCCACAACTCCCATCATAGCCATTAATGCAGCATTTTTAGTGACATCATAGATTAAAAATGACAATGTCATTCCTACTAATATGCTTGCAAGCATATTTATCATCTGTCCACCAAAAACTAGTCTATAGGATTTATTTTTTAGTAAGCTCATTAAAGATGGTTTTTCTTCAGGTTGGGTATCAATAGCTGTTTTTTCTGTCAATGTAATTGTATTCGCATCCTCTAAGTCATTAAACTAAAAACGATATACTACTTAAAAAGGGAAATTCACTTTTTGAAGACTCAAATTGAGGTCACTTGTTGTGACTTAAAGCAGTTTTATTCGTAGATTTTGCATATAAGTTCCATTTTCCTTGAAAAAGAGTCTTTTTTTGGAGTACCTATTAAAATGAATTAAGTTAACTAATGCAGAGGAAAAATGAAATGAAACCATATATTATTGCAATGCTTGTCCCTGACGCTGAAGAAACAGCTAATTGGTATAAAGAGAATTTGGGATTTGAAATTGTTAAAGAAGTGAATTACGATGACCAAGGATTGAAAGTAAAGATTGTTGAGTTGAATGAGTTTCAAATTGAAATAATTGAAAATGAAAAATCTGTTTCTCCGGCAAAGTGTGTTTCTAATTATGATTTTGGAAAGCCTACTATTCAAGGATTCATGAAATTAACTTTCATTGTTGAAGATATTGAATATCTAATTACAAAACTAAAAGAGAAAAAAGTTGAATTCACAATGAATTTAACATTACATAAAGAGATCAATGCAAAATGCTGTCTTGTACTTGACATTAACAAGAACTTGATACAATTTATTGAAAAGATTAACTGATTTTTCCCAAACAACACATTTTACAAAGCTACTAAATAATCTTACTTCTTTTTCTTCACACTCTCTTCTTTGAGTGGTATATAAATATCAAGAATCCATTCGTCAGATAGTGATGAAGACATTATTTTTTCCAAACCGCAAATATTGTCAAATTCGTAATCATTTTCTTTAATCCAATCAAGCATTTTCTCCATGTAGTAGGAATATCTTTGTGTGGATCTGTAACATAGCATCTTGATACAGCACAAAAGTGCTCTGGAATATCTTTGTTCTTTACACCTTCTTCAAGAAAATTAGCTTCTACTTGTATCCAAAACTCATAACCATATTCTTTCTTGCCCTTTTGCGGACTGGGATTATTGAAACCGTAGATGGGATGAGCAATCGAATCAGCAAATAATCCTCTGGGTTCTGCCCATTCTCGCAGTTTCATCATTGCATCATTTTCAGGGGTTTTACTTATTGCTTGAAAACTTACAACCCTCATTGGCAATAGTCGTTCAAATGTTACTACTAATTCTTTCTTTTTCTTACCTGAAAAGAAATTGGTGCCGAGGACGAGATTTGAACTCGCGCTCCCTTGCGAGAACTGGTTTTCAAGACCAGCGTCGTGGTCCAGGCTAGACAACCTCGGCTTAGTTTGTAGTTGAAAATGACAACTACCGTTTTATAAGATTTATTACTAGACAGCAATTCCCAATTTTATTGAACTTTCTAAGGTTTGCAAGCAACTAAGGTCTCAAATT